>JACXUV010000083.1 GCA_014763715.1 Rhodobacterales bacterium | reverse complement strand
CGAAAATTGGCAAAGAACAGTGCTTACGGTCAAAAAGATGTCAAAAAACGCTCATTTAACAGAGTGAGTCAAGATGGGCATTGGTCATGCAAAGCACTCCTTGTTAAAAATTTAAGGGGCTGTCCTAGATAACTAAAATTATCTAAGATGTCACTATGAGAAAAAGTAGACTAAGTTGGTACAAACAAAGTAAGTGATTCGTGGCGTTGTCTTGGCGTTAGCGTGCAGTATAGTTCCCATAAATTAGCCTCCATTAGTTGATGGTACCTTATACCATAAGAATGAGGTACTAAAAATTTGGTCTATCATGCCACTTGCGCTGGTAAGGCGAAGGATATCAAATTTTCTTTGAAGGTGATTCAACTGTCCTGCCGCTCCCCACAGAAATGGGGTGATTGTCCTTGCCTAGCTGTGTCGCTTTGACATATCATGTGACCTCACAAACCGATCTGGGCAGCAAGACTCTCTTAAAATTCGTGGCAGAGTGTTTCAGAACTGGCTAAAGACTCTGCTACGGGCACAATCCGAGACCAAGACAAGGAAGCACGAACCGCCATGACTCATGACAACAAAACGCTCGCTACCTCACCTTACCGTGCAAATGCCGCAATTATTTTTGCGGGCGTTCTTGGCCAAAAACGGCGGCGGTGCCGAGCGCCCGCGCACACAGACCACCTATACGGCGACGGGGGTAAATCGCGTTGAACGCCGTTGAGATCGAGCAGGCCATCACCGACCTTGCGGGGCGGCCCTTTGACCCCGCGAACTTCCCCTATGCCTTTCTTGAAGCCTTCGGCAACAAGGCTACGACCATCAAGCGTCTGCGCAGCGGCGCGTCGAACAAGTCCGACGTTGGCGGCGTGCTCCAGCACAACAACATTCACATTGCCGTCGCCGCGCCCGGCGAAGTAGGGCGGACATTGGCGGCGCTTCGCGCCAGCCCTGCCACGGCCCGCGCGAAAGCGAAGTTCGTGTTGGCGACTGACGGCGACACCTTCGAGGCCGAGGATGTGGAAACGGGCGGAACGGTCGCCTGCGACTATGCCGACTTCCCCGACCATTTCGGTTTCTTCCTGCCGCTGGCCGGTATCACCACCGTCCAGCAGATCAGTGAGAACGCCTTCGACATTCGGGCGACCAGCCGACTCAACCGGCTCTATGTCGAGTTGCTCAAAGACAATCCCGCCTGGGGCACGGCCGAGCGCCGTCACGACATGAATCACTTCATGGCGCGGCTGATCTTCTGCTTTTTTGCGGAGGACACCGACATCTTCAACGGCGCTGGCCTGTTCACCGCCACCATCGAGCAGATGAGCGCCAAAGACTCATCGAACACGGATCATGTGATCGGCGAGATATTCCGCGCCATGAACACCAAGATCGCAGACCGGGCCGCCGCCGCGCTGCCGCGCTGGGCCGACGTGTTTCCCTATGTGAACGGCGGGCTTTTCTCGGGCAGCCTTAACGTGCCGCGTTTCAGCCGGATCGCGCGCTCCTATCTCCTCCATATCGGCAAGCTAGACTGGACGAAGATCAACCCGGACATTTTCGGCTCGATGATCCAGGCCGTCGCCGAGGACGAGGAACGCGGCGCTTTGGGGATGCACTACACCAGCGTCCCCAACATCCTCAAAGTGCTCAACCCGCTTTTTCTCGACGACCTGCGGGCGCGGCTTGAGGAAGCGGGCGACAACCCCCGCACCCTGCTCAATCTGCGCAAGCGCATGGCGAGAATCCGGGTTTTCGACCCGGCCTGCGGCTCCGGCAATTTCCTCGTCATCGCCTACAAGGAAATGCGCGCGATTGAGGCCGAGATCAACCAGCGGCGCGGCGAGCCGGGTCGCGCCTCGGAGATCCCGCTCACCAACTTTCGCGGCATCGAACTGCGCGATTTCCCCACCGAAATCGCGCGCCTCGCGCTGATCATCGCCGAATACCAGTGCGACGTGCTCTATCGCGGACAGAAGCTGGCCTTGGCCGAGTTCCTGCCCCTGCGCAACGAGAACTGGATCACCTGCGGCAACGCGCTGCGGCTCGACTGGCTGAGTATCTGTCCGCCGACAGGGACGGGGGTGAAGCATCAAGCTGACGACCTGTTTCACACACCGCTCGAACAGGCGCAGATCGACTTCGAGAACGAAGGCGGCGAAACGTACATCTGCGGTAATCCGCCCTATCAGGGTGCCCGCGAACAATCACCGGAGCAGAAAGAGGACTTGAAGCGCCTCTTAGATGGTCGCGCGAGCGCTTGGAAGTCACTCGACTACGTGGCCGGGTGGTTCATCAAAGCGGCCGACTACGGCGCACGAACTAGCGCCGATGTCGCATTCGTCGCCACCAATTCGATCTGTCAGGGTCAGCATGTGCCGATCCTTTGGCCCCTCATTCTCGAATCCGGGCATGAGATTTCTTTTGCCCATACGAGCTTCAAGTGGACGAACCTTGCGAGCCACAACGCGGGCGTCACTGTTGTCATCGTCGGGCTTACGACGGACGCGAGCAAAAAACGCAAACTCTATGATCTGAGCCGCGACGGCGAATCCACCGTGCGCGAGGCGGCGAACATCACGCCGTATCTGACCATTGGCGAGAACGTGGTGGTCGAAGGGCAGCGCAAAAGCGTTTCGGGCTTGCCCGATATGTGTTTCGGCAACATGCCACGCGACGGCGGGCATCTTCTTGCATCACCTGAAGACAAGGCGGGCACAGGCCGGGACGACCTAATCTTTGAAAAGTATCTGAGGCGCTTTGTCGGCTCAGAGGAGTTCATTCAGGGCAAGGTCCGGTACTGCCTATGGATCGAGCAAGATCAATGGGCCGATGCCGCTCGCTCTCCGGCTATCGCTTGGCGCCTTGAGGCCGTAAGGGCCATGCGGCTGTCTAGCAAGGCTGGCTCTACGCGCGACTACGCCAAGGCACCATACAGATTTGTCCAAATTCAGGGGAACGCTAAGCAGTCAGCGCTGACTGTTCCGCGCGTGTCATCGGAAGGCCGCGAGTACCTCCCCGTGGGGCTAATTGACAATCATTCGGTCGTCAGCGACTCCGCCTTCGCCCTCTACGACGCTCCCCTCTGGAACATGGCTCTGATCGCATCGCGTCTGCATCTCGTTTGGATCGCTACGGTCTGCGGGAAGCTTGAAACCCGCTATCGCTACTCGAACACCATGGGCTGGAACACCTTCCCCGTCCCGACGCTGACCGAGAAGAACAAGGCCGACCTCACGCGCTGCGCCGAGGACATCCTGTTGGCGCGGGAAGCACATTTCCCCGCGACAATCGCTGACCTTTACGACCCTGACACCATGCCCGCCGACTTGCGCGCGGCGCATGAGCGCAATGACGAAGTGCTGGAGCGCATCTATATCGGGCGGCGCTTCCGCAACGACACCGAGCGGCTGGAGAAGCTGTTCGAGCTGTATACGAAAATGGCCGCCTCACCCGGCGCGGCGAAGAGAAAGAAGACAGGGGCACGCGCATGACCATTGATCAGAAATCCATTCCCTCCGTTTCCGTGACCTACGCGCGCAACGGCAGCTCCACCAAGGCCAATGCCCTCGGGATGCGCCCCATGCAGGAGCGCGCCTATGAGAAGCGCGGGGAACAGTACCTGCTCATCAAGTCGCCGCCGGCATCGGGCAAGAGCCGCGCGCTCATGTTCATCGCGCTCGACAAGCTCACCCATCAGGGCTTGAAGCAAGCCATCATCGTCGTGCCGGAGAAGACCATCGGTGCCAGCTTCAACGATGAGCCATTGTCCAGGTACGGCTTCTGGGCTGACTGGCAGGTCGAGCCCAAGTGGAACCTCTGCAACGCGCCCGGCAACGACAACGGTGGCAAGGTCAAGGCGCTGGGGGCATTCCTTGAGGGCGACGACAAGGTGCTGGTCTGCACCCACGCCACTTTCCGCTTCGCGGTCGATGCCTACGGCGTGGAGAAGTTTGACGACCGGCTGATCGCGGTGGATGAGTTTCACCACGTCTCAAGCAATCCCGACAACAAGCTTGGCCTGCACCTGGGGCAGTTCATCGCCCGGGGCCGGACGCACATCGTCGCCATGACCGGCTCCTACTTCCGGGGCGACGCCGAGGCCGTTCTTGCCCCGTCCGACGAAGCCAAGTTCGATACCGTCACTTACACCTACTACGAACAACTCAACGGCTACGAGTACCTCAAGCGGCTCGACATCGGCTACTTTTTCTACAGCGGGTCTTACGTCGATGACATGCTCAACGTCCTCGACTCTGCCGAGAAAACGATCGTCCACATCCCCAACGTCAATTCGCGCGAGAGCACGAAGGACAAGATGCGGGAGGTGGAACATATCATCGAGGCGCTGGGCGAATGGCAGGGCATCGACGCTGTGACAGGCTTCCAGCTGGTCAGGACGCCGCAAGGCCGCGTGCTGCGGATTGCCGATCTTGTTGATGACGACGCCACGAGGCGCGACCGCGTGTCCGCCGCGCTCAAGGACCCGGCGCAGAAGAACAACCGGGACCATGTGGACATCATCATCGCGCTGGGCATGGCAAAAGAGGGCTTCGACTGGATCTGGTGCGAGCACGCCCTGACTGTCGGCTATCGTGCCAGCCTGACCGAGATCGTGCAGATCATCGGTCGTGCCACCCGCGACGCGCCGGGCAAGACCCGCGCGAGGTTCACCAATCTGATCGCCGAGCCTGATGCCTCCGAGCAGGCCGTGACCGAGGCCGTCAACGACACCTTGAAGGCCATCGCCGCAAGCCTTCTCATGGAGCAGGTCCTCGCCCCGCGCTTCGAGTTCAAGCCCAAGAATGCGGATAACGCTCCAACGCTTGGCTTCGACTATGGCAAGGGTGGCTACGAGCCCGGTAAGTCCAACGTCGGCGTCAACCACCAGACCGGACAGGTGCAGATCGAGATCAAGGGCCTTGCTGAACCCAAGAGCAAGGAAGCTGTGCGCATCTGCCAGGAGGACTTGAACGAGGTGATCACGACCTTCATTCAGGACAAGACCGCCATCGAACGCGGCCTGTTCGATGAGGAGTTGGTGCCGGAGGAACTGACGCAGGTCCGCATGGGCAAGATCATCAGGGACAAGTATCCCGACCTAGACGCCGAGGATCAGGAAGCCGTGCGCCAGCACGCCATCGCCGCCCTCACGCTGACCCAGCAGGCAAAGCAGCTTGCGACGGGCGGCAATGGTGGCGATGGCGACGAGGCACCCCCTAACACCGCCCTGATCGATGGTGTGCGTCGCTTTGCAATGGACGTGCGCGAACTGGACATCGACCTCATCGATCGTATTAACCCCTTCGGCGAAGCCTACGCCATCCTCGCCAAGGCCATGAGCGAGGAGAGTTTGCAGCAGGTCGCGGCGGCCATCTCCGCCAAGCGCACGACTCTAACGCCCGACGAAGCGAAGGCGCTTGCCGTCCGCGCTGTCCAGTTCAAGAAGGAGCGCGGTCGTGTGCCCGCGCTCGATGCGCAGGATGCGTGGGAGCGACGCATGGCCGAAGGTGCTGCCGCGTTTATGCGCTACAAAAAGGAGGGTCGCTATGAGTGAACCAGACCTCGATGAACTAGCAGCGGAACTTTCCGAGTTCGCCACGCCGGAAGCCAAGGGCGGACGCCCGCCGCGCGAGGAGCGCGTCATCGCCGGGTTCGAGGAAATCCAGCGGTTTGTCGAGAAGCACGGACGCGCGCCGCAGCATGGGGAAGATCGCGACATCTTCGAGCGGCTGTATGCCGTACGCCTTGACCGCCTGCGGGAGCTCCCCGATTGCCGCGCCCTGCTTGAACCGCTGGATCATCAAGGCTTGCTTGCGGGCACCATGGGAGTCGCCGCCCCTCCTGAGACGTACAACGCGGATGAGCTGGCCGCCGAGCTGGGCGGGGTAGCCGACGCCGACGACATCACCGTCCTGCGCCACGTCCGCACCAGCACCGATAAGCGGGCCGCGGAGGAGGTTGCCAACCGCAAGCCGTGCGAGGACTTCGAGACGTACAGGCCGCTGTTTGAGCGCGTGCCAGCCGACCTTACGACTGGCCTGCGCCAAGCTCAGTCCATCGAGGCGGGACGCCGCGCGATTAAGGCTGGGGACTTCTTCGTCCTCGATGGCATCACCCTCTACGTCGCCGAGGTGGGCGAGCCGCTGAAGACAACTGCCGGGGAAGTGGATCGCCGTTTGCGGGTCATCTTCGCCAACGGCACCGAGAGCAATCTATTGCTGCGCTCGCTTCAACGCGCGTTCTACGACGACCCCGCCGCGCGGCGCTTGGTCTCGCCGGAGAGCGGGCAGTTGTCCTTCGGCGGCGAGTTGGAATCGGACGACGTTGAGAGCGGCACCATCTATGTCCTGCGCTCGCTGTCCGATCACCCCTATGTTGCGCAACACCGCGACCTGATCCACAAGATCGGCGTAACTGGCGGCAAGGTGGAGAGCCGCATCGCGGACGCCGAGCATGACGCCACCTATCTTCTGGCAAAGGTCGAGGTGGTTGCCACCTACAAGCTGGCAGGCATCAACCGCACGCGAATGGAGAACCTGTTTCACAGGCTGTTTGCGTCGGCGCGGCTAAACATCACCATCAACGACCGCTTCGGCCATCCCGTGCAGCCGCAGGAATGGTTCCTCGTTCCCTTGTTCGTTGTTGACGAGGCCGGATACCTACTTTTTTACCCGGCCTGTCAGGAAATTTTCATGCCTATTTTTGCACTGATCGACGCCAACAGCTTCTACGCCTCCTGCCAGATGGCGTTTGACCCGAGCCTTAAAAACCGGCCGGTGGTGGTGCTTTCCAACAACGACGGCTGCATTGTCGCCGCCAATGCCCAGGCCAAGGCGCTGGACGCACAGATTCACCACCTGGGCGACGGCGGCTACCGCGCCGCCACCTCGCAAAGCATGATGTTTCAGCCCTATTTCAAAGTCGCCAAACTGCTGCAACAGCACCGCACGGCCGTGTTCAGCTCCAACTACGAACTCTATGCCGATATGAGCCACCGCCTGCACAGCGTCATCGGCCAATTCTCGCCACATCAGGAAATCTATTCGATTGACGAGAGCTTTCTGGAACTCTCAGACCTGCCAATCGACCACCTCGGCGACTATGCCGCAGAGATCAGACGACGCGTCTGGCAATGGCTCGGACTGCCGGTAGCGGTCGGCATAGGCCCCACCAAAACGCTGGCCAAACTCGCCAACCACCTCGCCAAAAAACGCGCCGATTTAAACGGGATTCTCGATCTGACGGCGCTTTCGGCCACAACACTCGCAACCCTGCTGCAACAGGTCAAAGTCGGTCAGGTCTGGGGCGTGGGCAAGCAGTTGAGCCAGCAGCTTGAAGCCCAGGGGATTCTCACCGCCCGCGATCTGCAGCAGGCCTGCCCCAAGCAGATTCGCCGCCGCTATTCGGTCACGGTGGAGCGCATCGTCGCCGAACTCAACGGCCAATCGTGTCTGGCGCTGCATGAACACCATCCCAATAAACAGCACATTGTCTCCTCGCGCTCCTTTGGCCAGCTGGTGCAGGAGCTGGATGCGATGAAACAGGCCGTCGCCAGTTATACCGCCATTGCCGCGCAAAAACTGCGCCAGCAGGGCAGCGTCTGCCAAAGTGTCGGGGTCAGCATTCTCACGCCGCGTTTTCAAAATCATTTGCCGCAATACCGCAACAGCGTTCAGATTCCGCTGATCTACCCCAGCGACAACAGCGTGCTGCTCAGCAAAATCGCACTCAAAGGGCTGCAACAGATCTGGCGCGACGGCTATCTCTACCAGAAAGCCGCCGTCACCCTCGGCCACATCACCCCCAAAGGCGCTTTGCAGACCGACATGTTTGCCGTCAATCCGCGTTATTCGGCCAATCCCAAAGCGGATGCGCTGATGCAGGTGATGGACAGCCTCAACCGCCAGTTCGGCAAACACAGCGTACAACTCGCCAATAGCGGCCTCAACACCCGCCATTGGCAGATGAAACGCGAGCAGCTGTCGCCGCGCTACACCACCCGCTGGGAGGAGCTGCCCAAAGCCAAAGCGGTTCACTAATGGCGGGATTGTTGTTATTCTTAGCGGACTTTGCCGAATTTTCGATTTTAAAAACAGATGTGCCGCCCTTGTACAGTTTATGTATAATTTTAGGCGACACATTTATTTAATACAGGGAACCGCACCTTGGAATACCAGAACACCACCCACTACCGCCACGGTGACGACAGCGCAACCGGCATCTTAATCACCAATCTGGGCACGCCGGACGCGCCCACCAAAGAGGCGCTCAAACCCTATCTCAAACAGTTCCTGGAAGACCCGCGCGTGGTCGAACCGCCACCGGCACGCTGGTTGTGGAAGCTGATTCTGAACGGTATTATTCTGCGCACCCGCCCAGCCAAATCGGCCGAAGCCTATGCCAGCGTGTGGAATTCGGAAGGCCCCGGCGCGCCGCTGTTGAATATCAGCCAACGCCAGGTGGAGGCGATTGCCGCCAAGGTGCGTCCGCATTTTCAGGGACGTGTGGAGTTTGCGCTGGGGATGCGTTACGGCAATCCGTCGATTGCCAGCGGCTTGAAGGAACTCAAGGAAAAGGGTTGCCAACGCATACTGGTGCTGCCGCTCTATCCGCAGTACGCCGCAGCCACCACCGCGTCAACTTTTGACGCCGTCACCGCCGAACTGCAAACCTGGCGCTGGATTCCGGAACTGCGTTTCGTCACAAAATACCACCGCCATCCGGGTTACATCAAGGCGCTGGCCAATTCCATCCGCGAATACCAGTCGCACCACGGCGAACCGCAACTGCTGGTCATGTCCTACCACGGGGTGCCGCAGCGTTACTTGGACAACGGCGACCCCTACCACTGCGAATGCCATGTGACTTCACGTCTGGTGGCCGAAGAACTGGGGTTGGGCAAAGAGCAGTACAAGGTCACCTTCCAGTCGCGCTTCGGCAAGGAAGAGTGGATCAAGCCTTACACCGACGAAACCATGATGAACCTGCCGAAACACGGCATCAATAATATTCAGGTGATCTGCCCGGGCTTTTCGGCCGACTGTCTGGAAACCATTGAAGAGATCGGCGAAGAGAACCGCGAATATTTTGAAGAGGCCGGTGGTGAGAAGTACGGTTACATCCCATGTCTGAACGACCGCGAAGACCACGCTCAAGCACTCGCAGACATTATTCTGCAACACACCCAAGGCTGGTACGAGCGCGACGGTTTTGATGCCGCCGCCGATCAGCAGGAGCGCAACACCGTCAAAACCAACGCCCAAGCACTGGGTTGTCCGTTTTAAGTGAAAACCACCTTAGCCGTCACCCAACCGCCTGCACCCTCAGTGCGGTTTGGGCGGCGACTCCTTAGGAGCATCGCCCCCGACTTCAGAAATAGCCTTTCAAAATCCTCCGCACTGACCGGCGGACTCATGAGATACCCCTGATAAGAATCGCAACCTCGCAACGCCAAAAAGTCGCGCTGGGTTTCCGTCTCCCCCCTTCTGCCAACACTTTCAAATGCAGACTGTGCGCCATGGCAATAATCGTGTTAACGATCTGCATGCCGTCCTCGTTATCGGGAATGTCATCCACAAACTGCTTGTCGATTTTCAGCACATCGAGTGGCAGGTTTTTCAAATACGCCAATGAGGAATAACCGGTGCCGAAATCGTCGATAGCGATACGCACGCCCAACGCCCGCAACTCTTCAAACTGGCGCACCGCTTTATCACCGGCCGCCATCAAACCGCTTTCGGTTATTTCCAGCGCCAGGCACTCCGCAGGAATGCCGCTTTGCGCCAACGCCTGCCTGACGGATTCGGTCAAATCGTTATACACCATCTGCTTGGGGGAAACGTTCACCGCAAACACCATCCCCTCATAACCTTGCTCGCGCCAGCGGCGGATTTGACGACAGGTCTCCTTCAGCACCCAGTCGCCGATGTCAGCAATCAGACCGATTCCTCTGCCACCCCGATGAAATAGGCCGGTGCCACCAGTCCCAAAGTGGGATGTTGCCACCTCACCAACGCTTCCGCCCCCTTAATCCGGCCACTGGCGAGAGAAACCTGCGGTTGATAATGGACTCGCAACTGCTGCTGTCTAACCGCATTTTTAAGCGCCACTTCAATTGAAATGCTTCTGCGCCAATTCATGTTCGGTGCGCAAGGTGATATCGGTAAACAGACAATGAATGCGCAGCTGGTGCCCCACCGACCGATCAACCACCTGAGCCCGCACGCCAACCCATTTGGTGCGATACCCTTTAAAGCGGCAACGTCGGTCAAAGTAAACATTGCCATGCTGCGTTCTAAATCCGCGCGGAGTGTGATTCAAATTAACCAGCAGCCAGCTTTCTAGTGTGTTTTCCTGTGTTGGAACATCGTGCATAAACGGAATCAGAAAAGCGCGTGGATCGACATGCAGAACCAAGGCGCCCACATATCGCGAATCACCGCTTCTGTCGACCAAGGGATCACATCGAGATGAAAGTCGCTGTCGGCAAACAGCAGACCAGGAGGGTCTTGGCTAAGCCAAGCCAGGTCACCATGGTGTTCCGCCAGTCGGATACATCGCGTCCCATCAGCGTATCGCCCTCATCCACGAGAACACGGCCGTTGCTATCGAGCAGGGTAACGCGTTCATAACCGTATGCGTGCATAAACACCTGAAAACGTTCGCGAATCTTGCGCTCTATTTCAGGCTGGGCAGGCAAACGCTCGACCGACTCTATGAAATGGGTATCTTCGTAAAAGGTTTTCATGAGAGCTTTGCACGAGTGGGGCGCGAAATAAAAATGAGGAAAAAATTGGCTGCTTGAGGCGGAAAACGCAGCTAATAGCTCGCTATTAGCAAGTTTT
>JACXUV010000082.1 GCA_014763715.1 Rhodobacterales bacterium | reverse complement strand
GGGCTGACCGGCGTTGTCGGGGTGCCGGGCGACGAAATTGTCGTGTCCGAGCAAGCCGCCAGCGTCAGGATGGCCAGGCTCGCCATCGTCGCCAGCTTCAGTGATTTGCGGATTTTCATGAAACTCCCCTCTAAGACCCCCTGCGGAGCCGCTGTGTCTAGCTGTCGAGGCCTGCGCGAATCCCGGAATCCCCTTGAGAGACTCGTGCCGCCGCCGCGGCTTATGACAGCGCAGCTTTACGGTTGCGAAACGGTTTGATTAAGTTTTTGTGACGGCGCCACAACATCTAGGAATTGCCTGAAAAGCCCAGAAAAAACTGAATTCAGCAACCTGCTGCCGGGGCTGCAGGCGACGAAAAACAGCTCTGAAATGGGCTCTGAACCACCCAGATTTCAGTTTTTCTGTCTATGGAAATTTACTGTAAAGCCGCTCCACGGAGAACCAGCTCCAGCGGGATCTCCATAAGAACGCCATTTCGCGAGAAAAACAGGGTTTGCCCATCACCTGACAAGCCAGCCCCGAACTCATTGGCCTCGGAATTCAAAGGCGCCCCGGGGTTCACTGGATCACTCCATGTGCCATCCGCACGCCTGACACTTGTCCAGATGTCAGCGCCACCGAGCTTTGGGGTCCGGTGTGTGTAGAAGAAGATCCTGTTACCATCCGCTGTGATCGCGACATGATCATCGGTACGTACGTCGTTCAGCTCTGTCAGGAATTTCGTGATCTTCCACGCGCCGGTTTCGTCCTGATGTGCTTCGCCCAGTCCGTAGCCGAAACCATCCATTTCCGGACGATTGGAAACGAAGATCATCGTCCCATCCGCCGCGACAGATGCGATGGTCTCGTCACCGCCGGTATTGATATCCCCCTCGATCGGCTTTGCCTCGCCCCAGGCCGTCCCGTCCCATTCAACTCTCCAGATGTTGAGGTCCTTGCCATTCCTGGACGGCATGAGGGCATCCGTAGCAAAGTAGAGCGAGCCATCCTGACGGTTGAAGCTCGCGCCTTTCAGGCGGCGGCGGGCTGGCAGGTCCATGCGTTTCGGCTCCGACCAGGTTTTCCCACTACGGTGCATTTCATAAAGCCACGCTTCATCGCCCTTTTCCCTCGTGAAGATGCGGATCGTTCCATCCGCATTTTCTGTCATCGAGTAGGCGTGATTCCGGTGGTCCGGCGTTTCAGCACCGGGAAATATTTCCGTAGGCCCAGTCGGCGCCGGCTTGGAACAGGCAGCAACAACAAGAGCCGTAAAAACAAAAGCTTGCAGCGATCTGATTTTCATTTCGTACTCACGTCAGCAATCCAACCGGCACGTCCAGCGCTTCTGCCAGACGCTTGGCCGTTTTGAGCCCGAAGGGCATGCCGCGCTCCATTGCGGAGATGTGGTTGGCGCGAATCCCGCACTTCGTGCTCAGGTCCTTCTGGGTCATGAGGCGATACTGACGCAACGCCCGGATAGGGTTTTCGCCCATCTCGATCTGCCGCAAGACGTCTTCCGGAACATCAGGTTGTGACAGCTGTGCGGCAGATGCCTGCTTGGACTCAAGGTCGGCAATCCGCTTCTCAAGATCCTTCACGACCTTTTCCAGGTCCAGGATCTTCAGTTCCAGAGAATATACGAACTGGTCATCACTCGGCATCAGCTCACCCCAGGTGCAGGCGGGCACCCTTAGAAGGCCAAGCCGAAAGTTTAATGTCAGATGTGTGAAGGTTCCGAGACGGTCTGCCCGCCTGCAGATGAGCGAGACCATTGACAGATGCCCGCAAAAGACAAATGACTGACTGGTCAGTTATTTGTGAGTGCGTCCATGTTACGAGCGCGAAGCAATGAGGCGAAAGACGAGCGCCGTCAGGCCCTGCTCGGCGCGGCGCTGGACGAATTCTTCGAAAAGGGCTTTGCCGCCACGCGGATGGACGACATTGCCCGGCGCGCAGGCCTCTCCAAGGGCACGCTGTACCTCTACTTCGGATCAAAGGAAGCGTTGTTCCAGGGGCTCATAGAGACTCTCGCCACGCCGAACCTGAAGATTGTGGAAACAATCACATCGCAATCGACAAGCCTCAAGGATGCACTGGCCCGGATCCGTCAGTTTGCCCCCTTTCTGGTCCGGCAGACGGACCTGCCGCGGTTGATGAAGGTCCTGATCGGCGACAGCCACCTGTTTCCGGAGGTCGTCCGCGCGTACCGGGAAGACCTGATCGACCGCGTTCTCTCGATGATCACGTCGCTGCTGCAGCGCGCCCACGACACCGGCGAAGCCATCATCGACACGCCGGCACTCACGGCCCGTCTCCTCATGGCGCCCATGATCTTCAGCGCCATATGGCAAGCCGTCTTCAACCAGAAATCCGAAGCCGACATCGACCTCGATGAGCTTTTCAGGATACATGAGCAGATGATGCTCAGAGCCCTACAGATCGGGAGCGCATCATGAATCGCACCACGACCCTGCAGGCCCTCGCAGCTGGCCTCATGTTGCTTGGGCTCTCCGGATGCACTCCGCAGGATGAGCCAGTCCATCTCGGCTATATTGAAGCTGACTGGACCTATGTCGCCGCCCCTGCATCCGGCCGCATCGTCGAGCAGCCGGTCACAGAGGGCGACCGCGTGGAACAGGGCGACTTCCTCTTCCGCCTCGACAGCACGGCAGAGGAAGCAGCCGTCTCCGAGGCCGGCGCGAAACTGAACCAGGCGATTGCCCAGGCCGAAGACCTCAGCACAGGCGCCCGCCCGCCTGAAATCAAACGCCTCGAGGCCCAACTCGCCGCCGCAAAAGCAAGGCTTGAGCAGGCAACCAGTGAACGGGACCGGGTGCTGCCTCTTGTCGAGCAGGGCTACGCCCCGAAATCACAGCGCGACACGGTCCTTGCCGCATATGACGCCGCCGTCGCCGCCGTTCATGCCGCCGAGCAGGACCTCAAGGTCGCCGCCCTGCCCGCGCGTGACGCCTCCCGCGAAGCAGCGCAGGCTGCCACCCGGTCCGCCGAAGCCGCCAAGGCGGCCGCAGAATACCGTCTGGACGAGCGGCGCACCTTTGCCCCGGTCGGCGGCAAGGTAGAGGAAGTCTTCTTCCGCAAAGGGGAGTTCGTTACTCCCGGCACACCGATCATCGCCATCCTGCCTGATACAGGACTCAAGGCCCGCTTCTATGTTCCGGAGACGGACCTTGCGAAACTGAAAGTCGGCAACACCGTCTCACTGACTGCCGATGGTATTACCACCCCCGTCAAAGCAGAGATCACCTTTATTGCCCACGAAGCCGAATTCGCACCGCCTGTCATCTATGCCCGGCATTCACGCGAGAAACTCGTCTTCATGGTCGAGGCGCGCGTACCGGAAGGCATTGGCCTGCACCCCGGCCTGCCGGTGGAGGTGAACTGGTAATGTCCGGCGACTACGCCATCGACGTTCACGGCCTGGTCAAGCGCTTTGGCAAGAAAACGGCCGTCGCAGGCGTCGATATCCAGATGCCCCGCGGCGAAGTCTGGGGCTTCCTCGGTCCGAACGGATCCGGCAAGACAACAACCATCCGAATGATCTGCGGCTTGCTGACGGCCACCGAGGGCACCGGCCAGTGCCTCGGCTACGATATCCGGCGCGATGCGGAAAAAATCCGTGAGCTGACCGGCTACATGACACAGAAATTCTCGTTCTGGACGGATATGACGATCCGCGAGAATCTGGAATTCGTCGCCCGCCTGTATCACCTGCCCAAAATCCGCCAGACAGTCGACGCGACGCTCGAGAAACTGGGGCTCACCCATCGCCAGCATCAATTGTCCGGCGCCTTGTCAGGCGGCTGGAAACAGCGCCTCGCCCTCGCCGCCGTGACCATGCACAATCCGAAACTGTTGCTGCTGGACGAACCCACCGCCGGGGTGGACCCGCAGGCACGGCGCGACTTCTGGGATGAAATCCACCATCTCTCGCTGGCCGGGATGACCGTCCTCGTGTCCACCCACTACATGGATGAGGCCGAGCGGTGTGACCGCATCGTCTACCTCGCCAATGGCCAGAAAATCGTTGAGGGCACCGTGGCAGACGTTATTGCCCGCTCGTCCCTCATCACATTCCGCGGTGAGGGCCCGGTGTCCGACGCCTGGCCGATGCCATCAGGAGCGAACCCGGCATCGAACATGCCGCCTATTTCGGTTCCGCGCTTCACGTAAGCGGGAAAGACCGGGCCGCCATCAAAACCGCCCTCGAACGCCACGAGGCGCACGATGTCAGCTGGAGCGAAGTCCGCACAAGTCTCGAAGATGCCTTCATCGCGCTCAGCGCGGAAGCCGGTGAAGACAAACGGGTTCACGCATGACCGGCCTGCTGAACTCCTTCGGCCGCATCTGGGCCATTTTCATGAAGGAAACGGTCCAGATCCGCCGGGACCGTTTCACCTTCGCGATCATGTTCGGCATTCCCATCATGCAGCTGATCCTGTTCGGCTATGCCATCAACATGAACCCGAAACACCTGCCCGCCGCCCTTCTGGTGGAGGAGCAGACGCCAATCGTCCGCACACTGGTTCAGTCTCTCAAGACGTCTGACTATTATGACTTCGTGATGCAGACAGATGACCCGCGCAAGACGGGTGACCTGCTGGCCCGTGGGGAAGTCGCTTTTGTCGTCTCGGTCCCTGCAGGCTTTACCCGCAAGCTAATACGCGGCGAGCAGCCGCAAATCCTGATCGAGGCGGACGCGACAGACCCTGCTGCAGCCTCCGGCGCCGTCGGCTTTGCGCAGACCATTCTCACCGATGCCCTGCGGCATGACCTGAAAGGCCCGCTCGCCAGCCTTGGCGGCAGCCAGCCGCCCTTCGAACTGGTCGTCCATCAGATGTACAATCCGGAAGCGATGACGAGTTACAACATCGTGCCCGGACTGCTTGGCGTGATCCTCACCATGACGCTCGTGATGATCACGGGCATGGCGATGACGCGGGAGTCCGAGCAGGGCACGATTGAAAACCTGCTCGCCATGCCGGTGAAACCGATTGAAGTGATGCTCGGGAAGATCCTGCCCTATGTCGCCATCGGCGCCGGGCAGACACTGATCATCCTGCTGGCCGCAAGACTGTTGTTCGATGTGCCCTTTATCGGAAATCCGTGGATCCTGTTCCTCGGCGTCTCCGTCTTCGTGCTGGCAAATCTGGCGCTCGGCTTCACCTTCTCCACCATTGCCCGCACTCAGATGCAGGCCATGCAGCTGACGTTCTTCTTCTTCCTGCCCTCGATTTTGCTGTCCGGTTTCATGTTCCCGTTCCGGGGCATGCCGGGATGGGCGCAAACCATCGGCGAGGTCCTGCCGCTGACGCACTTCCTGCGCATCGTACGCGGCGTCATGCTGAAGGACACCAGTCTCGCACAGCTGCAGAGCCCGATTATCGCGCTCTGCATATTCACGGTCTCGGCTGTGTGCGTCGCCATGCTCCGCTATCGCCGGACACTCGATTAGAGCATCCCGGCTTATCCGCTATACGGATGAAGCTTCCCGTCGCGCCCGCGCAGGGCACGGCCTTCCGCTGTCTCAACCACATCCGACGCGGCGGCATTGGCCTTGGAGACCCCGCCCGGAATATCAATGACATATTGTGGAACAGCGAGGCCTGAGACACGATCCCGTAGCGCAGAATAGAGTGCCTGCCCCTCCTCCACGCTGAGCCGGAAATGACCTGTGCCCGGCGCAAGATCCGGATGGTGGAGATAATAAGGCCGGATGCGGTGCGCGACGAGGGCCTGCATCAGGTCCGCCAGCACATCCACCTGATCGTTCACCCCGTGCAACAGCACGGATTGCGAAATCAGGGGAAAGCCCGCATCCGCCAGACGGGCCACTGCCCCCTGCGTTTCCGGGGCAAGTTCCTTCGCATGATTGATATGGATCGAAACATAGACCGCCTTGCCCGGCGCCTTCAGCGCCTCGACAAATTCCGGTGTGATACGATCCGGATCGGCAACCGGCATTCTCGTGTGCCAGCGGATCACTTCGATCTGCGGGATCGCGGCAATCGCTGCCGTCAACGCCCTGGCCCGCGCGGGGGACAGCATGAACGGGTCCCCGCCCGTCAGGATCACTTCGCGCACACCGGGCTGCGACTGGATATAAGCGAGCGCCGCCTCCAGTTCCGTCGGAGACAGCGTTTCCCCGATGCCCGGCCCCACCATTTCCCGCCGGAAACAGAAGCGGCAATAAACCGGACAGACAGCCACCGGCTTCAGCAGGACACGGTCCGGATAACGGTGCACGATCCCCTTCACCGGCGTATGCGCCTCATCCCCGATTGGATCGGCCAACTCGTCCGGCGTGCGGATCATTTCTTCCGGTTGCGGCACGAACATCCGGGCAATCGGGTCGCCTGGATCGTTCCGGTCCATGCGGCCTGCCAGAAAGGGGGTGATGGCAATTGCGTAGCGCTCCGCGACCGGCGCCAGCGCCTCAGCCTCTTTGGCAGAGACCAGTCCGGCCGCTTTCAGCGCCTGCGGTGTCGTCAAAGGCCGGCTCATGTTTCCACCGGCGTCCACTGGACATCCTGGATCGAACGCGCGCCCGACGCGAGGATGACAAGCCGGTCGAACCCCAGCGCCACGCCGCTCGCGTCTGGCATGCTGCCGAGCGCTTCGAGGAAGTCCTCATCAATCGGATAGCGCTCGCCATAGAGTTCCTGCTTCAGGTCCATATCCGCCTCGAAGCGCGCCCGCTGCTCGGCCGCATCCGTCAGCTCATGGAACCCGTTCGCCAGCTCCACCCCGCAGGCATACATCTCGAACCGCTCCGCAAAACGCGGGTCATCCGGACAGGCCCGCGCCAGCGCAGCTTCGCAAACCGGATAGCGGTACAGCATCGTCAGGCGCTCATCGCCAAGGACCGGCTCGATCAGCGTGACCAGAACGGCGGAGAAAATGTCTGACCAGGATGCATCGTCTGGGACCCCGACGCCTGCTCCGCGGGCAGCATCCAGAAATCCGTCCCGGTCATGCAGTAGTCCGTTTAAGTCCATTTTAGCATGGCGTTGGAACGCCTCAGTCAGCGTAAGGTACTCCGG
>JACXUV010000118.1 GCA_014763715.1 Rhodobacterales bacterium | reverse complement strand
GCAACCGGACGTTTATTTCGAAATCGCCCGCCTCGGCCATAAAAAGAAGCGTGGTTAATTCCGGTTTCCTGCCCCATAAAGAAGAAAAGCCAACGCTGGTGGTCGGCTCTCTGGGGTGGTCTCCGGTCCGGTCGTCAGTCGGTGGTGAAGCCGAACTGGCGGCGCTGCTCGTCCCAGTCCTCGGGAAAGGTCTGGGTCAGCTTGGCCAGCGAGAGCCCGTTGGGTTCTTCGCCGTAGAGGTCGAGCCATTTTTCCCGGAGCTGCTCCAGGGACATGGATTGCAGCAGGGCCATCTGCCGAAGGACCGAGTTTCGGGTTCGCTCCTGGTTCTTGCCGCCGGTGGCGGCGTTCTGTAACTCATTCATTTTCAACTCCTTATTTTGGTTTCCGGACGAGTTGTCATGAATGAATGCTCTGTTCCGGCAATGAATCCATTCCTTCTCCGAGCACAGGGGAAGAATCTTCGAAAACCTCTAACTCATTGCCCACACATGCGTTTTTTGCCTTTCGGCGCAGGACCGCCGTGGCCAGAATGGAAGCGGCTGACTGGAGCCTCGCCTCACCCGACAGGCGGCCGGGTTTGCCGTTTTCACCAAGGTCATCCATCCCCGGCCCATCGACGAGCCGAGGTGGCCAGCCCGGTGCTCGGCTACGACGACATCCCGCAACTGCAGGAGGTGGTCCGGGCCATCCGCCGCGCCGGTGGCAAGATCAACAGCCAGTGCGGCATCCACATCCATATCGACGCCGCGCCCTTCGACGGCAGGCACCTAGGTAACCTGGCCAAGATCATCTACAAGCAGGAACCGCTGATCCTCCACGCCCTCGGCATCAGCCGTGACCGGCTCAACTGCTACACGCGTCCGGTCAGCGACAAGCTGATCCAGCGCATCGAACAGCATCGCCCGCGCACCAAGGACCAGCTCAACCGCATCTGGTACGGCTACCACAACCGCCAGCCTCAGCACTACGACAACAGCCGCTACCACGGGGTCAACCTGCACAACGTCTGTTACCGGGGTACCGACGATCCGCCGGCAGCAGAAGATCGGCACACCGCGCTTCGGCTGGCCGACCGGCGACTGGGATCTGAACCATGGGGAACTGGTGACCTTCACCGACCCGCAGCGCGACCTGCCGCCCATCTACCGGTTGGAAGGCTTCCGGCCCGGCTGGCACAGCATGTACCAGCGGGTGATGGTGCCTGCAGCCAGGGGATCAATCGCCTGTGCTGTATAGACATACACCATGTATGCGCCTCAGAACGGCGAACGTATCACCAACGACAATCAGGCCGTTTTTTGGAAAAGTCGTCTCTATTCAGCACAAAACGCTTGATTTTGGCAATCCATCAATGTAGTTTATAGAGGTTAATTTGCGGCACTGTGTC
>JACXUV010000117.1 GCA_014763715.1 Rhodobacterales bacterium | reverse complement strand
TGGATGGAACGGCCACTGTCGATTCGGCAAAAAACAATAGAGAGGCAGGACAAGCATGAAATACGGAGACCTTATCCAATTCGACCCGATTGAGTCGGTTGTTCAGTTGCGTGACGCGGACAAATCGAGCGCCGCACACACCCTCGTGAACACCTATGTCATTTCCGAGGAAATGGCCGAACGGCTCATCCAGCTTGTCATTCCTCAGATGCAGTTCGACCAGCCGGTAGACAACAAGGGCCTGCTGGTCGTCGGTAACTACGGCACCGGTAAGTCGCACTTGATGTCGGTGGTCTCCAGCCTTGCTGCTGATGCCTCCCTGCTGGAAGGGTTGAATCACGCCGGTGTCCGCGATGCGGCCTCTCAGATCGCCGGACGCTTCAAGGTTATCCGTACCGAGATCGGAGCCACCACCATGTCCCTGCGCGACATTCTGGTGGCCGAACTGGAAGAGCATCTCGAAAAACTCGGCGTGGAATATGTCTTCCCCGAGGCGGGCACCATCACCAGCCACAAATGGGCCTTCGAGGACATGATGGCCAAGTTCGGCGAGGTCTTCCCCGAGCATGGTCTGCTGCTGGTGGTCGATGAGCTGCTCGACTACCTGCGCACCCGCAAGGACCAGGAGCTGATCCTCGACCTCAACTTCCTCCGCGAGGTCGGCGAGGTCTGCAAGGACCTGCGTTTCCGTTTTATGGCCGGTGTCCAGGAAGCCATTTTCGACAGCCCGCGCTTCGCTTTTGTCGCCGACAGCATCCGCCGGGTGAAGGACCGCTTCGAGCAGATCCTGATTGCCCGCAGCGACGTGAAATTCGTCGTGGCCGAGCGTCTGCTCAAGAAGACCGCCGAGCAACAGGCCAAGATCCGCGACTACCTGATGCCCTTTGCCAAATACTATGGCGGGCTCAACGAGCGCATGGACGAGTTTGTCCGGCTCTTCCCGGTGCATCCCGATTACATCGACACCTTCGAGCGGGTCACCGTGGTGGAAAAACGCGAGGTGCTCAAGACCCTGTCCATGGGCATGAAGGGCATCCTTGGCAAGGACGTGCCGCAGGACGAGCCCGGCCTGATCGCCTTCGACAGCTACTGGAACACGCTTAAGCAGAACGCCTCGTTCCGCGCCATTCCCGAGATCCGGGCGGTCATCGATTGCAGCCAGGTTCTGGAATCCCGCATCGAGAACGCCATCACCCGCAAACAATACAAGCCGATGGCGCTGCGCTTGATCCATGCTCTGTCCGTCCACCGCCTTACCACTGGCGACATCTATGCCCCCATGGGCGCATCCGCCGAAGAACTGCGCGACCGTCTCTGCCTGTTTGATCCGCTGATCGCCGAGCTGGGTAGCGACGAACCCGACAAGGATCTCCAGACCCATGTGGAAACGGTCCTG
>JACXUV010000116.1 GCA_014763715.1 Rhodobacterales bacterium | reverse complement strand
CAGGACCGTTTCCACATGGGTCTGGAGATCCTTGTCGGGTTCGTCGCTACCCAGCTCGGCGATCAGCGGATCAAACAGGCAGAGACGGTCGCGCAGTTCCTCGGCGGACGCGCCCATGGGGGCATAGATGTCGCCGGTGGTGAGTCGGTGGACGGACAGCGCATGGATCAGGCGCAGCGCCATCGGCTTGTATTGTTTGCGGGTGATGGCGTTCTCGATGCGGGATTCCAGAACCTGGCTGCAATCAATGACTGCCCGGATTTCGGGAATGGCGCGGAACGAAGCGTTCTGCTTGAGGGTACCCCAATAGCTGTCGAAGGCGATCAGGCCGGGTTCGTCCTGCGGCACGTCCTTGCCGAGAATGCCTTTCATGCCCATGGACAGGGTCTTGAGCACCTCGCGCTTTTCCACCACGGTGACCCGCTCGAAGGTGTCGATGTAATCGGGATGCACCGGGAAGAGCCGGACAAACTCGTCCATGCGCTCATTGAGCCCGCCGTAGTATTTGGCAAAAGGCATCAGGTAGTCGCGGATCTTGGCCTGTTGCTCGGTGGTCTTCTTGAGCAGGCGCTCGGCCACGACGAATTTCACGTCGCTGCGGGCGATAAGGATCTGCTCGAAGCGGTCCTTCACCCGGCGGATGCTGTCGGCGACAAAAGCGAAGCGCGGGCTGTCGAAAATGGCTTCCTGGACACCGGCCATGAAGCGGAAGCGCAGGTCCTTGCAGACCTCGCCGACCTCGCGGAGGAAGTTGAGGTCGAGGATCAGCTCCTGGTCCTTGCGGGTGCGCAGGTAGTCGAGCAGCTCGTCGACCACCAGCAGCAGGCCGTGTTCGGGGAAGACCTCGCCGAACTTGGCCATCATGTCTTCGAAGGCCCGCTTGTGGCTGGTAATGGTCCCGGCTTCGGGGAACACATACTCCACGCCGAGTTTTTCGAGATGCTCTTCCAGTTCGGCCACCAGGATGTCGCGCAGGGACATGGTGGTGGCTCCGATCTCGGTACGGATGACCTTGAACCGACCGGCGATCTGAGAGGCTGCGTCGCGGACACCATCGTTCTTCAGCCCTTCCAGCAGGGAGGCATCTGCGGCAAGGCTGGAGACCACCGACATCAAGTGCGACTTACCGGTGCCGTAATTACCGACCACCAGCAGCCCCTTGTTATCGACCGGGTGGTCGAACTGCATCTGAGGAATGACAAGCTGAATGAGCCGTTCGGCCATTTCCTCGGAAATGACATAGGTGTTCACGAGGGTGTGTGCGGCGCTCGATTTGTCCGCGTCACGCAACTGAACGACCGACTCAATCGGGTCGAATTGGATAAGGTCTCCGTATTTCATGCTTGTCCTGCCTCTCTATTGTTTTTTGCCGAATCGACAGTGGCCGTTCCATCCA
>JACXUV010000081.1 GCA_014763715.1 Rhodobacterales bacterium | reverse complement strand
GGCTGGAGCAGCAGCCAGGTGTGCAGCGGGTCTACTACGCTGGGCTGCCCAGCCACCCGCAGCATGAGCTGGCGCGGCGCCAACAGAAGGGCTTTGGCGCTGTGCTCAGCTTCGAGGTCAGCGGCGGCAAGGAGGGCGCCTGGCGCTTCATCGACGCTACCCGGCTGATTTCGATCACTGCCAACCTGGGCGACAGCAAGACCACCATCACCCACCCGGCTTCGACCACCCATGGCCGCCTGGCGCCCGAAGAGCGCGCCAAGGCCGGCATCAGCGATAGCCTTGTGCGCGTCGCTGTCGGTCTGGAAGAGCTCGATGATCTCAAGGCGGATCTTGCGCGCGGGCTCGCTGCACTCTGAGCCCCGCTGTTGCCATTACGCACCTGCAGCCCGCCGAATCGGCAGGTTGCAGGTGCGTCTGGTCCGTCAATCGTCGCCGATACGCACCACGATGCCATCCAGCCGCTGCTCGGCGGAGAGGCGATCACGCAACCGGTTGGCCTCATCGCGGTCGGCAAGCGGGCCGGCATAGACCAGCGTCATCGCACCTGCGTCCCCAATGAATGCGTCATAGCCTTCGGCGCGCAGCAGATTGATCACGCTGTCCTTGCCCGCAAGGTGGCCTGCGCCGACCGCGATCAGCACCGTGCCGGGCTCGTCCAGCATGGCTTCGATCTTCGGCACCCAGTCCTGGTTACGCGCTTTCAGCAGCGCATCGTAAATCGCTTCGGAGCCCATCATTTCCGGATTGGACATCAGCGCCGCGAGGCCGGTCACGTCGCCGTCCTCCCACTCGCTGACCAGAAGGTCGAGCATCTCGCTCCCCTCTTCCACCGACTCGGCAGACGAGATCAGGAAGTCGACCTGTTCCTCATCTGGCAGGTTGGCGAACCGGCCGAGCTGTTCCTCGATGGTTTCGAGATAGGCAAAGCCCTTGCCCGCCGCCTTGCCTTCCCGTTCCAGCACCTGCTCGACACCGGCGGTCGGATCAAACCCGTCCTTCTTCATCTGCAGGACGGACAGGTTCACCGCCGCATACCAGGGCCGGAAAGTCTGCATCGCGCCCAGCGGGAAACCGAGATAGTCGAGCGCGGCCTGCAGCTCCTCGGTCTCGCCCTCGTCCAGCAGGCTGGTCAGCTGGCGGCCATCGGTGAAGATGGCGTGGGTGCTGACAAAGTTCATCATCTCGCTGGCGGCTTCCCGGCTCGACACGTCGGCCTCGAAGACCAGCGTGTCGGCCTCCGCCAGCGCGGTGTCGATCGCCTCGGAGCGCCAGTCGAGTTCCGGGCGCAGGAAGTGCACCGTGCCCATGATGCGGATGGTCGTGTCCTCATCGGACAGGGTCCAGACGGCCGGCTCGCCCGCGCCATGGCTCGCCTCGGCAGCGGCGACGGCGGCCTCGTAAAGGGCTTCCTGTGCGGCTTCGCGGGCGGCGCGCTGTGCCTCCGGCGAGGTGTCCGGCGTGCTTTCGCCCTTGCCCGGCTTGCTGCAGCCGGCCAGGACCAGCATCACCGCCGTGGCCGCAATGGCCGCCCAACCCGTTCGCTTCATGGAGTCCTACCTCTTCTACCCCGTTGCCCGCACCCTAGACCGGCCCCGCCCCACGGGGAAACATGGCAACTGCAGCGTCTTTCAGCGGCACTTCAGCCGCACTGTGGCATTGCACAACCGCCCAGCTTGCCCTATTCACCGGCCTCGGCTCGGCACCCATAGCTCAGCTGGATAGAGCGCTGCCCTCCGAAGGCAGAGGTCAGAGGTTCAAATCCTCTTGGGTGCGCCATTTCTCCCCCAAACCGGCAGATTTCCAGCGGCCCTTCCCGCCCATCCGGCAGCGTTCCGCTGGGGCTTGGCATCTGTTTTCTCTCAAAAAATGAAAATTTCAGCGTTCGACCTCCCAAAAGGCGGAATGATATAAAACCTTGTAAAAACTGACAATTCTCTCCTGAGGTGATATTTGCTACGTATAATTGCGTAGTATTGATAAAATGACTTAATTCTCTTTTAGAAATTGCCTCCCCCTAATTATCAGACACAAGCAGGATGCGTTGTAGATACTGCAGGTTCCATTAGGGCTGGCTTTAGCCAGGGGGAGCATGTGCATGACACAACCAAGAGCAAAATTCCACCAAAGCGCGGAAGGCGCGGCGGCGGCCGAGTTTGCTATCATCTCGCCTGTCTTCTTCCTCATGGTCTTCGGCATGATCGCCTTCGGCATCTGGCTGAGCGCGGCCAACACGATCCAGCAGGCTGCCGCCGGGGCCGCCCGGGCGTCGATTGCGGGGCTGAACACAACGGAGCGGGAAGCCTTCGCCCGAAATTATATTGAAAGCGCCCTGAGCGCGAATGCGTTTGTCGATCCGGAGAAGGTTCTGGTCGAAGTTGGCGACAATCCCGACATGGAGGGCAGCTACCGGGTGGTGATCACCTATGACGCTGCCGAACTGCCGATCTGGAACCTGATCGGCAGCGACCTCCTGCCGGGACCGGAAATCCGCAGAGAGTCGGTCATCCTCAACGGGGGAGTCTGACGTCATGGCATTTCGATGGCCCAACCTCAGCCGGGACCGGTCCGGCAATGTGGTCACCCTGTTCGCCCTGATCTCGCCAGTGCTGATCACCATCATGGCGCTGGCGATCGACGTTGCCGTAGTCGGACACAAGAAGCGCGAGCTGCAGAATGCCTCGGACCTGGCGGCCATTCTCGCCGCGCAGAATCTCGACGACTATTACGACACGGCACTGGCAAATCTTGCGGCAAACGGCTTCGCCATCCAGTCCGTGGAAACCGGCAATACACCGAACGAAGACACACAGGATGAGATCCTGACGACCCAGGCGGTCGTAGAGATCGGCCGGTATCAGCCCAACCCCCGGATCGCGCCCGAGCGGCGTTTCGTTCCGAATGCCACACCGGTCAATTCCGTCCGGGTGACGGCCACGCACAAGGCAGAGCTTTTCTTCGGTGCAAGCCTTGCCGCGCCGCCCGATCTCACTGCCCGCAGTGTGGCCTACTCCGTCTCCGAGGCTGCCTTCACGGTCGGCACGCGGCTGGTTCACTTCAATGACGGCATCGCAAATGCCCTGCTCAACGGCATGCTCGGCACGGATGTCGAGCTTAGCGTCATGGACTATGAAGACCTTCTGGATGCGGACGTCTCACTCCTTTCCACCCTGGACGCCCTCAGCACCGAAGCGCACCTCAATGCCGTGACCTATGAGGATATCCTGACCAGCCGGATCAGCCTGGCCCAGCTTGCGGCCTCACTGGCGGACCAGATTCCGGTGGGCAGCCATGCTGCAGACGCACTGACGACGATCGCCCTCGATCCTGTCGCGCAAGCAACAGAGCTGCAGCTGGATGAGCTGCTCGACCTTGGAACCCTGTCAGATTCACATCTCGGCTCCATCAATGGCCCCTACGGTATCAAGGTGCGGGCGCTGGATATGCTTGCCGCTGGCGCCGGCCTCGCCACGGGCGAACACCAGATTGAGCTGGACCTTGCCGGAGATGTTCCCGGCCTGGCAGACGTGCGCGTGACACTCCTGATCGGGGAAAGGCCGCAAGCCTCGCACTGGCTGACCCTGACGAATGACCTGCACGCAGATGTGCAGACCGCGCAGACCCGACTCTTGATCGAAATTGCCATCGGCAGCGGCGGCGGCCTCTTGTCTGACAAGATGATTTACCTGCCGCTGTATGTAGAGCTGGCCTCCGCCAAAGCGAACCTTGCCAGTATCGAGTGTCCGGCCGGGCGGGAAGAGAATGCCGAAGTGACACTGAATGTTGTGCCGTCAGTGGCGCATGTGTGGATCGGATCGCCCCCCCCTATGAACCTCACCACCTTTTCCGCTGACTTCCCGGTCCAGCGCGCGCAACTGATCGATACGCCTCTGCTGGATATTTTCGCGCGGGCACAGCTCGACATTGGCGGCCACCGCGGCGAACGGGTGACTTTTACAGCAGCAGAAATCCGGGATGGCACAACCAAGACGGTGGAGACACGCCGGATGGTGGATTCAATTCTGATGTCCCTGCTCGGTCGTCTGGACCTCCGCGTCGATGCGATCGGCCTGTCTGTGACCACGCCGTCACATATCCGCTCAGCGCTGACCACGACGCTGGCACCCCTGGCCAGCCCGCTTGACGAATTGCTGGATACGGTTCTGTCCGTGGCCGGCATATCTGTCGGAGAAGCGGATGTCCGCGTGTCTGGCGTCTACTGCCAGCGCGCCGTCCTGGTGCAATAAAGAACCCAGCGAGCCTTCAGGCCATCCGTTCGGATAGCGAACCGCGCAATGTTCTCAATGCCTCCCGCGGCTTGCCGGACAGCAGTATCCGCACGCCCCGCAGGATATCGCGGCCAAGGCGCGGCATGAAGAAATAGAGCGCGACAGGGTAGACCAGAGCTCCCAGAATGATCGCAGCGATAACGTGCAGCAAGGCGTGCGTTCCATGCGGAACAAAATCCATGAACAGCCAGACCACCAGCCCCATGACGCATGAGGCGAAGAATGCCGAAGAGCCTGCGATGAGCTGGCGCATGACCGTGAACCCGACCACGCGCTGAACCAGCCAGGTGCTGAGCACGAAGGTGATGACCTGCTTGGCCAGCAGCGACAACGCGATAGCAACCAGGCCGTACTGATACGTGAAGGCCAGCAGCACTGCGGTTGCAATAATGGAGGTCAGCGTGATCCACACCACGACATCCGGCCTGCCGACGCCGCGGAAGACCCCCAGGATGATGGACGTGATCGGTGCCCGCAGGCCGATGACCATATAGATCTGGAAGATCGGAACACTCGGCGCCCATTGCTCACCAAACACGACCGGAATGGCGAGCGGGGCCACAATGAAGGCCCCCATGAAGGTCGGATAGGCCAGCAGGGCCGACATGCGGATGGCGCTGTCCATCGCGCGGTGCAGATTTTCGCGATTATCCTGCATGGCAGAGGCAACCGGCATCGCCACCGCAGCAAAGGGCGAGATCAGGGCCTGGTTTGCCTGCTGGAACAGGCGTTCCGGAAGATTGAACACGCCCACAGCATGCGAGCCGAGCGTCATGCCAATCAGTGTTTTCGGCAGCACCTGGTCGAATATCTGCAGGATTTTCGACGCGCCATTGGCCAGGTTGAACCGGACGAGTTCGTGAAAATCCGACCAGCTCGACTGGGTCCGGGGCACCCATTTGGCGAAATAGACAAAACCGATCAGACGGATGACCCGGCGGGAAAGCTCCATGCCCACCAGCGCCCACTCATTGCGCCAGACCAGGGCCAAGATGATGCCGATGACAGCAGCACTCACCGTACCGACAATATCGATGACGGTGATTTCCTTGTAGCGCAGGTCCTTCTGAAGGATGGCAGCCGGGACGGACATGATCGCGCCGATCGGCAGGATGGCGCCAGTCACGATCAGAACGGGGGCAACTGTGGGTTCGCCAAAGGCACTTGCGATCCATGGAGCCAGAAGGATCAGCACGCCCCAGGACACGATTGCAATCAGGATCGATTGCAGGAAAACGGAATTGACGTGACCAGGCCTCAGGTCTTTCCGCTGCACCAGCGCGTCGCCCAGCGTTCCAGATGCGAGCACCTCCGGCAACATCACGACCATCAAGGCCATAACGAACACGCCGTACTCTTCCGGCGTCAGGATGCGGGCGATTACGACAACCGACAGGAAGGAGCCGATCAGTGTCGTCCAGTTCGCCACGGCATTGAGCGCGACAGCCTGGCCAGCCTTGCGAAGAAGGTTAGGTGCCATGGAAAACTCCGGGCCCGAAAAGGCCTACCTTCTGACGAAGGAGGACGAAGCCTCCCGGGAAACGTGTTTGTGAGGCGTGTTTAAGACTGCAACCAATGAAGCAAGCCTGAACGCAAGCGGGAGTTTTCCCGTCTGCAATGCCAGGCGGATACGCCAGACAAGCCCCCGGCCAAGGGCACGGACAAGTTGCCCCCCAACGGGAGAAACCTGTTTGATCGCCAGCAGCAACTTGCGTACTTCAGGCTCAAGCACACGCTCGTCGCATGCATATTTCACCATGAAGAGTTTGCGCAGGTCAGCCACCTCTTCCGCCGTGAGGGCCTTGTCGCTGATCCGGACAGCACGGGAGAAATCCTCCTCCGCCTCTTTCCAGAAGTTCTTTCTGGCCATGACAATACCGCGGCGGATCAGCGCCCGGCGCATCATGCCGGGCTCTGTCAGTGCGCAGTCGGCCGGCAAGTATTTCCCAAGCGGAAGAGATTCGTACATCTTGCCGAAGATGATCCGGTCGTAACGTTGCCAGACGGTCATCCGCTCTTCGGCATCCACGACGCTTTTCGCTGTACCCCGCGGCATGTTGTGCTGACGCTGATGGAACAGGACCTTTTCCGTCGGTGCCGCGCGGCCATACCGGGCAAGGCGCAGGAGCATGTCATAATCCTGCGACCGGATCAGAGTCTCATCGAACGCTCCGGCCCGCATATAGAGAGACTTGCGTACCAGCATGCCCGGCTGATGGGCGAACATGTCCAGCAATGTGTCGAACAGGAAATCTTCAGAGGAGCTTTCGCGCCAATAACCGGTGTCCTGCCATTTCACGTCTCCGTCCGGCAGAACCTCAAAGCGGTCGTGGCGCCCATACGCAAAATCGGCTTCCGGATTGTTCTCAAGAAGACCGAGCATCGTCTCCAGCGCATCAGGCTCGGCAAGATCGTCATCGTCGAACACCCAGATCAGGTCACCCTGTGCCAGGGCCAGCGCCTTGTTCAGTGCTGCCGACTTTCCCGCATTGTCCTGATTCAGGATCCGGATGTCATTTTTGTAAGGTTCGAGCCGGGCGATTGTGTCGTCCGTGGACCCGTCATTAATAATGATGATCTCATCAGGTTTACGGGTCTGTGCCAGGATTGTGTCCAGGCTCTCAGTCAACAGGTGTGCGCGATTGAACGTAGGGATCAGGACAGTGACAGAATTGGCGGACATTGATGTTCTCTCTGTTTAACTGAGCTTCCCGCTTCTCTGGCGACCGCCGAATGGCATCGGACTTGCTTGAGAATAGGCACAAATTGGATCCGTCATATAGTCCCGGACCTGCAACCCGCATGCCAGAAGGCAACGATAATGCAGAGGGTCCTACTAAAGAGTGACGAAGTTCCAATCGAGAGGAGCCAACATGAAGGCCAACATGAAGATTGCGTTCTTTACCAACGCCTTCCCGATGATGTCGGAAGCCTTCATCGCGAACAGTGCGGCTGCTCTTGTCGATGCCGGACACAGCGTCGACATCTTCGGGATCGG
>JACXUV010000020.1 GCA_014763715.1 Rhodobacterales bacterium | reverse complement strand
GCCGCCTATCTGAAGGCCGTCGCCGAACTGCAAAGCCGCGCCAGCCTGCAGGAAATCCGCAAGCGCGAAGTGATCTCCTCCTGGTCTGCCCTGCTGGAATATGTTCGCCGCGAGATGCAGCACGAGACGCGTGAACAGTTCCGTGTCCTCTTCCTCGACCGCAAGAACCAGCTGATCGCCGATGAGGTGATGAGCCAGGGCACGGTGGACCATGCGCCTGTCTATCCGCGCGAGATTGCCCGGCGGGCGCTGGAGCTAGCCGCCTCCAGCCTGATCCTCGTGCACAACCACCCTTCCGGCGACACGACGCCCTCCCGCGCCGACATCGACATGACGCGCGAAATCATCGATGCGCTCATTCCCTTCGAGATTGAGGTGCACGACCATCTCATCGCCGGAACGGGCGGCGTCACCAGCTTCCGGTCTGCAGGTCTGATCTGACCGTTACCTTACGATAAGGCTTGCGGCGGGCGCGGGGGCCACTACCGTAGCGCCAACGGCAGCCAACGCCCCGGCGAGAAGTGCGGCGCTGCCAACGGAGGAGACTACATGAGCGATACGACTGCCGGCCCGGCGGCTCAGCCTGGCCACATCACGGGTTTCGGCTCTCGTGGCTACAGGACGTACGTCCTGTTGTCTCTCATGCTGGTCTACACGCTGAACTTCATCGACCGGTCCCTGATCGGCGTTGTCGGCCAGCCGATCATGAACTCCTTCGGCCTGAACGATGCCCAGTGGGGCCTGCTGAACGGCCCGCCCTTCGCCCTGTTCTACGCCCTGATGGGTATTCCGATCGCCATGTGGGCCGACCGGGGCAACCGCGTTTTCATCATCGGCCTGTGCATCGTGATCTGGTCGATCATGACCGTCATGTGCGGCCTGGCCGCGGGCTTTATCTGGCTGCTCCTGTTCCGCGTCGGCGTGGCCATCGGCGAGGCTGGCTGCACCCCGCCGGCGAACTCCCTGATCACCGACTATTTCCCGCCCAAGAGCCGCGCCAATGCGCTTGGCATCTATTCCATGGGCGTCACCATCGGCGGCGTTCTGGCCCAGCTGTTCGGCGGCATGATCGCTTCGATCAAGGGCCCGGACATGGGCGCCTGGCTGCACAGCATCGGCGTCGGCTTCCTGTTCGATCACCTGAACTGGGAAACCGTTGAAGGCTGGCGCATTGCGTTCGTCGTTGTCGGCGCGCCCGGTGTCCTGATTGCCCTGCTGATCTGGTTCACAATGAAGGAGCCGCCGCGCGGTCATTCCGACCCGCCTTCTGCCCATGTCGAAAAGGCCGGCTTTTTCGAAGCTTTCAAGGAATTCGGGCGGAAGCCGACTTTCTGGACCCTGTCGCTCGGCGCGGCCTTCGTGGCCTTTGTCGGCTATGGCCTGTTTGCCTTCCAGACGCCTTTCCTGATGCGCGTGCATGGCGTCAGCCTGCATGATGCCGCCGTGAAATTCGGTGCGCCCCTCTCGGCTGTCGCCGCTGGCGGCACCTTCCTCGGCGGCTATCTTTCGGAAAAGCTGTCGCATCGCTTCCCGGCCGTCTCGGCCTGGCTGCCGGGCGTTGGCCTGCTGATCGCCGTCCCTGCCTATTCGGTCGCCTTCCTCACCTCGTCGCTGACCATTGCCATTGCCTTCTGGGTTGTCGCCGCAATCGCGCACTATGCCTATCTCGGCGCGCAATACACGGTCGGCACCGGCATCGTCAGCCCGCGCGCCCGCGCCACGACGATCTCCGTCCTCCTGTTCATCGTCGCCCTGATCGGTAACGGCATCGGCCCGATGTTCACCGGCTGGATGAGCACGCACTTCATGGTGTCCAGCCTCGCCAGCCAGGGCCTTGCCGACCAGTTCGCCACGTTCGAACCGAAATTCTGCGCCACCAGCATCGAACAGCTCGGCGCAGACGGCCCGGCGCTCTGCTCGGCCTATGCCGAGGGCCTGCGCCATTCCATGGTCGCCACCGTGATGATCTTCATCATTGCCGCCATCTTCTACTTCCTCGCCGCGCGCACCTTCCTGCGCGACCGCTACGCCCCCACTCAAACCTCCGGACAAGGATAATTCACCCCCGGCCTACTGACAGGAGACGCCCATGACTGACGCCGCCGCAGCCCGACCGGGACACGAAACAGGGTATGGATCCTCGGGATACCGTGCCTATGTTCTCAGCGCTCTGCTCGTTGTCTACATCTTCAATTTCATCGACCGGTCGATCTTCGCGATCCTGACCGAACCGATGAAAACATCGCTGCAGCTGGAAGATTGGCACATGGGTGTGCTGGGTGGCCTGGCCTTCGCGATCTTCTACACGACGCTCGGCATCCCGATTGCGCGCCTTGCCGAACGGCGCAGCCGGATCGGCATCATCGTGATTGCGCTTTCCCTGTGGAGCCTGATGACCGTTCTGTGCGGCTTTGCCGTCGGCTTCATGTCGCTCTTCATGTTCCGCCTGCTGGTCGGTGTCGGGGAAGCGGGCTGCACCCCGCCCGCCCAGTCCGTCATTGCCGATTATTTCAAGCCTTCCAGCCGCGCAACGGCCGCCTCGATCTATGCCCTTGGCGTGCCGCTTGGTGGCATGATCGCCGGTCTCGCCGGTGGTCCGATCAATGACTATGTGACCGGCCACAATGTCCACGCCCTGCTCGATGGCTGGGGCTGGACCTGGGCCCGCGATGCAGTTGACTGGGAAAGCATGGAAGGCTGGCGCATCGCCTTCGTCGCTGTTGGCCTGCCGGGCGTCCTGATCGCCGCCATCATCGGCTTCACTGTCAAGGAACCGCCGCGCGGCCACACAGATCCGCCGACTGCTTCCGGAATGCCAACAGAGCGCTCAAGCTTCATGGTTGCCTTCAAGACGCTGATGAAGAAACCGACCTATGTGCATGTCGTCACCGGCGCGGCCATCGCCTCTTTCGCCGGCTATGGCATTGCGCAGTTCTCGACCTCCTTCCTGCGCCGTACGCACGGCCTCAGCCTGACCGAGGCGGCGCTGATTTTCAGCCTCGTCATCGGCCTGATGGCGGCCATCGGCGTTTTCCTGTCGGGCTTTCTGGCCGACAAGATGTCGGTGCGCCATCCGAAGGCCCTCTCGTGGATGCCGGCGCTCGGCATGGGCCTGTCCGTGCCGCTGTACTGGCTCGGCTACCTCGCCCCGACCGTGCCACTGATGCTGCCCCCACTGATGGCGGCGGCGACGCTGCACTATTTCTATCTCGGCCCGATGTATGCCGTTTCGACCGGCGTGGCAGACGCGCGCACGCGGGCGACCGCCGTGGCGCTGACCCTGTTTGCGGTCAACCTGATCGGCATCGGCCTTGGCCCCACCCTGATCGGTATCCTGTCCACCATCCTGAAAACCATGATGCTGGGCGGCCACGATCTCGGCCTCACGCTGGAGATCTGCAAGGATGTCACCGATCTCGGCGCGGCAGAGGCAGCAGCCTGCAACAGCGCCAATGCCCGTGGCCTGCAATGGTCGATCATCATCTTCGCCTCGCTCTATGGCTGGGCGGCCCTTCATTATCTGTGGGCCGGCAAGACACTCCAGCGTGACATGATCACCAAGGCAGCTTAATCGGGCTGCATGGCTGTCTACACTCAGGTTTCCGACGAGGCGCTCGCCGCCTTCCTGACCGAATACGATCTCGGCGCCCCGCTCTCCTTCAAAGGGATTGCGGAAGGCGTCGAGAACTCGAACTATTACCTTGAGACCGAAAAGGGCCGCTACATCCTCACCCTGTTCGAAAAGCGGGTGAACGCGGCGGAGCTGCCCTATTTCGTTGGCCTGAAACAGCACCTTGCCGCCAAGGGCTATCCCTGCCCGTCGCCCATTGCGGCGCGGGACGGCACAGCCCTGCGCACGCTGGAAGGACGCCCGGCGCTGATCGTCTCCTTCCTGGAAGGCCTCTCGCCCCGCAAGCCGAACGTCACCCAGTGCCGGGAACTCGGCGCCGGCCTCGCCCGCATGCACCTCGCCCTCGCAGACTTCACCATGGAGCGCGCGAACAGCCTCGGCCCGGCCTCATGGCCCCGCCTCTGGGCCGGACGGGAAGCTGACGCCGACGCACTGCAGCCCGGCCTTGCCGACGCCATCGCGGGTGACCTTGCCGCCATCGCTGCCGCCAAGCCCCAATCGCTGGACCTGCCGCGCGGCACGATCCATGCGGATCTTTTCCCCGACAATGCCTTCTTCCTGGGCGACACGTTCTCCGGCGCGATCGACTTCTATTTCGCCTGCACGGACGCCCTCGCCTATGACCTTGCCATCTGCCTCAACGCCTGGGCGTTCGAGGATGGCGGCGGCGCCTCGCTGGACTACAATTTCTCCAAGGGGGCAGCCCTGATCGCGGGCTATGAGAGCGTGCGTCCGCTGGAGCCTGCCGAGCGGGACGCCCTGCCCGTGCTGGCACGCGGCGCCGCCCTGCGCTTCTTCCTCACCCGCCTCGTCGACTGGTCGTCGACGCCGGAAGGTGCCCTCGTAAAACCCAAAAACCCCCTCGAATATGCCGGACGCCTCGCCTTCCATCGCAAAGTGGAGACGGCGGAAGGCTATGGTGCATGAGCAAGGAGACCGGCAGCGGCGCGGATGAGACGGCCCTGCCCAGCTATGCCGGACCGGTCGCGCGGCGGTCGTTCAGACGCATCAAGCTCGGCCTGTTTTTCTCGTCACTCGCGGCCTGTCTGCTCGTCACCCTGATCGGCATTGTCTTCTCGCAAATCCTGAGACTCGCCGTGGGCCTTGCCGGTGCCGCAATGGACTATAGCCAGTTCGCCTCCGGCGGGTTTCTTGGCGGGGTACAGGGCGCCCTCATGCTGGCGAGCTACAATTTCTTCCTGTTCATCATCACCGTGCCCGCCGCCTGGCTGGCGCTGGGCCTCTCCATCGGGCGCCTGCCCTATCGCGGCATCGTGCGGCGCGCGCCCTTCATCCGCTGGGGCAGCATCTGGGGCGCAATCCTCGTTGGCGGCACGACGGGCTTTTTCGGCTTCCTTGACAGCATGGTCAGCGGCTCCGGCGCCTTGCTGGCCGGCGGCCTGGTCGGGGCGCTGGCAGGCGCACTCTGCGGCCTCCTGTTCTATGCCATCGTGAAGCCCGCAAACCAGCTCGCCGATGTGGATATCGACGTCTTCTGACGCTTGACGCCTCCGGCGAAGCTCATCACCTGAACCCCATGACCGATCTTATCGAAATCTGGACCGATGGCGCCTGCAGCGGCAATCCCGGACCCGGCGGCTGGGGCGCGCTGATGCGCTGGAACGGCCATGAGAAAGAACTCTGGGGCGGCGACAAGGCCACCACCAACAACCGGATGGAAATGCAGGCCGTGATCGAGGCGCTGAACGCGCTGAAGAAGCCGTCAAAGATCACGCTGCACGTCGATTCCACCTATGTGAAAGACGGCCTGACCAAATGGATTCATGGCTGGAAGCGCAATGGCTGGAAGACCGCCGCGAAAAAGCCGGTCAAGAACCAGGATCTCTGGATGGCGATGGACGAAGCCTGTGCCCGCCACGACATCACCTGGAAATGGGTGAAGGGCCATGACGGCGACCCCGGCAACGAAAAGGCCGACGAACTCGCCCGCCGCGGCACCGAAGAAGCGCGCGGCCGCTAGGCCAGCAGCTGCGCAGCGGCGGCGGTGAAATCCGCCTCGCCGGTGCCAGTCATTTCGATCACGGTTTCCGGGGCATCCTCCCGGCGCTTGCGGCTGCGGGCGTAGAGCGGGTCGTAATGCTGCTCCATCAGCTGGCGCGCGAGTTCGGTGAAGTTCTTCTGCGCCGCCAGCGCCAGCCAGTCCTCGATGGTTTCCTTCGACTGGATGCCCTTCAGCTTGCCGATCGCCGCTGAGAGGCGCGGCGCTTCCGCGATAATATCCGCATACGTCCGGACAAGGTAATCCGCCCGCACGTCCAGGCTCATATGCATCTCGATGCGCGGCGCGGCCAGCATGCTCCGCCACAGGCGCCTCGGCACACGGCGGCGGCCGACGAGCGCCGACTCCGCCTCCACGAAGACCGGCTTCGACAGATCCATCCGGCGCAGCTGGTCCCAGATCTCCGTCTCGAACATGCGCTGCGCAGGCTGCGCCCCGTCGCCCACATCGCCAAAGGCAGAGCCGCGATGATTGGCAAGGCCCTCAAGGTCCAGCACCTGCCCACCCTGTGCCGCCAGCGCATGCAGCAGCGCCGTCTTGCCCGTGCCCGTCTGCCCGTCGATCAGGTGTACTGGCAGCAGCGGCGCGTCACAGTCCAGCCCTTCGACCACTTCCCGCCGCCAGGTACGGTAGCCGCCCTTCACCACGCCGGTCGGCCAGCCGACGGAAGACAGGATCGTCGCCATCGCGTTCGACCGCATGCCGCCCCGCCAGCAATAGACCAGCGGCCGCCAGCTTTTCGGCTTGTCGGCCAGCGCCCTTTCCAGATGGTGGGCAATGTTGCGCGCCACGAGCGCCCCGCCGATCCGGTTTGCCCGGAACGGGCTCTCCTGCTTGTAGACCGTGCCGACCCTCGCCCGTTCGTCATTCGACAGCACCGGCAGACTGATCGCGCCCGGCATGTGATCGTCCGCGAACTCGGCCGGCGAGCGCACATCAATGATGGCGTCATAGCGGGCCAGGTTTTCCGGGCTGAGATCGGTGACAGTTTCAAGGTATGGCATTGAACACAGACCTATCAGGTTTTCCCCGGCGCACCAGAGCGCTAGACTGCGGGCAACACAGGAGAATTCCGAATGGCCGATACGCAAGCGGACACTCAGGCCGATACGGGCGCAGAACCCCGCCTCACCTCCCTCGCCCATGGCGGCGGGTGCGGCTGCAAGCTCGCGCCGAATGTGCTGGCGGACATTCTCTCCGAAATGCCGCTCTCGCTTGGCAGCAAGGACCTGCTGGTCGATGCCGGCACCAGCGACGATGCCGCCGTCTACAAGATCAACGAGACCACGGCGCTGGTGGCGACGACGGATTTCTTCACCCCCATCGTGGACGACCCGCACACATTTGGCCGCATCGCCGCGACCAATGCCCTCTCCGACGTGTTCGCCATGGGCGCCAAGCCGATCTTCTCGCTCGCCATTGTCGGCATGCCCATCGGCCGGATTTCGCCGGAGACGATCCGCGCCATCCTGGCGGGCGGGCAATCGGTGGCAGAGGCGGCGGGCGCCCCGGTCGCGGGCGGCCACTCCATCGACGCAGCAGAGCCGATCTATGGCCTCGTCGCCATGGGCCTCGTTGACCCTTCCCGCATCCTGATGAACTCGAACGCCAAGGCAGGCGACGTGCTGATCCTCGGCAAGCCGCTCGGCATCGGCATCTATTCCGCCGCGCTGAAGCGGGAAATCCTGGCGCCTGCGCAATATGAAGAGATGATCGCCTCCACCACGCGCCTCAACACGCCGGGCACGGATCTTTCCGCCATGGACGGCGTACATGCCGCCACCGATGTCACCGGCTTCGGCCTGATCGGCCATGGCAGCGAGATGGCCCGCGGCGCAGGCGTCTCCCTCGTGATCGAAAAGGCAAAGGTGCCGGTGTTCGAGGGCGCACGGAAACTTGCCGAAGACGGCGTGAAGACCGGCGCCTCAGGCCGCAACTGGGACTCGGTCAAACACATGGTCAGCGGAGAGATGACAGACGCCGAACGCGACATGCTCTGCGACCCGCAGACCAGCGGCGGCCTGCTCGTCTCCTGCTCGCCGGACGTGGCAGAAGACGTGCTCGCCCTCTTCGCCCGTCACGGCCATACAGACGCCGCCATTGTCGGCCGCGTCGAGGCTGGCGCACCGGGCGTGAACGTCGTCTAGGACGCGTGGCAGCTTTCCGGGTTCCGCCGCGCTTTGGTCAGTGAATCCTCAAGCGGTTGAGCGCCCTGCTTCAGGTATTCTTCCGGAAAGCCGTAGAGGCTGCCGTCCCGGTCATCCTCCATCAGTTCGGCGACATCCTCGGTGGTGAGATCTGTCCCGTCCCGCATCTCGATGATCTTCGTCATCAGCGCAATTGTATGGAGACGCGCTTCGCCGTCGAGACCGGCTTCCACGGTGACGAAGCAGGCGCAGAAATCATCAAGGTCCGCGCCGTCCCGGGCCAAACGCTCGGCCAGGCCCGCATCATCCGCGGTCATCTTCTGACACATGGCACGCACTTTGTCTGCCCGCGTGACCGGTTCCTCAACCGGCGTGCTGGCACAGGCCGCAAGCGCGAGCCCGGCCAGCAGGCTGGCGGAAGTTTTCAATATTCCCCACCCCATGACGATCAGGCCGGAACCTTGCCCGCCAGCATGCCGGACAGCGTGCCCGCGATGATGTCCTCGGCTTCCTTCATGATCCGGTCGATCAGTTCCTTGACCGTCGGAATGTCATGGATCAGGCCCGCGACCATGCCGCAGCTCCACGCGCCCGCATCCATGTCGCCGTCCACCATGACCTTCGGATAGACGCCCGCGACTTCCGCGATGATGTCCTCGAACTTGATCTGGTCGCCCAGCTCGCGCTCTTTCTCCAGCAGGCGCTCGACGCCCGCATTGGTCAGCACACGTTCGGTATTGCGCAGCGGGCGCATCACCAGGCGCGTGTCGAGTTCGGTCGCCGCGACGATGGCCTTCTTCACATTCTCGTGCACCGGCGCTTCCTTCGTGGCGATGAAGCGCGTGCCCATGTTCATGCCCTGCGCGCCCATGGCGAGCGAAGCGACCAGCGAGCGGCCATCGGCCATGCCGCCGGAGGAGATGAACGGGATTTCCAGCTCGTCGGCTGCGCGCGGCAGCAGGATGAAGTTCGGCACATCGTCCTCGCCCGGGTGGCCGCCGCATTCGAACCCGTCGACCGAGACCGCATCGCAGCCGATCGCCTGAGCCTTCAGCGCGTGGCGCACAGCGGTACATTTGTGGATCACCTTGATGCCCGCATCCTTCAGGTAGGGCAGCACCGAGGACGGGTTGTTGCCCGCCGTTTCCACAACTTTCACCCCGCCCTTGATCACGGCTTCCACGATGCCCGGATAATCCGGCGGCGTGGTCGACGGCAGGAAGGTGATGTTCACGCCGAACGGCTTGTCGGTCATGTCCTTGCAGCGGGCGATCTCATTGGCGAGATCGGCCGGCGTGCGCTGCGTCAGCGCGGTAATGATGCCGAGGCCGCCGGCATTCGAGACGGCAGACGCCATTTCGGCGAGGCCGACATAATGCATCCCGCCCTGTACGATGGGATGTTCGATGCCCAGCATTTCGGTGAGCTTGGTCTTCATGGATCGTCTCCTCCGGTCACTCTCTGGCGGATATTCTTGGAGGAAGGCACCGCGCCCTGCAAGCGTGACGAAAGGGAACCTTTCAGGCCCATTGCCATGACGATTGTCCCGGAAGGGCGATAGACTTCTGCGGAGGATTGAACCAGAAATGCGGCATGAAACACCTCATTTCGCTCAGTGCGCTCGCCCTTCTCGCCGCCTGCCAGACTGTCCAGGCTCCTGCTGACCCAGCGGAAACCGTCTCCGAAACCGTCACGGTGACCATGCCGGAAGACACCGCCGTTCCGGTGCCGCCGGTCATGCCGACCCCGCCCGCGACCCAGCAATGGCTGTACGGTTCGGCCGAGGCGCGCATCGCCCTCGTGCAGGACTGGAACGAGATCGCCGCCTATATCGAGGCGAAGGCCGCCACCCCGCCGAATGCCAGCGTCGTGCTTGCCCCCGGTGCCACGGCAGACGCGCCAGACTTCCTCGCCTGCGGGGACAAGCCGCTGGCCGCCGTCTTCGATGCCGACGAGACCCTGATCTGGAACCTCGGCGTCACCGCCTATTTCGACCGGACGGGGCAAAGCTTCGATCCGAAAATCTGGGACAATTGGGAAAAGACCGGTGCAGGCACCGCCGTCGCCATGCCGGGCGTGGAAAACGCTTTCCAGCGCATCCGCAACGCCGGCGTCGAGATCATCGTCAACACCAACCGCGACAATTCCAATCATGCCGGCACGGCCGACACGTTGAAGGCCGCTGGCCTTGGCGAGTTTGCCTACCAGCAGACCCTGTTCCTGAAGGGCGATGCCCCCGGCGGCAGCGGCAAGGATGGCCGCCGTTACCTGATCTCCGACAATTACTGCATCATCGCACTGGCGGGCGACCAGCTGGGCGACATTGCCGACATCTTCAACGACAGGGCCCTCTCCCCGCCGGAGCGCAAGGCGCTGAGTGCCGCCCCGGCCTTCGACCAGATGTGGGGCAATGGCTGGTTCATCCTGCCGAACCCGGTCTACGGCCCCTCCATCGCTGGCACGCTGGACGAGGTGTTCCCGGCAGATTCGTATTGGGAACCGTCCATTCAGGACGAGTAGGAGGCACCGGGCATGATCGTCTTCATCCATGGCGTGCCGGATACGCCGCACCTCTGGAAGCCGCTGGTCGCCGCGCTTGGCCTTCAGCCGTCTGACTATCATGCCCCTGCCCTGCCGGGCTTCGCCGCGCCGCTGCCGCCAGGCTTTCCCTGCACCAAGGATGCCTATGCCGGACACCTAATCGGAGAGATCGAAAAGCTCGGCGAAAAGATCCATCTGGTCGGCCATGACTGGGGCGCGCTCCTGTCGCTGCGCATCGCCAGCCTCCGGCCGGACCTGATCCGCACATGGTGCGTCACCAATGCGGTGATCGATCCGGACTATCGCGGGCACAAGGCCGCGCGCATGTGGGCAACGCCCCTGCTGGGTGAGTTCGTGATGATGAACATGCGCAACAAGCCGCGCCTCGAAGCCGGGCTGGTCGCAGGCGGCATGCCCGCCGCCCTCGCCGCCGAGGAAGTGCCGCTGATCGACAAGACGATGCGCCAGTCGATCCTGAAGCTCTACCGCTCCGCCATAGGCCTCCGTTTCTCCGGCCCCTGGGTCAGTGACCTTGCGAACCTGCCCACCCCCGGCCAGCTCTTCTGGGGCGAGACCGACCCCTATGTCGACCTCTCCGTCGCCGAGCGGTTTTCCGCGCAGCACGGCGTGCCCCTCCATGTCGAACTGGGCGCCGGCCACTGGGCCTGCGCCGAACGCGCGCAAGAGTTCGCCGCCGTCCTGAAAGCCCTCTGGGCAAAGGGCTGATCCGGTATAGTCCGGCGTAGTCCGTTATGATCATGGGTGGTCATGGCCTAGCCGTGTGTGATCATCCCGCGATCACACGTAGCAATCCCCGACATGCGTCACGCCCGATGGCTGCAAGCCATCTGGGCGCCCATCTCTGAACGACACCCCGGGAGCGTCATGCGCGTGACGTACTTGCCGTGATGTTCAGACATGGGTCCCCAGACCGCTGCGCGGCCGGGGATGACGCCAGTGGGGAGTTATCCAATACTTTCGCCGTCCCATCCTGCCGCAATCATTATCCCGAAAACAAATCCATCCGACACTTCCGCACCCGGATGTATAGTCGCGCGCATGTCACTCCTGCATCCACCCAAAGGCTTCCCGCCGCACCTCACCGTGATCTGGCCCCTCATCTGGGTCCAGCTCCTGCTGCTCCGCGCAGCAGTGAGGGCCGCCTATGGAAAAGGCGTGCACTACCACTGGAGCGTCACCCCGAACGGCCGCGTCTTCCTCACATCCATCGACTGGATGCCGGGCCAGAAAACCGAACGCACCTTCCCAAAACCCGCAAATGACCGCCTAGCCGCCGCATGCGATGGGCGAGCGTTTACGCCTGAATATCTCCGCCTGAATCCCCTCTCCCTTGGGAGAGGGGCAGGGGTGAGGGGTAACAAAGCTGCCGCGTGCACTGCACTTGCCGAAATTTCGTGTCCCCTCATCCCCAACCCCTTGCTCGGGCGAATGCAGTGCATTCGCTTCTCCTCGCAAGCCCCCAGGAGAAGGGGCTTACGCCTGCCCCTGCCCGAAACATGACGCGGGGCCCTTACCCTGAAAACCAGCTCACACCGCAAGCGCCTTCACGGGCGCCGCATGTGCTGCAGGAAAGCTCAGCCTTTGTCCCGGCCAAGGTAATTGTAGATCGTCGCGACCAGCCAGGCGAGCGCGCCGCCCGACAGGCTCCAGACAAAAAGCCCGGCAATGATCCCGCCAGGGTTCATCGACCAGGCCATGCCATGGAAATTCGTGTGCATCATATGCCCGCTGAGCGACATCATCCCGCCCGGAGCAATCCCGACCAAAGCCGTGCAGACAAGCCATGCAAGCGCAATGGCAGCAGCAGTGGCGACGAACAATCTGTTTGCGTCCAGTTTCATATCGGCACCTGTTTTCAACAGGCATCAAACGATGCGCCTCCTCCGGAGGATCGTCAACACCGCTCTCAATTCCGTGAAAGGGCGCAGGGCCGCGTTTTTGCAGGCTACCAGTAACCCGCCATGATCTCTTTCGCCCAGTCCGGCTCGTGGAAGGACCCGCGCGGGGCGAAGCCGGACATGACGGGCTTGATGTCCAGGACCGGTGTGCCGTGGATGGCGTCGAGCCCTTCGACCGTCAGGCGCAGTCCGTCCACGGAGACGATGCGGCAGACCGTGGCGCCGAGGCGGTTCGGCCGGTTTTTGCCGCGCTGGGCAAAGATGCCGATGCGCGGCCAGTCTGCCCTGCCCCGCGGGTGGCGCGCGCCGGTCTCGATCTTCTCGTCCGGCACCCGGTCAAACAGGAAGAGGATTTCACAATGTGAAAACGCATCGAGGCCCATCAGGGCCTCGGGCGTGAATTGCTCCGGATCGAGATCGATATGGGCCGGGATGGAATCCCAGTTATCGTCGATGGGCGTGTCGCGAAGGGAGGATACTGAACCGATCGGGCGGAGGGTGAAGCTGTCGCTCATTTCACCCTCTCCTCCTCGGCAGCCTTTCAGGCGGCTTCCTTGCTGGGCGTTCCGAGTTCCTGTTTCACCCGTTCGGCCAGCTGGCGCACGGTGAACGGTTTCGGCAGGAAGGAGACGGCCCGGTCATCGTCCAGCTGCTGGGCAATGTCACGCTCGGCATAACCGGAGATGAAGATCACGCGGGCATGGCCCAGCAGGTCCTTCGCCTCGCGGATCAGCGTCGGTCCATCCTTGCCCGGCATGACGACGTCGGAAATGACGAGGTCGAAACTCTCCGGATTGTCTTCGAGGATTTCCATGGCTTCCTCGCCATCGCAGGCCTCTTCCACCTCATAGCCGCGCGAGCGCAGCAGGGAGGCGGCGATGCCGCGCACGCCATCCTCGTCCTCGATGAGAAGGATCCGTCCGCGTCCGGAAATATCCATCGGGCGGCTGCTCGCCTTGTCGGCAGCGGTCACCTCAACCGGGGCCGGCACTTCCTCCGGCTTCAGGGCCGGCAGGTAGATGTGGAAGGTCGTGCCCTTGCCCACGGCCGACGTCGTGCAGACATAACCGCCCGACTGCTTGATGATGCCGTAGACGGTGGCCAGGCCCAAGCCCGTGCCGACGCCGGCTTCCTTGGTGGTGAAGAAGGGCTGGAACATCTTCTCCATCACGTCCTTCGGCATGCCGTGACCGGTGTCTTCCACCTCGATCAGCATGTACTCGCCATCCTCGACGAACTTGAAGCCCTTGGCATGGGCATCGGCGCCGGTGGCCCGCGCGGTGCGGATCGTCAGCTTGCCGCCATTCTTGTGGCTCAGCATCGCATCGCGCGCATTGGTGGCGAGGTTCAGGATCGCGTTTTCCAGCTGGTTCTTGTCGGCCTTGATGTAAGGCACGTCGCGGCCATGCTTCACTTCCAGCTCGATCCGCTCGTCGAGCAGCTGGCGCAGCAGGATGGAGAACTCGCTCAGGAAGTCCGGCACCGCGAAGATCTCGCGCTTGAAGGTCTGCTGGCGCGCATAGGCGAGCAACATCTTCACCAGTTCCTTCGCCCGCATCGCGAATTCATTGATGGACTGAAGGTTGGAATAGGACGGATCGCCCAGCGGGTGCTGGACCATAAGCTGCTCATTGTTGAGGATGATGCCCTGCAGGACGTTGTTGAAATCGTGCGCAACGCCGCCGGCCAGCTGGCCGATGGCCTGCATCTTCTCGCCATGCGCCAGACGGATCTCCAGCTGGCGCTGGTCGGTGATGTCCATCACATAGGCCACCGACGGGCGGCCATTGGAGTCGAGGGCCACGAACACGTTGACGTGGCGCGGATCTTTCCCGGCGAGCTTCAGGCCGACCGGCTTGTCGATGGCGTCGACCAGAACGCTGGAGAGCGCATCCTCGCCCTCTTCCGCCTGGAACAGCGCCGCGAACTGGCCGCCGGGCGCCGCCTGGCCGCCGGTCATTTCCATCAGCGCGCGGTTGGAGTCGAGGATGATCGCACCCTGAACGCTGTCGCCCTGCAGGCGGACGGCCCCGAACGGCGCATCGTCGAACATCGGGTCACCATCCGGACGCGGCGGGCGCGAGCCGGTCAGGGCGAAGCGCTCTTCCCCGCCATTCAGCATCTGCGCACTCGGCAGCAGGATCGTGCGGCCAGCCGCATCGGCGCCGCGGCCAGACCAAGTGGTGATGGCATGGACCGGGATCTCGATGCCGTCGCGGCCGCGGATCTGAATGTCCACACGGCCCGGCAGGCCGGTCTTGCGGTCACGCGAAAGCATCTTCACGAATTCCGGCCGCATGATGTCGTCGATGCGGACATTGCGGGCGGATTCCGGCAGGCCCAGCGTGTCCCGCAGCCAGGAGTTGGCGTAGGTGATCGTGCCATCCGGACGGGCCGCGAAGAAGCCCATCGGCGCGTCTTCGACATAGAGCGATTTCAGGTCTGCTGCGCCGGTCGCCTCACGCTCGCCAGCGATCGGGCGAATGCGCCAAAGCACCTTGCCGCGCGGCAGCGGCGACACGGAAATCTCGTATTGTGCCGGCACCTGCTCCGGCCCGATCGTGATCGGCGGCAACACTTCGCGGCGCGACATGCCGGCCTTCGCATCCTTGGAGAGGCGATAGACCGGAGCGGCAAGGCCGGGGCTTGCGCCGAACAGGCGGTCCACGGTCACCGGGGCATTGTCCCCCTGGCTGACCATCAGCGCCATCGTGGTCAGGTCCTTGTAGGCGGTGTTCGCCGCAACCGGGGCGCCGCCCTGATCGGCGATCAGCACGCTCTCGTCCAGCGCCTCGATCCAGCCGAAGCGCGGCTGGCTGGCCTGAGCCGCGCGGATGGCAGAGCCCTTCTCCGGGAACAGGCCCAGCATGCGGCCAGCCCCGCGCACGGTCCACAACAGGAAAACAAGCCCGCCCGAACCCATGGCGATCAGCAGGATCGGCCCCGGCGCGCCGGAAGCCTTCGGCCAGGCCAGCGCCACGCTGGCGGCCGCGATGGAGATCAGCAGGCAGCCCCAGAACAGGAGCTGCATCACGTCGATCCGGGGGCGCGAGCTGCCCGTGCCGGCAGCCTCGACTGTTTCGACCTCGTCCGACGGGCTCTCATGCATCCGGGTGATGTTGTCCATGCTGCTCTTCACTCCCGCCATCGGCCAACAAATACGCGCCGGGCAATACAGTCTGGCCGGGCCGGCAGGCCGACTCAGCCAATATGAATCCTAGTCCACAGAGAGTTAGGCCGCAAAGGTTAACGAAAGCGAAAAAAGCGTTAAGACTGCCCGCCAAGATTACAGATTCCCGCTTACCTGGAGTACCACATGAAACCTGTCCTGATTGCCCGTTCCTCGGTCCTGGCCTTGCTCATTGCAACGGCCGGCTGCGTCACCAGCGAAGAAACTGCAGCACCCGCTGCAGGGACCGAAGCGGCCGCCATCGAAGCCGTGGGATCCCCCGCTGTTCCGACCGCCGAAGACATCGCCGCCGAGTCCGCGCGCCTCACTGACTGGTTCGACCAGAAATTCGCTGAAACCATCTCCCGCAGCCCGATTTCGCAGACCTATCTCGGCATCAAGGACAATTATGGCGAATGGGACGATGTCTCCGATGCCCATGCGTTGAAAGAGCTGGAAATCCAGCGCGCGGACATCGCCGAAATGAAGACCAGCTTCAATCCGGATCTTCTGGACCATCAGGCAAAGATCTCCTGGCGCATTGCCGAACTGAACCTGCAGAATGCCGAGGCGGACTACACCTATCGCCACCACCGCTATGTCTTCGACCAGATGAACGGCGTTCAGGCCGAGATTCCCGCCTTCCTGATCAACCAGCACCAGATCAGCTCGAAACCGGATGCTGAGGCCTATATCTCGCGCCTCAACGGGATCCCGGCCTATCTGGAGCAAAACCTTGAAAACTCACGGATTGCGCTCGGCATGGGCATTCAGCCGCCGGCCTTCGTCTACACCTATGTCCTGTCGGATGCTCAGGGCGTCATCACGGGCGCCCCGTTCGATGACAGCGGTAAAGACAGCCCGCTGATGGCCGATTTCCGCGGCAAGGTGATGAAGCTGACCGAAGACGACACGATCACGCCGGATGAAGCCGATGCCCTGATCGCTGAGGCCGCAGACGCGCTGAAAACCTCTGTCGGTCCGGCCTATGAAGCGGCCATTGCGGAGCTCAGCGAGCAGGCACAGACTGCAACGACCGATGACGGCGCGTGGAAATTGCCCGACGGAGCGGCGTACTACGCCAACAACCTTCGCGAGGTCACCACGACTGACATGACGGCCGCAGAGATCCACCAGCTGGGCCTCGACGAAATGGATCGCATTCACGGTGAAATGCGCGAGATCATGAAGAAGGTTGGCTTCGAGGGCACGCTCAAGGAATTCTTCGACTTCACCCGCACCGACCCGCAATTCTTCAAGCCGAATACGCCGGAAGGCAAAGCCGAATACCTAGCCGAAGCCACGGCCTATATCGACGAGATGCGCGCGGACCTGCCGAGCGTGTTCAACACCTTCCCGAAGGCCGAAATGATCGTGAAAGCGGTTGAGCCCTTCCGCGAGAAATCCGCCGGCAAGGCCTTCTATTCCAGCCCTGCCCCCGATGGCAGCCGGCCGGGCACCTATTATGCGAACCTTTACCGCATGCAGGACATGCCAACCTACCAGATGCAGGCACTCGCCTTCCATGAAGGCATTCCGGGCCACCACATGCAGATCGCCATCGCACAGGAGCTGACCGGTGTGCCGGAGTTCCGCAAATATGGCGGCGCCACCGCCTTCATCGAAGGCTGGGGCCTCTATTCGGAGTACCTGCCCAAGGAGATGGGCTATTATAGCGACCCGTATGACGATTTCGGCCGCCTCGCCATGGAGATCTGGCGGGCAGCGCGCTTGGTGGTCGACACCGGCATCCACGACAAGCACTGGACCCGCGAGGAAGCGATCCAGTACCTGATGGACAACACGCCGAACCCCGAAGGCGACTGCAAGAAGGCCATCGAGCGCTACATCGTGATGCCGGGCCAGGCGACGGCCTACAAGATCGGCATGAACCGCATCCTGGAACTGCGCGAACATGCAAAGGCCGAGCTTGGCGACACGTTCGATATCCGCGGTTTCCACGATGTGGTGCTGAAAGACGGCGCACTGCCGCTGGATATTCTTGAAGAGAATGTCGATGCCTGGATCACGGAGACCAAGGCCGCCGAATAGGACCGGAAAGGATTAACGGAAGCCCGGCAGACGGCGCGAGATTCTGAGCGCCATTTTGTTGCCCTTGCGCCCGATCTGGGCTTCCGCCACCACCGGGCCGTCGCGCCCGCCGGAGAGCAGCTCCACCGGCTGATCTGCCGGCACGCCCAGCAACAGGGTCGAGCCTGCCGTGAGGTCTGACAGGCGGGAAAGCGGTACGCTGAGCGACGCCACGCGCGCCGTGAGCACCACGGTAACGGAAGACGGAGCCGCCTGACTGACCGGCGCCGCCTCGGGGACCGGCAAGGCTGCTGGGGCCGCCTCTTCCACCAGCTCTTTCGACAGGATCAGGCGCGCTGCGTGGCGCCCGCCTTCAACCCGGATTTCGAAGTCGATGATTTCTGCCGTACCCGGACGGGCAAGCGCGGCGGCAAAGTCCGCCTCGGTTTCCATACCGGCGAAGGCAAGCCCCGGCGCAATGGCATGACCCAGTGGACGGACGAGCCCTTCCAGCAGGGCGCTGTCGAGGGGCGTCAGATCCCGCGGCGCCCAGTCCCCCGGCATGCCTGCCCCGCCACAAGCTGTTTCAATCAGGGCATTTGCGAGTTCCGGCGACAGGATGAGCATGGCATCCACTTCGCCCTCGCCCACCGCGAAACAGGCAATCGCAGACCCGCGTCCGGCAATGCCTGTGGCCAGCCCTGAATCGAAATCGCCTTCGCTGGTCGCCCGCGCCGCAGCTGCCGCGCGCAAGCCACATCCCTTGCGGAGCGCGAGCGAGAGGCGCGACGCGAGGTGCCGCGCCGTGACCGGAATATCCGTAGCCGGGATGTCTGTCTGTACCGGCTCGGCTACAGGCGAAACCTCCGGCAGGGGCTTCTCTGAAATGCTCTCGGGTGGTGGCTCGGGCGCACTCTCCGGCAGGTCCGACAGGTCGGGACGCAGGAGGGCCTCGATCTCCGCCGCGCTCAGCACGCCACGCGCGGACGGCAAGGGCCGGTCCGGCGCGAGCGGCTCGAACGACGTCGGCATGTCCACCATGACCGCCGTTTCCCGGCGGGGGGACATGTCCCAGCCGTCGTCGGCGGCAAGGGGGAGATCTGACTTCATGCGCGGCGCTTCCGTAATGGTTACTTTTGCAGCCGGGAGGGTTAACGGACGGTTAGGACTTCCGGTTCGCCCGCCCTCCAGGCCCCCGCCTACTGCCCGATCGAATCACTCAGACCCTAACAAAACTGTATCTCACGTTAAACATAAGGGTTCAGCCTTAAGACCTTGATTACCAAGATGTAAGGGATCGTTTGGATCTTCGTGGCAATGTCAGGTCAACGCAGACAGGCTGCCGTTGAGACGGGAAGCGCCGTGGCGTTGGGATGATACAGCCGGTGGCGTTGGGATGATAAAAAAGGCGGCGTCTCCTTGCGGAGGCGCCGCCATAATAATTGCGGAAAAGGTTTTTCGCGTCAGTCGTCGCGCAGGGTGCGTTCCTTACGCTCGTGGCGTTCCTGGGCCTCCAGGCTGAGCGTCGCGGTCGGGCGGGCCTCGAGACGGCGCAGGCCAATCGGCTCCCCTGTCACTTCGCAATAACCATAGCTGCCATCCTCAATCCGGCGCAGGGCTGCGTCAATCTTGGAGATCAGCTTGCGCTGGCGATCGCGGGTGCGAAGCTCAAGCGCCTTATCGCTTTCCGCAGAGGCGCGGTCGACGATATCGGGCAGAGACCCAGACTCATCCTGCAGATTCGTGATGGTCTGCTTGGCGCCGTCGAGAATGTCGGCTTTCCAGTTCTCGAGCAGCCGGCGGAAGTAAGCCAGCTGCTTCTCGTTCATGAATTCCTCGTCATCCGAGGGACGATAGTCTTCTGCAATTTCGACACTCATCGCAGGACACCTCATTGAAACTTGGCCGGGATATAAAGCCGCAGGCGATTCATCGCAATCGGCAATGCTGTGTAAATTTCATCAGCCTTTTCAGGCATCTGAGCCAATAACCCGGAATTATCATAATATTGTGACCGTCCCGGGTCGGTCCAATCGGCTCAATTCAGTGCAATTTGCAGGCCGGGACTTGATCTTTCATGCCCTCACGCGCTCTATGAAAACTCGCCCCATCGTACAGCTTTCGCAACGGTTTCAGCGTTCATGGCCCGACGCCGGAAAAGCACTGACAAAACGACGGGCTGGATGCTGTCCGCGATTTTCAACTCCATGCTTGTCCTGCTTGCGGTCATTGGTTCGCAGGTGCTGGGCGCCGCCTTCTCGGGGTCTGCCTTCTCCGATTCGCCGGGCATTGAGGCCATCGACAAGACCCGCAAGAACATGGACGAGGCTTTCGCCTCCTTCGCCCCGCGCAACCCGTCGGACCGGTATGAATTCTGGTACGATGTGGTCGACCGGGAACTGAGCGAGCGCGATGTCGCTGCCGCACATGGGTTCCTGCTTGCCGCGCCGCAGATGCTGGAACGCAAGGATGTGAAAGAGCTGATGGTCGCCGCGGATGCCGAGCGGCTGGACCGTGCTGATGACCGGCTGAGCGCGGCGGCTCTGCGCAAACTGCCAACCGCGATCAGCCTGAAATATGAAGAGGCCCAGGTTTCGGAACGGGTTGTCGACGTACAGTCCGAAGAGACTGAAACGCCTGAAGCGGCTGAAACGGTTGCCGAAGACACCTCCAATCAGGACGCCCCTGAAGGGCCTGAAGTGGAGGTCACCTCCGAACGGGCAGCGGCCGAAACGCGCTTCCGCCTGCTGGGCACCTACCGGGACCTTGCGGACAATTCCGACCGCTGGCTGCATGGTGACCGGGTGGACGAGATTGCCCTGAAGATCACGGCGATCGGCCTGCTGGAAGCCGAGTCTGCCGACGGCCTGTCGGATGCAAACATCCGCGCCGCCTCGATCCTGAAATCTGCCCTGCGCTCACGTCGGCTGACGGAAGACTTCCAGGATTACCTGTCCGCCCGTGTGAATGCCGCCTTGCCCGACTCGGTCCTGCGTCCTGCGCTCGAATCTGCGCTGGGAGAGCTGGCCACGAATGATGTGCGCACAGAGCGTGTGAAGGCTGCCTTCGTTGACTCCATCGACGCGCGCGGCCTGCAGCGTCTGGAATCGGATCTGGAGCAGATCGACCGGATCGGCACGCTGACCAGCCCGGCGGCTGCCGTAACGCTGATCGAACAGGTAAGAGATGCCTCTGACCTGCGCCGGGTGCGCCTGATCGCTGAAGCTGGCGGGGACCGTGCTGTCGCGCTAGTCAAGCAATCAGGGGCTGGCGCCCTGCGTATCGCAGACACCGGCATCCGGTGGACTTTGGAAATGGTGTTGCAGGTGATGGGCATGACCGCTGCGGCACTCGCCCTGTTCTTCGTGACCTGGTCGACCTTCCGCCGGAATGTCAGGAAACGGAAAAAGCTGGAACCCATGGGCGCTTGAAGAGTGAGCGCTTGAATGGGCACCTGATCCGCACGCAGCAGATCAGCCCAGATTGAAAGCGCCCTTGATGCCGTCGATCAGCAGCTGGATCGACAGGGCGGCCAGCACTACCCCCAGGATCCGTGTCATCGCACCGGCGACACTCGCTCCCAGCAGGCGCACAAGCGGCCCGGCCAGCAGGAAAACTATGAGCGTCAGCAACAGGTTGAGGCCGATCGCGGCAAGCACGACCCCCTTCTCCATCCAGTTCGAAGCATCCGACATGTAGAACATGGCCGTGGCGATGGAGCCCGGCCCGGCAATCATGGGAATGCCCATCGGGAACACGGAAATATCGTCTGGTTCCTGATGGTTCTGGCGCTCTTCAAGCACGCCTTCGGCGCGGTGTTCACGCCGTTCCGTCCGCTTCTCGAACACCATGTCGAGCGCGATAAGGAACAGGAGCACGCCGCCTGCAGCCCGGAAGGCATCGATGGAGATGTGCATGGCATCCATCAGCCACGCCCCGCCAAAAGCAAACAGGAACAGGATCACCGTCGCCACGAAGATGGACTTGACCGCCATGCGGCGGCGCCAGGCAGGCGTGCCTTCGGCCGACAGGGTCGCAAAAACGGGTGCCACCCCCAGCGCGTCAATCAGGACGAAGAAGGTGACAAACGTGGCGGTAAAGAGAGAGATCAGGTCGGCGCTCATGCGCGGGCCTCTAATCCCGATGGGTCGTTGCGTCGAGGATTTCCTGCACGCCAGGTGCAATCGTCAACGCACGCGGGACGGCGGAAAAACGCGACAGGTCTGCTGCGCCGGACGCAAGCGCCAGCATCATCTTGTGCCCCCGCAAACGCTGCAACAGGCCTTCAGAACCGCGCGGGCCGTCTGCACGGGCCAGGCGGCCATCGCCAAGATCAACGCAGATGTCCTGCCCTTCCCCGGCCTCCAGCAGGCGGATCGCCTCGTCCAGGCCGAGCGGCTGGGCGTCAGGGGCGGGGTGCGCGCGCATCGCGAAACCGCCCGGCATTATGCCGCCACCCCTTCACCGTCAGCCAGCAGACGCCGGCACCGGCTGAGGGCGCGATAAAGATTGGAACAGGCCACATCGGCAGAAATGTCGAGCACGGCTGTGCGCGCCTCTTCATCCTCACTGGCCGCCAGCAGCGCCGCAAGTGTCTCGGCCGTCTGCGAATAGGCCGGGCCATCCGCTTCGCCCAGCAGGTACATCTGCATGACACTGAAATAGGCCCGGGCAGCAGGCGTCGTGGCATCGCTCGGATGCAGGATATCCTTCTCGCGCAGGACCCGGGCATGGTTTTCGAGCAGGAGCACGCCACGACGGTCGCCATTGCGCACGACGGCTCCGTTCACGACGAACGTTTCACCCGGCTTGAGCGACAGTTTGAGAGGCATGGTTTCAGATCCAATGCGGCGAATTTCGCAAAGAATTGCAGGAAGGCGTTAACGCTTGATTGCCGGTTTGAGAACTTTCGGCCCCACGGCAGCGCCCGGATATTCCGAAGGAAAAGTGCCATGCGCGCGTTTCCCGGCAGGGTTCTGGATCACAAGTCCTGCATCGGTCCGGGCCCGTCCCGACCCACCGGGCCAAACCTGCCCGGACCGGCGCGGCACTCCACTGAAGCATGAGAAGCTGCGGACGTGCGCATGGCGACTCCTGTTTACCACAGGCCGTCATGCCCGAAAAATGAATCCCTTGCTGCGGTGCAGAATGCACCTCCCGCCACGTCAGCGCTTGCCCCTGTCCGGGCACCCCTTATTGTGGAGAGAAGACAGACAAGGATGGGACTCTCATGCGCTTCGAAGGCACTGAAAACTATGTGGCAACTGACGATCTGCGCGTGGCCGTCAACGCCGCCATCGCTCTGGAGCGTCCTCTGCTGGTCAAGGGCGAGCCCGGCACAGGCAAAACGGTGCTGGCCATCGAAGTGGCCAAGGCGCTGGGCTGCGAGCTGATCGAGTGGCACATCAAGTCCACCACCAAGGCCAGCCAGGGCCTTTACGAGTATGATGCAGTGTCCCGACTGCGCGACGGCCAGATGGGCGAAGAGCGCGCCAAGGACGTTGCCAACTACATCAAGAAGGGCAAGCTGTGGGAGGCCTTCACCGCCGACAAGCGCCCCGTGCTGCTGATCGACGAGATCGACAAGGCAGACATCGAATTCCCGAACGACCTCCTGCAGGAGCTCGACCGAATGGAATTCTATGTCTACGAGACGGATCAAACCGTGAAGGCGAAACAGCGCCCGATCGTGATCATCACGTCGAACAATGAGAAAGAATTGCCGGACGCCTTCCTGCGCCGCTGCTTCTTCCACTTCATCAAGTTCCCGGATGAGGAAACGATGCAGGAGATCGTGGACGTCCACTATCCGGGCATCAAGCAGAAGCTGGTGAAGGACGCGCTGACGACCTTCTATGCCATGCGCGAACTACCGGGCGTGAAGAAGAAGCCGTCGACCAGCGAACTGCTCGACTGGCTGAAGCTGCTGATGAACGAGGACATCGACCTCGAAACGCTGCGCGAGAAAGACCCGGAGCGCCTGACGCCGCCGCTGCACGGCGCCCTACTGAAGAACGAACAGGACATCGCCCTGTTCGAGCGCCTCGCCTTCCTCGCCCGCCGCCAGGACGGCCCCCAACGCCGCGGCCCTGCAGGCTGATCAAGCCTCGACAAGGCAGAACGAAGCGTCCAATATTCCCTCAGAGATTGGGGGAGAATATTATGGCGATCATTGGAAAATGGCCAACGGCGCTACTCGCGCTTGCCTTGCTGGCAGGCTGTGCATCAGCACCGGAACAGACCGCGGCAGATGAGGCGACGATCTACGTCGATGCGCAAACGGGCAAGGTTGTCTATCCCAATGACAATCCGTCCGATGAAGAACTGGCCATGGGCGCACTCCTCGGCGCTCTCACGGGCGGGCTCGCACCCGAGGCACTCGAAGAAGATGAGATCCTGAACGTCGATTCATCTGGCGATGTGACCCACATTCAGTCTGGCCTCTCATGCCCGAAAACCTGGTCGCAGCTCTTCTTGCAAGACACGCAGATCTACAAGCAGGATGGGCAAGATGTCGGCTGCAGCTACCAGGACGGAGACGGCGTGGTCCTGACGCTTTATGCGTACCGCTCGAACATGACGGTCAAAGACGAGTTGAATGCCATTATGGATCAGGTCGTAAAAGCGCGTCACCCCATCCATGAAAGTGCCGGCATTCTGAACCTGACTGAAGCTGGAACGTCGGTGCGCTATGAAGCCGATGCCATCACTTTCAAGGGCGGCGATGGGCGCCTGATCAAGTCCGGCCTTGCTCTGGCTGACTATGCAGGCTGGCGAATGAAGGCGCGGGTTACCTATCCGGAAGCTGTTGCGGATGAATTTGAGCGCTTCATGACAGTCGTCATGCTGAGTGAATACGACCAGATCTCAGCCCGCCAGAAGCAGCATGACGCGATTTCCGGCGACACAGGTGATGACCTCTGATTGATGCCCGCGCATCATCATGGACGCCCTCCCCAGAGCGGGGGCGTAATGCGCCTTGTAAGCGCGACCACGAATTTCACCCTTAAGGCGTATCGACACCAGCCAAGATAGATATATAATATCATTACAGATATGGACGGGGGGTTACATGATACGGTTTGTGAATTGGAGTGCCGCTGCGCTGGCTGGTCTTTCCGTCAGTGCCTGCGCAAGCCAGCCTGAAGCGACGTCCGCTGACATAGCAGCCGGATGTGGCGCGCCAGCCGGCTGGGAGAGCATCGCAGAGGCGTCCGAGCACAAAGTGCTGATCTTCGGCGAATCTCACGGTACGAACGAGATGCCGGACGCCTTTGCCCGCTATGTCTGCGCGGCCTCGGCCCAAGGCGGAAAAACGCTGGTCCTGCTCGAAATCGATGCGTCCTACGAAGATACGTTTTCAGAAGCCTCCGACGCCGCAGACCCGCATGCGGTACTCGTCACGCAGATGCCGAAACACTGGTCCAGCACGGACGGCCGGGGCAGCGTCGCCATGCTGGAGATGGTGGAGAGGCTGATCGCCCTGCGACAGGGCGGACGGGACCTGTCCATCAGGCCGATGGACCAGATGACAGGTTGGCCGGACATGAAGTCACCAGAGGAACGATCTGCCTGGCTGGCATCCCAGCCACCAACAAAAGCCCAGCAGATGCGGGATGCCGGCATGGCGGAGAAGATCCGCGACGAATCCGAAGGCTTCGACCGGACAATCGTGCTGGTCGGCAACGTCCATGCCCGCGAGGCCGAGCTCGAAGTGTTGCCGGGCGTCCAGCTCATGGCCATGCTCGTTCCCGACGCGATCTCCCTGTTCGGGATCTATGATGGCGGGACGAGTTGGAACAGCCGGGATGGTCAGGGCGGAAGCGTGAACGAGATGTACAGGTTAAACCTCATCGACGCACCGGTCGATGCCATGGCGCTCACCCCAGAGAAGCTGCCAGCTTATCCGGGCGATGTACCAGCTTATGACGGCTATTTTTCCGTCGGCATGCTCAGCGCTTCAGAACCGGTACTTCCACCTGCGGAGTAAGCCTAAAAGCCGAGAATATCCGTTTCGGCTTTCAGGTTTTCGCGTTCGCGGGCGGCTTCACGGCGGTTCACGTCTTCCCGGCTTTTCAGGAAGTCGGCCATCTTGGTCTTGTCGTGACGCTCGTCCAGCCAGGTTTTCCAGGCAAGGGTGATCCAGCCAATATGGAAACCCACCCCGCACAAAAGCGCCAGCCAGCCAGGGATCGGCCCGATATGCGCGCGCCGCATGAAATGGGCGAAATTGTCCACATCCGTCGGGTGAATGGCAATCTTGGCAAAATAGGCCGCACCGAGAATGGCGAAGATCCAGCCATAATTGCGGCGCAAGCGCCGGCCGATCGCGCGGATCATCGGGATGCGGTATTGCGGCTTTTCGTAATCGTCTGACAAGGCGGTACCCCGGTCGAGCGGGATCTGTGCCCCCTGCCCCCGCAGCATGGGCACATAGAAGGCAATCTCCAGCACCCGCGCGCGGAAGCGCCAGACATAGAAGAAACGATAGCGGCGCGCTTCCAGCATCAGGAACATGATGCACAGCGCCCCAACCAGCACGATCGGAAAGGGGGAGGCCCGTTCTGACGCAAAGGCTGCCGAAAGGCCGATGCCTGTGGAGATCACGGCCCAGTTGGTGGTCTGGTCGAGGCGCTGGCGCCAGACGGTCGAACGGTAAACCTCGGCCCGGTAAAGGTGTGCGATCGCGCCGACTTCCTTGTTGCCGCAGATGCCTGTTGGCGGGTCTCCGTCCGGATCGCCATTTGTCGGCTCCATCAGGCTTGCTTCGTATTTATCGTCAAATTCGTTCATGTTGGCGCTTCCTCGCCCCCCGCGTACTCCCAAAGAGGCCGCCGGATCAAGCCGGGCAATAGCCCCGCTCAAGAATGGCGCCATAGCCTTCGAGGGCTTCGCGGACATGGGTTGTGTCTTTTTTACGCCCTTCGGCACGCAGCCGCGGCACCAGTGTCACCGCCCCGCCTGTCATGCGCGTTCGCCAGAAAGCATATCGCAAACCGGCCGGCTCGATCGTCAGCTGAACGGCCCGGTCGAACGCCGCCAGATCGCAGGTTTCCATCGCCAGCTCACTCAGCACATGACCGAAATCGCCCCGCTCGAAATTTTCTAGGGGCTTAGCACCGGGCTGTGGCGGCCCGGCCAGGGCGAACATGGCGTCCATCACCCTCCGGCGCGCGCCAGGATCGGGCGCCAGACGCGCCCCGGCGGCCAGCAGCTCCGGCCGGCCGATATTAAAAGGCGGAAGCCCGGCCTGTGCCCGCTGCAGGAAGCCGTCCCAACCGGCCTCCTGCAGCACGGCCTCCGCCCGCTCGCGGACATAGTCGGGATACTCGGCCCGAGGCGCTGCCACGCCGCCAAGCCGTCCCTCCCAGTCCGCGAGCAGCGCTGTGTCCCCACTCAGCGCAACCGTATTCAGGAACAAGGGTTTCAGGCGCGTCTGCTTGTCAGCAGGCAGTTCCCCCGCCGCCTCCCAGATCGCCTGAAGGATGCACTCAGCCTCTCCGTCTCCCGGCGCACAGACCGGTGCCGCGACAGCAGCAGGCCCGGCAAACAACAGGGCGGCAGACAGGAAAGCGGCGCGCATCATCTCCCTCCCCGGCTACGCGTTCCAAGCTGAACGCAGGATGAGCGTATGGTTAGCGTGACGTCAGCTTGGACAGGAGGCAGCATGCGGGCTATGTTTGTGACAGGCCAAAGCGAGACATCCTCATGTTCCTCAACTTCTTCAACGAATTGCGCGCCGCGAAAGTGCCCGTCACGCTGAAGGAATACCTGATGCTGATGGAAGCCATGGATGAGAAAGTCATCGATATGGATGTCGAGGACTTCTACTATCTCTCCCGCGCCGCACTGGTGAAGGACGAGCGCAACATCGACAAGTTCGACAAGGTTTTCTCCCACATCTTCAAGGGGCTCGATTCCCTGGCTGATGCCGTGGACGTGCAGGACCTGCCTGAAGAATGGCTGCGCAAGATGTCCGAGAAATTCCTGACGAAGGAAGAAATGGACGAAATCGAAGCCATGGGCGGCTTCGAGAAGCTCATGGAGACCCTCAAGCAGCGCCTTGAGGAACAAAAAAAGCGCCACGAAGGCGGCAATAAATGGATCGGCACGGGCGGCACGTCGCCCTTCGGGGCAAACGGCTACAACCCGGAAGGCGTTCGCATCGGGCAGGAAAAGTCCCGCCACCGCCGCGCCGTGAAGGTCTGGGACAAGCGCGAATTCAAGAATTACGACGACAGCGTCGAACTTGGCACACGGAACATCAAGGTCGCCATGAAGCGCCTGCGCAAATGGGCCCGCAAGGGTGCGCCGGACGAACTGGACCTTGACCAGACCATCCGCAACACAGCCCGCAAGGGCTATCTGGATGTCGAGATGCGTCCGGAAAAGCGCAACACGGTTTCCGTCCTCCTTCTGCTGGACGTCGGCGGTTCGATGGACCCTTATGTGCGCGTAATGGAGGAGCTGTTCTCCGCGGCCCGTTCCGAGATCAAGAATCTCGAATACTACTACTTCCACAACTGCCCTTATGAGGGTCTGTGGAAGGATAACCGCCGCCGCATGAACAACCGCATCCCCACCTGGGATGTGCTGAACAAGTATCCGTCGGACTACAAGGTCATCGTTGTGGGCGATGCCACGATGAGCCCGTACGAAATCACCTATGCAGGCGGTTCGGTCGAGCACTGGAACGAGGAAGCCGGTGGGATCTGGATCCAGCGCTTTGTCGAGCGCTTCCCGAACCTCGTCTGGCTGAACCCGGTCAAGGAAGGCGCTTGGGAATATACCGGTTCCATCAAGCTGGTCCGTGAACTGATCGGTCCGCAACGCATGTTCGAGCTGACCCTCGGCGGCCTCGACGAGGCAATGAAAGAACTCAGCCGCTAGCCACCTGCCTCCTCCCCGGAACCTGCACATACAACCTGACGCGTCCGATGCGCGCAGGCAGCAATGTTCAGGAGGGGATAATGATCCGCTATTTCAAGATCGTTCTGGTCATACTGGTCGGGCTTCAGGGCCTGTTCTACTTCATCTCGAATGCCGTGAACTGGGAATATGCTCAGATGGCCGTCGGCGCAGTTCTGGGCCAGGCTGACAGTCCGGCCTATCCGAACCTGATCATACCCGCGATCACTTCCCCGGGCCTGATCAGGCTTGCACTGGCCGGGATCATGACCGGAGAGCTACTGGTCGGGCTGATGTGCTTCAAGGGAGCATATGACCTGTGGAAGCAAGTCGGCCACGATGCTGCGGCTTTCAACGCTGCAAAGACATGGGCCATCGCCGGATGTTGCATGGCCCTCATCGTCTGGTTCGGCATCTTCCAGGTTTTCGGGGCCGCCCTGTTCCAGATGTGGCAAGGTCGGGTCGGAATCGGCTCTTTCGAAGGGGCGTTCATGTATCATGCCGCCAGCGCGATCATCCTGATTTTCGTCAATCAGGCCGATAGCTAAACAGCCCTGCCCGGTCTCCTCCGGGGCAGCGCTTGTGCTTTGCTCTGCGGCTCTTAAGCTGCCCTCAAAAAGATATGGAGGAGCGGCATGGCCCAGATCAAGGCAAACGGTATCGAAATCGAATATGAGGAGATGGGATCGCCTGACGATCCCCTCATGCTGCTCGTTTCCGGCTTTTCCTCGCAAATGATCACATGGCCGGAAAGTTTCAAACGCGGCCTGGCAGACGCCGGACGGCGCGTCGTCGTTTTCGATAATCGCGATATCGGCCTCTCCACCGAATTTGCGGGCCGGACGACGCCGTCTCCGCGCGAGATCGTGAAGGGGATTGCCGCCGGCGAGCCGATGCATGAGCGCGTGCCTTACCTGCTGAACGACATGGCCGCAGATGCCGCTGCGCTGATCGAAGCGCTCGGTGCAGACAAGGCGGACATTCTGGGTGTCTCCATGGGCGGCATGATCGTGCAGCTGATGGCCCTGAACCATCCGGACCGCGTCCGCACATTGATCCCGGTGATGACGACTTCCGGCGCCCCATCCCTGCCCCCCGCGACGCGGGAGGCGACGGCGGCTCTGACCGCTGTGCCAGAGCAACGCACGCCGGAATCCATTGCCGACCTCGCCGTGACATCGCGGGCCGCCTATGGCTCTGCGCCCGATGTCAGGAACCCGGATGATGACATCCGCTCCCTTTCGATCACAGCCACAAACCGTTCAGACCGGCCCGAAGGCGTTGCCCGGCAATATGCGGCGATCCTGGCACAGCCGCGTTGGCATGACAGGCTGGCTTCGCTGGATGTGCCGACACTCGTGTTACACGGCGCGGTGGACAATCTGATCCTGCCCGCTGCGGGGGAAGATATCGCCCGCCGCGTTCCGGGCGCAGAGATTGAAATCATCGAGAAATGGGGGCATGACCTGCCGGAAAAAGTGATCCCTGTCCTGCTGAACCGGATCGTCCCGTTCCTGGGCCGCACAACACCTGCGGGAATTGCCTGATGCTCGAAGCCATCGACACGGATCTGTGGCTCACTGAGGGGCCTGTGGTCGATTTCCATGGCTTCCCGTACCCTACCCGATCCATCATTGTGCGCCTGCCCGATGGAACGCTATGGGTATGGTCTCCCGTGGCGCTGACAGCGGACCTGAAAGCTGCTGTGGACGCGTTGGGGCCGGTGGCGCACCTCGTCAGTCCGAACAAGATTCATCATCTGTATCTGACCGAATGGCACACAGCTTATCCGGAGGCAAAGCTATGGGGCCCGGCCTCCACAATCCGTAAGCGGAGCGACCTGCCCTTCCAGCCTGCACTGGAAGATGCGCCGCCGGAAGACTGGCAAGGCGCGTTCGAACAGGCATGGTTCCGTGGCTCCTTCTTCATGGACGAAATTGCCTTCGTCCACCTGCCTACCCGCACGGCCATCTTCGCAGACCTCTCGGAAAACTTCAGTGACGACTTTCTGAAACGCCATTGGAAAGGGTGGAAGGGCGCACTCGCAAAGCCATGGGGCATCGTGGTCGGCAAGGGCCACGCCCCGCTTGAGTGGCGCCTCAGTTTCACCAATCGCAGCCCTGCCCGCGCAGCCATTGAAAAAGTGGCAGCCACCCATCCGGACCGGGTCATCATGGCCCATGGCGAATGGGTGAGAACAGGCGGAGAGGCTTTCCTGAGACAGGCCTTCGCCTGGCTGATCCGCTAAGACAGAGGCAGACACATGACTAACACCACATCCGGCATCCGCACTGAAACCGATGGCGACATCCTGATCGTCACGATCGATCGTCCCGGCGCACGCAATGCCGTCGACCGACCAACCGCCGATGCCCTCTATGAAACCTTCAAGGCCTTCGATGCGGACGAAGCGCTTTCTGTCGCGATCCTGACCGGGGCCGGCGGAAATTTCTGCGCCGGCGCAGATCTGAAGGCCGTTGCCGCAGGGCGTGGCAACAAATCCGTGCCCGATGGCGACTATGGCCCGATGGGGCCATCCCGGCTGGACCTTTCAAAACCCGTCATTGCCGCTGTGGACGGTTATGCCGTGGCAGGCGGCCTGGAGCTTGCCTGCTGGTGTGACCTGCGTGTCGCGTCGCCGGGGGCAAAGTTCGGGGTGTTCTGCCGCCGCTTTGGCGTGCCGCTGATCGATGGCGGCACGATCCGCCTGCCCCGCTTGATCGGCGCCTCACGGGCGATGGACATGATCCTCACTGGCCGGGAAGTCGGCGCAGAGGAAGCGCTCGCCTTTGGCCTCGCAAATTATGTTTCCGAAGAAGACAGCGCCCTGCCAAAAGCGCTGGACGTAGCCCGCCGCATTGCCGCCTTCCCACAACTCTGTATGCGAACGGATCGTACCTCGGCGATTGCGCAATGGTCCTTGCCGCTGGAGGAGGCGCTAGGACGGGAGATCACCGGCGGGCTTCGAGTCATCGAGGCTGGAGAGACCCGGGATGGCGCCAAACGTTTCACCTCCGGCATCGGCCGCGGCGGCGCCTTCTGACAGGTAGGGCGCACCGGGCCGCTCCGTCAGGCGACGGTGGTGCCACAGCGTGAACAGGCCGATCCCCACCCAGATAATATTGATCGTCGTCGACGGGATCGCGCCATTATAGCCACTGTTCACGATGAAACCGGCAGCCCCTGCCACATTCATCCACTGATAGGCACGCGAACGCCCATCCAGCTTGCCGGCAGACAGCAGCAGATAAGCGACAAGGATGAGAACAGCACCGGCCCAGCCGGCAATCTCGATAAGCAAGTGCGTGACAGACATGGGGCACCTCACGGGTCCGGCAGTTTTCCGCCCCGTAGTCCTGCTTTCCCCGTCAGGCAATCGCTAAAAAGCACTGCCCGTGAAATGTCATTTTTGTGCCACGCGCGGAACAGTAGCAGCCTACCAGCCGCCACCGCCGCCGCCACCGCCGCCACCACCAGACGAGCCGCCCCCGCCGCTGCCGGAAGAGCTGGAGCTCTGTGGCAGGGAACTGGAAACACCGGTGTTCATGCTGGACATGATGGCATCGTTCATGCCGCCGACATTCCGGAAGGAGCGACTGCCAAACTGGCCCCATGCCGGGGCATAGTTCTCTGCCTCAGTTGGCAGCTGGTCCTCGAAATATTTCGTCCAGGGCGTCTCGACATCCAGCGCGACGGCATAAGGCAGGAAGCGCTCATAGCGCTCAAGGCTCATCGGCGGCGGGGCATCGCTGCCGACCTTGACGGCGTTCATCTGCAGCTTCTCGGCCGTCTCGAGATAAAGCCGGAAGCCCTCAATTTCCGTACGGATTTTCTGCCCTCTCGGGGTCGGCGCAGGCATCAGGTACATGAAGAGACCATTGAGCCCCGCAAAGGCCAGGACGACCAGCGTGTGCAGGCCCGACCAGTTCGGCGCCTGCGTGATCGCAAACGCAATCGCACCAATTGTCATGACAGCTGCGGCCAGGGTGTAGCCGATATTCCAGCGGAAATAGGCGCTGCCATATTTGCGGGCGAGTGAACTGCGGAACTTCATGTAGGCCGAAGTAAAGCCCGCATCATATTTGCCACCCAGCGTGCGCTGGCCCTGCCCGCCGAACAGGCCCGCATCGAGGATCGCCTCATCCGGGTTGATCGTAGACGCATCGCCCTGCTTGCGGGTGAGGATAGTTTCCTTCTTGCTCGACGCATCAATATCGACGAGCCCTTTCACCCCCATGCCGATCAGCGTGGAGATCAGCGCATTGTGCCCGCGCATGCCGCGATAGAAAATATAATGCACAGCAGCCGGAGAATAGTCTTTGGGCGGCTCATAGCGCGGGAAGACCGGTTCCTTGGGCGGATCCTGTCCCACCTTCCGGAAGCTCGACATCAGGAAGCCCGCCACCCCGCAGAAGGATGCGACGAGGATCGCCAAAGCCCCGTAGCGGAACCACCAGAGCATGCCCTTGTCGCCCATCGACGGCAGAGCAATCATTCCCTTCGGCATCGACACGGAAATCGTCATTCCCTCGCGCCGCCCCATCGGACGGGTCGTTTCGAAAACCAGCGCATCAGCGTCCTGCCGATAGGAATAATCCCGCCCCGCAGTCCCTGACTTGCCCGTGTAGGCAATTGCTTCTGTGACCCGCGCCCCTTCCGGGAGCATGACACGCGCTGAAGCTTCCTCGATTGGAAACAGCCAGTAATTGCCGGTGACGTTCCAATAGAGTTCGTCATGGCTCTCGAAATACCGGATCTGGTTCTTCACCTCGTATTTGATGACATAGCTGTGGTCACCATAGGTCAACAGTACATCGGCATCGCCGATGATGATCCTGTAGGCATTGCCATCATGTTCGACCGTGTAGGGTTCTCTTTGCCCATCGCGGCGAATGCTGAGGACATCATACTGATAGGGCAGCTTGTCGCCGGGCTTCAGGTCATCTTCGTAATAGCGCGGCAGATCCCGAAAGATCCCGCGCCGGATATCCTGCCCCTCAACCGTCACATTGATCGTCTCGGTGACGATGATGTCGCCATCCTGCTGAACTTCGATCCCGACATCGAAGCGGTTGATTTTTTCTTCCGCTCCAGCCGTCAGTACGACCAGGCAAGCAGCGAGAGCCCCCAGCAGATAACGCAGCATCAGCTGGCGCCTCCGAGATCGACTTTCGGCAGCGCCCGTTCCGGCATGGATATCTCGAAGAAGCCCCGCGTGCGGAACCCGAACATCCCTGCCAGCAAATTGGCCGGGAAGCTCTGCACCCGAGTGTTCAGCTCCCGCACGGCACCGTTGTAGAACCGGCGCGCCATTTCGATCTTGTCTTCGGTGTCAGCCAGTTCCTGCTGCAGTTCCAGAAAGTTCTGGCTGGCCTTCATGTCAGGATAATCCTCCGCCACCGCCATCAGCCGGGCGACCGGCCGGGCAAGCGCGCTTTCCGCCTCCCCCCGGCTGGCAAGATCGTCTCCGGCGGCAAGCGCCTTTGCCCGCTTCTCGGCAATATCGGCGAACAGTTCCCGCTCATGCGTGGCATAGCCCTGCACTGTGTTGACCAGTTGCGGGATAAGGTTCGCCCGGCGCTTCAGCTGCACGTCGATATCCGACCAGCCATTGTCCGCCATCTGAGATTTCTGCACCAGGCCATTATAGATCAGGATAACGCCCACGATCAGCAGGATCAGAATGGCACCGGCAATGTAAAGTCCCACTTGTCGCGTCCTCCACGTCAGGAATTTCCATGCATATCCAGCATTGGCCGCGCTGTTAAGTGTCAGCCTCTTGCGGCCCATTCCTCGCGGGTCATTTCCCAGACGAGCGATTCCCGCGTCGTGCCATCAGGCCGAGTGCTGGTCACCTGGCCCATACGGCGGAAGTCCATTCCGTCCAGCATGCGCTGGGTGATCACGTTCTGCAGGCTGGCCGTCTCACACAGAAGATCGAGATACAGCGCCTCGAACATCCATGTGAAAGTCTGGGCCGCGCCCTGCGTGCCGGTGCCCTTTGAATGCAGCGACGGGTGCAGCCCGCCTGCGATCTCGCCAGCCGCCCATTCCGGCCAGACCTGGATATCGGAATAGCCCATGATCTGGCCATCGCCCGAGTCCCGCACGAACAGCAAGCCTTCGCCGCGCTCGCGCTGGGCAATGTGATCCTCGATAAAGGCCCGCACATTCTCGACCGTCAGGGGCCGTGGCAGGGAATAGATCGGGGCATTCACTTTCGGCTCTGAGAACAAGGCATAGAGGCCCGGTGCATCTTCCGGGCGGGCAAGGCGCGAATCGCCCAATTGCCCTGCCCCGTGCACGGCTGCGCGGATGCGTTCCACCTGTTCCGGCGACGCCGGACGGCGCGTGATCGGAATGCCCTCCGCCATGCCGGGCATCCTGCGCCCCTGCCATTCAGGGAGCAATCCATCACGCCGCGTCAAAACGATTGACCCTTGCAAAGGGCAAGGCCAAACCTGCCGCCCATGACAGATACTCCCGCTCCCCGTACACACGGCAAGAACGCCTTCTTTTTCGTGATCGTGACGGTCGCGATCGACATGCTGGGCTTTGGCCTGATCATCCCGGTGATCCCGGCCCTGATCCGGGAGCTGGCGCATGTCACCTCAGAGGAAGCCACGCTCTGGCTGGGCCCGCTGGCCGCGACCTATGCGGTGATGAACTTCCTGTTCGGTCCGGTCATGGGCGCCCTGTCGGACAAGTTCGGCCGACGGCCGGTCCTCCTGGCATCCATCGCCACGCTGGCGATCGACTTCCTGATCATGGGCTTTGCACACACGATCTGGTTGCTGTTCCTGGGCCGGGCCCTCTCTGGCATTTCCGGGGCGACCTATTCCACCGCCAATGCCTATATCGCCGATGTGACAACGCCGGAGGAACGCGGCCGGGCCTTCGGCATGATCGGTGCGGCCTTTGGTTTCGGCTTTGTCTTCGGGCCGGTGATCGGGGGCTTCCTGGGAGAAGTCGACCCGCGCGCGCCATTCTTCGCCGGAGCAGGCCTGGCGTTTCTGAATTTCCTCTACGGTTCTTTCGTTCTGCCGGAATCGCTGGCCCCGGAACACCGCCGCCCCTTCGATATCCGCCGCGCCAATCCACTGGGCGCAGCGAAACACTTCTCGAAGCTTCCTCATGTCGGCTGGTTCCTGATCGCGGCCGGCATCTTCATGCTGGCGCATACAGTTTTTCCGTCCACCTGGAACGTCTATTCCGAGATCCGCTACAACTGGACACCGAAGGAGATCGGCTTTTCGCTCGGCTTGGTCGGTGTCGGGGCAGCCATCGTGCAGGCTGGCCTGATGGGCGCAATCCTCAACCGTCTGGGCACCGTGCGCACGGCACTTCTGGGCTTTGGCGTGAATGTCATCGCCCTGTTCGCCTATGCCTTCGCCAGCCATGGCTGGATGGTCTATGCGATCATCCCTTTCGGTGCCCTTGGTGGTGTCGCCTCACCATCGCTGAACTCACTGATGTCCACCGTGACCCCGGCCAATGCACAGGGGGAACTGCAGGGCGCCTCCTCCAGCCTGAATGCCATAGCCATGATCATCGGCCCGCTCACCATGAATGCGGTGCTATATAGCTTCACCCGCGAAGGCGCCGCCGTGCACTTTGCCGGGGCAGCCTTCATGCTGGCCTGCCTGCTGACGCTGGTATCCCTCGTCCCGTTCATGCGCGGCGTGGCCATCAACCGGAAGCTGATCGCCTCTACAGCGAAGTAGGCTCAGCGTTTCTTCCGCATCATGAAGCCCCCGGCCAGGCCCAGCACGCCGCCACCCAAAGCCCCTTGAATCAGGGCCGCCAGAGCACCCGGCAGCGCCTCTTCCGTTGCGGGGTAGATGGCAAAGTGCACCGCCATCGCGCCGATCATTCCGCCCAGCAGACCACCGGTCATGTTCCCGCGACTGACACGCGCCGCCGTCAGGCCTGCCACGATGCCCCCAAGCGCACTTAGCAGAACGGACACAAGAAACGACATCGGCACAATCTCCCGGCAGGGGTGCAACAAACGCTGTCTTCCCGCTGCCGTCCAGCCCGATCCCCGTTTGCCGCAGTTGCCAGTGCCAGAGGATACGGGCAAAGACCGGCGCAATGGCTGACCAGCGCCCTGCCCTTTTCCTGGACCGTGACGGCGTGATCAACGTCGACAAGGGCTATGTCAGCCGCATTGAAGATTTCGAATGGATCGAGGGCGCAGCAGAGGCGATCGCCGCCTTCAACAAGCGCGGCTGGTATGTCTTCGTGATCACCAACCAGTCCGGCATCGCACAGAATTACTATACCGAAGCCGACATGCAGGCGCTGCATGACTGGATGCAGGCAGAGCTGGCCAAGGCCGGGGCGCACATAGACCGCATCTATTACTGCCCCTACCACGAAGCCGGTGAGAACCCCGCCTACCGGAAAGACAGTTTCGACCGCAAACCAAAGCCCGGCATGCTGTTGCACGCCATGTCGGACTTTCCGGTGAAGCGGGAACTCAGCTTCATGATCGGCGACAAGGAAGCAGACATGGAAGCCGCCCGCGCCGCTGGCGTCGCAGGCTTCCTCTTCACGGGCGGCAACCTCGCCACCTTTGCCGAATGGACACTCGCCAGCTTCGAGGACGGCAACCGGGGATAATTCGAAAACAACCTCGCGCCGAAACACGTCCTATGTTAAAAGCCGGAAGATGATTTATCTGTCCCCTGATCTCGCGCACATATGAAGCGCTACGCTCCGGAAACTTTCGGCGAGCTGAATGCGGAAGAGTATGACCTTCTGCACAATCCCGGCACAACCAATGCCGCCGTTGATCTGTTGGCGGAATTCGCCCTGCAAGGCCGCACGCTGGAGCTGGCCATCGGCACAGGCCGGGTTGCCTTGCCGCTGGCGGCACGCGGTTGCCGGATCGAGGGGATAGAAGCCTCCCCGCTCATGGTGGAGAAACTGCGTGAAAAGCCCGGCGGACATGCCATTCCGGTCACCATCGGCGACATGTCGGAAGTCAGGGCCGAAGGGACTTTCGATTTCATCTTCCTGATCTTCAACACGCTGTTTAACCTGACCAGCCAGGCCGCGCAGGTGAAATGCTTCCACAATGCCGCCGCCATGCTGGCGCCGGGCGGCGCGTTTCTGGTGGAGGCTTTTGTGCCGGACCTGACCCAGTTTCATGACCATCGCAGCGTGAAGCCCCGGCATGTCGGCTTCAGCTCCCTCGCGCTTGAGGCGGCCGTCCATGATCCGACCACGCAGCGGATTGATTATCAGGTCTTGCGCGTCACCGCCGAAGGCACGCGCCTGACACCGCTGCCCATGCGCTATGCCTGGCCGCAGGAAACGGACCTGATGGCACAACTGGCCGGGCTGGAGCTGGAAAACCGCTGGGGCGGCTGGGACAAATCGGCCTTTACTGCCGACAGCCGCATGCACATTTCGGTCTACCGGAAACCGGCAGCCTAGACCGGCTTCAGCGTTTTCGGGTCGATCCCGCCCATGCGGCAGACTTCTTTCCATTCGTCCGCCGTCACCGGCTGGACGGACAGGCGGAATGACTTCACCAGGCTCATCTCGCTAAGCTTCGGATTGGCCTTCACATCCTTCAGGCCGACCGGCTTCGGCATTGGCGCCAGCGCCTTGACCCATACGCAGTCCCAGCGCGGATCATCCGTGGTCGAATCCGGCGTGCTTTCCTTGCAGACCTCGACAATGCCGACGACTTCAAGCCCCTTGTTCGAGTGGTAGAAGAACAGGCGGTCGCCCAGCTTCATTTCGCGCATATTGTTGCGGGCGGTGTAGTTGCGGATGCCGCTCCACTCTTCGCCTTCTTCGCCCTTGGCGACCTGTTCGTCCCAGCTCCAGGCATCGGGTTCGGATTTGATCAGCCAGTATTTCATTGCGTCTTCCGTCTTTGGTCCTGCGGTATTCGATTCGGCCTGAGGCATAGCGTGCTTGCCGCCCTCAGGAAAGGCGTGCCAGGGCCGCACGCACTAGCCGCTCATAGGCTGGCCAGCCCTTATAATTTGCCAGCGCCGGGGCCGTTCCCTCCCATGCGGTGCGGAATGCCGAAACATTCCGGGGCGATGACAGCGCCGCGCGCAGCGGGTCCACCGCAATGCGGATCGTGAACAGCAACAAGCCGCTTTCCGGCAGTTTGGATATGGTCTGCCGCTCCACACGCAAGTGCAGCACATCCAGCGCCGCCTCATCCGGCGTGGCGACCGCCAGCGCCTTCAGCGGCGCGGAACTTGGCGTGAAACGCGCGGAGCCTGCCTGTACGGTCCAGTTGAAGCGCTCCAGCACCTGCCCCGGCCGCAAGGCATCGAACATGCGCGCAATCCGTCCGACCAGGCCGGGATTCGCCTCCGGCACCGGATCGTGCAGCCCGCCCAATGGCTGGCCCAGTTTTTCCGACAGCAGCCAGAAGGTTGGCGCGACAAGGCTCGCCGCCTGCAACCGCCAGAGCCCGTCTTCCCCGCGTTGCAGCAGGCACAGATCATCCGATACGCACGCGGCAGCTGCCTCCAAAGGCGTTGGCCAATTCTCTTCCGATGGCGGAAGATGTGCCGTAACCAGCGCAGCGGCTTCCGCGAGCGCCGCCTCCGGCAGGACCGATCCGAACACGTCTTCGCGGTGCGTGCGCATGATCTGCCGTTTCTCAGGCAGCCAGATCCCCGCCTCAGTATCCGGCGCGATCAGATGCTCTGCCGGAATGGGCTTCAGCCCCGGCGCGAGGCTGGCCGGGCCGGAGAGGAATGGCAGATAGGGCGGCTCCCGCATGTCAGGCCGGAACGGCAGATCCCCAGGAACAGAAGCCTGCGATCTTTGGCGTGCCCGGCAGATACATCGTCTCGGCATCCTGCAGGGTGAAGCCGGCTTCCTCCAGCATCTTCCGCGTATCGCGGGTCAGGTGACAGCCGCCAGCCAGCGGCTTCCACACTGGTTCGACCCGTCGCTGCCACTTGGCAACCTCTTCATCCGGCGCAAGCCCGTGTTCAGAGAAGATGATCTTCCCGCCCGGCTTCAGCACGCGGCGCGTCTCTGCCAGCGCACCTTTCCAGTCCGGAATGGTGCACAGGACGAACGTGTACACCACTGTATCAATGGAGTGGTCTTCCAGCGGAACGGCCTCAGCGCCAGTCTCCAGGAATTCGATATTGTTGCCATAGCCGAGGGCGCCTGCGGTGCGGCGCGCCTTTTTCAGCATGCCTTCCGATGGCTCCAGCGCATACAGGCGCTCCACCTTGTCCGGGTCGTAATAGGAAAAGTTCGTCCCGCTGCCGCAACCGATTTCCAGCACCTTGCCTTCCGCAAACGGAATAACTTTCTCGCGTTGCTTCATCATCGGCCGGGAAGCACAGGCACAGGAAACGAGGTTCGGAACGACGTATTTTTCCCAAGGGTTCATGGTGTGGACTCCGCCCCGGGCTGGAAACCCGGATAAGCGGCCCGCTGCATCATCAGGCGCGTCGGTTCCGTCGGCCGGGCGACGAGGGCATCCTGCGTGATGTTGATGTCGAACTCATAGCCATCCCCCATCGGCATGTAGGTGGCCGAGCCGTATTGTGCGTCCTCAAGACCGAAACGGGCGCCCTGCTCGGCCGCAAACTTGCGTACATCCAGCCCCGGATTTTCGTACAGGCGAATGCCATTCGATTCCGCGGTGGTCACGCCTTCGGTGGAGTAGCGATTGGAATTGCGGCCTTCGAGATATTCCAGCCGATAGACAGAGTCATAGCCCAGCATGTTGGCCAGCGGCTTGAACTTGATCACCTGCGCGCCCATCGAGAACTCATCGCCCTTCAGGGTGTAGACGCGGGGCTCGGGCTCCTGCGGCAGGGTCACCGTGGCCTGGAATGTGCCCGGCTGTTCGGCCACGGCATCGAAGCGGATATGGGCCGCATCCCGCTCCAGCGTCAGGCGCTTGTAGGTCTGCAGGTTCAGGCCAGACAGCGCCACAATCCCGGCAAGGCCAAGAAAGCTGACACCGAAAATCAGCCTGCCGCCGCCGCTGACCGGCTTAAGGCTGGCCAGCTTCCCAAAGCCGGCAAACAGCAGCATCAGCCCGATCACACCCGAAATCGCCGGCAGGATCCACCAGATCAGAGACATCCACCTACTCCCAAAAACGCCGCTTCACCCCTGCGGCACAACCGGCCACCCCTACAAAGGTTAACTTAAACCCAGCCTGAATGCCGCTTCAATAGTACGCATGCGCCCGCCTTCGGGTTCCCCGGCGGCCGGCATGGATAATATCTGCCCAAAACCGGAAAAGCCTGATACGGGGCGAGCATGAATTTCCGCGATTTTCTTCTTCTGTTTGGCGTTTGCCTCGTCTGGGGCCTGAACCTGGTGCTGACCCGCTGGGTGGTGGCGGACATGCATGTGCCGCCCCTGTTCTTCGCAGCCGTGCGTTTTGCCGGGGTCGCCCTGTTCCTGATCCCTTTCCTGCGGCCCGTTCCGAAGAAAATCGGCACCCTCATCATGATCTCGATCATGATCGGGTCCCTTAACTTCGCCCTCCTGTTCATCGGCCTGAAGAGCGCGGAAGCCTCTGCCGTTGCCGTGACCGGACAGCTGGGCGTGCCGATCTCCACGCTGATGAGCATGGCGTTCCTGGGCGAGACCATTGGCTGGCGCCGCGGGCTCGGCATCATGCTGTCCTTTGCCGGCGTGGTTCTGATTGCCTTCGACCCGACGAGTTTTCAGATCTCGACCGGCCTCCTCTTCGTCGTCGGTTCTGCCTTTATCGGATCCTATGGCGGGATCCTGATGAAGAAGATGCCGCCGCTGACCGGGCTGCAGGTTCAGGCCTGGGTTGGCCTGTTCAGCTTCGCGCCGCTGTTTGCCGTATCCTTCCTGTGGGAGTCCCATCAGGTGGCCGCCTATGTCCATGGCGGCTGGCCGGTCTGGCTGGCGAGCCTGTTTGCCATTTGCGGGGTTTCCATTTTCGGCCATGGCGCGTTCTATACGCTGATCAAGAAATATGACGTGTCGATGCTCTCTCCTCTCACGCTGATGACGCCGATCTGGGGCGTCGTGTTTGGCGTCGTCCTGCTGAACGAGCCGATGTCCCCGCGCCTTCTGGTCGGCGCGGTCGTGGCGCTGGCCGGAGTGTTCATGATCGCTGTGCGCCAGAACAGCCGCCTGCCCGAAGCGGCACTCGGCCGGAAAGCAGGCGCCGGAGACAGCTGATGGACATGACCACCTCCCCCAGCCCGAACTTCGATGCGCGCAAGTATCCGGTCGACATGCTGGTGCTGCACTATACCGGCATGGAGACCGGACAGGCCGCCCTCGACCAGCTCTGCAACCCCGCCACCAAGGTCTCGTCCCATTACCTCCTCTGGGAGGATGGGCGGGTGGACCAGCTGGTCCCCGATGAGCTTCGCGCCTGGCATGCCGGCGTGTCCAGCTGGCAGGGCGAGGAAGATCTCAACTCCCGCTCCATCGGCATCGAGATCGTCAATGGCGGGCACGACTTCCCGCAGGCCGACGGCACCCTGCCGCCTTATCCGGAGGCGCAGATCGAGGCGCTGATCGAGCTTTGCCATGAAATCATCGCCGGTCATGACATTCCGCAGACGCGGATCGTTGGCCATTCCGACATCGCGCCCCTGCGCAAGCAGGACCCCGGCGAGCACTTCCCGTGGCAGCGCCTCGCCCGCGCGGGGATCGGCATCTGGCCGGACACCGGCGGCGCACAAGACACCGAAGGCCAGGGCCTTGGCCCCGGTGAGGAAAGCGCCAGCGTCCGCCGGATGCAGGAACACCTGCAGCGCATCGGCTATGGCCTCTCCCCGACCGGCGCCTATGACACGCTGACCGAAGCGGTGGTCCGCGCCTTCCAGCGCCGCTGGCTGCCGGAAAATGTCACCGGCATGGCGGACATTCAGACCCTGCGCCAGATCGGTGCGATCCACGCGATCTATACTGCCAGCTAGGCGGCGGGCGTTTCCACATCATCTTCATCGTCGACGAGTTCCGGCTCTTTCTGGCGGGCGGCCCATTCGGCTGTCAGCGCCGCGCCGAAGAGAAGCGACGATACGGATGTCGCCAGCCAGATGAAGCCGAGGATCACCGAGGCCAGCGCGCCGTAGAAATTGTCCAGCGCGGTGAACTTCAGATAGAGGTGAAAGCCCCAGGTGGCGACCACCCAGGCAAGCGCCCCGGCCGCCGCGCCCGCGACCTTTGCCCGGTGCCCCTTCAGCCGCCCATGCAGGGCGACGGCGAGGATCATGTAGAAGATCGCAAAGCAGGCGATCCACTTGCTGATCCAGAGGTTCGAGGCGAGATGGCTGATCTCCACGGCAAGGTCATAGGCGATGAAGCCCTGCTTCTCCGTGATGAAAGACAGGATCAGCTGCATTGCCCCGAGCAGCCAGACGGTGAGGATGAGCAGCGTCGTCATCAGGATGGACACGCCCTGGAAGCGGATGATGCGCGTGCGCCGTTCAGAGCCGGTCACCATGCGCAGGCCCGTGATTGCCGCTTTCGCCCCGGAACTTGCCGTATACAGAACGACAATCACGGCCAGGAAGGCCCGCAGGGTGATGCCCTGCGGGGTGACCTGCCGGATGGTTTCAAGATCTGTCCGCGACAGCGGCGCAACGGCGGAAACGAGCACTTCGTCCACCGTCCCGGCGAGACGCTGTGACAGGTCCGCCGGCAGGAGGGCGAACAGCAGGCTGAGCGTGAGATAGATGATCGGGAAAATGGAGAACAGCGCATAGAAACTGATTCCGCCGGTCACGATGCGCACTTCCGGTTTGGACAGGCGCACGATCGCGCCCCAGACCGGTTCGACGGCCCAGACCTTCAGCCAGTCCGGCAGAGGCAGTTTCTCAATCCATGGCCGCATGGGGATCCTGTCGTTCCGGGAGGTTTGGCCGGGAAGCTGGAATTTGTTTAAGCCGGTTCGGACGGCTTGGCCATGGCGGGACCTTTACTCCAGCACCTTCGCCCGGCAGCGCCCGCGGCGCTCCGGCAAATGGGTCTGATTGTGGGGGACGTCAGCTGGAGTCCGGCCAGTTTTTCAGCGCTTCGATCAGCTGCACGGTCAGCCCGCCAGAGACAAGCGCGATGGCCGCCGGCAGGCGGTGCGCCTTCGGGATGGGCGGCACATGGGGCCGGGCTTCGCCCGCGGCCTGCCAGCGCTGGATCGTGCGGGCGAGCCGCCGCGCCCGGCGCTTGTGATGCTTCAGCGTGTCCAGCATGGCCTGCCAGCAGGCGATCAGCGGCGCGGCGGGGACAGGTCCGCGAATGGGCGCAGTGATCGGCCCTTTCAGGAAATGCGGGCATGGCCGCGATGGCGCGGGCACCATGCTGAAAACGTAGCGATACGCTGCGTCTTCCTGTTTCGGCTCGTAATAATTGCTGCCGATGCGGGGCTTCAGAGGCGCCAGCTCCATCTGAAGCGCCATCAGGAAGATCAGACGGCGGAGCAGCACGGCGAGCCGCTTCAGCTCCGCCCTCACCTTCCGGTTCACCGACTTCGCGATCGTCTCAGGCGTCTTGAACAGGTCGACGTTCACGCCCGCCTCGGCAATCGCACGGGCGAGCGTGTACCAGGCCTGAGAGAGAAAATCGGTGCGGTCTGTCATGGCGTGGAGCGTGCCATACGGACCTATCCGGGAGGATAGAGGCACCGGTTTTCCGCACGCTGTGTAACAAGTCCGGGCGCGCCATGGTGGGTATCGCTCCGCTCAACCCACCCATTCCGCATTTTGCAGCACTCCGGAACAGATCAACGATGCCAAGTCATGACCGGCAGAGACGTGGCCATGTCTTCGTCATGACTATGCATGACTAGCCATGATCATACCGGACTATGACGGAGCATGAGCGATTACGGCGGCGCGGGAGCTGGACTTGCATCCCCCACGCCGATTCCACTCCCAAGCGTATCGCTTTGGCGGCGAGCCCCTGTTGCGGTAAACAGAGGGGCAAATGTCCAAAGGGGCCCTGCCTTGTCCTATTCCTTCCGCCTGTCCGATGCGTCGCTGACCGAAAGCGTGCAGCGTATCGCGCGCAGCCAGATCCAGACGGCGATTGCCGAGATCGACGATGCCGCGCTTGGCCCGGTGACGACGGTTCACCAGCTGCGCAAGCGCTGCAAGAAGCTGCGCGGCCTGGTCCGCCTCGTCCGGCCGGGCTTCAATGCCTATGACATCGAGAACGCCGCCTTCCGCGACCTGTCGCGCAGCCTCGCTGACCTGCGCGATGCCGGGGCGCTGATCGAAACGGTGGGCACGCTGGAGGAACGGTTTGGCGAGGTGATCGGCGCGCCCTTCTTCGCCGCCGTGCGCGAGACACTCGCCGCGGCGAGCCCGCCTGCGGAGGATGAAGCCGTCACCGCCCGGCTGGCCGGGGCACGCGATGCCTTCTCCGCCGCCCTGATCCGCACCGAGGACTGGAAGGTGAAAGGCAAGGCGCCCCGCGTTCTGGGCCGCGGCGTGAAGCAGACCTACAAGCGCGCCGTCACCGCCCTGCATGAGGCGGAGGAGGCCGGCACGCCGGTCGAGTTCCACGAGTTCCGCAAACGGGTGAAGTATCACTGGTACCAGATGCGGATGCTGAAACATGTCTGGCCGAAAATGATCCATGCACGGATCGTCGAGGCGCGCCACCTGGCTACGGCCCTTGGCGAGCAGCATGACCTCGCCATCTTCCGCCTCACCGTGCTGCCGCTGGTCGCAGGCGCCGATGCCAAAGTGGGTGAAGTGCTGGGCGGCCTGATCGAGGCGGAGGAAAAGCGCCTGGCGCCGCTCTGCCTGCAGCATGGCCATCGCCTGTTTGCCGAAGCGCCGGGTGAGTTTGGCGACAGTATCGCCGCCTACTGGTCCACCTGGCGGGAGATGGCGCAGGACTGACGCCCCCACTCCCCTTTTTGAAATTTCTTGCGGAAGGCCCTGCCCGGTCTTATGTGCAGGTCTCTCTCGTGTTGCCGCGGCTGCTGAACCCGACAACATGAGGAAAGAACCATGTCACATCCCGCAAGCCGGGCTGCACGCCGTGCGGCTGCCCGCAACCATGATGGCGACCGCAAGGTGCGCCCGACCTATCGTGGCTATGCAGAGAAGAAGTGGGGCCTTATCTATCTGCGCCATAACAAGCTTCACCGGGCCCGCCAGATCGGCAAGATCTGGCCGCACCGGGAATGGGAGAAACTGATGGCCGATGCGGCGCCCGTGAAAGTCCTGTTCGTGTGCAGCCACAACAAGTGGCGCAGCACGACGGGCGAAGCGGTGTTCCGGAGCGTGGCTGGTGTCTCCGCCCGCTCGGCCGGGACGGCGCGCGATGCCCGCCACCAGATCACCCTGGCGGATGTGCGCTGGGCCGACCTGATCCTCGTCATGGAGGACAAGCACGAACAGCGCCTGCGTGCCGATTTCCGCCAGGAGGTCGCCTACAAGCCCCTGCACGTGCTGGATATTCCGGACGATTACCAGTTCATGGACGAGGACCTCGTGGCCCTGCTGCGCGAGAAGTGCGAGCCGCTGATCTTCGGGGCGGAATAAGCGCCGCCGCAGCTTCCGTTTGTCAGCGGCCCCGCTCCGCTCTATATGAGCCCCCTGACCAGACGGCCGGGCAGCCGCTGGTATGCTGGTAACGGCATACTGGAGGAAAGTCCGGGCTCCAGGGATACAGGGCGACGGCTAACGGCCGCCCGGCGTGAGCCGAGGGAAAGTGCCACAGAAAGCAAACCGCCTCCCCTCGGGGAGGTAAGGGTGAAAGGGTGGGGTAAGAGCCCACCGCGGGACTGGCGACAGGACCGGCACGGTAAACCCCGCCCGGAGCAAGACCGAATAGGGGGCGCGCATGGGCTGTATCCCGCCTGCGCCCCGGGTGTGTCGCGTGAGGTGCCTGGCAACAGGCATCCCAGAGGAATGGCTGCCAGACCTGAGCAATCAGGCGAACAGAACCCGGCTTACAGGCCGTCTGGTCACTTCTTTTCCGCCGGCGCGGCGTCAAGAGGATAGAGAAACAGCATATCCTGCGGGCGGGGCTGCATTTGCGCCGCGGGATCCGGCACTTTCATCGCATGGACGTCCAGCAGATAGGGCGCCTTGAGACCCGGCCGCTTCGACGCGTCCACAAGGATCGTAGACGGGATATCCTCCGAAGCCAGGTGCGCAGCCATGTCGTCGGCTCCGAAGAGGTTCAGCAAGAGCGTCGTCTCCGCCAGCGTAGGCGTCACAGTCACCTCCCCGCCGGGACAGAGCCGGTCCAGCGTGGCCGGGTCATCCGGCGTCGCCTGCGCGGCGCTTACGTCCGCGAGGGTGCAACGACCGTCCGCCCAAAGATCGAGGTCCGCCTGCACAAGATCATCCGGAATATAGACGGCGACAGCATTCCGCCCGGCATTGATCCGGACTTCCGGCGCCGCATCGTCAGTCAGCCACACAGCCATCAGGTTCGTGTCTTCCGGCAAATCGGGCGCTGTGCCGCCTGAGGCGACGGTCAGGCGCACGCGGTCGTGAAGGAAACGGGCCGATATGACATCGCACGTATCCAGCCGGAACAGGATCATCTCCTCATGCACGGCCGGACCGGCGCCCTGAATGCTTGCCCGGACCGTGCCAATGCCGATACCATTCTCCAGCCGGCCGATCCGGAGGCTGTCGAAGAACAGGTGGAGCGAACCGGGCCGGTAGCGGGTCGCCGAGCGTTTTTCGTGGTATGCCTCGAAGGAGGGCTGGCAGGCGCGCGCCTGTTCCCGGTCCACCGCACCGGAAGGCCGCGTCAGTTCCCACCCCCGCTCGGAGGCATGGGACCGCCAGTCCTCTATGAAACGCGCCTCTTCGGCCGCCTGCGCCTTGAGCCTTTCCTGAAGATCGGGGGCGAGCTTCAGGAAATCCAGCAGATCGGGCGCAGGGGCGGCAACATCCTCCGGAGGCTGGCCGCATCCGCCAAGGGCCAATGCCAGGAGGAAGACAAGGCAGGTATCCCGCCACCCGTCCATCATGGTTTCGGCGTCTCCTTCAGGCCCGGACCTCAGAGTTAAGCCGAACACCTGCCAGTTCAACCCGAAAATTGAAAGCGCACCCCCCATGAACCGATTCATCCTGATTTCCGGTTGTTCCGGCGGGGGCAAGTCGACCTTGCTGGCAGCGCTTGCGGCGCGGGGCTTCCGCACGGTGACGGAGCCGGGCCGCCGGGTGGTGGAGGCTGAGCAGGCACGCGCCGACGACGCCCTGCCCTGGGTGAACATGGAGGCCTTCCTGCAGCGCACGCTGGCCCTTGCGATTGCAGATCATGAGGCCGCGCGGCGCCATGCTGGCCCGGTCTTCTTCGACCGGGGCGTGG
>JACXUV010000115.1 GCA_014763715.1 Rhodobacterales bacterium | reverse complement strand
TTAAGCCCCAGTAAACGGCGGTGGTAACTATAACCATCCTAAGGTAGCGAAATTCCTTGTCGGGTAAGTTCCGACCTGCACGAATGGCGTAACGACTTCTCCACTGTCTCAACCGCGAACTCGGCGAAATTGCACTACGAGTAAAGATGCTCGTTACGCGCAGAAGGACGGAAAGACCCCGGGACCTTTACTATAGCTTGGTATTGGTGTTCGGTACGGCTTGTGTAGGATAGGTGGGAGACTGTGAAGCATGCACGCCAGTGTGTGTGGAGTCAACGTTGAAATACCACTCTGGTCGTTCTGGATATCTAACCTCGGTCCGTGATCCGGATCAGGGACAGTGCCTGGTGGGTAGTTTAACTGGGGCGGTTGCCTCCTAAAATGTAACGGAGGCGCTCAAAGGTTCCCTCAGCCTGGTTGGCAATCAGGTGTCGAGTGTAAGTACACAAGGGAGCTTGACTGCGAGACTGACAGGTCGAGCAGGGACGAAAGTCGGAACTAGTGACCCGGCGGTGGCTTGTGGAAGCGCCGTCGCTCAACGGATAAAAGGTACCCCGGGGATAACAGGCTGATCTTGCCCAAGAGTCCATATCGACGGCATGGTTTGGCACCTCGATGTCGGCTCGTCGCATCCTGGGGGTGGAGTTGCTCCCAAGGGTTGGGCTGTTCGCCCATTAAAGCGGTACGCGAGCTGGGTTTAGAACGTCGTGAGACAGTTCGGTCCCTATCCTCTGTGCGCGTAGGAAACTTGAGAAGGGCTGTCCCTAGTACGAGAGGACCGGGATGGACGAACCTCTGGTGTGTCAGTTGTCCTGCCAAGGGCACCGCTGATTAGCTACGTTCGGAAGTGATAACCGCTGAAAGCATCTAAGCGGGAAGCACGCTTCAAGATGAGGTTTCCATGGGGCTTGCCCCGAGAGGCTCCCGGCTAGACTACCGGGTTGATAGGCCAGATGTGGAAGTGCAGCAATGCATGCAGCTGACTGGTACTAATAAGCCGACAGCTTGATACACACCCAAAAGACTTTGCGTGTTCGCGTCCACTGTGCAGTTCCCGAGATACGGTCGGGAACGACTGACATCTCCATAGAGTTTCGGCTGTCATAGCGAAGGGGAAACGCCCGGCTCCATTCCGAACCCGGAAGCTAAGCCCTTCAGCGCCGATGGTACTGCACTGGTGACGGTGTGGGAGAGTAGGACGCAGCCGGACATACTTTCCAGAAAGGGCCCGTCGTTCGCGACGGGCCCTTTCTCATGCCCATGTCCGGGCGCGCCGGCGCGACCGTAGACTGCCAGGCGGCGAACGCCGCGACGAAAGGACCGACAGTGGCCGAGGACAACCAGCGACCCTCCCGTGGTGGGCGACCCGGGGGTGGCGGTGACCGTCAGCGCCGCGGGTCCGGTCCGCGGCGCGAGGAGCGGGGTGGGCCACGCGCCGGCTCCGGCGGCCGCGGCGCTGCCCGGCGCGTGGCCCACCCCGCT
>JACXUV010000019.1 GCA_014763715.1 Rhodobacterales bacterium | reverse complement strand
GTCCCGGATATTTGCTGCGCAAATTCCGGGATGACACGTGGAGGATTTGGGAAGGATCACCGCATGACCACACACGGCTACGCCATGATCCTGCATGACTACCCATGACTATACCGGACTATGCCGGACTACGCCGGACTACGCCGGATCAGATCGTCAGGACGATCTTGCCGAAATGTTTCTGGCTGGCCTGGTGGGCAAAGGCGGCGGCGATCTGGTCCAGCGGGAAAGTGGAGTCGATCACCGGCTTGATGCCGTTCGCCTCGATGGCGTCGATCATGTCTTCCTGCATGCGGCGCGAGCCGACCGTGATGCCCGACAGTGTGATGTTGCGCGAGAACAGCGCCGCCGTCGGCACTTCGCCCGACACGCCCGTCAGCACACCGATCAGGGAGATGTGGCCGCCCGGACGGCAGGCCGCGATCGACTGGGCCATGGTGCCCGGCCCGCCGATCTCGATCACTTCGTCCACGCCGCGCCCGCCGGTGAGCTCAAAGGCGGCTTTGCCCCATTCCGGCGTTTCCTTGTAATTGATCACATGATCGGCGCCGAGCGCCTTCAGCCGCTCCATCTTCTCCGGCGAGGAGGAAGTGGAGATGACACGGCAACCGGCGGCCTTGGCAAATTGCAGCGCAAAGATGGACACGCCGCCCGTCCCCTGCGTCAGCACCCAACTGCCCGGCTTGATCTTCGCTTCAGCCACCATGCCGCGCCAGGCCGTGAGGGCCGCACACGGAAGGGTTGCCGCCTCTTCGAAGCTCCACCCTTCCGGCATGCGCGTGAAGGCGGTTTCGGGCGCCGCCACCAGCTCGGCACCAAAACCGTCTGCCCCGTCGCCGGGCACCGACTGGAAGCCCGCCGCCTCGATCTCACCCGACTGCCAGCCGGGGAAGAACAGCGACAGGACCTTGTCGCCCACTTTCCATTTGGTGACACCTTCCCCGACGGCCACCACTTCGCAGGCGCCATCGGACATCGGGATCCGTCCGTCCGGTGTCGGAATACCACCCAGGACGACGACGAAATCGTGATAGTTCAAGCTGGACGCGCGGACGCGCACCAGCACCTCCCCGGCCTTCGGGGACGGATCGGGGCGCTCCTCAATGATGAGGTTTTGCAGCCCGCCTGGCTTTTTTACCGCTGCGACTTTCATGGGGTGTTCCTCCTGATTTTTCAGGATGGGAGCGGCCCCGCCCTAGGGTAAGTCAAGCGATGTTCAGGCGACCTTCAGGCGATTTTCAGGCCGTCTGCTTCGCCGCAGTGATCCGCTCCTCCCGCAGGGCCTTGCGCCGTACCTTGCCCGCATCGTCCCGCACGGCTTCGCTGACATATTCGAAGCTTTTCGGGATCTTGTAGCGCACCAGCATGTCCGACAGATGCGTCAGCATGTCGGCCTCTTCCACGGCACCATCCGGCCGGCAGATGACCGCATGCAGACGGGCGCCCATGTCTTCATCCGGCAGGCCGATCACGGCGGAGGAATGCACGCCCGGATAGGCGTCAATCGCAGCTTCAACCTCTGCCGGATAGATGTTCGCACCGCCCGACAGGATCATGTCGGACAGGCGGTCCGTCAGGTAGAGATAGCCATCCTCGTCCATGTAGCCCATGTCGCCGAGGCTTTCCCAGCCGCCTTCGATGGCCTTCGCCTCTGCGCCGATATAGCGATAGGTCGTGCCCGGTCCTTCCAGCGGGCGCATGAAGACTTCGCCCACTTCACCTGCAGGCAGCGTGTCGCCATTCTCGTCGACGACCTTCATCTCACAGGCTTCGACCGGGCGGCCGACAGAGCCGCGATGCTCCAGCCATTCGGTGCCCTGAATGATGGTCGTGCCCTGACCTTCCGTACCGGCATAGAGTTCCCAGATGACATCGCCGCCCAGCCACTCGATGAAGCATTCCTTCAGCCAGGCCGGGCATGGCGCGGCAAGGTGCCAGAGCGCCTTCAGGCTGGAGAGGTCATACTTGTTCCGCACCTCTTCCGGCAGCGCCCAGATGCGGCGCATCATGGTCGGCACGGTGTAGACGACATCCACTTTCAGCCGCTCGATCGTGGCCAGCGTCTTCTCCGCATCGAAGCGCGTGGTGATACCGACGGTGCAGCCCTTGAAGAGCGCGATCATGGCCCACATGAACGGGCCATTGTGATAAAGCGGGCCCGGGATCAGCATCGCGCCCTGCACCGGGATTTCGAGGTAAGGCAGGTCCGGGTCCCACGCGGCCGGGATCTTTGAGACGATCAGTTTCGGCCGCCCGGTGGAGCCGCCGCTGGTCATCGCCTTGATCGAGGCGGCCATGCGCTCCGGCAGTTCCGTATCCGGCAGGTCTGCGGAAGGGACGAAATTCTCAGGCACCGACGGCGTATCGCCATATTCACCGGCCGGAACGCCGACAACGAGGGACGGCTTTCCGAGTTCCACGATGCCGTCGCGCTCATGTTTCGGCAGGCGGGAGGAAATCGGCTGCGGCGTCGCGCCGGCCTTCCAGGTGGCGATGCAGGCCTCGAAGAACTCGATCCCGTTCGGCAGGGCGATGGTGACGAAATCATCCTGCTTCACGCCCAGCTGTTCATAGGCGCGGGCCAGGCGGTTGGTGCGCCTGTCCAGTTCGGCCCAGCTGATCTGGACGCCTTCATGGTCAATCGCCGCGCGGTCCGGCTGCTGTCCTGCCCAGAAGGCCACAATGCGTGAAAGCGTAATGATCGCCACGGGTACTCTCCTCACCCTTGTTTCGTGTCTTGCTATATTTCCGCACGTTTCAGGAGGCGTTGGAAGCCCTCCCAGAACTCCGCGCGCTTGTCGTCGGTTTCCATCAGGATCTCGTGCATCGCGCCTTCGACCATGACATGCTCACAATCCGGCAGGCGTTTGCAGACCGCGGTATGGGTCGAATTGTCGACCAGCTGCTCCTCCGAGGCGGAGGCGACGAAGACCGGAATGGTGACATTCTTCAGCGTCTTCGGCCTGGTGAAGGTCGCCAGGATGTTCAGCGAGGCGCCGAGCCAGCCCCAGGTGACGGGGCCGAGGTCCAGCTCCGGCCGGGCATCGACCAGGGCGCGCTGCATCTGCCAGCGTTTCTTGTCATGGGTGACGATGTTGTTCTCGAAGGTCTCCGGCGGGCCGGGCTGGATGGCGTAGTCGCCGGAGCGCCCCGTCGCCCGCATCGCCCAGACAAGATAGCGCATGCCGAGGAATTTGGACTTCAGCCCCCACATCGGCGCGCAGAAGGCCGCCGCATCTACCTTCACCAGCCCGTCGGCAATGGCGGCCAGCGCGATCGCCCCGCCCATGGAATGGGCCAGCGACACATAAGGCCGTGGCAGCCGCTCATCCAGCGCCTCCAGCCCGTTGGCAAGCGCGCCCATGAAGGTCTCGAACCGGTCGATATGGCCTTTTTTCGTATCGTCCAGCAGGCGCTCCGACAGGCCCTGCCCCGGCCAGTCGAGGATGACCACGGCAAAGCCCATGGCCTGCAGCTCGTTCCCGACCTCGAAATATTTCTCGATGAATTCGGTCCGCCCCGGACACACGATCACCGTGCCGCGCGGCTGGTCCGGCGCTAGCGCGGGCGCGACGCAGGCGCGAAGAGCCCGCCCGCCGGTTCCCTTGAACCAGACAATCTCTGCCCCCTGCGGCGGCGGATTGCCCGGGATCAGGACGAAGTCACTGTCCGGCGAAGGCATTGTGTCCATGAAATACGTCCGGAACGGAAAGGCGAAACAGAAAGGCCGCCCGCAGGGTGTCCCGGGGCGGCCTGACCTGTCAAACCCGAATGGGCAGCCCAGCCTTAGGCGAGGCTTTTCATCAGGCTCTGAAGCTGCATGGCGACCGACATGTCGCCTTCCACTTTCAGTTTACCCTGCATGAAGGCCATGGTGGCGTCGAGGCCGCCGGTGGCGATCTTCTTGAAGTCTTCCCAGTCAACCTTGATGGTTGCGTCTGCAGCATCGTCGGAATTGTTGGCCACGCCATTGACGCCGTCGATCAGCAGTTTGCCGACGTCGCCGAAGTCAAACTTAACTTTCTTTTTGAAATCGCTGCCGTTAGCGAGTGCCGCCGAAGCCTTGGATGTAAGTTCTGCGAGATCCATGAGATTCCTCCTTGGGATGGATTTGGAGCGATAAAGCAGACCCCCGGTATGAAAATCAAGGAAAAGCTGTGTGACATTCCGCACAGGAATGGGGGTTTTCACGTCCCCGCCCGCCGGCCCCCTACTCCTTTGACCATAACGGAATTCTTTCCGGCAGCGCGCACAGGTTGCTTGACCTTGCGCTGGGGAAGCGTGGAACCTCGCGGGCATGAGCTGGGAAAAGTCGATTGAAGAGCTTCGCCGCCGGGAACGGCTGGCCGAAAAAATGGGCGGGGAAGAACCCGTCGAACGCCAGCGCGGACGCGGCAAGCTGACCGTTCGCGAACGGGTCGCCTTCCTGGCAGACCCTGGCAGCTTCCATGAAATCGGCAAGATCGCGGGACGCGCCACCTATACCGCGGATGACGAGCTCGAAGCCTTCCTGCCGTCCAATTCCGTGACCGGCCGGGCAACGATCGAGAAGCGGCCTGTCGCGATTCTCGCCGACGATTTCACCGTGCGCGGCGGCGCCTCCGATGCCTCCATCCGCGGAAAAATGATCATGATGATCAAGATGGCCGCGGAATACCGCATGCCGCTGGTCCAGATGATCGACGGCACGGGCGGCGGCGGTTCGGTCAAATCGCTTGAGCAGGACCCGCGCACCTATATTCCCGAAACGCCGGGCTGGGACGAGATCGTCCACGGCATGTCGCAGGTGCCGTTCGTCTCTCTGGCGCTCGGCCCCTGTGCCGGCATGGGCGCAGGCCGTGTGGCGGCCAGCCATTTCTCCGTCATGGTAAAGGAACTCAGCCAGGTGTTCGTGGCCGGGCCGCCGGTGGCGATTGCACTGGGGGAGAACGTCACCAAGGAAGAACTCGGCGGCTGGAAGATCCAGGCGCAGAACGGCACCGTGGACAATGTGGTGGACACAGAGGCCGACGCCTTCATCGCGGCGCGGCGCTTCCTGTCCTACCTGCCCTCCTCCGTGCACGAGCTGCCTGAACGGACCGCGCCTGCGGACCATCCGGGCCGCCGCGAAGAGAGCCTGATCTCCATCGTGCCAGACGATGGCAAGACCCCCTACAAGCCCCGCAAGATCATCGAAGCCACGGTCGACCATGGCAGCTTCTTCGAGATCGGCAAGGAATGGGGCCGCGGCATCGTCACCGGCCTCGCCCGGATCGACGGCTATCCGGTGGGCATCATGGCAGGCGACCCCTTCTTCCTGGATGGGGCGTGGACGGCCGATGTGTGTGACAAGGTCTCCCGGCACATGGACCTCTGCTCCATGTTCCACCTGCCGGTCATCCACTTTGTCGACTGCCCTGGCTTTGCCGTGGGCGTGAAGGCTGAAACGTCCGGCGTGACACGCGCGGGCGTGCGCGCGATGACGGCGGTCTATCAGGCCGATGTGCCGGTATGTTCCGTGGTCATCCGGAAAGCCTATGGCCTGGCGGGGTCTGTGATGATGAACCAGTCGAAGACCAAATGGCGCTATTGCTGGCCAAGCGGCGACTGGGGCAGCCTGCCCATGGCGGGCGGCATCGAGGCAGCCTTCCGCAAGGAACTCGCCGAGGCCGAAGACCCTGAAGCCCTGAAGGCACAGCTTTACCGGAAGTTCGAAGCGATCCGCTCCCCCTTCCGCACGGCTGAAAGCTTCTATGCTGAAGAGATTATCGATCCGCGCGATACGCGCCCGCTGCTGGTGGACTTTATCCATCACGCCTGGCGGGCCCTGGAACCGGGTGTTCGTAAAGTGGGCTACCGGCCCTGACCGAAGCCAGGGCCGGTTCCCGCCTCCCCCTTTAAATCGAGGTCAGGACTTCCTTGGCGGCCGCGTGGCACTTCTCGATCTCATGGTCGAGACCGACGCAGATACGCGTCCAGTTCGGCAGGTCGCTCCAGCGCTCGCCGACAACTTTCACGCCGCGATCCATCATCTTCGCAGCGAAGTCTTTCGCCGGCATGCCGACATCCATGTAGATGAAGCTGCCCTGCGGATCGGGCGCAATCGGACGGCCGAGGTCAGCCGCCATGGCGATCAGCTTCTGGCGCCCACGGATCATGGTTGCGCGCATCTTTTCGAAATGCTCCGTGTCCTCAAGGCTGGCCATGCCGGCCACGAGACCCAGATAGTTGACGTTCGACAGGCGGCCCGTCATGCGCATGTCCATCGCCATGTCGGCAGGCATCAGGCCGTAGCCGAGACGCTGACCGGCCATGCCGTAGATTTTCGAGAAGGTCCGTGCCACGATAACCGGCTTACCGGCGGCAACGAATTCCGACATCACATTGCCCGGATAGTCGTCCGACATGTCGAGATAGGCTTCGTCCACGAAGACCGGAACCTTGTTGCTGACGTCTTCGACGAAGGCTTTCAGTTGTGCCGTCGGGATCGTCTTGCCGGTCGGGTTGTTCGGGTTGCAAAGATAGACAGCGCCCGTGTCCGGGCCGACGCGGGCCGCGATGGCTTCCATGTCGTAGCCCATGTCCTGGGTCAGCGGCATGTAGACGACTTCGGTGCCGGCCTGTTCGGCCACGCGCGGAACGCCTTCATAGGTGATGGCGGAGGTGATGATCTTGCCGCCCTTCACGTTCACCCAGTCGGAGAACGCCGCCAGGATCGGGGTCGAGCCATTGGTGACCAGAACCTGCTCCGGTGCGACGCCTTCGCGCTCGGCAACCATTTCGGCGAATTTCGACACGGTCGGATAGGTGTAGCGATAGAGGTTCGCAGCTTCGGCCTTGATGGCTTCAACGGCCTTCGGCGACGGGCCGTAGGGGTTTTCGTTGGCCGACATGATGGCGATGGCGTCCGGATCGATCGCCGTGGGGGTGGCGGCTTTGGCGGCTTCCGAAGAGGCCGTCAGCGCCGTCGCGGCCCCGATGCCTGCGGCGCCGGCCAATTTCATCAGGCTGCGGCGGGACGGGGAAAAGAGCGTTTCGCTGGCGAATCTGGTCATGACCTGGTTCCTTGAAATGGTCCGGAGGGTCCCTCACCGTGGCTGGAGGACCGGCGCACCCTCCGTGGCGCCGGATGTGGTGGCACGTTCCGCACACTCCGCTGCGGCGGCAACACAAAGGTCGCCTTGCCGGGGAATCCGGTGGCATCTGCTTCCTCGCTGACCAGTTTCGCCCCCCTTTCGCCTGTGAGCGAGGCGGAGACCGGCACCAGGCCCCCGCAAGGCGCGCCAGGCCGCCTCCTGCTGCGCGAAGTGCAGTCCCGCCGCCCCCTCCGGCGCATGGCCCTGCCGTAATTTTCCCACTTCCCAGCCGAATCTTGCCTTTTTTCCCGTTTCATGTGGGAGATGAGTCCAGTGGAGGGACAATCATGAACACAAAATCACTGCGTATCGCCTTGTCAGCGCTGAGCTTCTCAGCCCTGGGCCTCGCGGCCTGCGGCGGCCCAGCCACGCGAGAGTCTTCCCGGCCGATGGCTGCGCCATCCCCCGTCGCCGAAATGGCCATGGGCGCCAAGATCGCCGAGGACGGCAACTATTATGCCGAACAGGAGGCCGGTGGCGGTGGAGAAGCGGCGCCCCAGCAATACATCGCCTACTCGCACTCGATCGGCATGCGCCTGCCGGTCACCGCGATCGAGCCGACCCTGCAGGGCCATATCGACGCCTGCAACAAGGCGGGCCCGTCGGTCTGCATGGTAACGAACTCCTGGATGAATTCCTATTCCGAGGATGAGGCCTCCGCCTCGCTGAACCTGCGCGCGACGCCGGCCTGGATCGACCAGTTCCTGAGCGGCGTGGAGGCCGAGGCAAAAGCCGCGAAAGGCGAGATCACCAGCCGCCAGACCACGGCCGAAGACCTGACCGTCTCCATCATCGACACGGACGCCCGCCTGAAAGCGCAGGAAACCCTGCAGGCCCGTCTGGAACAGCTGCTGGCGGAGCGCCCCGGCAAGCTCGGCGAATTGCTGGAGACCGAACGCGAGCTGGCCCGCGTCAATGGCGAGATCGACTCGCTGACCTCCACGCTCGCGGCCCTGCGTCAGCGGGTGGACATGAGCCAGTTGTCCATCGGCTATGAGACGAAACGCAACCCGGTCTCGCAAGGCGCGCTGGAGCCGCTGGCCCGCGCCTTTGGCGACTTCTTCTATAATCTCGCCAGCGCGCTGGCCGCCGTGATCACCGCCTTTGCAGTCGGCCTGCCCTGGCTGATCCTGATCGGCGTGTTCGTCTGGATCTGGCTGAAACTGATCTGGCCGCGTATCCGCCGGAAGAAAGGCTGATCCGGTGCCAACGAAAAAGCCCCGCGGAGCGATCCGCGGGGCTTCTTTCTTATAGGGGCAAGAATCAGGCCTTCACGGTGGCCTTCTTCTTCGCTTTCGGCTTCGAGCGGCCGAGCAGCAGGTGCGCGATCTCTTTCGGCACAACCATCAGCATGTCGTGGACGGCGCGGTCCCAATCGTCGAGGATTTCCTTCGCCCGGACAGAGCCAGTGCGGCGGGCATGTTCTTCGATCAGGGCCTTGGCCTCGCCGATATGCTCGGTCGGCATTTCCGGCAGCGGATACCAGTCGATGGAATCGGGGTTCGCCACGCGCTCGAAACGGTTCGTCGGATCCCAGATGAAGGCCGCCCCGCCCGTCATGCCGGCGCCGAAATTGTCACCGACCGGACCGAGGATGACCGCCCGGCCATTGGTCATGTACTCACAGCCATTGGCGCCGCAGCCTTCGACCACGGTCTTCGCGCCGGAATTGCGGACCGCGAAGCGCACGCCTGCCGTGCCGGAGGCGAACAGCTTGCCGCTGGTCGCGCCATAGAGGCAGGTGTTGCCAATGATCGCATCGCCGGAAGCCGAGCGCCGGTCTTTCGGACGCGGGGCGACGACGATGGTGGCACCGGAAAGGCCCTTGCCGACATAATCGTTCGCATCGCCGATGACTTCCAGCAGCAGGCCCTGCACCGAGAAGGCACCGAGCGACTGGCCGGCCGACCCTTCGAGGCGGATATGCAGCCGCCCTTCCGGCAGCGCATGCATGCCGAACTTCCGCGTGATGGCAGAGCTCGACCGTGTGCCGATGGCCCGCATCGTGTTCTGCACATCATATTCGAGCTGCATCTTCTCGCTACGCTCGAAGAAGGGCTCCGCGTCGCGCAGGATCTGGGCGTCCAGCGTATCCGGCACTTCTTCGCGGCGGGTCGGCTGGTAGACGATCGGCTTGTCGGTATCGACCTGAACCAGAAGCGGGTTGAGGTCGAGGTCGTCGAGATGCGTCGCGCCGCGGCTGACCTGGGCCAGCAGGTCTGTGCGGCCGATGGCTTCGTCGAGAGACTTCAGGCCGAGCGAAGCAAGGATCTCGCGCACGTCTTCGGCAATGAAGCTCATCAGGTTGACGACCTTCTCCGGCGTGCCGGTGAAGTGCGCACGCAGCGCCTCGTCCTGCACGCAGACGCCGACCGGGCATGTGTTCGAGTGGCACTGACGCACCATGATACAGCCCATGGCGACGAGCGAGGCCGTGCCGATGCCGTATTCCTCGGCCCCCAGCATGGCCGCGATCACGATGTCGCGCCCTGTACGCAGGCCGCCATCTGTCCGCAGGGTGACCTTGTCGCGCAGATTGTTGAGCGACAGGACCTGGTGCGCTTCGGCAAGGCCCATTTCCCAGGGAAGGCCGGCATATTTGATCGAGGTCTGCGGGCTGGCCCCCGTGCCGCCGACACCGCCGGCGATGAGGATGATATCGGCCTTGGCCTTGGCCACACCAGCGGCCACCGTGCCGACGCCCGATTGCGAGACGAGCTTCACGCAGACGCGGGCTTCCGGGTTGATCTGTTTCAAGTCGTAGATCAGCTGTGCCAGGTCTTCGATGGAATAGATATCGTGGTGCGGCGGCGGGGAGATCAGCGTCACACCCGGCGTCGCATGGCGCAGGCGCGCGATGAATTCCGTCACCTTGAAGCCGGGCAGCTGGCCGCCCTCGCCGGGCTTGGCGCCCTGGGCGACCTTGATCTCGATCTCGCGGCACTGGTTCAGGTATTCCGCCGTCACACCGAAACGGCCGGACGCGATCTGCTTCACCGCAGAGTTCATGTTGTCGCCATTCGGCAGCGGACGGTAACGGGCGCGGTCTTCGCCGCCCTCCCCCGAGACGGACTTGGCGCCGATCCGGTTCATGGCGATGTTCAGCGTGCCGTGCGCCTCCGGGCTCAGCGCGCCGAGCGACATGCCGGGCGTGACGAAGCGTTTGCGGATCTCGTTGATCGACTGAACCTGGGTCAGCGGCACCGCTGGCAGGTTACGCTTGAAGTCCAGCAGGTCACGCAACTGGATCGGATCACGCGCTTCGAGAGCATCGGCGAATTTGCGGTACACCGAATAATCGCCCGTATTGCAAGCGCTCTGAAGCGTGTGGATGAGCGTCCCGTCGAGAGCATGCGGCTCGTCATTCGCACGCAGGCGATAGAAGCCGCCCACCGGAAGGGAAATCACATCCTCGTCGAATGCCATTTCATGGCGCACCAGCGCATTCTCTTCGAGGCCAGCAAGACCAAGACCGGAGATACGGCTGCTCATGCCGGGGAAATAATCCGCCACCAGCGCGCGGGAGAGGCCGAGCGCCTCGAAATTGTAGCCGCCGCGATAGGAGGAGATGACCGAGATGCCCATCTTCGACATGATCTTCAGAAGGCCCGCCTCCACGGCTTCCTTGTAGTTCCTGACGCATTCGCCAAGCGTGAGATCACCATAGAGACCGCGGGCGTGCCGGTCCGTGATGGCGTCCTGTGCCAGATAGGCGTTGACACAGGTCGCGCCCACCCCGACCAGAACGGCAAAATAATGCGTATCAAGACATTCTGACGAACGCACCGTGATGGAGCAGAAAGTCCGCAGACCCTGCGCGACGAGGTGTGAATGCACGGCGCCGGTGGCAAGGATCATCGGGATCGCGGTGCGGCTGGCCGACTGGTACTGATCTGTCAGGACAATGTGCTCACGGCCTTCGCGCACCGCGTCTTCCGCTTCCTGGCGAATACGCGCGAGCGCCTCTTTCAGGGCAAGGCCGTCATTCTTCACGTCTTCCGCCGGGAAGGTACAGTCGATTTCGGTATAGGAAACGCCAAGACGCGTCAGCAGGCGTTCATACATGCCATTGGTCAGCACGGGGCTTTCCAGCACGAAGACTTCCTGTTGCGACTTGTCCGTATCCAGCACGTTGCCAAGGTTCTTGAACCGCGTCTTGAGACTCATCACGCGCTCTTCGCGCAGCGGGTCGACTGGCGGGTTCGTCACCTGGCTGAAATTCTGCCGGAAGAAATGGCTCATCGGGCGATAGTTGAAGGACAGCACGGCGGGGGCCGTGTCATCGCCCATGGAGCCGATGGCTTCCTTGCCGGACTCCACCATGGGCGACAGGATCAGTTCCAGCGTTTCCAGCGAATAGCCCGCAGCCGTCTGGCGGCGCAGCAATTCTTCCTTGGCGAACATGGCCGGTTCGTCGCCGGGGCCGATTTCCGGCTCCAGCTCCGTCACGGCAGACAGCCACTCTTCATAAGGGGCCTGCGCGGCGAGGTGGTCCACAATGTCCTTGTGATCATAGAACTTGCCGGTTTTCAGGTCTGCCGCGATCATGCCGCCAGCCGGGATGGAGCCGCGCTTGGCCACTTCATGGTCGCCCAGCGGGCACATGCCGGTTTCGGAACCAACCGCCAGGATACCGTCCGTCGTCAGCGCATAGCGCAGCGGACGCAGGCCGTTCCGGTCAAGCCCCGCAATCGCCCAACGGCCATCATAGGCGGCGATGCCGGCCGGGCCATCCCATGGCTCCATGACGGAGTTGCAGTAGTCATAGAGCGCGCGGTGAGCGAGCGGCATGACCGAGTCGCGCTTCGACCAGGCTTCCGGGATCAAGAGGGCCTTGGCCATCGGCGCAGAGCGGCCGGATTTGCAAAGCAGTTCCCACACGGCATCCAGCGCGCCGGAATCTGACGTGCCATCCGGGATCACCGGTTTCACATCCTGGACGTGCTCGCCATAGGCTTCAGAGACCATGCGGATCTCGTGGCTCTTCATCCAGTTCTTGTTGCCGCGCAGCGTGTTGATCTCGCCATTGTGGGCGATCATGCGGAACGGCTGGGCCAGCGCCCATTGTGGGAACGTGTTGGTCGAATAACGCTGGTGATAGATCGCGAAGGTGGAGGTGAACTGCTCGCTCTGCAGGTCGAGGTAAAACCGGTCAATATCCTGCGCCAGGAACATGCCCTTGTAGATCAGCGAGGCATTGCTCAGCGAGCAGATATAGAAGCTCGGGATCGCGGCTTCACGGGCCCGGCGTTCGATGCGGCGGCGGCAGATATAGAGGGCACGCTCCAGCTCTTCGCTGGACCGGCCCATCGCGTCGCGGAACATGATCTGTTCAATCGCGGGGCGCGTGTCTTTCGCCTTCTGGCCGATGACGGAAACGTCGATCGGCGGCTGACGCCAGCCATAGATATAGAAGCCGAAGTGCAGCACTTCGGTCTCAACCAGTGTACGAGCCGCTTCCTGTGCGGCGAAATCCGTACGTGGCAGGAAGATCTGGCCAACGCAGATCGGATCGTCCGTCGGCTTGTGGCCGGTGCGGGTGACGTGCTCGCGGAAGAATTCCTGCGGCACTTCCACACGGATGCCCGCGCCATCGCCCGTCTTGCCGTCGGCATCGACAGCGCCGCGGTGCCAGACATTCTTCAGCGCCTTGATGCCCATCTCGACGATTTCACGGCGCGGTTTGCCATCCAGCGAGGCGACAAGGCCGACGCCGCAGGCATCGCGCTCGTCAGCCGGATCATAGGCATGCGCGTCGATCAGGCGCTGGCGGTTGTGTTCGTATTGTTTCACATAGTCTGACATCTGATTACTCCGCCGCCACTTTCGCTGCGCCTGCATCGGTTTTCATCGCCTTGTGCATGGCCTCTGCCGCATCGCGGCCATCCTTGATGCCCCACACGACCAGCGAGGCACCGCGCACAATATCGCCAGCGGCATAGACGCCCGGCAGGCTGGTTTCCATCGTGGCATAATCCACTTTCACCGCGCCCCACCGATTAACGGAGAGAGCGGGCTCGTCGAACAGGGCCGGCAGGTCTTCCGGGTCAAAGCCCAGCGCCTTGATGACCATGTCGGCCTTTACGTTGAAGGTTTCGCCGGTCTTCACCGGGCTCTGGCGGCCGGAGGCATCCGGTTCGCCCAGTTTCATCCGCGCAGCACGCACGCCCTTGGCCTTGCCCTTGGTATCCAGAATCGCTTCAGGCGCGGCGAGCCACTCGAACTTGACGCCTTCTTCCTCGGCGTTCTGAACTTCACGCTGGCTGCCCGGCATGTTGGCACGGTCGCGGCGATAGAGACAGGTAACTTCCTTGGCGCCCTGACGGATCGCCGTACGCACACAGTCCATCGCCGTGTCGCCGCCGCCGATCACGACGACGCGCTTGTCTTTTGCGTCCAAAGTGCCGACATCGAATTCCGGCACGGAATCACCGAAGCTCTTGCGGTTGGAGGCCGTCAGGTAATCCAGCGCCGCATGCACGCCATCGGCGCCGGAGCCCGGACATTTCAGATCCTTCGCCGCATAGACGCCGGTCGCGATCAGCACCGTGTCATGCGTATCGCGCAGCTTCTGCAGCGTGACCTTCTTGCCGACGCGCGTGTTGAACTTGAACTTGATGCCGGAGTCTTCCAGCCGCTTGATCCGCCGCTCGACGACATCCTTCTCCAGCTTGAAGCCCGGGATGCCATAGGTCAGCAAGCCGCCGCCCCGGTCATAGGCGTCATACACCGTGACCTGATAGCCCTTGCGGCGCAGCTGTTCGGCCGCGGCGAGGCCTGCCGGCCCTGCCCCGATGATCCCCGCCGATTGCTTGCGTTCCCGCATCGGCTTGATCGGCTCCACCCAGCCTTCGGCCCACGCATTGTCTGTGATGTATTTCTCGATCGAACCGATCGTCACCGTGCCATGGCCGGATTGTTCGATCGTGCAGATGCCTTCGCACAGCCGGTCCTGCGGACAGATACGGCCGCAGATCTCCGGCATGTTGTTGGTAGAGGAGGACACTCGCCAGGCTTCTTCCAGGCGGCCTTCCGCTGCCAGGCGCAGCCAGTCGGGAATATTGTTGGAGAGCGGGCAGCCCTGCTGACAGAAGGGCACACCGCACTGCGAACAGCGCGAAGCCTGCGTCTTCGCCGCATCCGGGCTGAACGCATCATAGATTTCATCGAAATCCTTTGACCGCTGTTCCGCGCCACGCTTGTCCGGCATGGTGCGCGGCACGTGGATGAACTTCAGCATTTTCTCCGCCATTCCGGCCTCCCGACTACTGGCACCGGGCATAAATCCACAGCCGGATGCGGGCAAGCGGAATCAACAATTCTGAATATCATTGTGATATTTAACTGCTGAAATACCTGAAATTGTGCGTGTCTGATCCAGGGGGAAACATAAGTTGCATATCGTTTTGATAAACAGAAAAGCGCGTGCCTCTCAGATCAAACCAAACTAGACCTCAAGTCTAAGCACTGAAAGGCTGGTCCGTTGTCACTGCTACAGCTTGCCATCATCGCGACCCTTCAGGGGATCACCGAATGGCTGCCCATCTCCTCTTCCGCCCATGTCCTTCTGGCCTCTGACACGTTTGGCGTGACCGGGCGGGACGAGCTGCTGATCAATGCTGTCTCCAATCTCGGCACGCTCGCCGCCATGCTGATCTATTTCCGCAAGGATGTGGCGCTGGCGATTGCCGGGGGTTTCGAACTGCTGGCCGCGCCGGTTTCCAAAAAGCCGCTGTCCCAGGGCGGCCGCCTGGCCGCCTGCGTGATCGTGGCCACGCCCATCGCCCTGATTGCTGCCCTCCTCTACGAGGCGGTGCTGCCCCAAGGCGTGCAGGACACGATGCGCAGCGTCTACACCGTTGCCGGGGCAACCATCTTCTTCGGCGCCCTGCTCTGGTGGGCAGACGTGGCCGGCCCGCGCACGCGCAAGGAAGAAGACATGACGCTGGCCCATGCCGCCCTGATCGGCGCGACGCAGGCCATCGCAGCCATCATTCCCGGCACCAGCCGCTCCGGCATCACCATGACGGCTGCACGGGCGCTCGGCTATGAACGCACAGAGGCCGCCCGCATCTCCATGCTGATCGGCGCGCCGATCCTGGCCGCAGCAGGCCTTTACGGGGCCTATGGCCTCTTTTCGGGGGACGCAGATGGCAGCGCCGTGCTGACCCTGAAGGACGGCCTGATCGTTGCCGCCATCGCCTTCATTACGGGACTCGCCTCGATCTGGGGCCTGATGGCCCTCCTGCGGCGGATGAGCTTCCTGCCCTTCGTGATCTACAGATTCCTGCTGGGCGCCCTGCTGCTCCTCGGGTCACCGCTGGTCGGCCTGTTCTGAGGGGAAAGGCTATCGCCTGCCTCAGGCTTCCGAAGACGCCTTGTGGAACTCGCCATAATCGCGGAAGCGCCACAGATAGGCCGGCGTGATCGCCTCTGCGGATTCCAGCGTCGTGACGCCCAGATCCTTCAGCGTCAACGCTCCTTCGGACACGACATTGTCGGTTCGTAGCATCTCGACCTGATCACCGGTCACCGGTGGCTCACCCAGGAAGCCCCAGGAGAAAGGCGGAATGAAGCGCCAGACAGCGCCGCAGAGATAGCCGATCGGCTTGGCCAGGAAGAAAGGCAGGCCGATCTTGAAGCGCGGACGATCAATCGCCGCAGAGATGAGATCGTAGATCTCGTTCATCGTGTAAACGCGCGGACCGCCCAGCTCGTAGGTCTTGCCTTCGGTGCCGGCATCGTCGACCGCCACGGCAATCGCCTCGGCGACATTACCGGCATAAACTGGCTGCATCCGTGTCTTGCCGCCGCCGATTGCCGGCATGAGGGGCGCGACGCGCGTCATCTCGGCGAACTTGTTGAAGAAATTGTCTTCCGGCCCGAACACCACGGACGGACGCAGGATCGTCGCCGCCGGAATCGCCTTGCGCACGGCAGCCTCTGCTTCGGCCTTGGTTTTGGCATAGTGGGAAACGGACCCGGCATCCGCGCCGATGGCGGAGACCTGCACGAACCGGGTGATGCCCTTCTCTGCCGCCACTTCGGCCAGCAGGGCCGCGCCCTCGGCCTGTGTCGATTCGAAGGTCTGCTTGCCCTTTTCCACCAGCACGCCGACCAGGTTCACCACGGCGTCGGCGCCTTCAAGCGCGCGCTCGATGGAGGCGCGGTCACGGATATTGGCCTGAACGATGTCGACCCAGCCCGGCGCGCCTGCGAGGCGCACGTCACCAGCCAGATTCACCCGCCGGCAGGCCACGCGCACGCGCCAGCCTTTTTTCACCAGCTCGCGGGCCGCATAGCGCCCGATAAAGCCCGATCCGCCGAAAATGGTCACCAAGCCTTTGGTCATTGTGCTCAAACCCTGCCTGAACGGTTGATTCATCGCCTTTCACCACAGGGCGCCGGGCGTGTCCATGGGGGCCGTGCGGGGCTGAACAGCGCATGAGGCCCTGCCCAGAAAGGCGGCATCTGCCGCTTCTCGCATCTGGCGGATTGACAGTGCCGCGCCCTTGGCTCTATGACGCGCCTTCGCCGCTCCCCGGAGCGGACACCCATCGGCCCAGATGGCGGAATTGGTAGACGCGCACGGTTCAGGTCCGTGTGCCGCAAGGCGTGGAGGTTCGAGTCCTCTTCTGCACCAAACCCTGCTTCGGCAGGGTTTTTTTATTGTCTGGATGTCAGGACGCGGGGTGTTGGGTGGTGAACCAGCCGGTGAAGGCCGCTTGCTCTTCCTTCGTCATGTGCAGGTAGAGTTTCGAGCGGCGGTGTAGGATGTCTTCGGCCGTGCGGGCGAATTCATGTTCGACCAGCCATGCCACTTCTGCCTCCGTCAGACCGCCGCCGAAGTCCCGGCCAAGGTCGGCCAGGATCTCTGCCTTGCCCAGCAGGTCCCGCACGCGGGTTCCATAGGCACGGGCGAGACGTGTCAGCAGTTCGACCGGGAAATGCGGATGTGTCAGGACCAGCCCGGACAGGAAGGCATCGAAATTCGCGGCGGGAATGTCCCCGCCGGGCAGACTCGCCTTTTTCGTCCAGGGGCGCGGCAGGCCCTCGAACAACGGGGCGAGCTCGGCAACGGCCTCCTCGGCCAGCTCCCGGTAGGTCGTAATCTTGCCGCCAAAGACAGACAGGATCGGTGCGCCGCCGCGGGTGTCGTAATGGAGCACATAATCGCGCGTGACCTTTGAGGCAGAGGCCGCGTGATCGTCATAGAGCGGACGAACGCCCGAATAGGTCGCGACCACATCGTCCGGCGTGATGGCGCGCTGGTAATATTCGCTGGCCCCGGCGCAGAGATAGGCGATCTCTTCCGGGCTGATCTCCACCTTGTCCTTGTTCGCGGTGTACGGAATGTCTGTCGTGCCGATCAGTGTGTATTCGCCGCGCTCATAGGGGATGGCGAACATGATGCGGCCATCGCCATTCTGGAAGAAATAGGCATGCTCGCCGTCATGCCATTTCGGCACGATGATGTGGCTGCCCTTGACGAGCCGCAAGTGCGTGGCGGAATCCGCAGGATTGGCAAGGTCTATAATCTCATCCACCCAGCCGCCGGCGGCATTCACCAGTGCCTTGCTGTAACGCGTCTCCACGCCCGCAGTGGAGGTAAGCTCAACTTCCCAATGGCCTTCGTGGCGCACGAGTTTCGTGCAGGCGGTGCGCGTCAACACTTCGGCGCCGCGCTCCTTCGCGTCGACGGCATTCAGCACAACAAGGCGCGAATCCTCCACCCAGCAATCGGAATATTCGAAGGCGAGGCGGAACTCCTCCTTGAGCGGATCGAGCTTGTCCGTCTTTCCCCGGCGCAGGGTATAGGTCGGCGGCAGCATCTTGCGACCGCCGAGATGGTCGTAAAGGAAAAGACCCAGCCGGATCAGCCAGGCCGGGCGCTGGTCCTTGTCATGCGGCAGCACGAACCGCATCGGCCAGATGATATGCGGGGCCGCGCGCAGCAGGATTTCCCGCTCGATCAGCGCTTTGCGGACCAGCGCGAAATCATACATTTCCAGATAGCGCAGCCCGCCATGGATCAGCTTCGTGCTGGCCGAGGATGTGTGCTGGGCAAGGTCGTCCTTTTCGACGAGGACCACATCCAGCCCGCGCCCTGCCGCGTCGCGCGCAATGCCCGTACCGTTGACGCCCCCGCCGATGACAAGCAGGTCGTGCACGCGCGCCCTACCCTTTCATCAGGCCGGCGGCCTTCAGCAGCTTGCCGGCGCGGAGCACGCGCTGGAGCTTGTCTTCCGAAGACCGGTCACCCTGATTGGAGTCCGGGTGGAAGCGGCGGACATATTCGGCATAGCGCACGCGAATCTCGTTCGGCGAGGCGTCGATTTCGAGGTCCAGCTCCCGCAAGGCACGCGCCTGCAGGCCGGAGCGGCGCCCGGAAGCCGCCTGGCCGGTTGCCTCGGCAACATCGTCCACATCGAAAAAGCGCCGGCCGGCCCAGCGGCGCGGATCGAACTGGTCTGCGCTTTTCTTGCCGGCCATAGGGCCAGTGCCGAAGCGCCAGGTGCGTTTGTGGCCGAATCGCTCCGCGCGGGCGAAAGCGGCTGCTTCGGCCTGGGACATGCCTTCAAAGAAATTGAAGCTGCGATTGTATTCGGCGATGTGCTGGGCGCAGAAATGGTGCCGTCCCTTGCCGCCCCGCTTGGGCGCAGGGTGAGTCCCTTCGAGGTCACACCCCTTGTGGTCGCATACACGAGTCTTGCGAGCTCTCGCACGCGAGACCTCGTCGGCCGGCGGGTTCACCCTTATATCGGTGAACTTGACGCGGTAGGAGAACGGTTCGCCTTCGGACATGGGGCCGTATAATAAGGAGCCTACGTTAAAGATGCCACAACTGTCTGACAGACTGTCGCGGATTCGTGACCTCCTGACGGAGGCCTTCGAGCCGGTAAACCTGGAAATCACAGATGACAGCGGGAAACATGCCGGTCATGCCGGGGCTGCCCCCGGCGGCGAGACGCATTACACGGTGAAAATCACCTCGGCAGCGTTCGAGGGCCTCTCCCGGGTGCAGGTCCAGCGCAGCGTCATGCTGGTGTTGCAGCCCGAATTCGACACCGGCCTGCACGCCCTCTCCCTGAAGGCCAGCGCTCCATAGATTCTGTTTCTCGGGGTTTTTCGGAACCGCTTTGCCTACCTGAGCGTATTCTCCTTACACCGTCGAGGAGAACGGGTGATGGTAAGCAAAGCGATACTGGCGGCCCTGGCCGCATGCGGCTGCGTGTGCGCCGCGTCCGCAGAAGACACGGGCGAACATCTGGACCTGGGGCTGCTCAGCCAGATCCGGGAGACGATGTGCCTGCCGGGCGACCGCGTGATCTTTCTCCCGGTCTCATATGACGTGCCGGTGCATGAAATGGCCTATGCTTTGATCCCGGCTGACAATCCTGACGTGATCAGCGCCCATGTCGTCACCCCCGACCAGCGCAAATGGCTGATCCGGCATGGCTGCAAGAGCCCGGCAAGCCAGCAGCTGGTCCTCACGAATGTCTCAACCGTTACGCCGGACTCAGGTGGGCTCGACTTCTGAGATATTGAGACCGGTCACCTGGTTGCGCTGGCGGCGTAGCACGTTGAACCGGTAACCGTGGAAGACGAATGTCTGCCCGGCTTCGGGGATCGTTTGTGCCTCATGGATGACGAGACCCGCTACCGTCACCGCCTCTTCATCCGGCAGGTTCCAGTTCATGGCCCGGTTCACATCGCGAATCGGCACCCAGCCATCGACATTCACCGAGCCGTCTTCCTGCGGGCGCACGCCCTGCACGGCGATATCGTGCTCGTCATTGATGGAGCCGACGATCTCTTCAAGAATGTCTTCCAGCGTGATCAGGCCCTGCAACTCGCCATATTCGTCGACGACCAGGGCAAAGTGATTGCGCGCCTGAAGGAAGGCGTCGAGCTGGTCCTGCACGGCGGTCGTTTCCGGCACGAACCATGGCTTGCGGATGATCGCATCGAGATCGAGATTCCCGAGATTGCCACCCAACGGGATGATCGCGCGCAGCAGGTCCTTAGCGTGCAGGATGCCGATGATCTCTTCCTTCTCGCCGCGATAGATCGGGATACGCGTGTGCGGGCTGGCCAATGCCTTCATCACAAGCTGGCGGGGCTCAAGGTCCGCGCTCAGCATCTTGATGTTCTTGCGGTGGATCATGACGTCTTCGACCGTCAGTTCCTTCAGGTCGAGCGCGCCGACGAGGCGCTGGCGGTCAGCCGCCGCCACACCGCCCTCTGAGGCGTGCAGATCAATCGCGCCGCGGATTTCCTCATCCGCGGTGATCGCCTCGGCCGGGGCACCCAGACCGACAATCTTCAGCGTGATCGTCACGATCAGCTGGATCAGTTTCACGATCCATGAGGCCGCCGCCACCAGAATAGAAATGATGCCCGCCACCGTCATGGCGGTCGAATCGGGACGGCTGATCGCATAGGTCTTTGGCAGCACCTCTGCGAACACAAGCACGAGGATGGTCATCACACCGGTCGCCATGGCCATGGCCATGCCGCCCTGCCCGAACAGCTGCGTGAACAGCGACGTCGCCAGGACCGAGGCAAGAATGTTCACCACATTGTTGCCTAGCAGGATGGAGCCGATCAGGCCCTCCCGGTTGGAGATCAGCTTGTTGACGGCTGCGGCGCGCTTGTCGCCATCCTTCTCCAGCGCATGCATGCGGGCGCGGGAGGCCGCCGTCAGGGCCGTCTCGGAACCCGAGAAGAAACCCGACAGCGCCAGCAATACGAAGATGGCAATGATGTAACCGGCGATCATGTCAGCCCGTCTGTCCCCTGTTATCCTTCAAGCGTCTCGCCGCGCAGGAATGTCTCCACCGCGGCAAGGTCAGCATCGGGATGGATATAGGCCTTGCCAATCCCCTTCGCGAGAATCAGAGGCACCTTTCCGCCACTTGCCTTCTTGTCCTGCTGCATCAGGCGGACCAGCTGCGCAGCCGTATAGGCTCCGCCCTGCCGCCCCGGAATGGTGGCTTGCATGCCGGCAGCTTCCAGCATGCGGCGCACGCGGGCGGCATCTTCCGGCGGCGTGATCCCTTCGGCCGCGCCATAGCGGAAGGCCAGTGCCATGCCGATGGAGACAGCTTCGCCATGCAGGAGATCCGGCCGGTAGTCGTTCGCCGCTTCCAGTGCGTGGCCGAATGTGTGGCCAAGGTTCAGGAGCGCGCGCACGCCCTTCTCCGTCTCATCCTCTGCCACGATGGCTGCCTTCGCCCGGCAGCTGACAGCGACGGCATAGGTGATCGCGTCGGCCTCCAGCGCCAGCACGCGTGATCCGTTCGCTTCCAGCCAGTCGAAAAAGGCCGGGTCGTTGATCAGGCCGTATTTCACGATCTCGGCATAGCCTGCGCGCAACTCCCGCGCGGGCAGCGTGGCGAGCAGTTCTGTGTCGGCGATCACGAGGCGCGGCTGGTAGAAGGCACCGATCAGGTTCTTGCCGCGCGGGCTGTTCACCGCCGTCTTTCCGCCGACGGAGGAATCAACCTGCGCCAACAGCGTTGTCGGCACCTGCACAAAGCCCATACCGCGCTTCATCAGGCTGGCCGAAAGGCCGGCAATATCCCCGATCACACCGCCGCCAAGAGCGACCAGAATGTCGGACCGGTCCGCGCCGCCTTCCAGAAGCCAGTCGAGAATGGCTTCGAGATTGGAAAAGCTTTTCGTCATCTCACCCGGCGTCAGCGCCAGCCAGCTGGACGTGATGCCGGAGGCCGAGAGCGCCGCCTCGACACAGGCACGGTGCGCCGCTTCGACATTGGCATCGGTCAGCACGAAGACGCGCTTCTGCTTCAGCATCGGCAGCAGGCGCGGGCCAAGCTCGGCCAGTGCACCATGGCCGACAAGGATGTCGTAGGACCGGGCGCCGAGTTCGACAGGCACGGTTTCCAGTTCGGGGGCAGTTACGCTCATTCGGGTTTCCAGGTCTTCAGGGCCTTCAGGATGGCATTCACCGTATTCGTGTGCGGACCGTCCTTGGACTTCACCACGAGGTCGGCCTGCGAATAGATCGGCTCGCGCTCGGCCAGCAGATTGGTCAGCACCGTCTTGGCATCATCGCGCTGCAGGAGGGGCCGGGTGTCACGCTTCTGGACGCGCTTCCACAGGGTCTCAAGGTCTGCATTCAGCCACACGGTCACGGCGCTTTTCCGCATCAGGTCCCGCGTTTCGGCATTCAGATAGGCCCCGCCCCCCGTGGCCAGTACATGCGGCGGCAGAGTCAGCAGGCGTTTCAGCACCTGTTGCTCGCCGCGCCGGAAATCCGCCTCGCCATGCAGGGCGAAGATATCGGAGATGGACAGGCCTGCGGCCTTCTCGATTTCGCTGTCGCTGTCATAGAAAGGCCGGCCCAGTTTTTCCGCCAGGCGGCGCCCGACGGTGGACTTGCCCGCCCCCATCAGGCCAACAAGCGCAATCGTGCGCGACTCATAGGGCAGAGCCGCCGGTTTTTCTTGCGCAGGACTGTCGCTGTCAGATGGCATTCTGGACTTTCATGGCCGGTTCGGTTCATTTCCTATAGAGACGGTAAGGCCTTCGCAATTGGTGAAGGTGGGCCGCAAATAACCGAATACAACCCAGAGGTGTGATCTCATGCGCAAATTCCTGATCCTGCTTGGACTCTTGGCGGTGATTGGGCTCGCGGGCCTGTGGTGGCTGGGTACCAAGGCAGAGCAAGGCAAGCCCGGACCGGGCGAGATCCGGATCGAGGTCGAAGATGTGGTCTAGGCGGGCGCTGGCCGGTGTTGCGCTGGCCACACTCCTGAGTTGTCCGGCGTCCGCGCAGATCGAGGACAGCTGGCTGGAACAGGTCGATCCCTGGGGAATCAGCTATCTCGGCGAGGACGAACCGGCGCTGCGCACGCGCATGTGGCAGGGCGCCCATGGCGAAGACCTGCTGGCCCTGATGCAGGAAGCCCGCACGAAGGGTCTCAGCCCGGCGGAACAGATCCTGATGCGCCGCCTCGTGCTGTCCGGCGGCCGCGCGCCGCATGGCGAGGAAGGCGACGCCCTTCTGGCCGAACGCGCCCGTATCGCCTTCGAGCTTGGCGAAGCCGCCGCTGCCGCGGGCCAGTTTTCCCTGCTGAAAGCTGCCCCACCCGGCGTAGACCCGGCCGCGCTGGCGGCTGACCTGAACCTCGTCCTCGGCAATGAAGCGACCGCCTGCGAAGCCCTCTCCGCGCCTGATCTTGAAGGCGACTATTGGCCAAGGCTGCGTGCCGTGTGCGCCGCGCTGACAGGCAATACGTCCGGCGCCGAACTGGCCATGGAGATGGCACAGGCCCAAGGCGTGGAGGACAGCTGGTTGGCAAGCGCCATCTTCGCCATGTCCGGCGTTACGCCGAACCCGCCAAAGGCCAAGTTCGACAACGGAATCGACTTTGCCATGTCAAACCGCGCCGTGCTGGAAGTGACGCCCGATGCCGTGCCGCAGGACCGCGCAGACATTGCCGCCGCGCTCGCCCGCCGCAAGCTGACCCCGCCCGACGTGCGCGTAAAAGCGGCCCAGCTCGCCGCGGAAGCCGGTCTGATCGACCGGGAAGAATTCCGTATCGCCTATAATTCCGCGCTGGCGGCAGACGGGTTCACCCCCCACACTCTGCTCAGCGAGGCCATGTTCGTCGCCGCAGACGGTATGACCAGCGACGCCGACAAGGCGCAGGCCATCGCAGACGCCCTGATCGACGCCGAAGACAGCCCCGCGCGGTTCTCCGCCGCCGCCAGCCTGCTGCGCGCCGGCATGGCCCGGCTGTCCCTTGATGCGGACACGGAAGACAAGGCCTTCCTGTTCGCCCGCGCCAATATCGCCGCCGGAGAGCCGGACGAAGCCATCCGCTGGATCACGCCGCCCGAGCCGGAAATCATTGTCCCCGTTATGGAGGAAGCCACACCGGCGACGGACAGCGAAACCGCAGAGGCAGTCCCCGAAGAGGCCACTACAGAAGAGCTGCCCGATGAAGAGGCCCTGATACCCGAGCCGGAGCCGGTCGCAGAGCCGCTTAGCTTTGATGCCGCCTGGATTCACGCGCTCGCCGTGCTGAGCGATGTCCGCGCAGATGACGAAACGGTCGAAGACGCTGCCAACATGCTGATGATGGCCGCCCAGATCGAAGACAGGACAGACGCGGCCGCACGCATGTTTGCACTCTGGGCCGCTGCCGGTCTCGCCCCGCCCTCTCAGGCCCGAGCTTTCCTGTCACTCCAGAGCCCGTCCGAAGATGCCTCCTCCGCCCCGGGAGATGCCATCGCCATATGGGCTGCGGCCCGGTCCGGCACAGCCGCAGAAGTAATCCTGAGGAGCGTCGCCCTAACAAATGGCGATGCGTCGGAACTTGGCCTGACCGACATCACCCTAATCCTCGGCGCGCTGCAGGCAATCGGCGCAGACGATGCCGCCCGCCTGCTGGCCCTGGAAGCGACCGGATACTGGAAAGCGGCGCCTTAACTTCGCGTCCGCCTTGATCTCTGCCGCAAAAGGCAGATGCTGTCTCCCAACAGAAGGGCCCGCCACAGAGGCCCGAGGGAGGAATTGATGAAATACCTGGCACAGGTCAGCCTGGCCGCCTTGCTGTTGGCGGCTGGCTGCAAGGCACCACAGGAAAGCCCAACCGCGCCGGAGGCGTCCGCCACAACACCGGAAACCCTGGCCACGACGGCCCCGGCAGATCCTGCCACGCCGGATCCGGCAAGCCGCGTGGCCCTGTTCGGGGATCTCCACGTCCATACCGGGCAGTCTTTCGATGCCTTTATTTCATCCGTACGGGCGACACCCGACGATGCCTATCGCTTTGCCAAGGGCGAAAAGATCACCACCGATGGCGGCCTCGACATCCAGCTGAGCGGGCCGCTCGACTTCCTGGCGGTGACCGATCATGGCGAATACATGGGCATCATGCCGGTCATGGCGACGCCCGGCTCTGACCTGTCGAAAACGACTTTCGCCAAATCCGTCTTCGGACCAGACGCCGTAAACCCGGCTCAGTCCTTCCAGAATGTCGGCATGACCATCGTGACCGGCGAGGAGATCGAAGAGATCTACGACCGCGACGTGATCGACACGGCCTGGCATCGCGCCATCGAGGCGGCCGAACGCCACTACAAGCCCGGCGAGTTCACGACCTTTGCAGGCTATGAGTTCACCGCGATGACACCCGTGGCCGAATCAAAAATCCCCGCTGCCGCCAACCTCCACCGCAATGTGATCTTCCGCGGCAAGGCCCCGGACCGCCTGTTCTCGACGCTCGATTCGCCGAACCCGGAGGACCTCTGGGCCTGGATGGATGCCCGGCGTTCCGAAGGGTTGGACGTGATGTCCATCCCGCACAACTCCAATGCCTCCAATGGCGAGATGTTCGCGTCCGAAACCTATGAGGGCGGCGAGCTGACAGCCGACTATGCCGTCACCCGGATGCGCAATGAGCCGGTGATCGAGATCACCCAGATCAAGGGCACGTCCGAGACGCACCCCTCCCTCTCGCCGAATGACGAGTGGGCGAATTTCGAACTCTACGAGACCTTTATCGGCAGCGCGGCCAAGTCCTCTCCGCATATCGGGGACTATGCCCGCACGGCGCTGGCCCGCGGCCTTGGCCTTGCCGACACGAAGGGCTTCAACCCGTACAAGTTCGGCTTCATCGGCTCCAGCGACACGCATATCGGCGCCGGGCCGTTCATCGAAGAAAAATTCTGGGGCAAATTCCCTGCCGATGGCGCCAGCCCCGAGGCACGCCATTCCATCCCGCCGGGCGGGGCAAAGACATGGGACGCGACAGAGGCCGAAGCCTCCGTGCCCGCCGATGGTGTCATGCAGCCCAACATGCGCCGCCTACTGGCAGCCAGCCAGTACAGCGCCTCCGGCCTTGCCGGTGTATGGGCTGACGAGAACACACGTGAAGCTATCTTCGATGCGATCCGCCGCAAGGAAACATTCGGCACATCCGGCCCGCGCCTGAAGGCCCGCATGTTTGCCAGCTTCGACTTCGAAGACGGCATCCTGTCGGATCCGGACCTTGTCGCCAGCGCCTACGAAACAGGCGTGCCGCAGGGCGGAACGCTGGCCGGTACAGGCGCCGCACCGAAGATCCTCGCTTGGGCGATGCGTGATCCGGATTCCTATCCCCTGCAACGCCTGCAGGTGGTGAAAGTGTGGACCGATGCCGAGGGCGGCGCCCATGAGGCGGTTTATGACGCAGCCTGTTCCGGCGGCACTCTGCCTGATCCCTCCACCCATCGGTGCCCGGACAATGGCGCCAGCGTGAACCTCACCGATTGCTCCACCGAGGATGGCACCGGCGTCGGCGAGATGAAGGCCTTGTGGACCGATCCGGACTTCGACCCGGCCCGGCGCTCTGCCTATTATGTCCGTGTGCTGGAAAACCCGTCCTGCCGCTGGTCCAGCTGGGATGCGGCCCGCAACGGCACCCCGCCCAATCCGGACATGCCGAAGACCATCCAGGAACGGGCCTGGACGAGCCCCGTCTGGTACAATCCGGAAGGCTGAGACAAAATCTGCCTGAAGCGCGGGACAGAGCCCCTGTCCTGCGCTAACAGGGCCGCCTGCCTGCCCTTTCTGCCTCTTGGTGACCCATGCCCGGTATCAGTGTTCCCAGCGATATTGCCCATGTCGTCCAGATCGCGATCACGCCCGCCTTCATGCTTGTGGGCATCGGCGCGCTGCTTCAGGTCATGACCAACCGGCTGGCGCGGGTGGTCGACCGCTGGCGCATGCTGGAAGCGGAGATCGCCAATTGTGATGGCGAACGCCTGCGCCTGCTCAAGGCGGAACTCGCCGCGCTCGACAAGCGCATGGCGAACAGCCACCGCGCGATCGCCCTGGCCACGACCGGCGCGCTGCTGGACTGCGTCGTCACCATGCTGCTGTTCGCCGGACAGTTCCTGCGCTTTCCGGCGGCCCCGGTGATTTCCATCCTGTTCGCGGCCACCATGGCGGTGCTGATCGCCAGCCTGATTTCGTTCCTGATGGAAATCCGCGTCTCCAGCCGCACCCTGCGCGTCACCCGGGACATGCTGTCTCACAAACGCTGACCCGCCCCCGGTCCTGCAGGGGGCGGGTCAGGAACAGCTCAGAAGGTCTCGCCGACCATCTCCTCGCTTTTCGCCCAAAGGGCTGCCGCATGATCCGGATCGAGCGCATAGGGGCGAACGCCTTCTGAAATCGCGTCGATCGGCTCATCTGTGATTCGCATGGTCACATGGCAGTTCTCGCAATACCGCCCGCCGACTTCATCGGGATCTGCCACGACCGCCGCCCAGACAGATGTCGCCGCGCCTTGCGGAACAGTCTTGAATTGAAACGGCTGCCCGCCTGCCTCCGTCCGCGCTGCATTCATCTGCTCTACCAGCGCATTGAGCGCCTCTTCGGTCATGTGGCGGGAAAGTTCCGTCTGGATGCCGCCCGGATGAACCGCGGCGGCCCGCACGCCGCGTGTCCGGTGGCGGCGGTCGAATTCCACCGCAAACAGGATGTTCGCCGTTTTCGAACGGCCATAGGCCAGGAATGGTTCGTACTCGGTCGTCTCGAAATTCGGATCGTCGAGGTTCACATCCGAGAACCGGTGCCCCGATGAGGCCAGCATCACCAGCCGCCCGCCATCCGCGATCAGTGGCTCGATCCGGTTGATGAAAGTGAAGTGGCCGAGATGATTGGTGCCGAACTGCATTTCGAACCCATCGGCGGTTTTCAGTGGCGGCGTCGCCATCACGCCGGCATTGGCGATGATAATGTCGAACTTTTCACCTGCTGCGAGCAGCTTATCTGCGGCGGCCCGGCAGCTGGCAAGTGAGGCAAGGTCAAGCTCGAACAGGTCGATCATGGGGGCACCGCCCAGCGCGGCGGACATGGCGCGCTCTGCCTTGGCAAGGTCACGCGCTGCGCCGGTGACTTTCGCACCATGCGCCGACAGCGCCCGCGCCGTCTCAACGCCAAGGCCGGCCGACACGCCGGTCACGAGTACGCGTTTGCCCGTCAGGTCGATGCCGGACAGCACGTCTTCAGTCGTAGAGGTTTCACCGAACATGGCTTTCTCCTGGAGGTAAGGATTTGTGAATTGGGGTCTGGATCGGGGCGCCCATCCCGGTTAAGTGATAGGCTGCCTCCGCTTTCATATACGGAGGGTGCCTCCGTTTTACAAGGGGAGACTTTTCCGTGGCCGAAGTGCCGTCGAAATCGAGGCGTCCGCGCGCCGATGCCGAACGCAACCGCCAGCGCCTGCTGGAGGCCGCGAAAAGCGTGCTTGCACGCGATGGCGCCTCGGCCAGCCTTGAGGAAATCGCCCGCACCGCCGGGGTCGGCATCGGCACGCTCTATCGTCACTTTCCGAAGCGCGACGACCTGATCGAAGCCGTCTACCATCAGGCCGTCAGCCAGCTGGGCGAAGCGGCCGAACAATTGTCCGAGACGCATGCGCCTGCAGATGCCCTGCGCGAATGGCTGCTCCTGTTCATTGATTACATGTCGACCAAGCGCCTGATGGCCGAAGCGCTGAATTCTCTCGATGGCGGGGCGAGCCGGGTCTATGCCGGGTCCGGCGACATCATGCGCCAGGCCCTGAACGGTCTCGTGCAGAGGGCTGAAGCCGCCGGTGAGATCCGCGCCGTGGCGGACCCATTCGACCTGCTGCGCGCCGTGGCCGGGATACATTACATATCCCCGGAATCCGACTGGGAGCCGGGGGCCCGCGCCATGGTGGACATTGTCATCGCCGGGCTGCGCAAGGCCTGACCCTTCGGGATTCACGTCCTTTCAACCGGTCGCATGGCAGAATGGCGCCATGTCTGATCGTGCGCGTATCGAAGCCTTCCTGGAAATGATGTCGGCCGAGCGGGGCGCTTCGCCCAATACGCTGGACGCCTATGGGCGCGACCTGCTGGACGCATCGGAATTCTGCGGCGGCAAGCTGGAAACCGCCAGCGGGCGGGACCTGGCCGGATGGCTGGCCGACCTCGCCGCGCGCGGCATGGCGCCATCCTCGCAGGCACGCAAGCTCTCCGCCGCGCGGCGCTTCTTCCGCTTCCTGTTCGAAGAGGGCGACCGCAAGGATGACCCGACCGCCAAGCTGGACGGGCCGAAACCCAGCCGCGATGTGCCGGATGTGCTGTCGCGTGAGGAAATGGCCCGCCTAATCGACACATGTGGCGAGGATTTGCGGCTGAAGGCACTGGTCGAACTGCTTTATGGCGCGGGCCTGCGTGTGTCGGAACTGGTTTCTCTGACGCTCGGCTCCCTGCCCCGCCGCAAGGGCGAACGCTGGGTGACGCGCGATGTGATTATCCGGGGGAAAGGCGGCAAGGAACGTCTTTGTCCGCTGGGCGGACCGGCGCTGGCCGCCCTGTCGGAATGGCTGGCCGTGCGCGAAGAGCATTTGCCGAAGGGCAGCCTTGCCCGCACGCGCGCGGAAAAGTTCGTTTTCCCTTCGCGTGGCAAGGAAGGCCATCTGACACGCCGCCGGCTCGGCCAGCTTCTGGAAGAACTGGCCATGATGGCCGGGATCCGGCCGGACCGGGTGCACCCGCACGCCCTGCGCCACGCCTATGCCACCCATCTGCTGATGGGCGGCGCCGATCTGCGCAGTGTACAGACGCTTCTGGGCCATGCCGACATCGCCACAACACAGATCTATACGCATGTGCTGACCGACGAACTGGCCGAACTCCTGGAAACCGCCCACCCTCTGGCCCGAAACTGAATACGCCTGTCGCGAGACAGATTCCCTCACCTTAGGTTGACAATAAGGCTTCCATACACGATACGATAAGAAATGGTTAACAGCGGACATCCTCGGGGGGGGATCCATGAACCGTTTCATTCAGCACACTGTTTTCGCCTGCGTATCTATGGCGGTCATGGCCTGGCCCGCAGCCGCCCTGGAAGAGCACAATCCACTGGACAAGCTGGACGCTGACAAGCTGTGCGAAGCCGAGCAGACCACGCCCCCGACCACACCGACTTTGATCGATCTGCGGATTTCGAAAGACGCGGTGCTGAAAACCGCCATCGGCAAAAACATGCTTCCCGCACCGGACGATCTCAATACCGATCGTTCCTATTTTGACCGCCTGGTCGATCTGGTCGTCCCCTGCAGCGCAGCGGGGCAAGCCGAAACCCTGGAAGCGCGCAAGAAAGCATGCCTGGATGGGCGCCATAAATATACGAGCCCCGAATCCAGCCGCTATACCGCCAAGGATGCGCGGGTCATCCGGCAAAACCTTTTGCGTCTTTTCCAGAGCAGTGTGACCGGCGGGACCAAAGACTTCATTGTTGTGCGGAGCAATCGAAAAGGCGATCTGCTTGTTCCCCGCGACCCGTCAAGCAGCTGGGCTGAATATGGCCCCCTGCGGAACCGGCTGCACGATGACATCATGCTGCTGGAGTATTTTTATGCGCCAGACATCAAGAAACACGAACGCGGCAAGAGCAATCCGATTCCCAGCCATGAGAATTCTCCGGATGCGCTCAATATCAGCACGGTCCCATTTGAAGTGTTCTGCAGGAAGCGTGTCATCACACCCGCAAGCGCCGGCAGCAAGCAGGACGAAGGAACCGACTACCCATTCGATTCCTTTGTACTTCCGGACAATCTGACAATTTTCCCTGAGGCGAAAAGACGGGCGCCCAATGCTGCTGTGCTTTGGAACAAGATGGCGCTCGCTGGTAAAGAACTCTCCCTGAAAAAAGAGGAGGAAAAGACCGGAGCCGAAAGAAAATTCCCTACCGATTCCTATCCTCACAAGCCAAAGGAATGGAAAGCAATAGCGGATGCCATGCCGGTGCCTGTAAACACCGAGGCAGTCACGTCAGAAGGAGCAGAAAAGTCAGGAAAATATACTCCCAACAAGGACATTTCCTATACCGGCACAGGCGGCGTACAATTCATGATTGTCGAGTCCCCAAAAGAGTTCATCAAATCCGACCGGAGCGGACTGAGCATCGGCACAACGCTGGGCTATAATAAGAAAGAAGAAAGGCTGAGCGATCTCGGCGACGCGGAGGTCAAGGTGAAGGGCGCCGTTGGATTGCGTTTCATCTGGCTCGAAAACTTCAAGTGGCAGCCATATAAAGACAACAAGCAGCTGATGCTTGAAACCAAGGATGAGTGGGCTTTGACACCCTATCTCGCCCTGGACCTGACCGCCGCCTCTTCCCTTGATTGCACACTCAAAGCGCCATGCAATGATGCAGAAGACGCAGACAACAAGAAGAAGTCCATCTCATATGGGCGGACGTCCGCCGGGCTACGGCTGGATCATCAGTTCACACCCGCCGCCAGACTGCAGCGTGAAGAGGACTTCATCAGCCCTGACGCGCTTCAGGTGATGGGACGGGCCAATTCACCCTGGGGCTATGGCGCCTACCTCGAATACAACAGCGATAATTACAACATCCTCAGTTCGCAGCTGGCGGGCCTCTATCTCAACCCGCCAGCGGAACTGTTTGGGGCGTTCGGCAAGTCACTTCGCCAGAACTACCCTCTGGATGCCTACTGGACATCCCGGCTTTACGGCACGATCAATCCGGACCCTGCCGATGATGCCTTCTCCGGCCTGTTTTTCAAATGGGATGCGACCTTTGTCCTTGAGCATCTTGATTACTCGCGCCTGCCCCGTGACTTCGAAAAAGTTCCTACTCTTGTGAACGACCGTTTCCTGTGGCCGAACAAACAGGTCATTGAGGGGATGAGCTATGGCATGGATGCATCCGTGACGCTTGCGCGATACAATTTCCTCTCGCTTGGCGAAGACGATCTGACGGCCAAGTTCAATGTCGCACTGGTGTCCCGGCGCAGCTTCGACAATGGAAACTCTGCCGACAAGCTGACCTATAAACTGACTTTGTCCGATCCGGAAAATGCCGCGAAACGCACCTGGGACATCGCCTTCACCAAAGGGGAAGACCCCATCACAGGCGCGCAGGAAGAAAGCATCAGCTTCAACCTGACCTTCGCTCATTAGCATACGGATACGCCGGGACAGTCATTTCCCATTGCGATCAGACGCCTGCGGGACAATATTGCCGGCGTCAGATGTGGAGTGTCCCCATGGGCCCCTTGTTCAAAGCGATCATTCCGGCAGCCCTCCTCACCGAGATTGCCGCCATCGTCTTCTTCACCGCCACCTGGTCTATCCTGGCGGAGATGCATTTCGGCCAGTCGGTCATTCTGGGCGGGGAAGCCGTTACGGCCATCGGCGTGGTCGCCATCGGCGTTGCCGTGTTCCGCCGGGCTATCCGCTCCGAAAAGCGCATGGCCATGGGCGACGCACCAGACGCCTGATCCGCCCCCCTGCCAGCCTGCAAAATTTTTCCCTGACTGGATCTGCGCCTAGATCTCCAGGGCGTCCGGGCCGCGCGTCTGCACCCAGAAGGCGTGAACAACGCCCGGCAGCCAGCCGATCAGCGTCAACAGCACGTTCAGCAACAGCTGAAGGCCGATGCCTTCCTTCAGGGCCACGGGCAGCGGCGGGAAGATGATTGTGAGCAGGATCATCAGAATTGACATGAGCGGACCTTTCTCGTGAGCGTATCTTCTGGATTAACGCTCCGCCCGATCAGTCGTTCCATGTGAAACTGTCGCGGCCAAATGGCCGTTTGACGCGCCGCAGCATTCGCCCTAGGCCATTCGCGAAAAGATCAGGGGCAGAAAACATGTCGCAGAAAACACCGCGCAACTTCTTCAAACCGCTCGCCATCGGCGCACCGGAACCGATGCGGGACCTTCCCGTAAAGCTGGAGCGGATGATCCATTTCGTGCCGCCGCACCTGGATAAAGTGCGCGCCAAGGTGCCCGACATGGCCCCCGGTGTGGACGTGATCCTCGCCAACCTGGAAGACGCCATCCCAGCCGATGCGAAAGACGCCGCCCGTGCCGGCGCCATCGAGATGGCCAACATGTATGACTGGCAGGGCAAGGGCACCGGCTTCTGGAGCCGCGTGAACTGCCTGAACTCCCCCTGGTTCCAGGAAGATGTCTCGCAGCTTGTCCTGAATGCCGGCCATCAGCTGGACGTGATCATGCTGCCCAAGGTCGAAGGCCCGTGGGACATTCACTTCGCCGACCAGTATGTCGCCCAGCTTGAGGCAAAAGCGGGCCTCACTCGCCCGATCCTGTTCCACGCCATCCTCGAAACCGCCGAAGGCATGGCCCGCGTGGAAGACATCGCCCTCGCCTCCCCGCGCATGCAGGGCATCTCGCTCGGCCCGGCAGACCTTGCCGCGAACCGCAAGATGAAGACCACCCGCGTCGGCGGCGGCCACCCTTTCTATCGCGTCATCGACGATCCGACCGAAGACGGCAGCCCCCGCGCCAGCGCCCAGCAGGACCCGTGGCACTACACGATCGCCCGTATGGTGGACGCCTGCCGCATGGCCGGGATCAATGCCTTCTACGGCCCGTTCGGCGACATTGCCGACCTCGATGCCTGCGAACAGCAATTCCGCAACGCCTTCCTGCTCGGCTGTGCAGGCACGTGGAGCCTGCACCCGAACCAGATCGCCATCGCCAAGCGCGTGTTCAGCCCGGATCCGGGCGAGGTGAAATTCGCCCGCAAGATCCTCGCCGCCATGCCGGACGGCTCCGGCGTTGCGATGATTGACGGCAAGATGCAGGACGACGCCACCTGGAAACAGGCCAAGGTCATCTCCGACCTTGCGGACCTCGTCGCCGCGAAAGATCCGGACCTCGCCGCCGCTTACGCATCCTAATCAGGCCTTTCCCTGTTCCGGCTTCATGCTAGGCTGTCTGCAAGACAGTCCGGAGCAGACGTTTGAACATCAGGCCGCCCATGATCGCCCTCACCCTGCTGCTGGCAGCAGGGTGCGCTGCGCCTGCATCGGACGCCGCCGACAATGCAGGAGCACAAACCATGGCGTCAGATTTCGATGCCCCGCCCCCCGGCCCTGCCCCCGGAGACGCACCCACGAATACCTATGCAGAAGGCTGCAAGGCCCTGCGCGCGGCGCTGGACCAGACACCGCTTCCGGAAGACATGCAGGCCCGCGTCAATGAAAGCGACATCGCAAAACTGGGCGGCGCGCCCTATCCGAAAATCGCCTCGGCTGCGCCGGTCCAGTTGCCGCAGGAATTGCGTGACCTGAAGCAAAGCGCCGTCTGCGATCTTGTGTTCGACATTGATGAAACGGGCGCGCCTCAGACCCCGCAGGCGCGCTGTTCCGATCCTGCTTTCGAGGCGCACGCCCTGGCCACGCTGGCGGCCATCCGGTTCGAACCCTACATGCTGAATGGCAAGGCCCTGCCGGTGTCCGGCGTCCTCATGCCCATGGAGTTTTGCGTCAATGACTAGGCAACACCTCGTGCCGATGACCGGCTATGAACCGAACCTGCAGCGTTGGCTCGACTGGATGGAAGGCGATCACTCGCCCGAGGGCCTCGCCGGCCAGCTCGCCGACAATGTCGTCTTCCGCAGCCCGGTCGTGCACACGCCGCAGGAAGGCAAGCAGATCACGCTCGCCTATCTCACCGCCGCCGGGCAGACGCTGGGCGGCGACACGTTCCGCTACACCCGCATGTTCGATTGCGGCGACAAGGCCGTTCTCGAATTCGAATGCGTGATGGATGGCATTCAGGTGAACGGCGTCGACATGATCGAATGGAATGATGACGGCCAGATCAGCGACTTCAAGGTCATGGTCCGACCGCTGAAGGGCATGCAGGTCGTGCACGCCGCCATGGGCGCCATGCTGGCGAAGATGAAGGCCGGCGCGTGACTCCACCCACATTGACGACAGACCGCCTGATCCTCCGCCCGTTCGAGGAGGGTGACTTCCCCCATGCCGCTGCCATGTGGGGCGATGTGGATGTTGTCCGCTATATCGGCGGGGTCATCCGCAGCCCGCAGGATGTCTGGTTCGCCTCCGTCCGCGGACGGGGCATGTGGGACATCAAGGGTTTCGGCTACTGGACGGTCGTGGACCGTGATACCGGCGCCTTCCTGGGCGAGGCCGGCTTCTCGGACTTCAAGCGCGGAATCGATCCTGACCTGTCGCAATGGCCGGAAGCAGGCTGGGCCTTCGGGCGCGCCTCATGGGGCCGCGGCATCGGCAGCGAAGTGGTCAGGGCAATGCACGCATGGCTGGACCAGAACATGGCCGGGCCCAGCGTCTGCATCATCGACGATGCCAACAGCGCGTCACGCAAGGTGGCGGAAAAGGCCGGCTACCAATTCTGGACGCTCTCGTCCCTGCGCGGCCATCCGGTCAACGTGTACCAGCGGGGCTTCTAGCTGGCCTTGCGGGTCGTGCTGGCGCGTTTGTCCCAGCCACGCAGCAATTCCAGGAACCCTTCCTGCGGCAGGCCCGGCGAGTAGAGGAAGCCCTGCGCCATGGAACAGCCGCGGCGGGACAGGAACTCTGCCTGGCGTTCCGTCTCCACCCCTTCTGCCACCGTCTTCAGGCCCAGCGTTTCCGCCATGGCCAGGATCATCTCGACAACGGCCGGGGCCTGACGATCCGCATCCAGCGCGGAAACGAACTGGCGGTCGATCTTGAACACATCGAACGGCAGCTGCGTCAGCATGGAAAGGTTCGAGTGGCCGGTGCCGAAATCGTCCAGGGCGAGCTTCACGCCGAGCGCGCGCAGCGGGCGCATCACACGGTCCACCTTGGTCGGATCCGACACGGCCATGCTTTCGGTAATTTCCAGTTCCAGCCGCGCAGGCGGCAGGCCCGTGCGCTTCAGAACCTCGAGAACCAGATTGGTAAGGTCGACCGTCATGAACTGGCGCGGAGACACGTTCACCGCGACGGAGACATCAAAGCCTTCCTGCATCCAGACCTTTGCGCATTCACAGGAGGACTCCAGGATCTGCTCGCCGATCTGGTTGACGAGGCCTGTTTCCTCCGCCAGCGGAATGAAGGCGGCCGGAGAGATGATCTTGCCATTCGCACGCTGCCAGCGGGCCAGCGCCTCGGCGCCGACGATCTTGCCGGTGGCAAAGTCCACTTTCGGCTGGAACACGGCCTTGAACTCCCGCGCGGCGACCGCCTCGCGAAGCTCTGCTTCCAGCATATACTTGCCGCGCGCCACACGATTGAGGCGCGGCGAGAAATAGCGGAAGCCCGATGCCGATTCCTGGCGAACCTGCTGCAAGGCAAGGTCAGAATGGCGGAACAGTTTCTGGGCCGAATCCGCATCCTCCGGCGCCATCACGATCCCGCCGGACATCCCGATGCTGACGGACTGACCGTTGATCTCAAAAGGCTGCGCAAAGGCGACACGGATCGCGCGGGCAATGTTCGAGACATTCTCCCGTGTCACGGCATTCGGCAGGAAGATCGCAAACTGATCATTATGCAGCGCGGCAATCATCGAGCCTTCGAGGCTGGCAGAAACCGGCGCATCAAGGCGGGCCAGGCAAAGGGAGAGCCGCTCCCCCACCGCCTTCAGCAGCGTGTTGGTAGCGAGGCTCCCGAGGCGTTCCGCCGCGCGGGTGAACTGGTCCAGGTCCAGAAGGAAGAAGGCCGCCGGATTGTCGAATGAGGCAAACGGCAGTTTGCGGTCAATTTCCGCTTCCAGCGCAATCGTGTTCGGCAGGCCGGTGCGCTGGTCGACATAGGCGATCTTTTCAAGACGCTCGTTTTCCCGGCGCAGATGGCTGACCCGGCGAGTCACCGCCACGCGCAGGCGCCGCAACTCCTTGAACCACACCGATTGCACGCCACGCGGACGGATTGACGTCGTATCGTCCAGATAAGCGAGGAATTGCTGCAGCACGCGCTGGAACGATCGCGCCACAATGAATGCAGCACCGGCGGCAACGGTCATCGACATTGCCAGCAGCGCCGCCATCACTTCCAGCGGGGAAGCCAGGTCGTTCCATGCGCGTCCTTCGACAAGCACACGGTAAGACTGTTCAATGCCCACGACGGCGCCAAATACGAGGACAGCGGCAATCGCGCCAGCACAAGCGGCAAATGCCGGCAGCGTCATTGTGCCGAAGATTCGGCGTATCTGCGACAGCTTGCGCAAAGAAAACCTCGCCTCGCCGCGCCCGAAGGCGCGCTTTCCCGGTCGCACCTTCTGCCAATATGTTTAGAAATCAGTGAACAAGATGCGCTAGCTGTAGCGCAATCTACACACTATATCGGGCCCCATGACTGAGAACCGCACCGCCACCGTAAGCCGCAAGACCAAGGAAACGGACATTTCCGTCACCGTTGACCTCGACGGCACAGGAAAGTCCGACATCCAGACCGGGATCGGTTTTTTCGACCACATGCTGGAAAGCTTCTCCAAGCATTCCGCCATCGACCTGACGGTGCGTTGCGACGGCGACCTGCACATCGACATGCACCACAGCGTCGAGGATACGGGCATTGTCATCGGCCAGGCCATCCTGAAGGCGCTGGGCGACTTTGCCGGCATCACCCGTTTCGGTACGGCCTATATCCCGATGGACGAAACACTGAGCCGGGCGAGCCTCGACCTCTGCAAACGCCCCTATCTGGTGTGGAAAGTACAGTTCAGCCGCGACAAGATCGGTGAGATGGATACCGAACTCTTCAAGGAGTTCTTCCACGCCCTGGCTGGCAACGGCGGCATGTGCCTGCACGTTGAGAACCTCTACGGCGAGAACTGCCACCACATTGCCGAAAGCTGCTTCAAGGCCACGGCACGCGCCCTGCGCGCAGCGGTGACAGTCGACCCCCGCCTCGGCGGCCAGGCAGCCAGCACCAAGGGCAGCCTTTAAGTCACACTCAATCGGATCCAGATTGACCAGGTGACAGGCCCACCAGCCGGGTCTCTCCGTGTGCGAAAACGTCGAGACTTGCCGCCTATCGTCTTTGCCTCAGGTTTAATGGTTGCCTATCATGCTGCGTTATCAGCACGCATCGTGAAACCCGAACGCGTCAGGGAACGGAATGAAGAAAGACGACAATTTTCAGCTCTGGCCCTTCATGACGCTCATCGCGCTGTATTTCCTGATGCAGGGCCTCCTTTCTGAACCTGCCAACCAGACACAACTGGCCTACAGCGAATTCGAAAAGCTTGCCCGCGATGGTCGGGTCGAGAAGGTGACGATTTCAGGTTCCACCTTGTCCGGCACATTTCGCCAGCCTGTCGACGGGCATGACCGGTTCCGGACCAGTCTTGTCGATCCGGCCCTTGCGGCCCGGCTTGAGGGCATGGATGTGGAAATCGAGAACGTTCCGCCGAACCCCATTTTTGGGGCGCTCGTGTCCATGCTTGCGCCGCTCATCCTGTTCCTTGGGATCTACTTCTTTCTGTTCCGGCGGTCGATCGGTGCGGGTGGCGGCGCAATCTCTCTCGGAAAAAGCGGGGCAAAAGTATTTGTCGAACAGGAAACCGGGGTCACATTCGATGATGTTGCCGGTGTCGATGAAGCCAAGCTTGAACTCATGGAGATCATCGATTTCCTGAAGAACCCGGGCGAATATGAAAGGCTTGGCGCACATGTTCCGAAGGGCGTGCTGCTGGTCGGCCCGCCCGGGACCGGCAAAACCCTGCTGGCGCGTGCCGTGGCCGGTCAGGCCGGCGTACCGTTCTTCTCGATCAGCGGGTCCCAATTTGTCGAAGTCTTCGTCGGCGTCGGCGCCGCGCGTGTCCGCGACCTGTTCAATCAGGCCCGGAAGATGGCGCCGGCCATCATATTCGTTGACGAACTCGATGCCCTCGGGCGCGCCCGCAGTCTCGGGCAAATGGTCGGCAATGACGAACGCGAGCAGACTTTGAACCAGTTACTCGCTGAACTCGATGGCTTTGACCCCTCCTCAGGGATCGTATTGCTCGCCGCGACCAATCGCCCGGAAATCCTTGACCCCGCGCTCCTGCGCGCCGGCCGGTTCGACCGTCAGGTTCTCGTCGACAAACCCGACAAGACTGGCCGCGTGGCGATCCTGAAAGTCCACACCCGCAAAATTCATCTGGGGCCTGACGTCGATCTGGAGCCGGTTGCCGCGATGACAACGGGTTTCACGGGCGCAGACCTGGCGAATCTCGTGAACGAGGCGGCGATCCTGGCAACACGCCGCCGGGCGGATGCGGTTGGCATGGAGGATTTCTCCGCCGCCATCGAACGCATCGTCGCCGGGCTCGAGAAACGCAACCGCCTGCTCAATGAAAAAGAACGCGGTATCGTGGCCCATCACGAAATGGGACATGCGATCATCGCCCTCACGCTGCCGGGAACGGACAGGGTGCACAAGGTTTCCATTATCCCGCGTGGTGTCGGCGCGCTCGGATACACAATCCAGCGGCCCACGGAAGATCGTTACCTGATGACCCGCGAAGAACTGGTCAACAAGATCTGCGTACTTCTTGGCGGCCGGGCCGCCGAGAAACTGGTTTTCGATGAAGTCTCGACGGGTGCCGCGGATGATCTCTCCAAGGCCACCGACATTGCCCGAAGCATGGTCGAACGGTTCGGTATGGACGAGACGCTTGGCCCCCTGGTCTTTCAGGAAGACCGCCCTCTGTTCCTCGATAATTCGACAGTCAGGTCACGATCCATCAGCGAGGCCACTGCCGAACGCCTGGACGCAGCTACGTCCAACATCATCCGGGACGCTTTCCAGCGCACCACGGCCATCCTTTCGGATAACCGTGACCTTCTCGAAAAGTGCTCGCAGGACCTGCTCAAGAAGGAAACGCTGGACGAAGACGAGATTTCCGAAATCTCCAAAGCCCTGAAGAAGTCTGCCGCCAGCACCAAGGGCAGCCTCTGACCCGGCGGCGTAACCGCCTTTAATTTTGCACGCCCGATGTAATCGCCGGCTCGCATTCCTATATGTGGAAGACGGAATATTTTTTCCGTGCAGATGAAAGCCAATCCGATGTCCTTCCAAAATAACAAAAACAAGCAGGACAAGCTTGGAAAGCCCTCGCAGCCGCAATCGCTGGAGGAAAGGCGTGCAGAACAAGCCCGCCAGCAAGGCAAGCAGGACAAAGAAGTCCCCCTGAAGAATTAGTTGTTCCCGAATGCGATCAGGCACCCCCCCTACGCCTGATTGCACCTTGGGAGCCGCGTCCGGATTTACTTTCCGGATGCGGCTTCCCGCATCAATTCGAGGTCCACAGGGATAAAAGGTGGAGACCAGAAAGGAACCACCATGACGAATCGCATTTCAAAGCAACTTGTAACGTTCCGAAGCCCGTTTTATCTCGATAGTCTCGAAGAAGAATGGCCTGCGGGTGATTATACGATCGAGACAGAAGAAGAGCCTCTGGACAGCCCGTCATTTCTCGCCTTCCGGCGGATCGCCACCACGATGATCGTCCATACAAAACACGGAGTGCGGACACGGACGAAATTCGTCGCCATCGACCCCGCCGAACTTGCGGCCGCGCTGGCCCGTGATCAACGGCCTCTTGATCGGGCTGATAATGAAGGCATGGCACGCCGCTGAAGCCGGACGGTGCTGCACACAGTCACCGTCTGCCCCTGGCAAGCACGCACGCGCCACGCGTCCCGCCATCGCGGCGTATCCGGAATATACCGGCTCCTACTTCCTGTAATCCAGCGGCGGGTCGCGGTCGCCCAGCAGGGATTTGTACTGATAGTCCGGGCCGCGCTTCTCATCGAACTCCTTGCGGGCTTCCGCGCGCAGTTTCGGGTTCGTGAAGAGTTCGATCGCTGCCAGCGTCAGCGTCTTGGCCGCCACCTGCGTGCCCTTGTGGCCGATCGAAGTGCCGGACGCGGCAACCGCCTGCCAGGAGTGGGCCGGCGTGCCGGGCACCCAGGTTGCCGTGTTCAGGCCAACCGTCGGCACGGCATAGGACACATCGCCCACATCGGTGGAGCCATAGCCAAGGGACACTTCATAGGGCTGCACTTCGGACTCGGACCCGAGCGCAAGGTCCGGCTTGGTCAGTGTGGCGTAGATCTTTTCGGCGAAGGCTTCCTCTTCCGCGTCATAGGTCACCCCGCCCACTTCGCGCAGTTTGGCGTCCATCATCTTCGCCAGCGTCTCGTTCACCAGCAGCGGATTGTTGCCGTGGATGATTTCCCAGTCGACCGTCGTGCCGGTGCCGAGCGCTGCGCCGCGGGCGGCATCTTCCAGCCGCGGCCAGATCTCTTCCACAGTCTGTGCCGACGGATGGCGCACATAATAGAACACTTCGGCAAAGTCCGGCACGACATTGGGCGCCGAGCCGCCGGAGGTGATCACATAGTGGATACGGGTCTCCTGGGGCACATGCTCGCGCATCATGTTGACCATCATGTCGAAGGCCTCGACCCCGTCGAGCGCCGAGCGGCCCTTCTCCGGCGCGCCAGCGGCGTGGGCGGAGAGACCATGGAAACGGAACTTGGCAGAGCGGTTGGCCAGCGTCGTGCGCGCGGCGGCAGAGTTGCGGTCGCCGGCATGCCAGTGCAGCGCGATGTCGACATCATCGAACAGGCCCGCGCGCACCATGTAGACCTTGCCGCTGCCGCCCTCTTCCGCAGGCGTGCCATAAAGGCGGATGCGGCCCGGCGTGCCGGTCTCTTCCAGCCAGTCCTTGATGGCGATGGCCGCGGTGGTGGAGCCTGCTGCGAACAGGTTATGACCACAGGCATGGCCCGCGCCCATGCCGTCGCGCTCTTCCCGGTCAGGGCTGGACGTCTGGTTGATGCCCGGCAGCGCGTCGAACTCGGCGAGGATGGCGATCACCGGGCCGCCCTTGCCGTATTCCGCGACGAAGGCCGTCGGGATGCCGGCCACGCCTGCCTCGATGGTGAAGCCTTCCACTTTCAGCGTCTGCTGGAGAAGGCCGGAGGATTTTTCCTCCTGATAGCCAACCTCGGCCCAGTCCCAGATCTGGTCCGACAGGCTGTTCGACAAGTCGGCCTGCTGTTCCACCTGCTTGATCAGCTTCGCATCGCGGCTTTCCGGCCAAGCGGGCCCGGAAATACAGGCCGCCAGCACAGCGGTGGAGAGGAGAGGCAGTAAGGGACGCATGAGGCATACTCCGTAAGTGGTGTGAGAACTGGTGCGAATCTGGCGCGGACATTGGGATAGGCCGCCACCGGGCACAAGCCCGCGCCGTGCCGCAAGCCCACCATGCGCAGCAATTGCTCTCAGACGGAGCCTTCGCGCTCGATCACCAGCACACGCGCTTCGCCGATGGGGCGCGCGACATGCGAATCTCCCACCCCGGCGACGAACATGTCGCCCGCGCCGAGCTGGACGATCTTCTCTGCCCCGCCTTCGCGGTAGTGCATGTCCACCGTGCCCTCCAGCACGACGAAGACTTCCGTGCCGTCATTGACGTGCCATTTGTAGGGCTGGTCGGTCCAGTGCAGGCGCACGCTCGCCCCGTCGATCAGGGCGATGTCGCGCGCGCCCCAGGGCCGGTCAGCGCGAAACGTGCGCGCGTCCTTGATGATCTCCGGCATGCAACTCCCCGTTCGCACCGACTGTACCTGCAGCAGGTTAGCCTGCTTTCACGCCGGACAGAACCACGCCCATCACACGAAAGCCCTTTCCCAATGCCAGCGGCCCGGTTAACACGCGCGCATGAAACAGGTCGCGCTGATCGATTACGGGTCCGGTAACCTCCACTCGGCCGCACGGGCCCTGCGGGAGGCGGCCGCACAGTCTGGCACGGATCACGAGATCCTCGTCACCGACAAGCCGGAAGACATCCTGGCGGCAGACCGTATCGTCCTGCCGGGTGTCGGCCACTTTGCCGAATGCGCTGCGGGCCTGCGCGCGCGCCATGGCGTGGTGGATGCGCTGAACGAGGCGGTGCTGAAACAGGCGCGGCCTTTCTTCGGCATCTGCGTCGGCATGCAGCTGATGGCGACGGCGGGCCTGGAAGACGGGCACACGCCGGGCCTCGCCTGGATCAAGGGCGTGGTGGACATCATCACCCCCGGCGAGGGCCTGCGCGTGCCGCACATGGGCTGGAACAGCCTCACCTTCCCGCGTCCGCACCCGGTCTTCGGAGACCTTGGCGAAGACCCGCACGTCTACTTCACCCATTCCTACGCCATGCAGCCGGACAATCCGGCAGACATCGCGGCCACCACCGATTATGGCGGCCCGATGGTGGCGGCGGTTGCCCGGCGCAACATGTTCGGCACGCAGTTCCACCCGGAAAAGAGCCAGCGCACCGGCCTCAAAATCCTCTCGAACTTCCTGACCTGGGCGCCCTGACACCAAGATGACCTTTACGCTCTACCCCGCGATCGACCTGAAAGACGGCCAGTGCGTGCGCCTGCTGCGCGGCGAGATGGACCAGGCGACCGTCTTCTCCGACAGCCCGGCGGCGCAGGCGAAAGCCTTCCGCGAGGCGGGCTTCACCCATCTTCATGTAGTTGACCTGAACGGCGCCTTCGAGGGCAAGGCCGTGAACCGCGCGGCGGTGGAAGCGATCCTGAAGGCGACCGATGCGCCGGTCCAGCTCGGCGGCGGCATCCGCACGCGGGCGCAGATCGACGCCTGGCTGGAGGCTGGCATTTCCCGCGTCATCCTCGGCACCGTGGCCCTGCGCGATCCGGACCTGGTGAAGGAAGCCGCCCGCGCCCTGCCCGGCAAGATCGTCGTTGGCATCGACGCGAAGAACGGCATGGTGGCCGTCGAAGGCTGGGCCGAAACGTCGGACATGAAGGCGACGGAGCTGGCGAAAGCCTTTGAAGGTTGCGGCGTGGCCGCCATCGTCGCGACCGACATCGGCCGCGACGGCCTGAAGACCGGCGTCAATGTTCCGTTTACGGCAGAGCTCGCCAACACCGTCTCCATCCCCGTCATCGCCAGCGGCGGCGTCGCCAGCGTGGACGACATCCGTGCCCTGATGGCCGCCGACGCCCCGATTGCGGGATCTATCCTCGGCCGCGCGCTCTACGACGGGGATATTGTGCCGAGTGAGGCTATTCACATAGCAGCGAGATAGCCTGCTATTTGTAAGTGGTGATCGGGACACCGCGTGGTGCTTTATCCTCATAAAGTGCGCAATCATCGGTAACAATCTCAACACCTTGCCGCACAGCTTCCACAATCTCTACAGCGCTAGATGGTCCCGTCTTACAGGACATCAGCTTCTTGAAGCGCACATCTTCCTGTTCTGCCAGATCAAGCATGAAATACGTCAGGCTTTGCGCGAGAAGGTGTGTGTTCAGCTGCTGAGCGCGCTTACGAGCTGAGCGAGATCCAATTCCGCTTTCGGCCAAATTGCCGTTACGAACAATCGCGGACCTTTGCACTTCGCCCCGTGGTTCAAGCTGCATGGAAACATAGTTGAGAGGATTTAGCTGCCCTAACAGGACCAATGCCGGTCCAGAGAGTGCGGATACACCAGTAACCCATGCATATGACTGATAAGCATCGTTCCACCCACCCTGAGACACCTCATCGATGGCATCGCCACCGAAAAAGTCTTGCAGCTTACTATTATTATTCCAGAGCTCTACAATCCCGCCTTCATAGAGCGTGAACGCACCAAAGGCTTTTGTGGCACCGATCACGCCTCCTGCAGAAACATCATAAGCAAAGCTGGCATCGTCTTCGTTGAGTCCCGGATATTTAGCGATGAACCGGGAGCCAATCTTGTTTTCATATACCGTCTCGCCTGTGTAGCGATCTACCAGCCGATAGATTGCATCTGTTTTGCCAGCGAAGTTCCGGCCAAAGGAGTCGGTATCAAGATCAATGAATTCAATTTGCAGTGCATATCGTGCTCCAGCAGCACTCTTTGCCTGCAAGCCAGATTGCGCCAGCAACGCACCGGCCATAGGGCGGAACAATTCCTGATTAGGTTCTTCAAACAGATAATCGCGCTGCGACATGCCTGCGATGTAATCGAGCTCAACCGCATATTGCAGCCGGTCCTCAGCGGACCAACTCACGTAATGCGAGACCGGCAAAGATGCTCGCCGGTAATTGATCGTGTCTTCCTGGTTCATGAATCCGGGAGCATTCATAGCCGACTGTTTCGTGGACTGATGATTGGCACAAGCCGTGAGGCAAATTATCGAGGCGCTGGCAAGAACAACTTTCAACATAAGGTACTCCCGAGATCATCGCCCAAGGTTGATCTCATTCAAACCTTAAGAAATTCCATTGTTCCACCTACGCTTGCGAAGAAGTTCAGCTACATCCCAGCAAACTACTAAAGTGCCACCCCACTTGCTTGGCCCCTCAAGCCACCGAGGCTGTCTGGAGGGGGATGTCGCGGTTGGCGAGGGCGCGGTTCTTGCCGGCGGCCTTGGCGGCATAGAGGGCGGCGTCGGCGCGGGTCAGCATGGCCGACAGGGTCTCGTCCGGCTCTGACAGGCAATAGCCGAAACTGATCGTGACGCGTACGTCTTCCTCGCCGCAGCGATGGGTGCGGGCCTCCACCGCGCGCACCAGCGCATCGGCATAGAGGCGGGCTTCCACCGCGCCGGAGAAAAAGCCCGCGACAGAGAATTCCTCCCCGCCGAGACGCGCGACCAGCGTGTCCTTCATCGCAAAGGCATTGATGGCGGCGGACACGCCCTGCAGCACGACATCGCCCATGTCGTGGCCATACTGGTCGTTCACATGCTTGAAATTGTCGATGTCGGCGATGCCGCACAGGAACACCTGCCCGCGCGGCAGGCCTCCCTGCAACATGGCTTCGGCCTTCTGGAAAAAGGCGCGCCGGTTGGGCAGGTCCGTCAGCGCATCCATATAGGCCAGGCGGTAATTCTCCTTCGCGAGGCGCGAAACCCGCACATTCGCCCGGAGGATCAGGAACAGGCAGACCGGCGTGATCATGACCGGCAGCACCACGGCAGACAGGTAGACATGGTAGGGCTGAATATCGGCCACGAAATGCAGCCAGACATGCGTCAGCATTACGGCGTCAAACACGGCGGCGACGGTAATCGCGGCGCCGATCAGGAGGGCTTTCAGAATGTCATGATCCAGCTTCATGCGGCATTTTATCCGCATTCCTGCTTAATTTGACGTCGAAGGAGCTCGAGAAATTTGATCTATTCACGGTCCTTACATGGTGTGTTCACGGTGTTTTACATGGTGCCAGGCCGCGGAAAAGCGGGGGATAAGGGCGCTTCGCGGGGTTGGACAAGCTGTGGGACAGATCGCGCCTTTGCGGGCGCGCTGATCCCGGCTAAAGCCGTTTCATGACCCTGAAGACCCGCATCATCCCCTGCCTCGACGTGAAAGACGGGCGCACCGTCAAGGGCGTCAATTTCGTGGACCTGAAAGACGCAGGCGACCCCGTCGCGCTGGCAAAGGCCTATGACGCGCAAGGGGCGGACGAGCTTTGCTTCCTCGACATCACCGCCAGCCACGAAGGCCGCGGCACCCTGCTCGACATCGTCTCGGCCACGGCGGAACAATGCTTCATGCCGCTGACTGTGGGCGGCGGCGTGCGCAGCGCCGACGATCTCGTCGCGCTGCTCCGTGCCGGGGCCGACAAGGTGGCGATCAACTCCGCCGCCGTCGCAGACCCGGACGTCATCTCCCGCTGCGCCGCCAAGGCCGGGCGGCAGGCGGTCGTCGTCGCGATTGATGCGCGGAAAGTGGATGACCACTGGGAAATCTTCACCCATGGCGGCCGCACGGCCACGGGCATCGACGCGGTAGAGTTCGCGAAACTCGCCGAAAGCAAGGGCGCAGGCGAAATCCTGCTGACCAGCATGGACAAGGACGGCACCAAGTCCGGCTATGACATCCCGCTGCTGAAGGCGATCACATCTGTTGTAAACATTCCGGTTGTGGCCAGCGGCGGCGCCGGCAGCGTGGCCGACATGCCGCCTGCCGTGCTGGAAGGCGGGGCGACCGCCGTGCTCGCCGCCTCCATCTTCCATTTCGGCGAAGCGACCGTGGCAGACGCCCGCAAGGCGCTGGCCGAAGCCGGCGCCCCGGTACGCCCGCTCTAGACCCTACTCCGCAAACACGGGCTTCCGTTTCTGCATTTCCGCCATCACCGCTTCCATCTGGTTCGGCGTGCGGATCACCTTCAGCTGTTCGGTGCTTTCCAGCATCAGCAGGTCCGCGTCAGACAGCTCGGCCATCGCATTGCAGAGGCGTTTCGAGCCGCGCATCGCGGCCGGGTGCTTGTTGGCGATGATCTTTGCCAGCGCCAGCGCGTCGGAATGCGGCGTCTCCGAGAGATGCGTGGCAAAGCCCATGGCGTGGGCCTCGGTGCCGCTGAACTCCCGGTTCGTATAGGTCAGCTCGCGGATCACATCGTCACGCGCATTGCCGCGCCACAGCGGGAAGCCCGCCATGTCCGGCACCAGGCCCCACTTCATCTCCATGATGGCGCAGCGCGTATCCGGATGGATAAAGCGGATGTCCGCACCGGAGAGAATCTGGAAGCCGCCGCCGAAGGCCACGCCGTGTGCTGCAGCAATCACGGGCACTTCCAGCTTGCGCCAGCCCCAGGCGACATATTGCGCGAGGTTTGCTTCCCCGTGGGTTCGCGTGCCCAGATCCCCGGTCACGCCGCCCTTCTTGCCGCCTTCGCCCTTGGCGCTGTTGGCCTGCATGGCCGTCAGGTCCAGCCCGGCGCAGAAGGCGCGGCCCTCCCCCGACAGCACGACGCAGCGCAGGCCCTTGGTGCCGTGCAGCTCCTCGATCGTGTCGGCCAGCGCCTGGAATTGGGCATTGTCCAGTGCATTCATCTTGTCCGTGCGCACCATGCGGACATCGGCGATGCCGTCTTCAAGATGCGTGATCGTCACCCGGTCGTTCATCTGGAGTCCTCCTCGTTTGAGGTAAAAGTGACGCGCCGCACGTCCGCGTCAAGCTGGCAGGCTTCCTCCCCTCGCGGAAGGAGGCTATGGAGGCGGCATGTCTATTCTTGGATCCGCCGAGCGCCTCTCCGCCGCCCTTGCCCATCTGGGCATGACCATCGACACACGCGCCGAAACCGGCGACGCCAGCGCGTCCTGGACGGCAAAGCTGCTCTCCAAGGGCGTCGATGCCTGCGCCGACAAGGCAGAGGAAGAAGCCGGGGAATTCATCCAGGCCCTGCGCGGGGAAAGCGACGACCGCGTCGCCAGTGAAGCCGCCGACATGCTCTACCACGCCCTAGTCGCCCTCCGCGTCCGCGGCGTCAGCCTCGACGATGTGGCCGCTGCACTTGAGAAACGCCAGGGCACCAGCGGCATTGCGGAAAAGGCGAGCCGGAAGCCTGTTGAATAAGTCGGTTAAAACCGGCTCGTCACAACATACATGGCAGGCAGCCAGACAACGGCATATCCAGCCGCCATTGCCACATAGTCGGACCAGTGTCGGCCGCGATCGAAAAGCCCGCTAATGCCAATTCCGAAAATCATCTCGACACCTCCCCACAAAGCCAGAAGACCGCCCAGCATTGCGCCGATAACAGCTGCCCTGCTTAACTCCGAAATGCTTGTGGCTCCATGTGCGCCAGCAATCACAACGCCCAGAATGGCGGCAATAGTGACTATGCCGAAAGGCACAGCCATCCCCATCAGGAGAGACTTAGCCAAGGACCGCGAGCGTTCAGTTCTGAACATCGGAAAATCCTACGCGGTCTGTAGCCCGCGCTCCAGATAGATAACTTCCTTTTCGCCGGGCACGAAGGCCTGGCTGCCGACCTCGACAAAGCCGAGCCGTTTGTGGAAGCGGAGCGAGCCCGGATTGGGCGGCAGGCGGTTTACTTCGCAGCCAATCGCCTCATAGCGCCCGGCGCAAGTGGCGAAGGCCGCCTCATAAAGCGC
>JACXUV010000114.1 GCA_014763715.1 Rhodobacterales bacterium | reverse complement strand
CATTCCGGGCCAGAACCCCCGCAATCAGCGGAATGACGACATAGAGCGCGACTGACAGGATAAGCGTCTCCCAAGGCACAGCGATGTCAGTAACGCCGAGCAGGAAGGCAACAATCGGGGCAAAGGCAAACACCATCACCGCATCGTTCACGCTGACCTGCACGAGCGTGTAGTTCGGATCACCCTTCGTCAGTTGCGACCAGACGAACACCATGGCCGTGCAAGGCGCAGCGCCGAGAAGGATCAGTCCGGCAATATAGCCCTCCGCGTCGGCGGGCGGAATGAAGGCAGAGAAGACATGACGGAAAAAGAGAACGCCCAACGCCGCCATCGTGAACGGCTTGATCAGCCAGTTGACCACCAGCGTGATGATGAGCCCTTTCGGCTTCTCGCCAACGCGCCGCATGGCCGTGAAGTCCACCCCGATCACTATCCATTATTCGGGCGAAAATTCAAATGTCCCGCTGGCATTGGCCGGAATGGTAGTACGACAGAGTTCATGCTCGAACGCCCCGAATGGACAGGCGAGTCCTTCTTCGGTCATGCTGAGAGAGAAAGGTGCATCGCCAGCGTCATAGGTGCAGCTTGCCTGGATGACATTCTTCAGAAACATCGAATCGTAGTCATTCGAGCCACGGCCTCTCAATTTGGCCTTTGCCGTACCTTTCTGCGTCGTGGCCTCGCACGCGATACTCCAGCTTCCCGATCCGCTCGCTCTGAGAACAAGATTGCCAGCCGGAGCGTCTGGCACGCCAGTTCCGCCGGAGCTGGCGCAACCTGCCGCGAGCATGACCGCGAACGCTGAAACAATTGACCCTGGAATTGCAATGCGCATGGCGCCCTCCTGCTTGTCGATTTCGGCAAGTTAGACCGGAGAGACCTTTATTTCAATAGTTCATCGAATATTGATCTAACAATTCAGGCAGCGCAACTCTGCCAGCGGGACGCAGACTTCAGGCCGCCCGTGGCAGCAGTTCTCAACCAGCATGGAGAGTAACTGGTTCACCGCCTCGATCTCAGCCCGGTAGATCATGTGCCGCCCGTCGCGCTTAACGCTGACCAGGCCCGAATTGACGAGAATGGTCAGGTGTCCGGACAGCTTGTTCGGAGCAAGGTCGAGATGCTCAGCAATCGCTCCGGCGAGCATACCATTTTCACCGGCCTCCATGAGCGCCCGGAACGTCAGGAGGCGGGTTTCCTGAGAGAGCGCGGAGATTTGCTTCAGGGTATCAGAGAGATCAGTCATGATCACATTCTACAAGAGTCGGTGAAATAATACATCGACGGATGTCGAACCAATATCCGTCTTGCAGGATAGTGTGTTGGCTCCAGGAACTCATCGAGTACGAGGCGATAAATCTGGTCCTGCTAATATACTTGACAAGATCCGAGAAGGCGATGGGCGCCTTGGCGTGGCATGTGCATTGAGGCGGGATCGAATGGCAGCTGCAGGAGGTGATCATGCCCTTCGACACGAACACAGGAATGTGGATACCCTGGAACAAGGGCAAGCTGGTGGGGCAGAAGGCGCCGCTTAAGCCACAGGAAGTTTGGGCGATCAGGGTCCGGCTCGAAATCGCAGGAAAGCGCCTTGATCTCGCGCTCTTCAATCTCGCCATCGACAGCAAACTGAGAGGTTGTGATCTGGTGTCATTGCGGGTTGCTGACGTCAGAACAGGCGGCGAGATCCGCAGTAGGTCCAAAGTACTTCAGAGCAAGACGGGCAATCCCGTCCAGTTTGAGATCACCAAGCAAACCCGAGCTTCGATTTCAGCATGGTGCGAAGCAAAAGACCTTCGGCCGCATGATTGGCTGTTCCCAAGTCGAAAAGACGGTAGCCCGCATATTTCGACGAGACAGTATGCTCGTCTCGTCGAAGACTGGACTTCTTCAATAGGTTTGCCGCGCTCATCCTACGCGACCCATTCAATGCGCCGGAC
>JACXUV010000080.1 GCA_014763715.1 Rhodobacterales bacterium | reverse complement strand
CTGGTATCCCCGTCATCGGTCCGGAAAGCCGTCTCGAATGCATGGAGATGCGTCTCATTCCCGGGCGAAACCTGCAGCGCCGCGCAGTCGACCTCCAGAAACCCCTCCTGCGCGAACCAGTCAGACAGCGCCCGGCGAACCTGCCCGCGCATCAACAGGAAAGGCCGACGGTCCCTGTGCCGCTCAGAATGCCACCATTTCCCGTCTGTCATTTGTCCTGCCTGAGTACCCGGAAAAGCGGAAATATGTGAACCGGCGCTTGGCGAAACACGCAAGTGCCGGTATGGCGGAGCCCGATCAAGCGCGCTGAAACGGTGCGCTCTATAGCACCGGCACAAGTCCGGGCAATTCGGGAACACATTATGGCCGTTGAAATCGCAGCGAACATCCGCCGGGGCAACATCATCGAGTATACCGACGGACAGCTCTATTCCGTCCTCAAGGCTGAATCCTTCCGCCCCGGCAAGGGCACGCCGACCACCACGATCGAAATGCGCCGCATTTCGGATGGCATCAAGATCGTCAACACGTACAAGACTACCGACAAGCTGGAAAAGGCCTTCGTCGAAGAGATCGGCTACACTTACCTTTACCAGGACGGCGACAACCACGTCTTCATGCACCCGGAAACCTTCGAACAGGTCTACGTGACCGGCACGATGCTGGGCGACAACGCGGCTTTCCTGCAGGAAAATATGGAAGTCACGCTGCAAATGTTCAATGGCGAGCCTGTTTCGGCCACGCTGCCGGCACGTATCACCGCAACGATTGCCGAGACTGAGCCGGTGGTCAAAGGCCAGACTGCATCCAGCAGCTACAAGCCAGCCATCCTCGACAATGGCGTCCGCGTCATGGTCCCACCGCATATCGATGTTGGCACCCGCATCATCGTGAATACCGAAGACAACACCTATCTGGAACGCGCCAAGGACTAAGCGTCCCTGCGATCCCAAGTGACCTGAGTGCCGGCCTAGTGCCGGCACTTTGCGTTTGGGCCAAAACTCCTTTCCAGCCTGCTTTCCATTCCGAAAATGGGTGCGACATTTCGAAACCAGTTTTGAGAATAATTCTCATTTACATGCAAGACTCGCCCCGATATTGCGAATGAGTTGCAAATTCGGAGAAGGGTATGAGACTCAAGACACAAACCGCCATAAGCATTGCTCTCCTGTTCGGAGCGCTTCCGGCGACAGCACAGGAGGCTGAAACAGCTCCCACACAGTCCGACGCTGTGGAGCTTGATGCTATCGACATTGAGGACACCCGCGCCCCCAAGCTCGCCTATCGCGGCTTCATCGCGGAAGACAGCGGTCTTAGCGTAATCGACAAAGAGGCCCTCACAGGCTTGGAAGACGGCTCTGGCGATGCACTGGATGCCCTTCGTCTGATGCCGAACGTCAATTTCGATGTGAACCAGGTCAGCACCGATCGGGACAACCTGCTCGACCTACGCCCATCCGACATCTCGATTGCCGGCGGACAGACATATGACAACGCATTCCGCATTGATGGTGTCGGCGTGAATAACGTGATGGATGTCAGTAATGACAATCCGCAAAGCATTTTTGATGTCGCTGGCGCTTCGGCCCAGACAATCTTCCTGGACCCGTCCCTGATCGGCGGCCTGGAAGTCCGGGACTCCAATATCTCGGCCAGATATGGCGACTTCTCCGGGGGTGTTGTCGAAGTCAAGCTGCGCGATCCTGCGGACAAGTTCGGCGCCAGCATTCGCTATGGCTACGAAAACGACGACATGATGGATTACATCACCGATGATGACGTCGACCTCAGTGAAGCCAATCCCCCACCAGCATTCACCCGCTGGCGCGTGCATGCGACTATGGATGCCCCCGTCAATGACAAGCTGAAGCTCCTGTTCGGCTTCGGTCGCAGCGCAGCAGAAGTCTACTACCCTCAGAACGCCAGCTATGGCGGGAACTTCCGGGGCATGAAGTCGACCTCGGACAATTATCTGGTCAAAGGCACCTACGACTTCTCAGATACCCTACGCCTGACCAGCAGCGTGATTTACAGCCCATACGAAAGTGAATCTGCCGCTTCTTCCGGTATCAACAACATCGTCACGACCAAAGGTGGCGGTCTGACTCTCAAGACCGAACTGGATGGGCGCACAGGACTGACTGACTGGCTCATTCGAGCCTCTTATGTCGATTCAGACGCAAGCCGCGAAGCGCCGCCAATCAACTACAACTGGAGCTCCCTGGCGCCGAGCATTGATTTCTGTACTGGCAGCAGCTGTACAACAGGCGGCATCGGGAATCTGGACCAGGTCCAGCGCAACTATGCCCTCGAAGGCGAAGCAAACCGGCAGTTATTTGGCGGCGAATTCGCCTTCGGCGGCCAGGTCGCCTATGTGGACGCCCATAAGGGCCGCGGCAAAGAACTGCGCATGTACTCCCGCGGGGTCTATGATCCGGACACGGTCTGCGCAGACCCCAGCGATACATCCTGCATTGATGGCGAGATCGCAGCCCTCCAATACAACTTGTATGAGGCATACGATGCGGATGCAGAGATCCTGCAGGGCTCCATCTGGGCGGAACAGGCGCAAAGCTTCGGCCCACTGGACGTCCGCGCCGGCGTACGTGTTTCGACGGATGATTACCTCGAAAACACCAACATTGCTCCACGTCTCAGCGCGGTCTGGAACATTCGTGACGACGTACAGCTAACCGCAGGTGCCAACCGCTACTACACACGCAATTTGCTTGTTTATGCCATCCGCGAACAGCGCCCGGATTCCTATCTCTACCGCCGGACTGGCACAGTGGATGGTGACAGCCTGGTGTTCAGCCCGGACGATTGGTACCTGTACCTCTGGAGCGTTCCGACCAGCTATCACGATGCGGAAATCGACACGCCATATTCAAATGAACTCACCATGGCCCTCACCTTCCCTGCCATGAGTGCTTTCAACGGCATTGGCCGCATCAAGGCGGTTCAACGCTGGCACCGGGACCAGATCGTCGCAGGACCACGTCAAGACGTCATGGAATATGACGAGAATGATGATCCCTACACACGGCGCGTTTATTACCCGTCCAACGCAGGGAAGACCGACTATCTAGGCCTATCTGCTGAATGGGCGGGTAGCTGGCGGAATTCTTCCCTGATCCTCAATGCAGAATGGTCTGAAACTTACAACAACGCCGCAGACGAGGGCACCTATTTCGATGACCTGGATCCAGAAGAGCTGATGCTGGATCTTATTTACTATAAAGGACAGATCATCTCTCGCGCCCAGCTTCAGAATGAAGCTTATCGTGAAAACTACGCCACGCCATTCACAGCCAATGCCGCACTCCGCTCAACATGGCTGCAGAAGTTACTCGACACGACTCTCTGGCTCTACTGGAAAGGTGAATACGAGACGATTGGCGACACCGGTGTGAACGAGACGATCGACGGCGTCCGCTATGACGTCTACGACGAGGTCACCCGCAAGTCCTCCTTGCGTGTCGACCTGAATGCCACCTACACCATCCCGGAATTTGATCTGGGCCGCCTGCAGCTGGAAGCACGTATTTCCAACCTGTTCAACACACTACCGTATACGGATGTGACAGACAGCAACCCTTACCAGCGCGGTCGCGCCCTATGGGTAGGGTTCAATCTGGCGTACTAGACACGGCAGACATACAGCGAAAAGCACCCGGCCAGACAAACTGGCCGGGTGTTCTTAATTCAGCCTGTAGCGCATCTTCGTCTTATATGTACGGGTAGACCAGTCCGCATGAACTGGTGCGGCCGGATATGGCACCGCATCGGTCAACTGCCTCAAGGCGGCCTTATCAAGCCGCCGACTGCCAGATGACTCCAGCAACCGGCAATCAAGAAGCTTCCCTCCCCGGTCGATCACGAACTCAACGCCAACATCCCCCTCTTCTTCGCGCATACGCGCCGCAGGCGGGAAGGTCTTGAACTTCGCAAGATGACCGAGCACCAGACCATCATAACTCGAGAGGATTGCCTGATAACCGGCTTCAGCATCCTGATCCGATGTCTCGACATCGGTGTCCGTTGATTGGCCGGAATGACCTGCATTTCCCGGCACCATGGCGGGGACTTCCACAGGTTCCGGAGCGGGCTCGACAATCTCCTTTGGTGGAAGCTCGGCAACGACCTCCTCTACAGGATGCACAGCAGGTTTCGATTCTGCCGGTTGGAGTACTTTTTCCGCAGGCTTCGGTTCCGGGCGGGCTTCCTGCTGCGGCATCTCTGTCGCCTCAATTGGTTCCACCTCCACTGGCTGCCCTGCCTCGGCACCACTTGAGCCCAGAGCGACCCGGAGTGACGTCTTTTCAACAACCACAACCTCATTACCTGCCAAATAAACCAGGACCCCACCCGCTCCGGCAACATGCAGCAAGCCGGATGCAACCATCAGAGCAAGGAAAGGCGACATCCGCATCATTCGCTGCGGTTCTCCGCTGAAATCTCGACTGCTTTGGCACCAGCTTCCGTCGCAACATCCATTGCATCAATGAGGTGCTGTGAACTGGCTGATGCATCAATCGCGATAACCAGTACGCGCTCCAGGTCTTCTGCGACGGCTTTCCTGAGTGCTGGACGCAGTGCCTGGGTATTCTCGAATGCCTGACCATCGAGAACCCAGCGCCCGCCCTCCTCCATCGGTGGCTGCAGCACAAGGGACGTATTCTCGCTTGGGACCGCAGAGCTGGCCTGCGGCAAGTCTACTGTCACCACAAACTGAGCGGCGTTCGCTGTCAGCAGCAGAAATACGATCAGCATGAAAACGACGTCGATTAACGGCGTGAGGTTCGGCTGGCCGTTATCCTCACCAACCATATCGCTGGAAGCATCACGTATCATGTACGCCCCCTTGCATGTCTGCAGCCAGCGACAAAGCTGTCAGCAGGGCCGCCGCGTCCGCCATCCGGTAGCGGATCCGCGAGCGAAACCAGGCGTGGCAGACGAGGCAAGGAACAGCGATAATCAAACCGATGACCGTGGTAATCATGGCTTGCCAGAGGCCGCCTGCAACAACTCCCGGCTCAACAGGCCCAGTTGAGCCCTCGAGAGATTGAAACGCAACCATGAGACCGATCACGGTGCCCAGAAGGCCCAGCAATGGCGCAAGCCCTGCAATCGTCGTCAAACCTGTCAAACGACGCGAGAGCTCCCGCCCCGCTGCTTGCAGCTCAAGGCTGGCTGCCTCTTCCCGTAACGTTTTATCTGTATGGAGATTGTCCTTCAGAACCTTCACGGCGGCGACGTAAAATGGCTCGTCAGACTGTAGCTCGTTGAGTGCCTCCTCCGCCCCTTTCTCTGAAGCTGTCTTGCGAACGGAAAGGACCCTGGACTGGCTTACGCCCTGTAGCCGCATCAATGCCAATCCGCGATCCGCGATCAGCGCCAGAGCGATCACCGAGCACACAAACAAGGGCACCAAAACGATACCAGCAGGCTGAAGAAAAATGGTCAACAGGTCAGACATAGTCACAGGTCACAGGGTTTCGAGGTAAGCCACCAAAGCGTCTTTCTCTGCGGGGGTCAGATTGAGCTTTGGCAGCAACTCGCTGGTTTCAGGAAACAAGGGGTCACCTTCCATACCCTCGCGCGGACGTGGGCGGGCGCCTCCTGCGTCGTAAAGGTTCACGATCCCGCGAAGGCTGGGAAACAAACCATTATGCATGTACGGTCCCGTACGCGGGACATGGCGCAAGCTGGGCGTTTTGAACTCACCCACATTTTCCGGAGTATTCGTCAGGGCATATCTGCCCAGGTCCTCATATTTCCGGCCATAATAGGTCAGCCCGATATTGTGGAATTCATCATCGGTCAGTCGTGGGCCGGAGTGGCACGTCATGCATCTGGCCTTGGTACGGAAAAGGTGAAGGCCGAACAGTTCCTGATCCGTGAAATGGTCCCGCTCACCAGCCAGAAAGACGTCGAACTTCGTGCGACGGGTCAGCGTACGCTCATAGGCAGCAAGAGCTGCCGTGATGTCTTCCATCGCGATCTCATCACGCCCTGTTATAGCGCGGAATTGGGATGGATAGTCTGGATCTGCATTCATGGTCTCGACCAAGGCCGCCTGCGTCTCCGCCATCTCGACAGGATTGGAGATCGGCATGAGGGCCTGGTGCTCCAGACTTATCGCAGCCCCATCCCACATGAAGATAGCTTGATCCGCCTTGTCGAGCAGGGTCGGCGCATTCCGTCGCCCCTGCTGGCGATCATGCCCGATGGATGTCCGGATACCGTCTGTGAAGGCGAGATCCGGATGATGACAGGAAGCGCAGGCAATCTGTCCGGAAGCACTCAGGATTGGATCGAAGAACAACGCCTCACCCAGCTGCTCCATCGGGTCGTCAGCGAACGGGTGCGGGCGTTCAAGAAGGGCCATCTCCTGAAAGGGGGTATCGCCGGTTGTCTCCACAGCCGGCCAGCTATCGACGGGCCCAGAATAGGCCTCGCGCAAAGCAGCCCCCTCAGTACAGACCTGAGGGCCGCATCCCAGATCTGTCTCCGCTGCCGTTTCAGGTACATCCGCAGCTTTACAGGAAACCGCCAAAAGACAGCCCGTCGCAAAGAGGACCGCCCGGGCAAACCTGGCCAACCGTGATGATCTGTTTTGCGTAAATGACATTCCAGAGAGATCTTTCTGCTCCAAAATAAAGAATGATACTCATTCTCATATTTATCCCGGATGTCACCTGAAACAATCGTCGCATGCCTATTGGAGCTGCAATTACCTGTTTAGGCATACGAAATGCACGAATTGGCGACGGATACCGGCTTCTCACCCGTTAGATGTTTCAACCAGTCAGATATTTGCGTGATTTAAATGGCACGAAAGAAAACACTCCCGCGATGGGGTCTCGTCGCAATTATTGCAGCCGCAATCGCTCTCGGAGCCTATCTGTTCGTCTCCTTTTCCTCGAAGGGGGAAGAAACAGCGCTGCAGACCGAAAAAGTCACCCGAGGCGACATCGAAGTCACCATTTCTGCGGCCGGCAAGATTGCGCCGAAGGAAGAAGTCGCGGTTGGTGCGCAGGTGTCAGGGCAGCTGGAGAAGCTGTATGTTGACGTTGGCGATACGGTCGAGGCGGGTGATCTGCTGGCCCAGATTGACGCAACGATCGCCACGACAAGCGTGGAAGGCAACCGCGCCCAGCTGAAAGAGCTGCGTGCGAGCCGGAAACAACAGCAGGCTTCCCTTGAACTTCTGAAGTCCCAGGCCGAGCGTGCCAGCATGCTTTACGAGGCCGATGCCATGGCCAAGGCGGACTATGAGGCGGCTATAGCGGACTATGAGATTGCTCAGGGCAAACTTGAAGCGATCGACGCCCAGATCGAACGCCAGAGCTCGACCCTGCAAGCCGACCTCGCATCTCTGGAGTTCACGAAAATCTACGCCCCCATCTCAGGCACGGTGGTCTCGCTGGAAGCCGTCGAAGGCCAAACGCTGAATGCGAACCAGACAGCACCGACGATCCTGACCATTGCCGACCTGACGACAATGACCGTCGAAACGGATGTGTCGGAAGCAGATGTTCTTCGGATCACCAAGGACCAGGCTGCCTGGTTCACAACGCTCGGAGATTCCGACTACCGCTGGGAAACCAAGGTCCGCCAGGTGCTGCCGACACCGGAAGTGCTGAACGATGTTGTGCTCTACAAGGCCCTGCTCGATGTGGACAACCCGGACGGCAAACTGCGTACTGAAATGACGGCACAGGTCTTCTTTGTCGTTGGCTCGTCGAAAGATGCGGTTCTGGTGCCGATAACAGCGCTTCAGACAACGCCGCAAAGATCGGCCAGCACGACGTCTTCAGGCGAAGC
>JACXUV010000079.1 GCA_014763715.1 Rhodobacterales bacterium | reverse complement strand
CCATGGAAGCTCCGCTGATCAGCCTGAAAGGCGTCAAACGCTATTTCGGATCGGGCGACACCGAAGTGCGCGCTCTGGATGGCATTACCCTGGATATTCACTCCGGTGAGTTCGTCGCGATTATCGGACAATCCGGCTCCGGCAAATCGACCCTGATGAACATTCTCGGCTGCCTGGACCGTCCGACGGAAGGCACCTACTTTGTGCGTGGCCAGGACATCTCGCACCTGAATGCGGACGAGCTGGCCGCCATGCGTCGCGAGACATTCGGCTTTATCTTCCAACGCTACAATCTTCTGGCCAGCATCTCGGCTTCTGAGAATGTTGAGATCCCGGCCGTCTATGCAGGGCTCAACAATGCCGACAGGCGCAAGAAAGCCGAGACCCTGCTCACACGTCTCGGCCTTGGTGATCGAACAGGACACAAGCCAAATCAGCTGTCCGGCGGCCAGCAGCAACGTGTTGCTGTCGCGCGCGCGCTGGTCAACGACGCCGAAGTCATCCTGGCAGACGAACCGACAGGGGCGCTCGACTCCGGCTCCAGTAACGAACTTCTGGGCCTCCTCGAAGAACTGCACGACGCGGGCCGTACGATCATTCTGATCACGCACGATCCGAAAGTCGCCGAACGCGCCAAACGTGTGATCGAGATCAGGGATGGCCGGATCGTCTCGGACGTTGGATCCGGCGATGTGAAACAGCCCACATCAGATACCTATCGCCGGAAGAACAAGGGCACGTCTCCGATTACACAGGTGACCGAGTCGGTGAAAATGGCGTTCCGCTCGCTGCGTGCAAACCTGTTCCGGACGGCTCTTACCTTGCTGGGCGTTGTGATCGGCGTGGCAGCTGTCGTCGCCATGCTCGCTATCGGTCAAGGCAGTCAACGCGAAGTCATGTCCCGTTTCGAGTCCATGGGCTCAAACCTGCTGTTTGTCCGTCCCGGCGCCCCAGGAACCCGCATGCGTGGGGATGCAATTGCCACGCTGACCCTTGCGGATGCGAACGCGCTTGAAGAGCTTGATAACGTTCTGGCCGCTGTGCCCTCCCGTTCAGGTTCTGCGACCCTGCGCGTGGGCAGCAATGATTACAGCACCTCGATAGAGGGTGTCTCAGCCAGTTGGCCCATCGCGCAGAACCGCGGCATGCTCTACGGGACCTTCTTCACAAAAGACGATGTGGATCGCCGCGTCGGCGTCGTTGTGCTCGGCACGACGACGGCCGGAAACCTGTTTGACAATGTTCAGGATGCGGTAGGCCAGTATATCTTCCTTGGGGGCGCACCGTTTGAGGTCGCCGGCATTCTGGAAGAGAAAGGCGCCTCCTCCTGGGGACAGGACCAGGATGATGTCGCGCTGGTACCAATTACCACCGGCATGATGCGCCTCTTCGGACAAAGCTACCTTTCCTCAATCACAATTGCTGTCGATGACACAGACAGGATTGATGAAACGGAAGCGGAGGCCACGGAACTCCTGCTTGCGCGGCACGGCACGGAAGACTTCCAGCTGCGCAACACAGCCTCGATCCTGGAATCCGTGCAGGAATCCCAGAACTCGTTTTCGATCCTTCTGGGTTCGGTGGCATCCATCTCGCTGCTTGTCGGCGGGATCGGCGTCATGAACATCATGCTGGTGAGCGTTTCGGAACGCACGCGTGAAATTGGTGTCCGCATGGCGACGGGCGCACGGCGGTCAGACATCATGGCCCAGTTCCTGATCGAATCCCTGGTCGTCGGAGGACTAGGTGGCATTGCCGGCGTATTGATAGGGTTTGGCGTGTGCCTCATTCTTGATGCGAATGGCATGTCCGTCGTGATCACAACGATGCCGGCAGCCCTCGCCTTTACCTCCGCCATGATCACCGGCCTCGTCTTCGGACTGCTGCCCGCCCGGAAGGCGGCGCACCTGGACCCGGTCGCAGCCCTCGCTTCGGAGTAAGTCATGATCAGAAAGACCGCCCTCTCCGCATCCTTCCTGGCGCTTGCCGCTTGTGCCTCTCTTGCTCCGCGAACGGAAGTTACCGAACATGAACTGGCCCTGCCCGCGGACTACGATAACGCCGCCGGCCTGACCGAAGTCCGGACCATCGAAGCAGACTGGTGGGCTGCGTTCGGCTCACAAAACCTGAACGCTCTTGTGACGGAAGCGCTGGGCGCCAACCAGACTCTTGCGGCAGGAATTGCCAATGTCGATGCCGCACGCGCAGCGCTGAAAGTATCAAACGCCTCCCTGCTCCCCCAGGCCAACGCAAGCCTTTCCGCTTCGAGCGACACCGAGAGCGGACTTGATGATGTCAGCTCTACCGGCCGCCTCTCCGCGTCCTATGAGCTAGACCTTTTCGGCGCGAATGCTGCCAGCAGGGCTGCATCGCAAGCCAGTCTGGAAGCGAGCCAGTTCTCCCAGCGCTCTCTGGAACTGACCGTCCAGTCCGATGTGGCGTCCACATACTTCAATCTTCTGGCCACGCGCGAACAGCTGGAAGTCGCGCGCCGGAACCTCGAGATCTCCGAACGTATCTTCGAGATCGTGGAAGTTCGCTACAAGGCTGGCACAATCTCCGGCTACGACGTGTCCAGCCAGCGCGCACAGCTGGCTACGGCCCGCGCGCGGATACCGGAACTGGAAGCGCAGATCACCAGCCTGGAGACGTCACTTGCCATCCTGCTTGGCCAGGTGCCTCAGGGGTTTGCTGCTCCAGAGGAATCTATCCTTGCACTTGAACTGCCGGTGGCCGAACCTGACCTGCCATCAGACCTGCTCCTCCGCAGGCCGGACCTGTTACAGGAAGAAGCAAATCTGCGAGCTGCTGATGCCAACGTCACGGTTGCCCGTGCAGCCTTTCTGCCTGGCGTCGATCTTGGCGCGGCTCTCTCCAGCGTCCTGAGTGGTGGCGGCGATCTCACCGGCTCCATCTCAGCATCCCTCGCGCAGACCATCTTTTCCGGTGGCCGCCTTGAGGGCCAGCTTGAGAGCGCCAGGGCCCGCCAGGCGGGGCAACTGGCCAGCTATCGCAGCGCCATCCTGAATGCCCTGCGCGATGTCGATGTCAGCCTGACCTCCATCGAAGCGAATGCGCAAAGAGAAGACCAGCTCCTTGTCGCGCGTGAGGCATCCAAAGATGCACTGGATGCAGCAGAGTTGCGCTACCGTGCCGGGACAGATGACCTGACCAGCCTGCTGAGCGCACAACAGGCCTACTTCACAGCTTCCGACAACTATGTGCAGGGCCGCCTGAACCGGTTGACTGCCGCACTGAACCTGTATGTCGCGCTTGGGGGCGGGTACTGACGCGGCCTAAACGTCGCGAAAATATATTGACATTCACAATGCCACTTAATTAGCTTGCCGCGAACAAGGTGACGGAGGGCTATGGCTTATGGATGTGTTGCGGACGCCAGACACAAGGTTTGAAAACCTGACGGGTTACAATTTCGCCCCGCACTATTGCGAGGTGAAAGCCGATGATGGGACACCGCTGCGGATCCATTATCTCGACGAAGGCCCCCGGGACGGTGAGGTCATTCTCTGCCTGCATGGCCAGCCATCATGGTCTTACCTCTATCGAAAGATGATCCCTTTACTGACGGGGGCGGGTTATCGCGTTCTGGCGCCAGACCTGATTGGCTTTGGCAAGTCCGACAAACCCGCCGCGGTGGAGGATTACAGCTATTCCGCCCATGTGGACTGGATGGCACAATGGCTTCAGGCAGTGAACCTGACGGATATCACCCTGGTCTGCCAGGACTGGGGAGGACTGATCGGCTTGCGAATGGTGGCCCTGTTCCCTGAACGCTTCGCACGCCTTGTGGTAGCCAATACGGGCTTGCCAGACGCCACCACGATGCCGGAAGAAATGTCCGCCATGCTGGGCGCGATGTACCCCCAGCTGCCCATTCCATCCGCCACCGATGTGGGAGACGCGTTCAAGGCCGGCGCCCCCGGTGCATTCCTGTTCTGGGTCAAGTACAGCGCAGAAAACCCGGACTTTTCGATCCACGACGTATTCGGCCTGCTCTCAGGTATTGAGGATGATGCGGTACTCAACGGATATGAAGCGCCCTATCCGGACGCTTCTTATCTTGCCGGCGCCCGCAAGTTTCCCTCCCTCGTCCCCCTCCTGCCTGAGCACAAAGCCGAGCGCGAAAAGAATGATGCAGCCTGGAAGGTATTAGAGGGCTTTGAGAAGCCCGTATTGACCGCATTCACGGATGACGATCCGGTCACACGCGGCGGCGAAAAGCGTTTTCAGGACACGATTCCCGGGGCGAAGGGCGTTGCGCACGTCACAATTCATGCTGGCGGTCACTTCCTTCAGGAAACCCAACCGGAGGCTTTCAGCAAGGCCATCATCGACTTCATGAAAACGACCTGATCGACAGGCACCCAAGGGATGAAACAAATGGACGTTAAAAACGAAGTTTTCCCAACCGATCCCGCACAGATGACGAGGCTATTGGAGAAAGGCCCGGAAGGACCGATTTTCATGGTCAACCTGCTCAAGTTCAGGGACAAGGCCGAGTATGAAGACGGGCGCGATACGGACCTGACAGGCCGCGAAGCCTACATGATCTATGGCCGCACCGTCGCAGACATCCTCCCGAAATTCGGGGGCAAAGCCGTCTTCGCCGCGGATGTAACCTTCCTTTCCCTGGGTCAGGTCGAAGAACTCTGGGATGAAGTCGCCATCGCAATGTATCCTGCCCGCGCCGACATGGTTCGCATGTCACTGTCCGAAGAATGGCGAACAGCCGCGATTCACAGGACAGCAGGCCTCAAGGGCCAACTCAACATTGAAACGGTATTACCGAGCGCAAACCGGGACTCACCGTGGGCAAAAAACCTGTTATCCGACTAGAAAGTAACATTTGATGCAGCCATCGCAGCACTGTGAACCTTTCCTCAAGTCGGATCCGGTTTATTCTGGGCGCTAAAGATGGGGGCAGCGTATTGGAGCCCTGCAGGCTTTCAGGCTCGCAGGTGATGGCAGGAAAGTAAAGATGAGCATGAACCGTTCCGAAGACACTGGAACTCTCGTCGAAGACGGCCGCAGGCTGCGGTCTGAAAGAAACCGGCAAAAGATCATCGACGCCATGTTTCAATTGGTCCGGGGCGGAGAATATGACCCAAGTGTTGCTCGTGTCGCAGAATGCGCCGGCGTAGGGCTGAGGACGGTTTTCCGCCATTTTGACGATGTCGACACGCTCTATCAGGAGATGTCGAGCCAGATGGAAGCTGGCATTTTGCCCGAAATTGCCAAGCCGCTGACGGCCGACACCTGGCAGGGGCGCGTAAAGGAAATGATGGCCCGGCGCATCCGCGTTTTCGAGGATGTCATGCCGGTCAAGATCTGCGCAGGCGTCCGGCGATTCCGCTCTGACTTTCTAATGGCCAACCATACGCGCTTCGTCTCACACGAATCCGCTGCGCTTGCGCTCGCACTCCCTCAGGAAGTGCTGGACAACGAGCCGCTCAAGAATTCTTTCGACATCGCTCTCAGCTTCGACACATGGCGCCGCCTCCGTCAGGACCAGAGTTTTTCTCGCGCCAAGGCAACGACCGTGCTTGAAACCATGTTGGACGCATTAATCGCCGCCGCCGAATGAGTGCGGCCCGCTACCTGGCGCTGGCAACTCTTTTCACCGCAGCATGCGGTAACCCTTCCGTCCGGCAGGAACAGTCCATGTCATGCGGGCTGCCTTCTGATCAGCTCGACTCCTTCATTCGGATTGAAGCGGGCAGCTTCAAAAAAGGTTCTGATCCGGTTTATCCTGAAGAAGCACCGACATTGACACTGCATGTGGAAGCATTCGATCTGCTGTCGCACGAGGTGACAAACAGGGAGTTCTCCAAATTCATCGAAGAGACAGGTTACGTCACAGATGCCGAACGCAGCACCCAAGCTGGTGGCCCCGGGGCAGGATCTGCCGTATTCCGCACACAGACCGGGTCGGTAACGAAGTATCCATGGAAACTCACTCCGGGCGCAACCTGGCGCTCCCCTGAAGGGCCAGGGTCAGGTCTTTCCGGTCGCGAACTTCACCCTGTTGTGCACGTTTCTCTGGCGGATGCACGCGCATATGCGGCCTGGGCGGGCGGGCGCCTGCCGACAGAAATCGAGTGGGAATATGCCGCCTCTCGTGGCTTGCCGGATCTGACGCGCCAAAACTCCGGCGCTTATGATGCGCAGGGGCGCCCTGTTGCCAACACATGGCAGGGCATCTTCCCTGTGGCGAACACGGCCGAAGATGGCTTCACAGGGACATCGCCCGTCGGCTGTTTCAGCCCGGACAAGACAGGCCTCTACGACATGATCGGAAACGTCTGGGAATTGACAGACACCCCCTATGGCGCGGGCACAACAACGATCAAGGGCGGGTCTTACCTGTGTGCAGAGAATTTCTGCCGGCGTTACCGCCCAGCGGCACGCCAGCCTGATGATGTCGATTTCTCATCAAACCACATTGGCTTTCGCATAGTGAGAGACATCACCGCACCCTGACATGTCAATTGGGCCAATAGACATACTCGTCACCCGGCTCAAACGTATCCGCCGCTGTCTTGTCGATCAGTATCGGACTTTCCACAGTATAGGGATAGAGCGGTGCCCTTGCATCAGCCCAATGCGCATCAATCAAGGCCTGAAGCTCCATCACTTTTTCAGGCATCGCATCAGCCAGGTTTTCCTGCTCTGTCGGGTCATCGGCCAGATTGAAGAGCCAAACCTTTTCCTGACGCCCGTTCACTTGAAGCTTCCAGTCTCCGGAGCGAACGACGCGATAGTACCCACTTGACCAGAATATTGCGTCATCCTGACGGGTGATGTGACCAGAACCCGTCGCCTCCGGAAGCAGATTCTCACCATCGATCTCAACACCAACGGGCAATGCAGCCCCGGCAATCGCCGCCAGGGTGGGCATCAGATCGACATGGGCGACCGGGGTTTCGATCCGCGCATCAGACGGAATATGTCCCGGCCAGGAAACAAACATAGGCACCCGTATCCCGCCCTCAAACAAGGTGATTTTCCAGCCACGATATGGCGCATTGACCTCAGACAAGCCAATATAGCCTGCGCCACCATTGTCCGACGTGAAAACGATCACTGTATTGTCGGCCAGTCCCTCTTCTTCCAGCTTATCCATGATACGGCCGACACTACGATCAAGCGCACGAACCATCGCCGCATAGACCCGAAGACGTTCCGGCTGGATGTCACCAACAGCATCATAATCCTCACGCGTCGCCTGCAAAGGCGTGTGCACCCCCCAATGCGCCAGATACAGGAAGAAGGGCCTGTTTCGGTTTGCCTCGATGACCCTGCTGGCTTCGTCCGTCCAGTAATCTGTCAGATAGCCACCGGGCTCGAACCACTCACTGTTGTTGAACGATGCAGCATACTGCATCCGTGCCCAGAGGAATTTACCAATAGGATCGAAGTCCAGCTTGGCATTCACGACGTCAGGATCATCTGCAGGCAAGTACAGACCGCTTGCCATCAAAAGACTCTCGTCAAAGCCCTGAGAAGTCGGCCGGGACTCCTCACTGCGGCCAAGGTGCCATTTTCCAATATGCACGGTATGATAGCCAGACTGTTTGAGAAGCTCGGCGATCGTCACCTCCTCACCCGGCAAGCCCTGTTCCTCAAAAGGCACGCCTCCCTCATCTGCCTCGCGATTCCAGATGATGGGCGGCATACCATTATCCATGTCGTTGCCGAACATGGACACGATACGCCCCATTCCTCCCGGGGTGGGCGTAAATTCGAATCCGGTTCGAGTCGGATAACGCCCGGTCATCAGCATGGCCCGTGAAGGTGCGCATGTGCCCGTACCGGCATAAGCCTGCTGAAAGATAGCACCACGTGCCGCAAGGCGATCAATATTA
>JACXUV010000018.1 GCA_014763715.1 Rhodobacterales bacterium | reverse complement strand
GTCAGCGTCGTCTTGCCGTGGTCAACGTGACCGATCGTGCCGATGTTCACGTGCGGCTTGTTACGCTCAAACTTTGCCTTGCCCATCGGGCCTCTCCTTCATTCCAAACTGTTGGCCGGAACTCCGGCCGATTTTCCTTAAGAACCAGAAACTTCCGAGATGATCTTCTGAGCTTCCGCACGCGGAACCTCGTCATAGTGCGCAAAGATCATCGTGAACTGTGCCCGGCCCTGAGACATGCCACGCAGATCGGACACGTAACCGAACATGTTCACCAGCGGCACGAAAGCCTTGATCGCCACAGCATTGCCGCGCGGCTCCGAGCCCTGGATCTGACCACGGCGGGAGTTCAGGTCACCAATGACGTCGCCCATATAGTCTTCCGGCGTGACGACTTCCACGTTCATGATCGGCTCCATCAGGCGCGGATCGGCCTGGCTTTTCAGCTCGCGGAAAGCACCGCGGGCCGCGATTTCGAACGCCAGCACGGACGAATCAACGTCGTGGAAGGCACCATCGACCAGCGTGGCCTTGAAGTCAGTGACCGGGTAGCCAGCCAGCAGACCGTTTTCCTTGGCCATTTCGAAGCCTTTTTCGACACCCGGGATGTATTCCTTCGGAACAGCACCGCCAACGATTGCGCTTTCGAACACAAAACCGGAACCAGCTTCGAGCGGTTCGAACTGCACCTTGATGCGTGCGAACTGCCCCGTACCACCGGACTGCTTCTTGTGCGTGAAGTCGATCTCGGCCGGACGGCCCAGCTTCTCGCGGTAAGCCACCTGCGGCTGGCCGACGTTTGCTTCAACCTTGAATTCGCGCTTCAGGCGGTCGATCAGGATGTCGAGGTGAAGCTCGCCCATGCCCTTCATGATCGTCTGGCCGGACTCGAAGTTCGTCTCGACGCGGAAGGACGGGTCTTCAGCAGCAAGGCGCTGCAGACCGACCGACATCTTCTCCTGGTCAGCCTTCGACTTCGGCTCAACGGCGATTTCGATCACCGGATCCGGGAAGGTCATGGTTTCCAGAACGACCGGCTTGTTCGGATCACACACCGTATCACCCGTGGTCGTTTCCTTCAGGCCGGCGAGCGCCACGATGTCGCCTGCGAAGGCTTCCGTGATCTCGTCCTGCTTGTTGGAGTGCATCATGACCATACGGCCGACACGCTCGCGCTTACCCTTGGTCGAGTTCATGAAGCTGTCGCCCTTCGACAGCGTACCGGAGTAGATACGCGTGAAGGTGAGCGTACCCATGTAAGGGTCGTTCATGATCTTGAATGCAAGGCCGGAGAAAGGCTGCGCGTCATCGGCTTTACGCTCGATGTTACGGACTTCCTCTTCGTCGCCCGGAGCAAAGCCCATGTAAGCCGGCACGTCGAGCGGACCCGGCAGGAAGTCGATCACGGCGTTCAGCATCGGCTGCACGCCTTTATTCTTGAACGCAGAACCACACAGAACCGGCACGAAGGACAGGCTCAGCGTACCCTTACGGATCAGCTTGCGCAGGGTTTCGATGTCCGGCTCGTTGCCTTCGAGGTAGGCTTCCATCGCCTCGTCGTCCATTTCGACGGCGGTTTCGATGAGCTTGCCGCGCCACTCTTCGGCGAGGTCCTTCAGGCTGTCGCGGATCTCGCGGACTTCCCAGCTTGCGCCAAGGTCTTCACCGGCCCAGACCCATTCTTTCATGGTGATCAGGTCGACGTGGCCTTCGAGTTCGTTCTCGGCGCCAATCGGCAGCTGGATCGCAGCCGGGGTTGCGCCGGTACGGTCCTTGATCATTTCAACACAGTTGAAGAAGTCAGCGCCGATCTTGTCCATCTTGTTGACGAACACGATGCGCGGAACTTTGTAGCGGTCAGCCTGGCGCCAAACAGTTTCGGTCTGCGGCTCAACACCGGCGTTCGCATCCAGAACGCAAACAGCACCGTCGAGAACGGCCAGCGAACGTTCGACCTCAATAGTGAAGTCCACGTGTCCGGGGGTGTCGATGATGTTGAAGCGGAACTTCGGCGTCATCGCCGTGGTGCCATCTTCGGTACGTTCCCAGAAGGTCGTCGTGGCAGCGGAGGTGATCGTGATGCCACGCTCCTGCTCCTGCTCCATCCAGTCCATCGTCGCAGCGCCATCATGGACTTCGCCGATCTTGTGCGACTTACCGGTGTAGTAAAGGATACGCTCGGTGGTCGTGGTCTTGCCGGCATCGATGTGGGCCATGATGCCGAAGTTACGATAGCGTTCCAGCGGATATTCGCGGGCCATTTTGGTCAACCTTCGTGTCTGCTTTCCGGGAGGAAAAAGGGGCGATTTGCGGGCGCGTTACCCGCTATCGCCCCGAATTGCCAGTGCTGATTACCAGCGGTAGTGCGAGAACGCCTTGTTGGCGTCTGCCATGCGGTGCGTATCTTCCCGCTTCTTCACAGCGTTGCCGCGGCCTTGGCTTGCATCCATCAGCTCACCAGCCAGGCGCTCACGCATGGTGTTCTCGTTACGGCCGGCAGCGGCGGCAGCGAGCCAGCGGATCGCGAGGGCCTGGCGGCGTTCAGTACGCACCTCGACCGGAACCTGATAGGTCGCACCACCCACGCGGCGCGAACGGACTTCAACCGCCGGCGCGACCGATTCGAGCGCGTTGTGGAACACTTCCACCGGATTTTTCTTGGCACGGGCTTCGACCAGATCGAAAGCACCATAAACGATGCGTTCCGCAACGGACTTTTTGCCGTCGCGCATGATCTGGTTCATGAATTTGGTGACGACGATGTCCTTGAATTTCGGATCCGGAAGGACTTCGCGTTTCTCGGCGCGGTGACGACGGGACATGAGCTGACCTCTTACTTCGGCTTCTTGGCGCCGTAATGCGAGCGGCGTTGCTTACGGTTTTTGACAGGCTGCGTATCGAGCGCGCCGCGAACGATGTGGTAACGCACACCCGGAAGGTCTTTCACACGACCACCGCGGATCAGGACCACCGAGTGCTCCTGCAGGTTGTGACCTTCACCGGGAATGTAGCAGAGCGATTCGAACCCCGAGGTCAGACGCACCTTGGCCACTTTCCGGAGAGCCGAGTTCGGCTTCTTCGGCGTGGTGGTGTAAACACGTGTGCAGACGCCGCGGCGCTGCGGGCAGGCCTTGAGGGCCGGGGTTTTGGTCCGCGAGCGCTTGGGCGAACGCGGCGAACGAATGAGCTGCTGGATCGTGGGCATTCGGGCCTTCTGTCTCTTTAACTCTGGCCCGATGGGCCGCTAATGTAATGATGCCCCGAATGCCCCAAAAGGGCTTCCGGGACGGGGCGAAAACTTGGGGGTCAGATTGGCCGGATCAGACTAAATCCGGCACGGCGAAAGGACTTTCATCCCGCAGCCTCTCTGACGATGCGTGGCGTGTAAGCCTCTCGTGCGTCTGCGTCAAGGGTCGGAAGCTGTCGTGGAACAGCTAGTTTTCCTTTGTCGCCGGTACTTTCCGGCGCTTCAGACAACTCTCCTGCTCCGGCGAGACCGAACCATCCTCCCCTGCTCCGCTGGAAGCCAGGATTTCGTCGCACCGGTTGATGGCCATACTGTCCAGCGAAAGCCAGACAATCAGGCAGAGCGCCAGCCCTGCACAGATGCCGCCAAACAGGTCCGAACGTGCCAGCTGCATGAGGTGCGACCTCCTCCGGAAACAGAAAAGCCTGCCGAAGCTGGCAGGCTTTTCCAGTTGGTTCAAGGGCTTGCGCCCGGATGTTCGAGCCTATTCCTCAACCGGTGCCTTGTCCGGAGCCGGCAGGCCGGTAAGGGCGGCGCCCTCTTCGGTTGCCTTCTGGACAGCAGCGGCGCGCTTGGCCTTCAGCTTCTGGTCGCGATCGGCCGCAATACGGCGGTAGGCGCGGATGCCCGAACCGGTACCCGCCGGAATGAGGCGACCGACGATAACGTTCTCCTTGAGGCCTTCCAGCGTATCCACCTTGCCCTGGATGGCAGCTTCGGTGAGCACGCGGGTCGTCTCCTGGAAGGAGGCAGCCGAGATGAAGGACCGGGTCTGCAGCGAAGCTTTGGTGATACCGAGCAGAAGCGGCATGCCCTTGGCTTCCTGCTGGTCCTTTTTGCGGGACCGGCGGACCGCCTCGTTGGCTTCCTCGAACTCGATCAGGTCGACATGTTCGCCCGTGATCAGGCCCGTATCGCCCGGATCGGTCACTTCGATCTTCTGCAACATCTGGCGAACGATCACTTCGATGTGCTTGTCGTTGATCGGCACGCCCTGCAGACGATAGACCTTCTGGACTTCGTCGATCAGGTAGTTGGCAAGTGCCTCCACACCCAGCGTCAACAGGATGTCCTGCGGTGCCGGGTTACCGTCCATCAGGTACTCACCACGCTTGATGAAGTCACCGTCCTGAACGGCAAGGTGCTTACCCTTCGGCACCAGATAGTCGATCTGCTCGCGGCCCTCTTCAAGCGGCACGATGGAGACGCGGCGCTTGTTCTTGTAGTCGCGGCCATACACGACCTTGCCGTCCATTTCGGCGATGATCGCGTGATCCTTCGGACGACGGGCTTCAAAGAGTTCGGCCACACGCGGCAGACCACCGGTGATGTCCTTCGTCTTCGCACCGCCTGTCGAGACACGCGCGAGCGTGTCGCCGGCCTCGATCTTGTCGCCATCGGCGATCGACAGGATTGCGCCCACCGAGAGGAGGTACACAGCATCTGAGCCGTTCGGCAGTTTGACGGGGTTGCCATCCTTGCCGACGATCTGAACCGACGGCTTGATGTCTGCCGCCTTGGTGGCCGAACGCCAGTCGATGATGACGCGCGAGGAGATGCCCGTGGCTTCGTCAGTTTCTTCACGAACCGACACGCCGTCGATCACGTCGACGAGTTTCACCTCACCGGAAACCTCCGACACGATCGGCTGTGCGAACGGATCCCAATCAGCCAGCAGCGTTCCCGGCGTGACCTTCGCAGCATCTTTGACCATCAGGCGCGTACCATATGCCGGACGGAAGGACTGACGGGTGCGGCCGTCGGCATCGACGATCTCGACCTGCATGCGGCGGCCAACGACGACAATCGTCTTGTCCTTGCGGGTAACGAACTCGGCATCCTTGAAGCGGACCGTCCCCTCGAAGCTGGCTTCGACGGACGACTGGTCAGCCACCTGTGCAGCACCACCGATGTGGAACGTACGCATCGTAAGCTGAGTACCCGGTTCACCGATGGACTGGGCAGCGATAACGCCGACCGCTTCACCGCGGTTGACCGGCGTACCGCGAGCCAGGTCACGGCCGTAACACTGGGCACAGATGCCGTTCTTGGTTTCGCAGGTCAGCGGCGAGCGGACTTTCACCACATCGACACCGGCCTTCTCGATGGTCTCGGCCAGTTCTTCGTCGATATAGGTGTTCGACACGGCAACCAGGTTGCCATCGACGCTCTTCACGTCTTCTGCCGTCACGCGGCCAAGGATACGCTCGCTGAGCGAGACGACCACATCGGCGCCTTCCATGACGGCCGAAATATCGATCCCCTTCTCGGTGCCGCAATCATCTTCGTTGATGATGCAGTCCTGAGCGACGTCGACAAGACGGCGGGTCAGGTAACCCGAGTTGGCAGTCTTCAGAGCCGTATCGGCCAGACCTTTACGAGCACCGTGCGTCGAGTTGAAGTATTCAAGAACGGTCAGACCTTCCTTGAAGTTCGAGATAATTGGCGTCTCGATGATCTCACCCGACGGCTTGGCCATCAGGCCGCGCATACCGGCCAGCTGCTTCATCTGGTTCTTCGAACCACGAGCACCGGAGTCGGCCATCATGAAGATCGAGTTGACCTGCGCCTTACGCACGCCCTTGGCAACCTGATTCTTCGAGGCGGATTCCATCATGGCGTCTGCAACCTTGTCGGTACAGCTCGACCAGGCATCGACCACCTTGTTGTACTTCTCACCGCGCGTAATCAGACCGTCGGCATACTGACGCTCGTATTCCGAAACCTGCTCGCGGGTCGCATCGACCAGCTTCTGCTTGGCTTCCGGAATGACCATGTCGTCCTTGCCGAAGGAGATACCGGCCTTGCAGGCTTCCTTGAAGCCGAGTTCCATCATCTTGTCACAGAAGATGACCGTCGCCTTCTGGCCGCACAGACGATAGACCTCGTCGATGATCTTACTGATCATCTTCTTGGTCATCGTGGTGTTCACCAGGTCCGGCTGAATGCCTTTCAGGCGCGGCAGGATGTTGGCGATCATGTAGCGGCCCGGGGTCGTGTCGATCACCCAGCGGCGCGGATTGCCTTCCTCATCGACGCCTTCATACATCGCACGGATCTTCGAGTGCAGCGTAACGAAGCCGGTATCGAGCGCCTGCTCGATTTCGGCCAGGTCGGAGAACACCATCCCCTCACCCGGCTGGTTATCTTGATCCAGCGACAGGTAGTAAAGACCAAGCACGATGTCCTGAGACGGAACGATGATCGGCTTGCCGTTGGCTGGCGAGAGGATGTTGTTGGTCGACATCATCAGCACGCGGGCTTCCAGCTGGGCCTCAAGGCTCAGCGGAACGTGCACAGCCATCTGGTCACCGTCGAAGTCGGCGTTGAAGGCCGCACAGACCAGCGGGTGAAGCTGGATGGCCTTGCCTTCAATCAGTTTCGGCTCGAACGCCTGGATACCGAGACGGTGCAGCGTCGGCGCGCGGTTCAGCAGAACCGGGTGCTCGCGGATCACCTCGTCCAAGATATCCCAGACTTCCGGCTTTTCCTTCTCGACCAGTTTCTTCGCGGCCTTCACCGTACCGGCGAGGCCCTTGGCGTCGAGACGCGCGTAGATGAATGGCTTGAACAGCTCCAGAGCCATTTTCTTCGGCAGGCCGCACTCATGCAGCTTGAGGCTCGGGCCGACCACGATGACCGAACGGCCGGAATAGTCGACGCGTTTGCCGAGCAGGTTCTGACGGAAGCGGCCCTGCTTGCCTTTCAGCATGTCGGAGATCGACTTCAGCGGGCGCTTGTTGGTGCCCGTGATGGTCCGGCCGCGGCGGCCGTTGTCGAACAGGGCGTCGACCGATTCCTGCAGCATCCGCTTTTCGTTACGGATGATGATGTCCGGTGCACGAAGCTCCATCAGGCGCTTCAGGCGGTTGTTCCGGTTGATCACGCGGCGGTAAAGGTCGTTCAGGTCGGAGGTCGCGAAACGGCCACCATCCAGCGGAACCAGCGGGCGCAGGTCCGGCGGGATAACCGGGATCACGGTCAGGATCATCCATTCCGGCTTGGCACGCGACTGCAGGAAGGACTCAACCACCTTCAGGCGCTTGGAGATCTTCTTGGTCTTCAGCTCGGACGTGGACTCCTTGAGATCCTCGCGCAGCTGCTCGGCCAGCACCGGCAGGTCCATCGCCATGAGGATCTCACGGATAGCCTCAGCACCGATCATCGCGGTGAAAGCGTCTTCGCCCAGATTGTCCTGAGCGTCCATGTACTCCTCTTCCGTCAGGAGCTGCTTGTGCTCCAGTTCGGTGAGGCCCGGCTCGATCACGATATAGCTCTCGAAGTAGAGCACGCGCTCAACGTCTTTCAGAGCCATGTCCAGCAACGCCGCAATCCGGGACGGAAGCGACTTCAGGAACCAGATGTGAGCGACCGGTGCGGCCAGGTCGATGTGGCCCATGCGCTCGCGACGCACGCGGGCCAGCGTGACTTCCACGCCGCACTTCTCACAGGTGATGCCGCGATACTTGATGCGCTTATATTTGCCGCAAAGGCACTCATAGTCCTTCTGCGGGCCGAAGATACGCGAACAGAACAGGCCGTCGCGTTCCGGCTTGAAGGTACGATAGTTGATGGTTTCGGGCTTCTTGATCTCGCCCGAGGACCACGACCGGATCTTTTCGGGGCTCGCAATCGAGATGCGAATTGCCTCGAAAGTCGGGGCCGGGGTGTTGGGGTTGAAGATGCTGGCGACGTCCTGGCGCATTCGGGTCTGCTCCTTGGGTGGGCTTTTTCCGGGGACTTGAGGGCCCCTGCCCTGGGTAAAATCTCGTTCGGCTCGGAAGGTCCCGCCAGGCCAGTTGCCCGGCGGGTCTTCCAGTCAGGTCTTCACGCTACTCGGCGGGTACCGTTTCGCTGTCTGCGGCAGGCTCGTCCTCGCCGGTTCCGCCGCCTTCTTCGATCAGCTCGACGTTGAGGCCCAGCGAACGCATCTCTTTCACGAGCACGTTGAACGATTCCGGGATACCAGCCTCGAACGTGTCGTCGCCGCGGACGATCGCCTCATAGACCTTCGCACGGCCTGCCGTGTCGTCGGACTTCACGGTCAGCATTTCCTGCAGCGTGTAGGCGGCACCGTAAGCTTCCAGGGCCCAGACCTCCATCTCACCGAAGCGCTGGCCACCGAACTGGGCCTTACCACCCAGCGGCTGTTGCGTAACGAGCGAATACGGACCGGTCGAACGGGCGTGGATCTTCTCGTCCACCAGGTGGTGGAGCTTGAGGAGATACTTGTAGCCAACGGTAACCGGACGCGCGAACGCCTCACCGGTACGGCCGTCGAACATCCGCACCTGGCCGGAAGAGTCGAGACCGGCACGTTCCAGCAGCTCACTGATGTCCGCTTCGCGGGCACCGTCGAACACTGGCGTGGCGATCGGAACGCCGTTGCGCAGGTTGCTGGCAAGCTCGATGATTTCCTCATCGCTGCCCGGCAGTTCCTGGTCCTTGCCATAAGCGGTCGTCAGAGCCGCTTTCAGTGCGCTGACATCATTGTTCTGGTGGAACTCATCGACCGCGTTGTCGATGATCCGGCCAAGACCGCGGCAGGCCCAGCCCGTGTGGGTCTCGAGGATCTGACCGATGTTCATACGCGACGGAACGCCCAGCGGGTTCAGCACGATATCGACCGGCGTGCCATCTTCGAGGAACGGCATATCTTCGAGCGGGTTGATCTTGGAGATAACCCCTTTGTTACCGTGACGGCCGGCCATCTTGTCGCCCGGCTGCAGCTTGCGCTTCACGGCGAGGAAGACCTTGACGACCTTCATCACGCCCGGAGGCAGATCGTCGCCACGCTGAACTTTCTCGACCTTGTCGTTGAAGCGGGCATCAAGCTCGCGCATGGAGAAGTCGAACTGTTCCTGCATCGCGTCGAGTTCGGCCTGGGCCTTCTCCGACTTGAGGGCAATATCCCACCATTGCTTGTGGGTCAGTTCTGCAAGTGCGGTGTCCGTGATGCGGCCCGGCTTGAAGCCTTTCGGACCGGCAGCGGCGTCCTTGCCGACCAGGAATTCCTCGAGGCGGCCATAGATGTTCCGCTCAAGGATGGCCTGTTCGTCTTCCTTGTCCTCCTGCAGCTTCTCGATCTGCTCACGCTCGATCTGAAGGGCACGCTGGTCCTTGTCGATGCCGTGGCGGTTGAAGATGCGGACATCAACGACCGTACCGGCATCGCCCGGAGGCACGCGCAGTGAGGTGTCGCGAACGTCGGAGGCTTTTTCACCGAAGATGGCGCGGAGGAGTTTCTCTTCCGGCGTCATCGGGCTTTCGCCCTTCGGCGTGACCTTGCCGACGAGGATGTCGCCAGCCTTCACTTCAGCACCCACAGCCACGATGCCGGCTTCGTCGAGGTTGCGCAGGGCTTCCTCACCGACGTTCGGGATGTCACGGGTGATCTCTTCCGGGCCAAGCTTCGTGTCGCGGGCGGCGACTTCGAATTCCTCGATGTGGATCGAGGTGAAGACGTCGTCACGCACGATGCGCTCGGAGATCAGGATCGAGTCCTCGAAGTTGTAGCCGTTCCACGGCATGAACGCGACGAGCACGTTACGGCCGAGCGCCAGCTCGCCAAGATCCGTCGACGGACCGTCAGCGATGATGTCGTTCTTGGCCACCACATCGCCCACGCGCACGATCGGGCGCTGGTTGATGCACGAGTTCTGGTTCGAACGGCGGAACTTGGCCAGACGATAGATATCGACGCCGGACTTGCCTTGGTCGATCTCGTCCGTCGCGCGGACCACGATACGCAGCGCGTCGACCTGCTCGACCACCCCTGCCCGGCGGGCAACGATGGCAGCGCGGGAGTCGCGGGCCACGACCGCTTCCATGCCGGTGCCGACAAACGGCGCTTCCGACTTCACGAGCGGCACAGCCTGACGCTGCATGTTCGAGCCCATGAGCGCGCGGTTGGCGTCGTCGTTTTCGAGGTACGGGATCAGCGCCGCAGCAACCGAAACAACCTGCTTCGGCGAAACGTCCATGAACTGGATGTCGTCCTTCGGCACCATGGTGGCTTCGCCAGCCACACGCGCGTTGACGAACTCGTTCATCAGCTCGCCCTTCTCGTTCACTTCGGCGTTAGCCTGGGCGATCGAGTAGATGCTCTCCTCCATGGCCGACAGGTACACGACCTCGTCAGTCAGCTTGCTGTTCACAACCTTGCGGTACGGGCTTTCGATGAAGCCGTACTTGTTGACGCGAGCATGGGTGGCCAACGAGTTGATCAGACCGATGTTCGGGCCTTCCGGCGTCTCGATCGGACAGATACGGCCATAGTGGGTCGGGTGCACGTCGCGCACCTCGAAGCCGGCGCGCTCGCGGGTCAGACCGCCCGGGCCGAGTGCCGAGAGACGGCGCTTGTGGGTGATCTCGGACAGCGGGTTGGTCTGGTCCATGAACTGCGACAGCTGCGAGGAGCCGAAGAATTCACGGACAGCCGCCACAACCGGCTTCGCGTTGATCAGGTCATGCGGCATGACGGTGTCGATATCGACCGAACCCATCCGCTCCTTGATCGCGCGCTCCATGCGCACGAGACCGATGCGGTAGTTGTTCTCCATCAGCTCGCCGACCGAACGGACACGGCGGTTGCCGAGGTTGTCGATGTCGTCGACTTCGCCCTTGCCGTCCTTCAGGTCCAGGATGACCTTCATGACGCCGATGATGTCGTCGTTGCGCAGAACGCGCATGTCGTCGGCAGCAGCCTCATAGCCCTGCACGGCAACGCCGAGACGCATGTTCATCTTCACCCGGCCAACGGCCGAGAGGTCATAACGCTCAGCATCGAAGAAGAGCTGGCCGAACAGGGCCTCAGCGGCCTCCTGGGTCGGCGGCTCACCCGGACGCATGACGCGGTAGATGTCGGACAGAGCCTCAAACCGGGTTTCGTTCTTGTCGGCTTTCAGCGTGTTGCGAAGCCACGGGCCGCGGCCCGAGCCATCAATGTCGAGCACTTCGATCGACTTGATGCCGAAATCGCGCATTTCCGCGACGATCTCTTCTTCCATCACGTCGCCGGCTTCACCGAAGATCTCACCGGTTTCCATGTTGACCACGTCGCGGGCCAGGAACTTGCCGACGAGGGCTTCGGACGGAACGAGGATCTCGTCCGTGCCGCCTTCAGCGATCCGCTTGGCTTTCAGCGCGGTGATCTTCTTGCCGGCTTCGGCAACGACCTTCTTGGACTTCGCGTCTACCAGATCGAATTCCGGCTTCACGCCTTTCCAGGCGTCAGCGCGGAAGCCGGTGACCCAGCCCTTCTTGTCCATCCGGTAGATGGAATGGGTGTAGAACAGGTCGAGGATCGACTCGGTATCGTAGCCGAGCGCGTACAGGATGGTCGTCGCCGGCAGCTTGCGCTTACGGTCGATCCGGATGTTCAGGATGTCCTTGGCGTCGAACTCGAAATCGAGCCACGAGCCACGGTAAGGAATGATGCGGGCCGCGAACAGCAGCTTGCCGGAAGCGTGCGTCTTGCCCTTGTCGTGATCGAAGAACACGCCCGGCGAACGATGCATCTGCGAGACGATCACGCGTTCTGTACCGTTGACCACAAAAGTGCCCTTCTCGGTCATCAGCGGGATGTCGCCGAGATAGCATTCCTGCTCTTTCACTTCCTTGACGGAGCGGGCGCCGGTGTCTTCGTCCACATCGAAGACCACGAGCTGCAGACGGACCTTCAGGGGAGCCTGGAAGGTCAGGTCGCGCTGCATGCACTCTTCGACGTCGAATTTCGGCTGTTCAAATTCGTAGGAGACATATTCGAGCGTCGCGCGCTCGGAGAAGTCTGTGATCGGGAACACGGACTTGAAAACACCGCCCAGGCCATCATCCGTGCGCGACTGCGCCGGCGTGTGCATCTGAAGGAAGTGCTCGTAAGATTCGCGCTGAACCTCGATCAGGTTTGGCATTTCGATGGCTTCGGGAATGCGCCCGAAGGATTTGCGGATACGTTTCTTTTCCGTGAAGGAGAGTGCCATCCCAGGATCCCAATTTTGTCGCCGCAGCCACCTTGGCCACGACCTTATCGCCAGAACGCGAGTACGCGGCAGCCCCAAATGGAACCGCCGCGCAGGTCTCTAGAAGGGTAGCGCCTCGCGCGAACGCCACCCGAATGTGAAGCCGCCGGAGCTTACTTGAGCTCGACTTTGGCGCCAGCTGCCTCGAACTTCTTCTTGATCTCTTCGGCTTCTGCTTTTGCAGCAGCTTCTTTGATCGGTTTCGGAGCGCCTTCGACGAGCTCCTTGGCTTCTTTCAGGCCGAGCGACGGAACGATTTCGCGGACCAGCTTGATCACTTCGATCTTCTTGGCGCCAGCGTCCGTCAGGATCACGTCGAATTCGGTTTTCTCTTCAGCAGCAGCGGCCGGAGCGTCGCCACCGGCGACAGCTGCGACTGCGACCGGAGCAGCAGCCGAGACGCCCCACTTCTCTTCGAGAAGTTTTGCGAGTTCAGCGGCTTCGAGAACGGTGAGGGCCGACAGGTCGTCGACGAGTTTTTCAAGGTCTGCCATTTTGGTAATTCCTGTTTGGTTCGGTTGATTGGGTCTTCAGTTTCCGGAAACGATGGCTCAGGCTGCGTCTTTGTTGGCGTAGGCCGAAACCACACGAGCGAGTTGGCCAGCCGGGGCCTGCACGACGCCAGCGACTTTCGTTGCCGGTGCCTGGATGAGGCCGATGAGCTTGCCACGAAGCTGGTCGAGAGACGGGAGTTTTGCCAGAGCTTCGACACCTTTGGCATCGAGCACCTGATCGCCCATCACGCCGCCGATGATCACGAGTTTCGGATTTTGCTTCGAAAACTCGTCGGCTGCTTTCGCAGCCGCCACCGGATCGGGTGAGAAAGCGATAGCAACAGGGCCCTGGAACATGTCCTTGGCTTCGTCGCCACCCTTACCCTCAAGCGCGATCTGCGCCAGGGTATTCTTGACCACCTTCAGCTGCGCACCGTCCTTGCGGAGCATGCCACGCAGCTTCGTCATTTCCGCAACAGACAGACCGGTATAGTGGGTCACGATGACCGCACCGGACTCTTCGAAAACCCCTTTCAGGGATTCAAGAGCCGCAATTTTTCCAGCTTTATCCATAGCGGGTCTCCATTGAGGCGCCCGGACCATCCGGCCGCCCTGGTAATCGCCTTCTGGCCGGATGGCCTTCCAGCGCCTGCCCAGGGATTGGCCGATTGCCCCGGTAAGCCAAAAACAGGTCAGCCCTGTTTTTCCGAACCGAATCAACGCCTCACCCCGTCTGCATAGGTGGCCCGGAAGCCGTTATCGCGTATAAATACGTGACCTATGGTCTAGGACAGGAAAACGGGAGGCCGCCGAATGCACATCGGAGAACTCCCGTCAAGAGCGGGGTGTTAACGCTTTATCCCCAAGCCCGCAACCCCCCTTTGTGAGAAAATGTCAACCCCGGGCCATTCCGGAGTCCACATATCCGCAACCCTGCCTCCGTCCGGCCTCAGAAACACTCGAAGCCTTGTGCGCCGACGGGACGGCACCGGTCCGGCCAGCCATATTCACGCCAGTAGGATGGCAGCTGCAGGTCAGCCATCAGGGCCGCGAAGCCCGGCAAGCGGCGCATGTCCGAATAGACCGGCCCCCAAACCCGCATTAACCGCAGCCGCGTTCCATCCAGCTCATGCCGCCAGATACGCAATGCAAGCTCGGGATCATCCAGTTGCGCCGCAATGGATGCCAGGATTTCGAACCGGTTCGGATGCGTCCCTGCCCCGCGCTCGAACTCAGCCCTGACCGCCTCCCGGGCCGCCGGCTCATCCGGCAGTGCAGCAAGGATGGGCGCGAGCAGCGGCCGCAGGGACGGATCCGTTTGCATCAGCCGTTCGCAAAGGGCGCTCAGGCTGTCCATAGTCTGCGGGGCCTGCATCTCAATGGTCCAGGCATAGGCATCCCATTCACCGGGCGGGGTCTGCAGCGACCAGTAATGCTCCAGCGCAGCCCCCGCCGCCTCATGCCGCCCCAGTACGGCATACGCCATGGCCAGTGTTGCGGCACGGTCAGGGTTCAGCGGATCGGCCGTCTGCCCCCGCTGGGCAATGCTGAGTGCCTCCTCAACCCGGCCCGCACGCATAAGGAAGATGGTCTGCTCATGCAGGACACGCAGATTGGGCGACCGCTCCAGTGCGGCCCGGTTGTCCTTGCCTGCCGCCAGCCAGTCATTGTCGAGCGCCCGGAAGTTCGCCAGTGCCGTATAGGCCTGCGCCAGATCCGGATTGAGCCGGACAGCCTCCTCCGCCATTGCCCTGCCCTGCGCCAGATAGGCCTGCGCCTCAGCCGGCGTCGACGCCCCCCATGCCTGCGCCCCGATATTGGAGGCGAGCGTAACCCGCGCGGCGCCATAATCCGGGTCGAGTTCAAGCGCCTTTCCAAGAAGGGCAATCAGCTCGCTACGGTCGCCCATGCCAAAGATATCCGCCTCCCTGGCGCTCAGGAAGTAGTTATAGGCCTCCAGACTGTCGGTATCAGAGCCCAGGATCCGGTTCGGCTCCTGAACGTGCAGCGAGATACTGAGCGCCCCGGCGACATCCGTGGCTATATCCTTCTGCAGGTCGAACAGGCTCTGCGCGCTGAGCAGCCTGTCATAGCTGTGCGACCAGACCTGATACCCGCTATCGGTATCGATCAGTTCTGCAGACACCTTGATCCGGTCATTATCAGACCGGATGCTGCCGGTCAGAACATGCGAAACCCGCAGCTTCCGGCCCAGTGCAGAGGCATCGAGCCCCTCGGCCGCACTTACCGAAGGCGGCGCGCGCCCGGCGACCTTCAGATCGTCCAGCTGAGTCAGCAGCGACCGGATCTCCTCCGAAAGTCCGCGGGAGAAATAGTCCTGCTCCGCATTCCCGCTCAGATTTTCAAATGGCAGAACGGCAATCGACTTTTCCGGCACGACGACAGCTGAACTGGATGACCGGCCAATCCAGACCCCGGTGAACAGCATGATGGCCGCCAGCACGACCAGCGCTGAAAAGTAACGGACCGGGCTGATCTCCGCATCCCGGCGCCAGGGCTCGCGAACGAAGGGCGCCGTCGGCTCGGACGGGAGCGCCACATCTTCTGGGTCCGGGGCAGCCTCTTCCCTTTCCACATCGGAAATCTGCGCCGCCAGCCTGTAGCCCCGCTTCGGAATGGTCTCGATCACGGAATGGCGGTCATCGCCTGCGTTCAGAACGCTGCGCAGTAACGACACGGCCCGGGTCAGGCTTTCATCGGCACCATGCTCGACGCCCCAGACCTGGTCGATCAGTTCCTGCCGCGAGATGACCTCGCCCGGCCGCCCGGCCAGGGCGCACAGCACCTCCATGACCTTCGGCTCAAGCCTGCGGCGTTCTTTTCCATCGGAGATGCTGTTCTGATCCGGCTCGACAATCAGGCTTCCGATCCGGAAATCGGACCGCTCCCGCTCTGCCTCCATGCCTGATCCGAACGTGTCTGCCATCTCTGCGTCGCTGACCGCAATGCTTCTTCGCAAAGGATATCCCAACTGGATTGGAAAGTCCGAAGCAATCAGGTCAAATTTATCCCTTTGTTCTCAAGGCCTAATGTAAACATCAGGTTTTCCTAAGCCCCACCACAGGACCAAAACACCCGGTGTGAACGAATGTCATGCGCAATGACCGGGTCAATTCAGACCCTGTCCCTTCCAGATGAGAGGTCCTGACATGAATTTCCACCAGTTCCGCTTCGCAATTGCCGCTCTTCCGTTTGCTGTTGCCGGATTCGGCATGACCGCCACCGCACAAACAGGTGATGATGCCACCATCAGCTACAAGCGTGGCGCAACCCCGGCTGAGACCTACGCCTCGATCGAAAAATCCGCCCGCGACTACTGCCGCAGCATTTACGACAACTCCAGCGCCATCGCCGGCGTATGGCCGACGGCTGTTTCCAACTGCGCTGCCGAAGTCGTCGACCGGACGGTCACCCAGGTGCAGAGCGCCGAGCTGACCCGCTACCACGTCGCGGTCACCCGTTCGGTCCAGCCGACTGAGGATTCCGTGATCATTGTAACGGCCGACAATAACTGATCCGGCCGCTTCAGATATCCCCTGCCCCAAAAGAAGAAGCCCGGCACCGCAAGGCGCCGGGCTTTTTCTGTTCGGTCGTCTGTCTGCTCAGGCTTACTGAGAGATCTCGGACGTATCGATCGTGACGCCAGCGCCCATGGTGGACGACAGCGAGATCTTGCGGACGAACGTGCCCTTCGCGCCAGACGGACGCGCCTTCACGAGCGCGCTCAGGAAAGCCTTGATGTTGCTCTCGATGTCGCCTTCGGAGAAGGAAGCCTTGCCGACGCCGGCATGAACGATACCGGCTTTTTCAACGCGGAACTCGACCGAGCCGGATTTCGCGTCTTTGACAGCCTGGGCAACGTTCGGGGTCACGGTACCGACTTTCGGGTTCGGCATCAGGCCGCGCGGGCCCAGCACCTTACCGAGACGGCCGACAACAGCCATCATGTCCGGCGTTGCGATGACACGGTCGAAGTCCATGAAGCCGCCCTGGATTTTCTCCATCAGGTCTTCAGCGCCGACAATGTCAGCCCCGGCAGCCGTGGCTTCTTCTGCCTTCTTGTCCTTCGCGAACACGGCGACGCGGACGTCTTTGCCCGTGCCGGCCGGCAGGTTGACCACGCCGCGGACCATCTGGTCAGCGTATTTCGGGTCAACGCCGAGGTTCACGGCGATTTCGACGGTTTCGTCGAATTTTGCCTTGGCGTTCGACTTCACCAGCGCCACAGCGTCAGCGACGGTGTAGGCTTTGTTCTTGTCAACGGTTTCTGCAATTGCGCGTGCGCGCTTACCAGTTTTCGCCATGGTTCTTACTCCACAACTTCGATGCCCATCGCGCGGGCGGAGCCGGCGATGATCTTGGCAGCAGCGTCAAGGTCGTTGGCGTTGAGGTCAGCCATCTTCATTTCGGCGATCTCACGCACCTGAGCCATGGTGACTTTACCGACGGTGTCGTAGCCCGGCTTCTTGGCGCCGGAAGCCGGCTTCTTGCCCAGCTTCAGCTTGGCAGCCTTCTTCAGCAGCACAGTGGCCGGCGGCGTCTTGGTGACGAAGGTGAACGACTTGTCCTGATAGTAGTCGATCACGACCGGCGTGGGCAGGCCCGGTTCCATGGATTGGGTCTTGGCGTTGAACGCCTTGCAGAATTCCATGATGTTGATGCCGCGCTGACCGAGCGCCGGGCCGACGGGCGGCGACGGGTTGGCCTGGCCGGCAGGAATCTGGAGCTTCAGCTGCCCCAGCAGTTTCTTGGCCATCTTGTCCTCTCGAACGTTTCAGATGGGGCGGTGGTCTTTCGATCCGCCCGGTTACAATGGAGGCTCCGCGGTCTGGCATGGCGTGCCTCCCGCAGAAGCGGCGCGTATGGCGCATCTGGATAGTGGGGTCAAGCGGGACGAGTCAGGCCGCCCCTGCCCGGCCTAGATCAGCGCGTAGCCCCTGGCGTTGATATAGGTTTTCAGTTCCTGGGCGCGGCGGGCCGGATCCGGGTGGGTCGACATGAACTCAGGCGACCGCGAGCCTGATGACTGGGCCGCCATCAGTTCCCACAGGCGGACGGACTGTTTCACGTCATAGCCGGACTGGTGCATGTAATCGACACCCAGCTTGTCGGCCTCCAGCTCATGTGCGCGGCTGTAAGGCAGGATCACGCCGAACTGCATCGCCGCGCCGCCCAAGGCACCGATTTCCGAACCGTATTTCGACAGCGTGTCGGACTGGGCGATGGCGATCTGGCCCACAGCGAGGCCCGTCTGCGCCAGCGTTGTGATCGACAGGCGCTCGGCTGCGTGGCGGCCGACAACGTGGCCGGTCTCATGGCCCAGAACGGCGGAGAGCTGGTCGTCATTCTCCGTCAGTTCGGTGATGCCGCGATACACGCCCACCTTGTTGCCCGGCATGACGAAGGCGTTGACGTCATCGGTATCGAACACCGCCACATCCCAGCTCTGACCGGGGGCAACATCGCCCTTCCGCTCTGCCCCAGAGAGCGTCTTCTCCCAGACGTGCAGGACGCGGTTCTTGAGTTTGGAGTTCGCCGTCACAGGCGTTTGCGCCTTCATGTCGGTCCAGGCCGAAGCAGCCATGGAGGCGACTTCCTGATCGCCGAAGATCACGAACTGGCTGCGCCCGGTAGCCGGGTTGGTGGTGCAGTTGGTCACAAACGGGAACACCGTACCGGCCGCGAGGCCTGAAATGATGGCCCGGCGGGACAGGTTCACACGCGGCGCGCCCTCGAAAATGGCGCTATCCATGTCGATCAGTTTGGTCATGTGCCTCTCCCTCACTCAGGCAAATCAAGGTTAGCCCCGCGCCGGCAAATTGCAATCGCGCCGTGGGCCTCATCCAGTCTTTCACGCGGCAAGACTCGCCGGACCCGGCTGAACCTTGCCTGAATACGGTCAGACGTTTTCCTCGTCGGCGACCAGCACGGCGGCCTGCTCGACCCAGCCTTCGCGCGTGATGCGGCCGTTGAAGTTGAGATGCTCATCCACCCAGGCAACGTTCTCCGGCGTCCATGCGGCGATCTGGTCATAGTGCCAGACGCCCAGCTCGTTCAGCAGCACCTGGATCTTCGGCCCGATCCCGCCGATCAGCGTCAGGTCGTCCGGGTGGCCCTCGACCGGCCCGTTCATTGCCATCGGGCGCTCGGTCAGGACGAGTTCCCCGGCCTCGTAGGAGACATCGCCTTCCGTCTCTTCGGCCATCTCTTCGGCCGCCTCATCTTCAGGCGCGTCTTCTTCGCCGTCGTCGAGGTCCTCATCTTCGTCGTCTTCCGCTTCGACGGCCTCATCAGAGGACTCATCGTCCTCCAATTCGTCCTCGTCAGCGGCGTCATCGTCTTCAGCGTCAGCCTCGAACTCTACCTCAGAGTCCTCGTCCTCTTCGGCGTCGTAGTCTTCATCATCTTCGTCGGACTCGTATTCATCGTCCTCGTCGTCCGCCTCATCATCCTCGGCGTCGTCGTCATCATACTCGTCTTCGTCCTCGTCGTCATACGCATCTTCCTCCGCATCCTCATCATCGGATGCATCATCTTCCAGATCGTACGCCTCGCCGTCGTCCTCATCATCTTCGTCGTCAGAGTCTTCGTCGGCGTCCTCGAACTCTCCCTCATCGTCCTCGTCGTCCTCATAGGACTCGTCATCGTCAGACTCTTCGGCATCGTCTTCAGACTCAGCCTCGTCATCAGACCCGGCTTCGTCCTCTTCCTCGACGAATTCATCCTCTTCGATGAAGTCTTCCTCATCGTATTCCTCGTCCGACACCACATCCTCATCGGCATGGTCGGCTTCGGCGAGGGATTCCTCTTCATCGTCTGAGACGTCTTCGAAACTCTCTTCTTCAGGCTCTGCAGGCGCCTCGAAAGAGGTCTCCGGCAGCACGTCTTCCGCGCTGTCTTCTTCGACAGCTTCATCCGTGAACGGTTCAGCCTCTTCGGCCACTTCCGTCACAGGCTCCGGCTCGAAGCGTGCGGGCTCGTCTTCCGTTTCACGCCCGGCGATCGCAGCGCTCAGGTCGAACGCAGCCGCTTCAACCTGATCGTCCTGGAGATCTTCTACCGCCTCTTCGGCCTGCACGTCCTCTTCGACCGGCTCTTCCTCGACAAAGGCTTCCTCGGTCACGACCTCTTCAATCAAGACCTCTTCCGGTTCCGGCTCGACCTCTTCCAGAGTCTCGTCTTCTGCCACAGCTTCTTCGGCGGGCGCATCCCAGGCAAATGCTTCGGCCACGGAGACCTGTTCCGCCATGGCCTCGACCGCCTCGGTCATGTCCGCAGCCGTATCGGCCACTTCCAGCTGTTCCAGCACGGCTTCTGCGCCAGTAGGCTCGGCAGCCAGCTCCGCAACCGACTCGGCTGCGGCGTCTTCCGCCCCGCCCTCGAAATAGGCGAGCCGCCCTTCCAGGAAACGGTTACGCCAGCGCAGGCGGGCCATCTCTTCATTGACGTCTTCCGCCACGGCCGGCGGTGCCTCTGCCGGCACTTTGGCGAGTTCGGCTTCCAGCGCATCGACGCGCTGCTTGAGATAGTCAGCCTGCCATTTGAGCTTCGCGATACCTTCCTCGTCGACCGAGGGGACAGCGGCGACAACAGGCTCTGCCTCAACCGCCGGGGCTGCTTCCGCTTCTGCCAGCTGGGTTTCGAGATGTTTCACCCGCGCTTCCAGATGGCGATTGCGCCAGACCAGCGTCGGCGCCTCGTCTGCGCTTCCGGACGCGGGCGCATCCCCCGCCTGGGCGTCGTCTGCCCCGCCGCGGCTCGGCGGCAGCACGATGGTCGGCGCGTCGCGATCCTGCACCGGCGCAGAAACAACCGCAGAGGCCGCCTTCATGGCTTCGGACTTCAGCGTGGAGAGTTCCGTCTTCGCCTTCTGCAGCTCTGCCGTCAGATCGGAAATCTTGCGCGCGGATGCATCGGCGACGCTGCCGCCCTCGCCTCTCTGCGCACGCTGGGCCGCGAACAGGCGCTCGATCTCATCCCGCGCCTGATCCAGTTCAGTCAGGGCAATATCCTTGTCGACAATGGCTTTCCGCATCTTGCCGGTCAGCAACAGGCCGCGCACCGACCAGCCGAGGATCAGTGCAAACACGGTCGCCCCAGCCAGCACCATCCACATATGCGTTACAAGCCAAGCCATTAGTCGCTCCGTGTCAGAACTCTGATTTCAATCCGCGGGTTGGCCGCCTGGCCTTCTGCATTGTCATTAGACTGCCCTGACGGGTCAGGGCCATAGCCAAGCGCAGACAGGCGGGCCGGGTCAAACCCGGCTGCCGTGAAATAGGACACAACCGCTTCAGCGCGCGCCGAATCGGCAGGTCCATCCACCTCGAATACCAGATCAGCTAGGCAGAGATGTGACACGGCCAGAGCCTTGTCGAGCGCCGCGCCGCTCTCACGGGAAAGGACTGCGCCCTCCCCTTCAAACACAACAGGATTCGCTGCCAGCACAGCATCCATGCCCTGCTGGCAGGCCGCGACGGGGTCACCCCCAAAGTCGATCCCCTGAACTTCTGGCACGTCCACATCCACCGGATAGGCCCAGACTGTAACCGGCAGGCCCGCCCCGGCATGGGTCATGTCCTGCTTCAGGAAATGGATGGCGCTGGGCGGCGCTTCACCTTCGATGGCGATGCCGACATCGCCTTCAGCGGGATAGTAGCCCATTTCTCCATTCCGGAACCGGGCAAAGGAGGCAAGGCCCGTCCGCACGGGCGCCACCCAGGCATCGGGCATGTCCGGGGCCAGCGTCATCTGGTCGATCACGCTTCCCGTAGCCTGTGCCTGTGCGATGCCCAGCAAGTCCATCCGCTGCGCCTCGGTCCGCACCTTGCCCGCAAGCACCAGCCCATCCGGCGTATAAGTCGCCGTCCAGACAGGCAGGCCCTTGATCAGCGGCGCGCCGCGATAAGGCGCTGCCAGCGCGGAGACCTGCGCCGACAGGCGTGCCCGCTCCGCCGGGTCGGCTTCCACCCCGCCAACACGCAGCGTGTTGTCGATCAGGCGCACATCGCCGCTATCCAGTTCCGACAGAAGAGCCAGACCGAACCGGGCCACGCCCTGCCAGTTGCCTCCCGGCGCACCGGCGGCGACTTCCATGCGGTTTTCCGGTGCCTGCCCGCCGGACAGGCGCGTCGCCTCCGCCTCGATCTGACTGGCGATCATGCGCGAAGGCACATGTCCGGACAGGATGATACGGCCATCGGCCAGTTTCTGCGCACGCCAGGAAAACGGCGAAACCGGCAGGCCGGGATCGACCGCAACCTCCACCACCGTTACCCCGCCCACGACGACACCGCCCGTCCAGGCTGAATGCAGAATGGTCTCGGCAGCTGCCATGGCCGCATCTTCCGACGGGGCAGCCCCCGTCAGCACAGCCCGCTGGCCGTTCATGCGCACATGGGCCCAGTCGTATCCATTTCGGGCAAGGGCGGCGTTGGCATCCTGCTCAAGCTGCGCGGCCAGGTTTGCAGGCCGCTGCGGAGACTGGTACAGCCCCCACCATCCCGTTGCCACGAGGCCCACCAGCGCGACTGGCGCCAGCAGGTAATCGAGCATTTTCATTCGGGACCCCGCTAACCTCCTGTTAGGCATTCCCTTTGTGATGGGATGCCCTATTCAGGGACCCGTCGCAAGAGTCCCGCCACACGCCATACACAAGCCATGAAACGTCCGCCAGAAACCCTGACCTCCCCGTCCAACCCGCTGATCAAATCCCTCAAGGGGCTGGAGCGGAAAAAAGAGCGCCAGACCAGCGGCCTGTTCCTGGCCGAGGGCGCGCGTCTCGTGGAACAGGGCCTCGCCAATAACTGGCAGCCGGACACGCTGATCGTTGCCGCCGCCGTGGCAGACCGCCCGCACATCGCCGCCCTCGCCGACAAGGCCGAGGCCGCCGGCGCGCGCGTGGTGCTGGTGCCGGAACGGCTGATGTCGAAGATCACGCACAAGGACAATGCCCAGTCCGTCATAGCAACGTTCAAGCAGCGCAAAGTCACGCTTGACCAGCTGGAAGTCCGGGATAGTCCGCGGAAGTCGCTTTTCGTCGCCCTTTATGAAGTGCGTGATCCGGGCAATCTGGGCACCATCCTGCGGACCGCCGACTGTGCCGGTGCGGATGGGGTGATCCTCGTCGGAACCTGTTGTGACCCTTACAGTTTCGAGGCCGTACGCGCCTCTATGGGCTCGCTGTTCGACATGCCCTTCGCGGCCGCCTCCTACGAAGAATTCGAAACCTGGCGCCGCAAGGCAGGCCTCGCCTCCGTCGCCGCCTCCGTAAACGGCACCGAGCGCCACGATCTGGTGAATCTGCAACAGGATACAGTCATCCTGATGGGCAACGAACAGGCCGGCCTCCCCCCCGCCGTCGAAGCCGACTGCGACCAACTCGTCCTAATCCCCATGCGCGGCGGGGCGGATAGTTTGAATTTGGCGCAGGCGACGGCGATCATGGTGTACGAAGCCTGGCGGCAGCGGGATTTCCGATGAAAACTGAGACAAAACTGCTCGTCGCGGACGACTGGGAAGACTATGCCCTGCTCGATTCCGGCCACCTGCAGAAGCTGGAACGCTTCGGCAGCCAGACCGTGATCCGGCCGGACCCGCAGGCCTTCTGGGAACCGGCCCAGCCCGTGCAAAGCTGGCGTGCGGATGCCCGTTTTTCCAGCAAAAACAATGATGAAGATGGCTCCGGCAGCTGGGAAATCCTCTCCCCCAAAGCGCTGGACACCTGGCCGATGCGCTGGAACGGGCTGACCTTCAACGCCCGCCGCACCGCCTTCCGGCACATGGGCATTTTCCAGGAACATTCGGTCCACTGGCGCTTCGCACAGGAACAGATCCGCACCGCCGGACGCCCCATCAGTGCCTTGAATCTTTTCGGTTATACCGGAATGATGTCGCTCGCCTGCGCAGCCGCCGGCGCAGAGGTCATCCACCTCGATGCGAGCCCCAAATCGAACGGCTATGGCAAGGAAAACCAGTCCCTCAGCGGCCTGGATGACCGCCCCATCCGCTGGATCGCCGACGATGCGATGAAGTTCACCGCCCGTGAAATCCGACGTGGCAACCGCTATGACGCGATCATCCTGGACCCGCCGAAATTCGGCCGCGGCCCCAAGAACGAGACCTGGCGGTTTGAGGAAAATCTCCCGGAATTACTGGACACTGTGCGCGACCTTTTAAGTGACCGGCCACGCTTCGTGATCCTCACGGCCTACGCCGTGCGCCTGTCATACCTCGCCCTGGCCCAGGCCCTGGCAGACCGGCTGAAGCCCTTCGGCGGCACGATGGAAATGGGCGAGATGGCCCTGCCCCAGAAAGACTCCGACCGCCTGCTTCCGACGGCGATCTATGCCCGCTGGCGCGCAGACGACTGACGCCGCCCTCCGACGCGAACCGGTTGGATAGTCCGGCCGCAGCGGGCAATAAAAAGCACCATGTAAACACCGTGTATGGACCGTGTATGGCGGGCGCCTGAGTGCGCTTTGCAGTTGAGTGCACCTGGCAGTACCGGTCCGCCCTTCCCGCCAGATACACACCCCAAAAGAAAACGGCGGTCCCGAAGGACCGCCGTTCCCGATTTTGCCGTTGGGCGAGCCGACTTAGAAGTCGAACGTCGCGCCGACGAAGAAGTAACGGCCCAGAGCGTCATAGGTCTGCGGGTAGGTGTTACCGTTACCCGTCGTACCGGTCGAAGCGGACAGCGGCGGATCTTGATCCAGCACGTTGTTCACACCAGCGCGGAACGTGACCCAATCCTTCGCGGCCCAAGTGCCGGCCAGGTCGATGTAGTTCTGAGCGTCCAGAGAGGAGTCCACACGGCCGGTGACATAGCTGTCGCCCGACTTCAGATCCACGGAACCGATGTAACGCCAGGTAGCGGAGACATCGAGACCGTCAACCGGGGTGGTCCAGCTGACGCGGGCGCGGTGACGCCATTCCGGAGTCGGCGCAAGGCAGTCGTTACCATAAGCAGCAACACAGCTGTACTCAGCGAAGGACTGACCGATCGGATCCCAGTCCATGCTGTCGAGCCAGGTGCCGTTCATCGTGAAGTTCAGCGAACCGTACGTACCGATGTCCATGCCGTAAGCAGCCGAGACGTCGATACCCGAGGTCGACACACCACCGATGTTGGTGTTCGTGTCGATCACGTTACCGCTGCCGACCCAGAGCTGGCCGTTAGCGTTACGAACGATGCGGTTACAGGCATCTGCGTCACCTTCGAGGTAGCAGAGCTGCATGCTGATCGATGCGCCGACAGTCGAGATCGCCTTGGTGATCTGGATGTCATAGTAGTCGACCGATGCCGAGAAGCCCGGCAGGAACGACGGCGTTGCCACGAAGCCAACCGTCCAGGTTTCAGCTTCTTCCGGCTGCAGGTCCGGGTTACCACCTTGCAGGTAGTTGTACTGGCCTGCCGGCGAGGTCAGAGCACCGCCATCAGCTTGTGCCTGAGTCACCTGCCACGGGTTCGTACCGATACAAGCTGCACCACCCGTGCCGTCGCCGGCCGGATCGGTGAAGTCGCAGAGGTCATCGTCCATGTCGAACAGGTTGAAGCCCTGTGCCTGGAACAGCTCGATGACGTTCGGTGCGCGAACGGCCTGCTGGTAGGAAGCACGGAAGCGGATGTCCGACGTCGGAGCATAGTCTGCACCGAGTTTGTACGAGTCGGAGCTGATGCCCGTGGAGTAGTCGGAGTAACGATAAGCACCCTCGATGGAGAGGAGCTCAACGCCCGGCTTGCCTTCGATCAGCGGCATCTGGAATTCGCCGAAGAGTTCGTAGGCATCGATTGCACCGGACATGCCGATGGTCGGGCCACCCTGGCCAGCGCCGTCACCCGTTGCGAACGAGTTGTCGGTGATCGATTCCAGAGCGTCGCGGCGGTATTCAGCACCGATAGCAACCTGAAGGCCGCTGTTCGCTGCCGGCGATTTGAAGCCGTACTGGCCAATGTCACCGGTCAGAACGCCAGACACGATGTTCTGGGTCGTCGTACCGTTCTGGAGCAGCGGAACCTGCAGGTAAGACAGAGCTTCCGGGGTCACGTTGCCGATCGTGAAGATATCCCACGGCAGACAGTTCGGATCGGTGCCATTGTCGACGCTGCGGCAACCGATCTCGCCTGGTGCAAGGTTATGCGTTTCATCATTACGCAGCGGATCGTCTGCATCCAGACCCGTAATAACATCCAGAGCGCGGTTCATGCGCGTGATCGAGAACTCGTTCGTGTAAGCGCGGGTCAGGGAGACCTGCGAGTACTGAGCCGACACGTCATAGGTCCAGCCCGGAGCCTTGTAGAGGTCACCGCGCAGGCCAGCAACGCCGCGATAGGTCTGGTAGCCCAGGTGGTCCTGACGGCCGCCGCCTTCGACGTTACGACGAGCGATGTACATGTCGATGGAGTCGCCAGCGTCGATCATCGCCTGCGTACAGCCGATAGCTGCCAGCTGCGAATCCGAGACGAGCGGGTTGTCGCAGTTCAGGGTGCTGGTTGCGAAGAAGTTACCCGACGGAGCGATCTGCGAGTTCGACTCATAGTCCATGAACATGAACTGGGAGTAGGCTTCGACATAGTCGTTGACCTGGTAGTGGCCGTTGAAGCCGACCGTGTAACGCTGGTCCGGACGCTGATAGAAGTTCAGCGGACCGTAGTTGTACTGGTCGAGGTCGCCGTTGAAGTCACGGAATTCGCCGGTGGCCTGATCGATCGTGTAGTTGAAGGTCGAGAAGTCGGTGAAACGGCCCGGATAGGAGGTCGAGGAACCACCGCAGGTGAAGCCGGTTGCCGAGGCAGAACCGATGGAGCATGCCGAATAGTCACGGTCGGCTTGCATCACTTCGTCGTTGTTACGGTAGCCAAGCCATGCGGTCAGGTTACCACGGCCGTCATCGGTGTTGATACCCATGATGGCGGTGATCTCTTTCGAGTAACCGTCCATGATGTTGTCGCCCGGCAGTTGGAACTGCGCCGGGTTGCCAACAGCACGCTGCGAGATCACGTCACGAAGGTTGCCGTTCGTGTCGTAGTCGTTGTTGTGCTGGTAGAAGCCATACTGCGTGTCGACCTGAACGCCTTCGAAGTCACTCTTCATGATGAAGTTGACGACGCCGGCAATAGCGTCCGAACCGTAGACAGCCGAAGCGCCGCCCGTCAGGACGTCAACGCGCTCAACCAGCGCGCCCGGGATCAGGTTGAGGTCGGCTGCGGCGTCATTCGGCGAGCCGTAAGGCATGCGCTTGCCGTCGATCAGGACCAGCGTACGCTCAGCGCCGAGGTTACGCAGCGAGACCGTTGCGGTACCGGATGCACCGTTGGAAACGGTCGAGTTCTGCGAGGCGAAAGCCTGCGGCAGCTGGGTGACCAGGTCTTCAACGCGGGTAACACCCTGCAGTTTGATGTCTTCAGCCGAAACAGACGAAACCGGGCTGGTCGTCGTCATGTTCGGCGACTGAATACGCGAACCCGTCACGTAGACCGTTTGCTGGCGGGCGGTGGCGTCTTCCGTGGTTGTTTCCACGGTATCGACGGCTTCGTCCGCTTCCTGGGCAATGGCGAGCATGTTCGCCTGCGCCATGAATGCTGCGCCCGCAAAAACGGACGAGGCAAGCAGGCGGGACTTCATGGTTTTCCCGTTCACTATAGTACCTCCAAAAGTTGAACCGCATCTCATGAGAGATGCATGCCCGGACCCCTGAAATCCGGGACTTGGCCATATCGATAAGGCCCTCGTCACCTAAGCGTCAACGCGCCGTTACCGTTCTGTCATCGAAACCGGCGGGGTGTGGTTTATTTGCCTCAGTTTGCGAGGCAAACGCGGTCAGGTGAGGAGAAAACTGAGGATAACCAGCCCAAGGGCCAGCAGAAACAGCACGGTTATGCCCAGAATCAACAAAATGGAGGTACGAAGCGCCGCCATGAAGCGGCCGGTGCCATAGGTCACCCGGAGCAGGCGGTAGAGATACCAGATGCCCCAGCAGCTGCCGGCCGTGACCAGCCAGCCCACCCCTGTGTGCAGGAAAGCCGCGCAGAGCAGCAGCATGGTCAACAGGCTGTAAACGAAGGTCTGGAAGTGCAGCGCCACGATCACATGGTCGTAGACGAAGACCTTGCGCCGCCACGCGTAAAGAATGGTCAGCATCAGCGCCAGAAGCGGCATGAACATCAGGCTGAAGCGCGGTGCCCACTCCCGGAAACGCGCGGCGAACTGGTCCTGATTCTCGAAAACGCGGGCCACCTGCTCCCCTGCCCGCTTCAATTCCCGGATTTCCGCCGGCGAGGCGCCATCATTGGCCCTCTGCTCAATGGCCTCATCCAGCGCCTGGCGGTCGACGGTGCCGTCCTCTGCCACGAAGGGCAGTTGCACATCGGTTTCGAAGGCTTCCAGCGCGGCCGTCGCCCGGGCCCGGCTTTCGGGGGACAAGTCCTCGCGGGCGAGTTGTTCCTTCAGGGCCGCAATGGCGCTGTCCCGATCCGTCTCAGACACTTGCACCGGCGAACCGGGAGCAATGTGCCAGTCCTTGTACCAGCCGAGCTGGTCGCCGAGGCCAAACACGGTAAGGAAGAATATGACGGACGTGAGCAGGAACAGCCGGAAGGGCGGCACATAACGGGCGCGCTTGCCGTCCAGGTAGTTGCGCGTCATCCGCCCCGGCCGGAACAGCAACATCGGCACCGAGCGCCACAGCCGGCTGTCGAGCGCAAACGTGTCGGCCAGGCTCGATGCCACCAGGCTGAAGAACGGCCGGTGAAAGTTGGAGGCGAGCTGCCCGCAGCGCGTACAATAGCGCTCGGCGACGATTTCCCCGCAATTGCGGCAGGGTTCGCCCTGCGTGACCGGATGATGTTCGCCGGATGTCAGCGCGCCGAGGGAGGCAGCCCCGACGGCTTCCATGTCATGGCTCATGCCGCCTCCCCCTATTCAGCGGTGCCTATTCGGCTGTTTTCATACCATCCCGGCACATGAAGCGCGAGCGGTGCTGATCCTTGGCATTGTCCTCAAACCCCTGAAGCGTCGGGTCGACCAGATTCTTGGTCACCTGGAACCACATCGGCGTGATCGGATAATCGTTCAGCATCAGCTCTTCAGCCTCGGCAAAGGTCTCGGCCCGCTTCTTCAGGTCGAGTTCCGAATTGGAGCGCACGAGCAGCGCATCATATTCCGGATTGCTGTAATTGCCGTAGTTCTGCTGGCCGGTGTCGGATTTCAGCAGATAGAGGAAGTTGATCGGGTCATCGAAGTCCGCGACCCAGGCGGCATCGGCGACCTGGAAGTCCGACTGGCGCAGGCGGGCATAAAGAACCTTGGTGTCCTGCTTCACGATGGTCGGTTTCACCCAGGGGGCAATCTCGGCCCAGTTGGCCTGCGCTACCGGAGCGACCTTCGGGTTATCGTCCGTCGAGCGGTGGATGTATTCGAACTCCAGCGGCTTGTCCGGCCCGTACCCGGCCTCTTCCAGAAGACGCTTGGCCTCGGCCAAGCGGTCGGCACGCGGGACATTCTCCCAGTCCACATGCGGACGCGGGGCGTCATAATTGTCGATCCCCGGAGGCACCATGGAATAGGCCGGCACATAGCCCGGCGTCAGAACGCTTTTCACCATGAACTCCCGGTCGAGCGCCATGGAGAGCGCCTTGCGCACGCGCACATCGTCGAACGGGGCAACCTGGGAATTGAACGACCAGTACGTCGTGATCAGGGCCGGCGTGGTGCGCACCCAGCCCGGCAGCTTGGCCTCGATTTCGGCCTGGCGGGCACCGTCGAAGGCGTTGTTCACGTCCATCTCACCGGCCTGGATCTTGTTTTCGACCGAGGTCAGGTCTTCCAGCTCGAAATAGACCACGCGGTCGAAGCAGACATTGTCCGCGCCGAAGCCGGTCGGGTTCTTGTCGGCGACCAGCTGGTCACCCGTGCGCCAGTAGACCAGCTTGTACGGACCGTTCACCACGATGTTTTCAGGCTGGATCCAGGCATCGCCATAGGTCTCGATGGCATGGCTCGGCACCGGATAGGTCGTGTAGTGCGACAACAGGCCCGGCAGGTACGGCGCCGGGTATTCCAGCGTCAGTTCCAGCGTCTTGTCGTCGATGGCACGTGCGCCCAGCTCTTCCGGCGGCAGCACGCCTTCATTGATCTTGGCGGCGTTCTTGATGAGGTACAGCAGCGAGGCATATTGCGAAGCGACTTCCGGGGGCCAGAGCACCGGTGGCCATCAGGCCCCGCATACGGGAGAGGATCATCAAAATACTCCTAAGTGGGTCTCAGTCTTGGACCGTTTGCTGCCAGATGGTGGCACAAATGAAAAGACTTTGCGTATTTTGAATAAACGGAAGCTGAGTTTGCCGCAAACTGTTGCCTCCCCTTCCCGCGCTTGCCCAGATTTGCCAGAAATAGCGTCAGACAGGGCCCGAATGGCCCGACAGACCCCGAGGAACGCCGTCATGAAACGCCCGATCGCCCTCATTGCCGCTGCCATCAGCCTCACTGCCCTGCCGGCCCTGGCAGAGGATGTGTCCACGTCCGACGTCTATGCGTGCAAGGAGATCGCCGCAGATGCTGACCGCCTCGCCTGTTACGACGCCGCGGTTGGCCGACTGAAAGCCGCAGAAGACGCCGGCGAGGTGAAGACCTTCACCCGCAAGGAAGTGGAAGACGTGAAGCGCGACAGTTTCGGCTTCGCCATCCCTTCCCTCCCGAAGCTCGCCTTTGGTGGCAAGGATGAAAACGGCAAGGCCAAGGCTGACGACCTGAAGGAAGTGACTTTCGTCATTCGTTCGGTGAAGAAGGAAAAAGACCTTGTCCGCCGCGATCGCGACCGGGTGCGCGTGACTTTGGAAAACGGACAGGTCTGGGTCCAGACTGACGACAGGAATATCCGTGTGAAAGGCTCCCCCAAGGAAGCCCGCATCTTCCAGGCCTCGCTTGGCAGCTACAAGATGAAGCTGGACGGCGGCCTCGCCTTCCGCGTCGAGCGCGTCAAGTAAACGCCCAACGAACGCCCTGTTCAAAAGAATCTGAACAAAATCGCGGCCTGCCGGTTGATCCGGCAGGGCCCGTGTCCCTATGCCTGAAGTGAGGTCAGTCCGGAAGGAGGTCCGCCATCGCCGGCCCAGACGACAAAACAGACATCCGGAAGAAAGACAGGTTGCGCCTGCGCATCCGCTGGCTGAAACGGGCGCGCCCGCCTGTTCTCTTCACCCTGATCGGCGCGCTCATTCTCAGTATGCCCCATACCGGCCTCGCGCCTGACTGGAACAAGCTGGGCGCCTGGCCGGATGTGCTGGCGTCCATCTGCTTCATCGCCGCCACGGGCTGGGCCATCGGCACGCTGGTCGACGGGCTCGTCAAACGGCGCCTTGCCAAGCTGAACATTCACGAGAGCGACAATCTGAAGGCCCGTACCTCTGCCACGCGTCTGGACGTAATCCGGCGTATCTGGATCGTGGCCGTGGGCGTCGTCACCGTTGCGGCGGCCCTGACGGTCATCCCCGGCGTGAAACAGTTCGGGGTCAGCCTGTTTGCCTCTGCCGGGATCGCGGGCATTGCGGTCGGCATCGCGGCGCGGCCCATGTTGTCGAACCTGATCGCCGGCCTTCAGATCGCCTTCACACAGCCAATCCGGCTCGACGATGCCGTCGTGCTGGAAGACGAATGGGGATGGATCGAGGAAATCGGCCTGTTCTATGTCGTCGTGCGCCTGTGGGACTGGCGGCGCCTGATCGTGCCGCTCTCCTATTTCATCGAACAGCCCTTCCAGAACTGGACGCGCAAGTCCGCCAGCATCATCGGCAGTGTCTTCTGGTCGCTGGACTATCGCGCGCCGGTTTCAGAGATGCGGGAGAAGCTGACGGAAATCTGCCGCGCCACACCGCTATGGGATGGCGATGTGGTGAACCTGCAGGTCACCGATACGGATACGGCGACGATCCGTGTACGGGCGCTGGCCAGCGCAAAGAACTCCCCCGATGCATGGGATCTGCGCTGCTTTATCCGTGAAAAGATGATCGCCTGGCTTCAGGAAAAACACCCGGAAGCCCTGCCCCGGATGCGCGGCGAACTGGACATGCGGCCCGAAGGCGGCCCCGGTATCCGGGTTCAGGCCGGCCGGATGGAATAAACGGCCGTCGCGCTCATCACGATCTTGCCATCGACAGACGCCGAACCGCCCGCAAACAGAACGGTGCGCGTGCGCCGGTCGATCCGCGTGTCGATGCTGGCCGCCCCAGCGCCTTCGATGCGGGCGGAGACGTCCACAGTCACCGAAACAAGATCCACTTCCGACGGGGCGCAAAGCTTTTCAGCCGCTGCCCGGATCGCCGCCATCAGGTCGAGCGCAAGTTTCTCATCCGCCTGAAGCGTCGCAGTTGCCGTCATGTCCACAGTTTCCCCTGTTTCGTCGGCCCATTCCATAAACAGGCCCCGCGCGAAGGGAAAGCCCCGCTATGAGCTTCCGCAGGGCGAACCGAAGAGGCGAACCAAAGAAAAGCCGCCCGTTTCGGGGCGGCGCTTCCGGTCAGGTTGTCAGGTGGATCAGGCGGCCTTGGTGCCGGAATCACCTGCTGTGAGGTCGCCGTCGAGGTCCGACCCGATCAGGTCGCCCAGATGGCCGAAGCCGGTCAGGCCGTGCGCCTCTTCCATATGGGCGGAAATCGCCGGAAGCAGCGCGCCGATGTCCTTGTGATCGAGGCCGATCCCATGCAACGCGGTAATCATCTCGCGCGCAACGCGGCGCTTGCCGCCCGGGGTCTGCTCGATCATGCGGGCAATCTCGCCCACAGGGGCGCCCAGCTCGCTGCCGGTGCGGGCCGCAAGGGCGCGGGCGCCGGGAACGGACTTGAACATGGCCGCAGCGAACGGCGAGGTCTGGCGGTCTGCTGCGTTCAGCACAATGCCAAGGGCCTGCCGGGCAACAGGTTCCGCAAGGCCGCTGGTTTTAGCGATGTGCGCCGTAAGATCATTCATCATTAGCGTAGGCACTCCTAAGATTAACGGCCCTGGGAGCGATCATTAACCCGCGTCAGCCTTTCTGTTTGGTTACCGGATCGGTGAAATCCTGAAGATTGCAGCAGGCATCTGTTAAGAATTGCCGCCGCGCCGCGACTGTTTGTTTACGCCTGCCGCGCCGGTTGCCAGTATGCAGCATCGCTCAGAGGGGCCTCTACATGATCCGGATCGGAATTCTCGGCGCAGCCAACATCGCCCCGAAAGCCATCATCGAACCGGCCCGGCGGCGGACGGACTGCCGCGTCGTTGCCGTCGCCGCACGCGATGCCGGCCGCGCCGAAGCCTATGCCGCAGAGCATGAGATCCAGTATGTGGCAGAGAGCTACGAAGCGCTGATCGCGCGCGACGATGTTGACCTGGTCTACAACGCCCTGCCCCCGAACCGGCATGCGGACCTGACCATCGCCGCCCTGAAAGCCGGCAAGGCCGTTCTGTGCGAGAAGCCATTCGCCATGAATGCGGTAGAAGCCGTCGCCATGCAGCAGGCCGCGCTGGAAACCGGGCGGCCGCTGGTGGAAGCCTTCCACTACCGCTTCCACCCGGCCTTCATTCACGTACTCGGCCACATCCGCAGCGGGCATATCGGCAAGATCCTCTCCATGGAGGCGGACTTCTCAGTCGCCATCCCCTACCGGCCGGGCGAACTGCGCCACACGCTGGAGACGGGCGGCGGTGCGCTGATGGACCTTGGCACCTATTGCGTCCACATGGTGCGCACGCTTGCAGGCACTGAGCCGTCTGTCGCATCGGCGGAATGCCATTGCGAACGGCCCGAGGTGGACATCTCTACCCATGCACGGCTGGTGTTTCCGGGCGACGTCACTGCCTCGATCATGACTTCCATGTCGGAGACTGTGACCCGCCGCATCCAGTTGCATGTCGAGGGCACGAAAGGCTCTCTCTCCTTCAACAACCCGGTCCACCCCCATCGCGAGCACACGATCATTTTCCAGCAGCGTGGCCAGCCGGACCGCACAGAAACCATTCCCGGCGAAACAACCTATGACCACCAGCTGGCCCATATGGTGGATGTCCTCGCCGGGCGGGCAAAACCGTTGACCGGCGGCGAGGATGCGGTCGCAAACATGCGGGTGATTGATGCCATCTACCGCAGCGCCGGCCTGAAACCACGCGGCAACTGAGCGGCACCTTGAAATCCGGCGCAGCCCTGTGATAAGCGCCAGTTATTGCAACAGGCGCTGAGCGCGGTCGCGTCACGAAGACGAGGCAACCGCGGCGCAGGATAAGTCCTGTGTGCGACGCCGAACGGCACCCTCCAGGACGATTCGAGAGCCAGGAGTAATGCCCGTGAAAACCATTATCGAACCCTTCCGCATCAAATCAGTCGAGCCGATCCGCATGACGACTCGCGAGGAGCGCGCAGAGCTGCTGAAAGCGGCGAACTACAACCTCTTCAAACTGCATTCCGACGATGTGATCATCGACCTGCTGACCGACAGTGGCACCTCTGCCATGAGTGCGGCACAATGGGGCGCCGTCATGACGGGTGACGAAAGCTATGCCGGTGCGCCCAGCTTCTACCGGTTCGAGGCCGCTGTCCGTCATCTGATGGATTTCGCTCACATCATCCCGGCCCATCAGGGACGCGCGGCCGAACACCTTCTGTTCACGCTGATCGCAAAGCCCGGCCATGTCATTCCGTCGAACACCCACTTCGACACGACGCGCGGCAATATCGAAGCCATGAGCGCCGAGGCCGTCGACCTGCCGATCCCGGAAGGCAAGGTCCCTTCCCTAGACCATCCGTTCAAGGGCAATATGGATCTTGATGCGCTGGAGGCCCTGTTGAAGGAAAAGGGCGATGCCGTGCCCGCAGTGATGATGACCATCACCAACAATGCAGGCGGCGGCCAGCCGGTGAGCCTGGAAAACATTCGCGGCGCGGCAAAGATTGCCCATACTCATGGCAAGCCATTCTTCATCGACGGCTGCCGCTTTGCCGAGAATGCCTGGTTCATCAAGCTTCGCGAAGACGGCCAGAAAAACCGCAGCATCAAGGACATTGTACGCGATACTTTCGCCGTGGCCGACGGCATGACGATGAGCGCCAAGAAAGACGCCTTCGCAAACATTGGCGGCTGGCTGGCCGTGAATGATGACGACCTTGCCGAACGCGCCCGCACCCTGCTGATTCAGACGGAAGGCTTCCCGACCTATGGCGGCCTGGCCGGACGCGATCTCGACGCCATCGCGCGGGGCCTCAGCGAGATCATCGACGAGGATTACCTGCGCTATCGTGTGCGGACGAATGCATACATTGCCGAACGGCTGGATGCGATGGGCGTTCCCGTCGTGAAACCAGCAGGTGGCCATGCCGTGTTCGTCGACGCGCGCGCCTTCCTGCCCCACATTCCGCCGCTGGAATATCCCGGCCAGGCACTGGCCTGCGCCCTCTACGAAATGGGCGGCATCCGGGGCTGCGAAATCGGCACGGTGATGTTCGGACGCAAGCCCGATGGCACGGAGGAACCGGCCCGGATGGACCTGGTGCGACTCGCCATGCCCCGGCGCGTCTACACCCAGTCGCATGCCGATTATATCGTCGAAGTCTTTGAGGAACTTGCCGCAAACAAGGACGCCCTGCGCGGCATGAAGATCGTGAAAGAGCCGCCAATGATGCGGCACTTCACGTCAGACTTCGAACCCCTGCAAGCCTGAGGCGGCAGGTCAAGCCGCTTCGCGGGCGCGCTCGATCCACTCTTCGACCTCTTCTTCCATGAAGAGGTCGTCGCCGCGGCGGACGCGCTCGCCTTCTGGCGAATTCAGGAATTCAGTCGCCAGAAGGAACAGGGTGCGCGCAGGCGCCTCGGCAAGTTCCTTGCTGGTGCGGATACCCGCGCCGACCATGATCTGCACATCATGCACACGCAGGCCCGGGACATCCATCATCAGCTTCGTCTGATCCTGCCAGTCACGCAGGGTTTCGGAGTCGATGTAATGGACGTCCAGCAGGAAGGCCGTTTCCTCGATATCGCAATCGAGCAAGTCGCCAATCGTGAAGATGCCGACATCCTCAAGACGCGTAGCCGTTTTCGGACCGATCGAGGGCGCATCGACGACCGGATTTTCCCGTGTCAGGCCGGACGTACGCACATGTGGTGCAGGCGCGGACTCTTCCTCGTCTGTTGAGGCAGCGATCTCGTCCACTTCGTCTTCAGACGCCTCCCCGGCTGTGTCGTCATACTCCTCAGCCTCGTCGTCTTCATCCTCGTATTCGGACTCTTCATCGTCCTCGTCTTCGTCATACTCCTCGGACTCATCGTCTTCCTCCTCGTCGTATTCCTCGTCGTCCTCATCGAAGTCTTCGTCGTCTTCATCCTCTTCGTCGAAGTCTTCTTCTTCGTCGTCTTCGTCTTCCTCGTACTCATCCTCCTCATCGTCGGAGTCGTACTCGTCCTCATCTTCTTCGTCGGACTCGTCTTCGTAGTCTTCGTCCTCGTCTTCCTCGAAGTCTTCGTCGTCTTCATCCTCGTCGCCGCCGGCGCTGAGCTCTGCCTCTTCCACGAGATCCACTTCCTCGATCTGAGAGAGTTCTTCTTCGCTCAGGAGGAGCTCTTCCTCGGCGGGCTCGACGTCAGCGGCCTCAGTCTCATCGGCCTCATCGGCCTCATCGGCCTCATCGGCCTCGATCTCGGCAATGTTCGCTTCGGCGGCTTCAGAAGGCTCAACCGCCTCGATCTCGTCGGCCGGCTCAAGAACAAGCGTTTCTTCAACGGCCTGAGCGTCCGGCTCCGCCATTACTTCCGGCAGGGCCGTTTCCAGTGACGCACGCGCCGCGCCAATCGGACCGATCGGCTGCTTGTCGAGTTCCTTGAGGGGCACACGGAGCACCTGGGCGGCGTGTTGTTTGCGGATGAACTTGTCGTCGTCCGGCAGGGTTTTCACGACTTTACCGGTCTTCTGGTATTCCTTGTACATCCGCTCGACCTGAGCCCGGTCATTCACATCGGCGAGCTTCGCCGTGACCCAGCGGAGCGGAATGTCCAGCGTCTCGATATAGCCCTGCAGGGTGAGGCTCACCTTCGGCGGAGCAACGGCCGCCTCTTCCACGGCCTGCGTCATCAGCGCGGCGAAACCAGCGGTGGCGTAGGCGACCAGTTCGGCAATGCCTTCCCGCATCGTGTCATCAAGGCCCGACGGCGGGTGGGATACGCCCCGGTCAAGGTCGTAATGGTCGATGAAGGTGTTGTACCAGGTGTTTGACAGAGTGGCGCCTTCCACGACCATGTCGGCAACGAAGCCCGGACCATCCGGCAGGCGGATATCCGGATAGCCATTTGTCTCGATCAGCTCGTCAATCGCGTCGCGGCTCTTGGCGATGGACCATTCCACGGCGCGGTGGATGACGCCCTCTTCCTCTGTCTGCCCCGTATGGAAGGGCTGGATCGGGTCTGCATAGTAATGGCTCAGCACACCGAGGGCATAGGCGGCCTTGCTCCACTTCTTCGCACGCAATAGCTCGACAGAGCGCGCATACCATTCCATCGCCTTAGCCGGCGCCCCGCCCCACAGGCCTTCATTGACGTGGCAGACATGGTTCATGAAGTCCTTGAACGTCGAATCCGGGGCCTTGGCGCCCTCCAGAAGATGCTCATGGTGTACCAGGAAGACCGCCTTCCAGGCCTCCCCCTGCTCCCCGCCAATCAGCGAAAGGGCATCCAGCGCAATATAGTGATGGGTAGAACGGCAACGGTGCGCACGAACGACACGCTCGAGCAGGGACATGGGCGAGACTCCTCAGCCTGGCAAATTGTCAGGCCAAGGAGTGCGTTAACTTGGTTACCCGGTTGTTAACCCTTCACGCCTTGCGCGAAGAATTTTCAGCGTGTCAGCGCACCGCGAAATCGGTCGGTTCCGTGCTCTTGCCGGTCTTGTCGGTCTCGCCTTTCGGCTGGCCATGCTTGCCGGGGCCCATAAAGCCGAACAGGTGGCCGCCCACCTTGCGCATCTGGATCTCTTCGGAGCCCTCAGTGATGCGGTAGCGGCGATGGTGGCGGTAGATATGTTCGAAGGGTTTGTGGCGGGAATAGCCGATGCCGCCATGCACCTGCATCGCCCGGTCTGCCGCGTTGCAGCAGAGGCGGTTTGCCCGGTAGTTGCACATCGACACCTTGTCCGACAGACGGACAGCCACTTCAGGCTTCGACATCTGGTCCATTTCCCAGGCCGTCTTGAAGATCAGGAGGCGCAGCATCTCCGCCTCGGTCGCCAGTTCCACCAGCGGGAACTGAATCGCCTGATTGATCGCCAGCGGTTTGCCGAACGGCTTGCGTTCGCGGGCGTATTTCACGCTCTCATTGATGCAGTAGATGGCAGCCCCGACGGAACTTGCCGCCTGGCGGATGCGGTTCTCGTGGACGAAATGCTGAGCCAGCGCCAGCCCCCCTTCCGGCGGGCCGAACACCGCATCTTCCGGCACCCAGACATCCTTGATCGTCAGGCGCGGGTGATCCGTCGGCATGTTGAAGGTCCACATATACTCTTCAATGATCACGCCGGGATCGCGCGCAGGCACGAGCAGGCAGGTAATGCCGCGCGCATCGCCATCCTCGCCGCTGGTCCGGCAGAACAACATGATGTGCGTGGCCACATGCATGCCGGTGATCCACATCTTCTCGCCATTGATCAGCCAGCCATCCTTGCCGTCTTTCTTGTGGCGCACGGCACGGGTTTCCATATGGGTCGCGTCAGAGCCATGGTCTGGCTCGGTAAGGCCGAAACAGGCGAGGAACTTGCCCTCCAGCGCCGCATTGGCGAGATGTTTCTGATCCGGGCGGGCAAAGTCGCGCAGCATGAGGATCTGCGGGAAGTTGCCAACGATGGAGTGTTCATTCTGCAGGTCGTTGTGCAGGCCGAGCCCCTTTTTCGCCAGATGCTCACGGATGATCGCCATACCGAGATTGGACCCGTTCTGGCCGCCGAACTCTTCAGGCAGCGCATAGCGCAGGTGCCCTGCGGCATCGGCCCGGCGCTTGGCTTCCTTCAGCAGAGCCTCCCATTCCGGACGTGGCAAACCGCCATTTTCAAAGTCCGTCCGCGCCCATTCCCGGCGATGGTCGAAGAAACGGATATTGTCGTCCTGTTCCTCCAATGGCCGGATCTCGTCCTCGATGAACTTGTCGAGCACGACCAAATAGTCGGCGATGTCCTTGGGAATGTTGAAATCCATAGCGCGTTTCCTCCTGCCACGACGCCATTCTTTAGTGCGTCCTGGCTTTCAGCATATCGAGCCCGCGCCCTCCGGCAATTTCTGCCGCCGGGGCAAGCGGCGAACTAAAGTGCGGCTTTAGAAAAATTCTAATCACTGAACGATTGACAAATTATTCAATGATTATATTTTGCACATACGGCTTCACCGGGTCGTACTCATCCAAACGCAAAAAGGTTTCCTCCCATGACCTCTCGCATCCTCTCTCTGGCTGTATCCGCAACCCTTGCCGGCGCAGCCTTTTTTGCCGCCCCCGCCACGGCGGAAATTCAGCGCGAACTGCAGCTGGATATACAGTATGACAGCGCTGCCCTCGAAACTGTTTCGGGCGCTGAAATCGTACTGAATTCACTGCAGGAGCAGGCCAAGTCGGCTTGTCGCTATACCCGTCCGGTTGCGGGCGCGCCGCGGGTCGATGATACGTGTGCATCCGAAATCGTGGCCAAGGCCGTGATGCAGATTGACGCCCCTGAACTGACACAGCTCTACACCCTGCAGACCGGCCAGCCGGCCCAGGTCCTGGCATCGCTGAAGTAAGTTCGCTGACAATCTGGAGCGCTGAACACTTGACGAATTTTTCAGCGATATCTATTTGTTCAGGGCCGGGGCATCCACCGAGCTGCCGGCCCTGAAAGATAATCATAAGCGAAAAGGCATCCTCCCATGCTCCGTTCCGCAATTCTTGGCGCCGCCTTCCTCGGCCTCGCCGCCCCTGCTTTTGCCACCAGCTTCACTTTCGAAACCGCCAAGCCGGTCGATGACAGCCGTATCACCGTTGTCGGTACTGTCTGGACCTGTGAAGGCACGGTCTGCAAAGGCGACATGAACCGCAAGAAGGTCACGCTCAGCGACTGCAAGAAGATCGCGAAAAAGACCGGCGAAATCACGTCCTTCAAGAACGACAAGTTCGAGCTCTCGGCAGAAGACATCGAAGCCTGCAAGGCTTCTGCCCGCAGCAACTAAGACTGCGGCCTTCACAACCGATCTCTCCAGAGCCTCTCCTCGGGCCGTCACGGATCAGCCGCGACGGCCGCTTTTTTATGGTCCACGCCTAAACAGGGGATGACGGCTCAACGGGCTGCCAAAGCTCAATCTTGCGGCCATCCGGATCCATGACCCAGGCAAACTTGCCATAGGATTCGATCATCGGTTCCCCTTCGAGCGCCACATCCTCAGCCTTCAGCTGCTCCAGCATGCCATCGAAGTCGTCAACCATCAGATTGAGCATGTAATCGGCCTCCGACGGTTTGAAATAATCGCTATCTGCCTTGAATGGCGCCCAGATCGTACGCGCACCTTCGGGAAACAGCGCTGCCGACTCTACATGGCCGAAACTCGTTCCACCATAGTCGTCGATGTCCATGCCAAGCACGCGCTGATACCAGGCCCGCGTCGCCTCGACATCCCTGCAGCGGAAAAACACGCCGCCCAAACCGATCACTTTTGCCATTTCAGCCCCCTTCAGCCCACTTACGCCACGTTAGCCGGTGCCCGCTGCCGGACAAGCCCTGATTAAAGACCTGCCCCGGCAGCAGGACTGCCTTAGACTGGGGACCATGACCGATTCTCCCCTCCGCCCCGAAACCGGCTGCGGTGCCGCGATCCTGGATGATCTGGGCCGCCTGCTCCTGATCCAGCGCCTGAAAGAACCGGAAGCCGGCGCCTGGGGGCTCCCGGGCGGGAAAATCGACTTCGGCGAACGCGCGGAAGACACCGCCCGCCGCGAAATCCACGAAGAGCTTGGCATCGTCATCGAACTGACGCGTCTGGCCTGTATCTCTGAGATCATTGACGGCGGCGATGGCCGCCACTGGGTGTCGCCGGTCTATGAGGCGCGCATCGTTTCAGGAGAGCCCCGCATCATGGAACCGGAAAAACATGGCGGCTGGGGCTGGTTCGCCCGCGACGAGATGCCGGAGACCCTCACCACGCCTGCGATCACATTCCTGGGCATTACTGCAAATGGGGCATGGCGGCCTGCCCTGAAGCAGTCTTTATAGATCTGGCATGCGCTGGCTTCGCCGAATCGTATTCTGGCTGGTCTTTCTCGACCTGGTCGCTACCGCCCTCTTCTGGGGCGTGACACGGTTTATGGATCAGTCCCGCTCCCTGACCGGCGGCACGGGCGTCGTTTTCTACACCGACAACAACAAGGATGCCGCCGCACGGATTGCCAAGGCAGTGAACCTGCTCAAGGCGGGGAAGCTGGACCGGCTCTACATGGTTGGCGGACATCGTCCGCAGGAAGGCTGGCTCGGCAGCCAGGAGATGGCACTGATCGCGGCACGCGGATCCGGACTTGGCGGTCGCATCTCCGCCGATGTTGAAAGCCGGGACACGATTTCAGGTCTGAAAAACCTTGCCCGCGACGCAAATACCAAGGCGCCTGGCGAGATTGTCTTTGTTTCAAACTGCATGCAGCTGATCCGTGCCAAGGTTATTTACAATGCCCAGCCGGACCATCAGCCCAAGGTGCTTGGCGTCTGCCCGCCGGGTGATTTGAACCCGGTCGATATATGGCGCCGGGCGCACTACGAAGCAGGTGCCTGGGTACTTTATTCCCTGCCGGAAGGCCTCCAGGATCAAATTCTTGACCGCCTGAGGGGACAAAACACCACCCAGACGGAAACCAGTTTCACCCAATGATTTATTGGAATTTCCCATCAAAAGGTGCTTATCGAGCACCTTTAAGTTAACTTTGTCAGCAAAATCCAAAGCGATTAGAGCAGACAAGCGCAAGACATTTCTCCGCACGCTGCAATGACCAGTACAGAAATGGTGCCTGCAATCACCTTCTGGACCGGAAAGCGAAGGAGGACTCCCTATGCGAAATCTATCAATGACTGCCGTTGCAACTGCTGCGCTCATGCTGGCCGCGGCATGCGAATCTTCTGGTCACACCCGTTATGCCAGCGTGGGAACCGTTGGCCCGCAAGGCGCCACCGGGGCACCGGGCAAAACTGGCCCACAGGGGGAACAAGGCCCAGCTGGCCCAGCAGGCCCCGCTGGTGAAGATGGCGGTAACGTCACCCTTGGCGATACCGGCATGATCGCAACAGGCGGCCTGGTCGGCCCCGACGGCCTTGCCGGAACCGGCTTGCTGGCCAATCTCGGCGATCCGAACACCACGATGCCGGCTGGCGGCGAAACCCTGACGGGCACAGGCACCCTGCTCGCATCGACCAGCACGCAACTCGACGGCCTTCTGACAGAAGCCGGTCTCCCTGCCGAGCTGACCAACCTGACCGGCGCCGTCACCGATACAACCGCAAACATCGGCACGGCACTTGTCGACGCCGGGACGGATGGCGCCCCGCTCGTGGATGGTCTGACCTCCTCCCTCTCCCCACTCCTCTCGGTTGGCGCGGGTAATGGAAGCGTGGCAGGCGACGGCTCAGACTCGCTGATCGGTGCGAGCCTTCTCTCCGGCGATCAGGCTTCAGGCACCCTGCTGGAAGCCGGTATTGGCGCCGGTGACACACTGATCGGCCTGGATGCTGCAACGGATACAGACACCGGAATGGACCTGGCAGGGCTTGTTTCTGCCGATCTTGGCCCCGTGACGGAGAATGTAGGCACTGTGCTCGATCAGGCTGGCCTGACAGACCTGACAGACATCACGGACCTCGGCGGGCTGGATCAAACCGGTCTCACGGACCTGACGGCCCCTGTTGAAGACCTGCTCTCGGGCAGCACGACCGAAGACAATCCGGTCCAGTCCCTCCTCGGCGGCCTCCTCGGCGGAAACTGATCCGTCCCAGGAATGCATCTGACGACCATGAAGCGCCGCACCGCCACATTTGTTCCCCGATATGTCGGTGTGGCGCTTCTTGCCCTGCTGGCCCCCGCCAGCCTGGCCGGACCGCAAACAACTCCGGAAAACCGGCTTGATCCGGGCTATGAGCCCAGCCCTCAACCCGTTCCCGGTTCTGCGCCCGACCTTCCCGTCTCTGTCACACAGGTAGCGCCGGTTTCATCCGAAGCCGCCGCAATCGCCGGCGTCCGCTTCAATGGCGCGGAAGTCCCTGCTGGTGTTGCTGCGGCCAGCGAGAAATTCCTGGGCCAGCCCGCCGATACCGAGACGCTGAGAGACCTCGCCGCAGCCATGAGCGCGGCATACAAGAGATCCAGGGTCGCACTCTTTACGCTGGCCATTCCCGCACAGGACCTGTCCGACGGGATTGTCGATGTCTACATCGCCGAAGGTCGTATCGCGGAAGTCGTTGTCCTGAAAGATGGCAAGGTCGTGGAGCGGCCACTGTTGAGGGGCTTTCTTGACGACACACTGGACGAAAAGCCTGCAAGCAGGCGCTCCTTTGAGCGCGGCATTACACTTGCGCGCCGCACCGAAGGCACGGAGGTCAGCCCGCGCCTGAAAACCCTTCCCAATGTTCCGGGAGCAGCCGCCCTTCTCCTTGATATCAAGGAGAAGAAAAACGGTGTCGCCGTTGGTTATGACAGCCGCGAATCCCGTTTGATAGATTCCGGCCGTATCAGCCTTTCCGGGTTTGCGTTCGGCACCTTCCGTCCGGGCGACGCCCTGCGCGGGCGCCTGTCGGCCACACCCGATATGGAACAATCGCGCGCCACGAATGTTCAGTACTCCACCCCGATCGGGAATAATGGCCTATCGCTGACGCTCGCCGGCGCCTATCAGGAGACGCGGCCATCCTCTGTGGACATTTCGGGGGAAGCTTCCGTCCTCTCTGCCAATGTCTCCTACCCGGTCATCCTAGACTTCAAACGTGAACTGTCCCTCAGCGCGACAGTGGACCGTCTCGAATCCACCAACACCGCTCTTGGTTCGGTCATCACCAATGAGCGCATTTCGGCTGCACGCTTCGGCGCAAAGGGGGGATGGACCGGCAAGACGCGTTCGCTACAGGGTATCCTGACCTATTCACGCGGCCTTGGCCTGGATGAGGCCCGCAGTGCCGTGCCCGGCGCCAGTACGGAATTCGACAAGATCGAAGGCACCGGCAAGCTGGTGCAGGCGATCGGCAGGTCCTTCTTCGTCCGGATGAAGGCACGAGGCCAGTGGAGCGAAGACATCCTACCTGCTAACGAGCGCCTCCTTGTCGGCGGTATGGAATTCGGCCGCGGTTTCGACAATGGCATCGTCAGCTTCGACAAAGGCTATGCTGCCTCCGTTGAACCAGCCTGGCGCCCGCTGAAAAAGGGGGCCTTCAAGAAGAGCGAAATCTACGCTTTTGCGGATTATGCAGAGGGCGATGTAACGCCAAATGGCGTCAACGATGTCAGCTTGAATCTCAGCTCTGCCGGATTCGGAGTCAGAGCGGGTTACAAGGATATCTCATCTGTCGGTGTCGAAGTAGCAAAGCCGCTTGAACACCCTTTCGCCGGCCTCAGCGACGATCCGATCGTCACGGTCAGCTGGTCCCTAAAATACCAACCGGAATAAGGCCCTGCCACCGGTGCCTCGCCTGACGGGCGGGCAAACACTTCCGCCGGAATGCAAAATAAATGAAACAAGCTGTTTCGAATTAGGCACAAATGTTGCAAATTTTGCACGGGTAAGCCAAACGAGCGCACAAAATGCGCTGGGGAAACAGCACTTAAAAGGCAGGAACAGAGGCTAACATGAGCGATACCGTAGCGATCCTTGGAGAACTGGGGATTGAGCCAAAATCCGTCCGTAAAAACTGGAACGAAGCCCGTCTTTATGAAACGGCTGTCGCAACGGGCGAAGCGCAGGTTGCCGATGGCGGCCCGCTTGTCGTTGAAACCGGACAACACACCGGCCGCTCCGCCAAGGACAAGTTCACGGTGCGCGACGAGACCACCGAAAACACGGTCTGGTGGGACAACAATGCCTCGATGACGCCAGCACATTTCGATGCCCTGTTGGCAGATTTCAAGACGCACCTCGCGTCTCAGGACGTATACGTTCAGGAGCTGTTCGGCGGCGCCGATCCGTCCCATCGCCTGCCGGTGACTGTGGTCACGGAATATGCCTGGCACTCCCTCTTCATCCGCCATCTTCTGCGCATTCCGGAAAACGGTGAATACGAGACCTTCGCGTCCCAGTTCACCATCATCAACTGCCCGAGCTTCCGCGCCGATCCGGCACGCCATGGCTGCCGTTCCGAAACGGTGATCGCGGTCAATTTCGACAAGCGCATGGTTCTGATCGGCGGCACGTCCTATGCCGGCGAAACAAAGAAGTCCGTGTTCACGGCGCTGAACTATTACCTGCCGGCCAAGAAGGTCATGCCGATGCATTGCTCGGTGAACACCTCGCCTGCAGAAGATGCGGCCATCTTCTTCGGCCTGTCCGGCACCGGCAAGACAACCCTGTCTGCCGATGCCAGCCGTATCCTGATCGGCGACGACGAGCATGGCTGGTCGGAAAATGGCCTCTTCAATTTCGAAGGCGGCTGCTATGCCAAGATGATCAAGCTGTCGGCCGAGGCCGAACCGGAAATCTACGCCACGACCAAACAGTGGGGCACGGTCCTCGAAAACGTCGTGATGAACCCGGAAACCCGCGAGCTGGATCTCGATGACGCGACGCTCGCCGAGAACTCCCGCGGCGCCTACCCGATTTCGGCTATCCCGAATGCATCCCTGTCGGGCCGTTGCGGCCAGCCGAAAAACCTCATCATGCTGACGGCTGATGCTTTCGGCGTCATGCCGCCCATCGCAAAGCTGACCCCGGCCCAGGCGATGTACCACTTCCTGTCCGGCTACACCGCCAAGGTGGCAGGCACCGAGAAAGGCGTCACCGAACCGACGGCCACCTTCTCCACCTGCTTCGGCGGCCCGTTCATGCCACGTCACCCGTCTGAGTACGGGAACCTGCTGCGCGAACTGATCGGCAAGTACGATGTCGATTGCTGGCTGGTTTCGACCGGCTGGACCGGCGGCCCCTATGGCACCGGCCACCGCATGCCGATCAAGGCGACCCGCGCCCTGCTGAACGCTGCGCTCGATGGCTCCCTGAACAATGTCGAGTTCCGCAAGGACGAGACCTTTGGCTTCCTCGTTCCAGTGGCCGTGCCGGGCGTCGATTCGAAGATCCTCGACCCGCGTTCGACCTGGGCCGATGGAGCCGCCTATGACGCCCAGGCTGCGAAGCTGGCCGACATGTTCGTCGAGAACTTCAAGAAGTTCGAAGCACATGTTGATGACACGGTGAAAGCTGCTGCCCCGAAGGCAAAAGTCACGGTCTGAGCGAAACCGCTCTAACGAAAAATTGAGCGCCGCCTGCCCCCAGGCGGCGTTTTTTTGTGTGCTTGTCCCCGATATTCACCTCATCAACCCGTGATCAGGGCAAAAATTGCCGTGAATTCATTCCGTTTACGCTAAGGGAAGGCTGGCGCTTCCCTTCGTCGGCCATTAGGGTGCGCCGCAACAATCACTGCAGTTACTGGAGGGAATTCCATGCGTGAAGCCGTTATCGTTTCTTACGCCCGTACGGGTATGGCCAAATCCAACCGTGGGAGCCTGAATGACACCCACGGCATTACCATGGCCGGTCATGCCATCAAGGGCGCGATCGACCGCGCCGGCATCGAAGCCGGCCTGATCGAGGACGTGTTCCTCGGTTCCGCTCAGCCGGAAGGTGCCACGGGCCACAACGTTGCCCGTAACGCAGCGCTCTGGGCCGGCTGCCCGTCCACCACATCCGGCGCCACGGTCAACCGCTTCTGCTCGTCGGGCCTGCAAGCCATCGCCATGGCCGCTCACAGCGTCATCAATGAAGGCGCTCCGGCAGCGATCGGCGGCGGCGTGGAATCGCTCTCTCTGGTGTCTCGTTCGGGCCACATGAATACCCACCGCTACACCGAAGAAAAACTCATGAAAGAGTGGCCGGCGATCTGGATGACCATGATCGAAACGGCTGAAATCGTCGCCGACCGCTATGGTGTCAGCCGTGAAGCACAGGACGAGTATTCGGCCGAATCCCAGCGCCGCACCGCCATCTTCCAGGAAAAAGGCCACATGGCCGAAGAGATCGTGCCGCTGAACACGCGCATGAAACTCTTCAACAAGGAAACCGGCGAAGAAACCTATCAGGACGTCGTCTGCGACCGTGACGAGTGTAACCGCCCTGGCACGACCTATGAGACGCTGGCTGGCCTGAAGCCAGTCTTCTCCGGCGGCATGGTCGTCAAGGAAGGCAAGTATGTCACCGCTGGTAACGCTTCTCAGCTGTCCGATGGTGCCGCTGCCGTGGTCGTTATGGAAGCCCAGGAAGCTGCCAAGCGCGGCCTGACACCGATGGGCCGCTTCGTCGGCTTCAACGTCGCTGGCTGCGATCCGGACGAAATGGGCATCGGCCCGGTCTTCGCTGTGCCGCGCCTGCTTGAGCGTCACGGCCTGACGGTTGATGACATCGACCTGTGGGAACTGAACGAAGCCTTCGCTTCGCAATGCCTCTACAGCCGCGACCGTCTCGGCATCGACCCGGAGAAATACAACGTCAATGGCGGCTCGATCTCCATCGGCCACCCGTTCGGCATGACCGGCGCACGCTGCACCGGCTCCATCCTGATGGAAGGCAAACGCCGCGGCGCCAAATGGGGTGTTGTCACCATGTGTATCGGTGGCGGCATGGGCGGCGCTGGCCTGTTTGAAATCTACAGCTAAGCCATCCCGGCGAATAAATCAGGAAAGCCCCGGCACGCGCCGGGGCTTTTTTGTTGAATTGCTCGCGCTTTCAATGTGTTGATAGACTTACTTACCGGTCTTCTTAGTTCCGACCGCAGGGTTTCATTGCTAATTGAACAGAATTGCTAAAAGGAACTGCCCGAATGATCCGATCCTTCGTTGCCGCCAGCGCCCTGACCGCACTCATCTGCGCCTGCAGCCCGGCACAAAGCACAGACCCGGCCCCAGTGGAGACGGCAGATACCAGCACCGCCCCCGATGTAGAGGCAGACTCGGTCCTCCCGGAAGACGCGACCGGCTTCATCACCGCCAATCCCCTGCCGCTCGCCGAAGATGGCAGCGTCCGCCGCGACGATTATGGCCGCCCCTATGAATATGTCTTCCTGGGCGAGAAGCTGCCGCACATCACCGGCACCATGCTGGACGGATCGACCTTCGATTCCGACAATCTAACCAAGTGGACCGTAATCGATGTCTGGGGCCTTTGGTGCGGGGACTGCCTGGCCGACGGGCCCTATGTCGCCGCCCTCTCCACCGCCATCGCGCAGGACCCGGACCTCGACTTCGTGTCGATCCACGTTCCGGCGACCGCAGCACGCACCACGCCGGAAGAGATGTATGGCAAATTTGGCTCGATCGATGCCTATTTCGCCGAAAAGGGTTACACCTATCCGGTCGTGCTCGACCCGGACACGAGCCTGCGCAGCGCGCTGAAAATCGGCTGGACACCGTCCTACCTACTCGTCTCCCCCGACGGTGTGGTGAAGGGCTATCGCAGCGAATTCGCCGCTGCGAAGGGCGAGCCGGTCAAGGATTTCCTGAAAGACATCGCCCGCGTGAAGGCGGAACAGTAAAACACCTGTCTCCGGGCCGGTTCTGACTGACTTCTGACTGGCCCGGAAAGACACAACCTGGCGGCGCGCATGGCCCGTTCCGGTACCACCTGCCAGAGCAGGTGCCATAATTCGTGTTTCCTCGCCCGAATCTACATGCAGGATTTGAACAATCCGTCCGCACGGGCTAACTGGTAGGCTCCGGACAGGGAAACGGGAGACGCCCCGGAATGCTGCATCCTTCGACCAAACGCCTGATCGACAAACTCGATGAGATGACTCGCAAGCAGCGGGTCGGCTGGCAAGAGAGCGACGATGGCGCTGTAAAGCACGATACCGAGGGGTATCGGGTCACGCTGACAGCTGCGCCACACGCGCTTCTGCTGACCGACACGCGGGGACGCGAAATAGAGACATGCTCGCCTGAGGATTTCGTCGGCGAAACCGATGCAACCGGACGCCCCTATGCTGAGTTCATCGAGGACCTGTATCGCGAAGCGCACCGTCATGCCCGCGGCGCCGAAAAGGCGATCTCGGCCCTGCTGAGCAGCCTGGATGAGGCAGACGCGGATGACGCAGCTGCCCCTGTCGTCGCGGATGCCCCGCACGCCGAACCTGAAACTTTCGAACATGCCGAAGATGAGGGGGATGAATCCCGCCCCTTCGAAGATCATGAAATGGCTGAGTTCGAGGGTCAGGCGGATATGCAGGCCGCTGTTGCAGCCATGGCAGATGAAGTGAATGCCGATCCTGTCAGCCGGGCGACCGTGGAAACGCCCCAGGCGACTGAAGAAACAGCTCTGGCAACGGATACCATGCCGGTGGTGGAACCTGCCATGACGGCAGAGCCTGAACAGGTTGAGCCGCTCACGCCCCCAGAGCCAGCTGCCCCCTCTCCCGTCAGAGAAGAACCGGCCGCTCCCTATGCGCCATTTGCCGGATCGACAGAAACAGCCCGCCCTTATGCCGTGGCTGCGGAATTCGCCGCGCCGGTTGCGCCGGAGCCCGAGACCATCACCGAGGAGGCCCCTGTGGCCACCCCAGCCGCAACCGAGTTTCCTGCGGCGGAACCCTTCAGCGGTGAGAATGACGTCTGGAATGCGATCCGGGGCACGAGTGAGCCGGTGGAAGAGGCAGCCCCGGCTGCCGAACCAGTCGCGCCTCCCGCGTCCCAACCCGCCCCTGTCTTCGGTGCTGGCCTGTTCTCAAGCAGCATGGGCGACCTCAGCCGCTACCGCACAGATACGCCGGCCACACCGGAAACCGAACCGGCGACACTGGAACCCGCCCCTGCAGAGCAAGCCGCTCCCGAAGTATCACAGGCATCTGAAGCTGAACCTGCCGCGGCATTCTCGTCAGATGTCACCCCGGAGCCGGAACCGGAGCGACCAGCGCCTGCGCCAGCCGCGCCGCAGAGCTTCAGCCTCTCTGGAATCACATCCGGCTTCGGCCTTGGCTCGACCCACTCTGCGCACCGTCCGCAACCGGAAGCCCCCGTGACGACGGCAGAGCCGCAGGAGCGGAAAATCATCGACGGTACAGTGGACCTTCCGGACAGCTTACCTGAAGCGGAGCCCGCTCCGGCAAGTGGCATTCGGATGGAAGAAGACGAGGATTTCGGCTTCACAGATGCGGACCTGATGCCTGGCGTGGAAGCCTCTCCGGTTCCTGCGGCGAGCGAAGCTGCGCCGGACTCCCCTGCCCCGGCAGAGACCGCGAGTGAGCCGGAAGCCGAACCGGAACCTCTCCCGCCGCACCGGCCGACACAGCGCTTCAATCCCTGGAACTGATCTCCAGCACAGAGCGTGCGCTCTGGCGAAGATAATAATTCCTGAACGGATTTTTCCTGATGCTCAGGCAGCGCCCGACTTAGCTCAGCCGCGCCAGAAGCGGCGGGTCAGCACCACAAAGACAACCACGAACTCCAGCCGCCCCAGCAGCATGTTGATCGTGCAGACCCAGGTGGAGAAATCGGAGAAGTCCTGGAACGTGCTGGACGGACCATTGATCGGTCCGAGCCCCGGACCAACGTTTGACAGCGTCGTCGCCGCCCCCGTGATCGCCGTCATCGGGTCCAGGCCATCCAGCCCCAGCAGCGCTGCCGAGATCAGGAAGGTCGCAAAGTAGAGGAACATGAAGACCATGACGGACTGGAGCGTGTCTTCGTCCACATTCTTGCCGCCATACTTGATCGGTGAGCGGCGATGCGGCTGCACCATACGGCGCGAATAGGCGAACAGGGCTTTCGCCGCGATTTCGAGGCGGAAGATCTTCAGGCCACAGGCCGCAGACCCCGCACACCCGCCGACAAAGGTAATGCCAAGAATAAGCGCCTGCACCGGAATACCCCAGGTGTCATAAGGCGCGGTCGCAAAGCCGGTTCCCGTCATGACGGCAACGGTATTGAAGATGGTCAGCTTCAGCCCACCGATCACGCCTTCGTCCAGAAGACCGGATGTGTTTGCAAAGTAGAGGATCGATACCATCACGGAGAAGAAAATCGCCAAAGCGAAGTAAAGGCGCGGCTGGGGATCGTGCACGAACTGCATCACCCGTCCCTGCAGCACCAGCATCGCCATCAGGCTGAACGGCAGGCCCGCGATCAGCATGAAGACAATCGCTGCCCAGGGTGCTGGCGTATCGTTGTAGTATCCGAAAGACGCGTCATGCGTGGAGAAGCCGCCGGCCGACATGGTCGCCATGGCATGGCAGATCGCATCGAACCAGCTCATGCCACAAAGGTAGTAAGACAGGGCGCAGGCCACCGAAACGATGAGATAGGTCAGGCCCAGATAGGTCGCGATATCTGTCACGCGCGGCAGGAATTTTCCGGACCGGTCCGAGTTTTCGAGCTGGAACAGCTGCATCCCGCCGACGCGCAGCTGCGGCAGGATGGCGATGGCGGTCACGATGATACCGATCCCGCCGAACCAGTGAATGATCGCACGCCAGAGGAGCAACCCGCGCGGCAATGCATCAAGGCCCGTAAGCACAGTCGAGCCGGTCGTCGTGAGGCCAGACACGCTCTCGAACACGGCATCCGTGAAGCTCATGCCGGAAGCGATAAAAGGGATCGCCGCCACAACAGGCAGGATCGTCCAGACCATCACGGTCAGCAGGAAGCCCTCCCGCTGGCCGGTACGTTCCACCTCCCCCCGGGCGAGCACCCAGAGACATGTGCCGATAAACACGGCTCCGAAGGACGACACCGCAAAAACGTGCGCTTCCGGGCGTTTGTCTGCCCAGTCGATTAGCGCGCAAGGGATCATGGCCACGCCCAGGAGCACGGTCATGATGCCGATGGCAAGGAGTAGCGGGCGCAGCTGCATGTCAGGCGGTAACCATAGCCGGGAAAAGCTGCGAAGACGTCAACACGTCGTCCCGGACAGGGCCGGGTGGGCTGTCAGCAGCAGCAACGTCAGGATTGATCGGGTCATCAGCCATATGTCCGGTCAGCGGGCAAATCTTACGTTGCCTGCATTAACTGCGCCAGAGCAGACTACATCTGCCCACCCGAAGTGGAGACTGAGATTGACCGAAGGGAAAGCGGTCTCTAAGCCGGGGCACTTCGTTACATTTGTACCTAATTGCAGCCCGGAAGCCTCATGTTCGACCACCCCTCCTTTGACGCCCATGAAGGCGTCCACATGTTCCATGATGCTACCAGCGGCCTGAAAGCGATTATCGCCGTCCACTCAACGGCCCGCGGCCCGGCGGCAGGTGGCTGCCGCATGTGGAATTATGACAACGGCGAAGCGATGCTGAAGGACGCCCTGCGCCTCAGCCAGGGCATGAGCTACAAGAACGCCATGGCAGACATTCCGCTGGGTGGCGGCAAGGCGGTGATCTGGGGCAATGCCCGCATCGACAAGTCACCGGAGCTGTTCCGAGCTTTTGGCCGTGCCGTGAATAGCCTGCAGGGCAAATACATCACGGCTGAGGATGTCGGTGTCAGCGTGGCTGACATGGCAATCGTGCGGGAAGAAACGCCCTATGTGGCGGGCCTGGACCAGGGCGAAGCAGCCTCCGGAGACCCCTCCCCGGTAACCGCCAAGGGCGTCTTCCTGGGACTTCTCGAAACCGCGAAGCGCGCTTTCGGCACGAGTGATCTCAACGGCAAGACAGTTGCCGTTCAGGGCGTCGGCCATGTCGGCGGTCATGTCTGCGATTATCTGGCGGAAGCCGGGGCCCAACTGGTCATCACCGATATCGACCAGGCCGCTCTGGACGCCGTTTCCAGGCGGACCGGCGCCACGATTGTCGAGCCAAACGCCATTTACGATGTCGAAGCCGATATTTTCGCTCCCTGCGCCCTCGGCGCCGTGGTGAATGAGCAGACGCTGGAGCGCCTCAAGGTGAAAGCCATAGCCGGGGCCGCCAACAACCAGCTGATCGTACCGGAAATGGGCGAACTCCTCCGCCGGCGCGGCATCCTCTATGCCCCGGATTACGTGATCAATGGCGGCGGCATCATCAATGTCGCGGCCGAAATCTCAGGTAACTACTCGCAGGAATGGGTTGAAGCCAAACTGGCCCGCTTGGTCCAGACGCTCGGCGAAGTGCTCGACGAGGCCCTCGCCAACAACACCCCGACCAATGAGGTCGCAGACCGGATTGCGCGCGAACGGATCGCCGCGGCTACGTAGAATCCCTTGCACACCTGCAGGTTCAGCGTGCTACAGGTAATGTCCTGAAAGCCCGCTACGGGTGAAATTGCACGGGAGATACCCATGTCCGTTGTCGCCATGCTGGAAGGGTCGGAAGCCGCCGACCATGCCTCGACGCTTACTGCCCTGGGCATTGCCCGGCGCTTGGGTGTGCCGGTCAGCGGCGTATGTGCCCTGCCCGATCCGACGGCGACGCTGATCGTGATGTCGACCCCTGAAGCCACCGGACTCGCGGCAAATGCCACACGGGATATTGCCGCGCTCCAGGATCAGGTGATCGCACGGGCCAAGGCGACATTCGAAGCCGCGACCGCAGACGAAAGCCTGCCCTGCACCTTTGATCACATCGTGGATATCGCTGAGCGTGCGGGTGCAAATGCCGCGACGCTGGCCGATGCAGTCGTATTCCCGCACAGTGTGCAAAAGGTTGCTGACCCGCTAAGCCTGTCCTTTGAACATGTCCTGATGGAAGCCCGCCTGCCCGTAGTCATGGCCGGGTCGGAGCCTCTCTCGGATGGGCCTGTCGTCGTCGCCTGGGACGGATCGAACGGAGCGGCCCGTGCCGTCCGGTTTCACTTGCCGATCGTCAAGGCCTTCGGAGAGGTCATCATCGCGCAGAATGAATCCGATCTCGGCAAGGATCAGCCGCGCGACGCATCCAGCCCGGCTGCGCTCGAAGCCTGGCTCGACTCCCACAATGTCAAACACAAGCGCATGCCGATCGAGGGAGAGGTGGCCAGCGGCCTCCTGTCGCTCGCCAAAGGTAGTAACGCTTCGATAATCGTTGCGGGGGCCTATGGCCATTCCCGCATTGGCGAGCGCCTCTTCGGCGGCACAACCCAGCGTCTGCTGGATGCCAAAGAAGCCCCCGCGCTCGCCCTGGCCCGCTAATCCGGAGATAAAGATGACCCTGAAACGCATCACCCTGCAACTCGCCCGCAATCCCGGCATCACGGAAGGTGACGACCGCATTGGCTATTTCATCGTCGCCCCGCTGACGGCTGACGGCCATCTGGATGTGGACGCCTGGCGGGAGCACAAGAAGGAATGCCGCGTCACCCGGTTCCATCCGGATCAGGACGAGCACGCCACCGGCCTGCTGACGCACCGCGGGAACCAGTGGAAGTTCCACTATGACGAAGACGATGAAGGCGACGACGAAGCCGGTTTCCGGCTTGGCGACCATGTCTTCAAGGAAGGTGAGTACGTCACCGTTTCCAGCCATGGCGAAACCCCGCTGACCTACAAGATCACCGACATTTCGGATATCTGAGCCCAGCCCCAACGTCAGACTGGACAGGCCTCCCGATCGCGCTCAAACTGCATTCGCAGTGCCAAAACAAGGCGCGTGAGGGAGGAATACATGTTGAGGCAAGCAACGGCCCTGGCCGTGCTCATGGCGTTTGGCGCCTGTAGTGGCACAGGTACCCAATCGGCAGAACCCCAGTCTGACGACGCGGCATCTTCGGCACCGTCTGCAGCATCGACCGAACAGGCTGGCAGAACCGCGGGATACAATCCGGACCGCAACGCCTATTTCGGCGACCTGCACATCCATACGCGCTCCAGCTTTGACGCCTACATTTTCAACGTGCGCCGCACAGCTGACGATGCCTATCGCTTCGCGCAAGGGGAAACGATCCAGCACCCCTCTGGCTTTGACATGACCATCGCGGGCGGCCCGCTCGATTTCTACACTGTGACGGACCACGCCGAATATCTCGGCATTCTCCCGGCCATGGATACGCCCGGAACCAGGCTCTCCGAACTGCCGCGCGCAAAGGAGATGTTCTCGACGGATCCGGAGAAGATCACCGCAGCGTTCCAGGGCGTCGGCATGTCAGTGCGCACCGGCAAGCCGATCGAGGACATGTATGACCTCGATACGATCAACTCCGTCTGGCTGCAGAACGTCGCGGCAGCTGACAAGTATTATCAGCCGGGCAAATTCACGACTTTCGCAGCCTATGAGTTCACCTCCGTCACGTCACCGGACGAGACTGGCGGCTTCGGCGGCGGCAATTTGCACCGCAATGTCTTCTTCAAGGGCAAAGCACCCGTCCGCGCCTTTTCCTCGCTGGACTCGACCAATCCGGAAGACCTCTGGAACTGGATGGATGCCCAGCGTGAAGTCGGTATGGAAGTCATCTCCATCCCGCACAATTCCAATGTATCTGACGGACAGATGTTCCGTCTGGAAACATATAATGGCGAGCCAATGGACACGGCCTATGCCGAACAGCGCATGCGCAACGAGCCTCTGGTGGAGGTCACACAAGTAAAAGGCACGAGCGAAACCCATCCGGACCTTTCACCCAATGACGAGTGGGCAAATTTCGAGATCTACGACCAGCTACTGGGTTCCTACACGGTGGGGGCGACGAACGGCTCCTATGTCCGGGAGGCGTACCGCAACGGGCTGAAGATGCAGGAAGAAAAGGGATTCGATCCCTTCCGTTTCGGGCTGGTCGCGGCATCTGACAGCCACGTGGCCGGGGGCGCATATTCCGAGGCGGACTACTGGTCCAAAATCGGCATTGTGGATGGCACGCCGGTGGCGCGCGGTTCCGTCCCCTTCCCCGGCACGACAGGCTGGGCTGACCAGCCGGAGGATAATCCGGTCGTCAAGAGCGCAACCAACTGGTTCTCCCGCTGGAGCGCCAGCGGCCTGACCGGCGTGTGGGCAGAGGAAAACACGCGCGAGGCCATCTTCGATGCCTTCCGCCGCAAGGAAACCTTCGCCACGACCGGACCGCGCATGAAAGTGCGGTTCTTCGGCGGCTTCGGCTATGACAAGGACATGCTCAATTCCGCAAACCTTGCCCACGAAGCCTATGAAGGTGGCGTACCCATGGGCGGGGATCTTGTTGGAACGGGCGCAGCACCAGCATTTATCGCTTGGGCCCAGCGCGATCCGAATGGCGGTACGCTCCAGCGTCTTCAGGTGGTCAAAGTAACCAGCGAGGGCGAAGACGTGATCGATGTTGCCTGTGACAATGGCACGCCCGATCCCTCCACCCGCCGCTGCACGGACAATGGCGCCAGCGTCGACATGTCGACCTGTACGCCATCAAACCAAGGGGCAAATGAACTGAAAGCCCTGTGGACAGATCCGGACTTTGATCCGGCCCGACGGACGACCTATTATGTCCGTGTGCTGGAAAATCCATCCTGCCGCTGGTCGACCTGGGAAGCCATGCGCAATGGCACCCCGCCGCGGCCTGACGTGCCGGAGACGATCCAGGAACGCGCCTACACCTCCCCGATCTGGTACATCCCCGGCGGCTGACGCGACAGGAACTCACTTTGACCGACAAGACCGAACAGGCGCGCCGCTGGCCCGTGCTGTTGCGCGAGCCACTCGTGCATTTCATCTTCGCCGCCCTGGTAGTGTTCATCGCGTGGAATGTCGTGGCATCCCGGCGCGCCGATGAAACACGCACCATACGGGTAACGAACGCCGATCTCGAAAGGCTGGCCTCGATCTACGCCGCTGAGGCAGGCGCCCTGCCGTCCGGCGAAGACATGGTCGCCATGGTGAACGACTATGTGCGTGACGAGGCGCTTGCCCGCGAAGCCAAACGCCTCGGCCTCGATGAAGGCGACACGATCGTCACGCGAAGACTGGCGCAGAAAATGACTTTCATGGTGGCCGACCTCGCACGCGAGGAAACGCCGGACGATGCCGTGTTGCGCGCGTGGTATGAAACCCATGCTGACCGGTTCACAGAGCCTCAGAAAATAACGTTCCAACAGGTCTTCTTCAGCGAGGACACACGCGGAGCCAAGGCAACAAGTGACGCAGAAGACATGCTCGGCAAGCTGAATGCCGGCGGGGACTGGAGAGAAGCCGGGGACCCATTCATGCTGCAACGTGCCTATGGCGACCTGCCGCTTCGCGAAGTCGTACGCCTGTTCGGTGCGGAATTCGCTGAGGCAATCGCCGCCACGCCGGCCTCGGAGGTCTGGACCGGGCCAGTCCGGTCGGCTCTGGGCGTGCATCTTGTGCACGTTAGCGCCAACACACCGCCACAGCTGCAGCCCTTCGAAGACGTGAAAGAGGCGGTGCTCGCCGACTGGCAGGACCAGACCCGGCGTGAGGCCAATGAAAAGGCCATTCAGGACATCATCGCCCGCTACAAAGTTGAGGTCGAAGGCATCAATGCCGAGTAGGTTTGCCCTGGTTCGCTGGCTGGCCGCCTGCCTGACTGGCCTTGCCATGTGGCTGGCAATGGCAGCCCCAGCTGCGGCACATGAAGTGCGCCCGGCTTATCTGGAAGTGACCGAGGTCACCCCCGGCACCTATGAGGTCACCTGGAAGCAGCCTGTTCTGGACGGGCGCCGCCTGAAGATCGACCCGGTCTTTCCTGAGACCTGCGGGCGTGAAAGCGAATACGTCACTTCAGTCGGCGGCACGCTGGTGCAACGCTGGACGACGCAGTGTGACCTGAACCAGGGCGTAATCCGTATCGATGGACTGGAACGTACCCTGACGGATGCTTTCGTGCGTATCGACCGCCTTGAAGGGGATGACATCGGCGCTGTCCTGAGACCCACCTCACCGGAGCTGGACCTGACGGTTCCGGCTGGCGCGCCAGTGGCCACGTATTTCCGGATCGGTGTCGAGCATATCCTCTTCGGCTGGGATCACCTGCTCTTCGTCCTCGGCATGGTGCTGCTTGTGCGGCCCCGGCAGCTGTTGCTGACGCTGACGGCCTTCACCGTTGCGCATTCCATAACTCTGGCTGCGGCCACACTGGGTGGGATCACCCTGCCGGGCCCGCCCGTCGAGATCACTATCGCGATGAGCATCGCCCTGCTGGGCGCCGAAGCCATCCACCGCATCAAGGGCTGGAATACGCTCAGCCAGCGTATCCCGTGGGCCATCGCGTTCGGTTTCGGCCTGATCCACGGCTTTGGCTTTGCCGGAGCACTGGCGGAGATCGGCCTGCCCAAAGGAGCCGAAGCCATGGCCCTGTTGCTGTTCAATGTGGGCGTGGAGGCCGGACAGGTCATGTTCGTTTGCGCTCTGCTGCTGGTGGCGTTCCTGATCCACCGGCTTGCCGAGAAACGCATGGTGATGGTGCGCACGGCGCTCGCCTACTTCATCGGCTTCATGGGCAGCTACTGGGCCATTGAGCGGATCGCGGCAGCTTTCTTCAACATCTGACCCGTCACAGGCCGAGCGCGTTCCACAGCATCCGCGCCGCGACCAGCGCCAGCAGCACGGCAAACATCCGGCGCAGGCGCATCGCATCCAGCTTGTGGGCCAGAGACGCCCCAACGGGGGCCATGGTGACGGTAAACAGAGAGATCAGCGCAAAGGCCGCAAGGTTCACATGGCCAAGCGAGAATGGCGGAAGCCCTTCCCGCCCCCAGCCGATGAAGATGGCGGCAATTGCGGAAGGCAGACCAATTGCGACACCCCAGCCTGCCGCCGTCGCCACGGCCTGGTGGATCGGCCGGCCATAGAGCGTCATCAGGCTGACGCCGAAAGTCCCCCCACCGATCCCCATCAGAGCCGACAGCGCACCGACAGCCATGCCGAGTGCGGCCCGCAACGGCCCCCTGGGCATGTCATCTGCCAATCGCCAGGTAGGACGACCGAAGAAAAGCTGCGCCGAGAGCAGGAATGCGAGCGATCCGAAAATGCCCAGCAATGCCCGCTTCGACAGGAACCCGGTGAGAGACATGCCTGCCAGCGCGCCCAGTACGATCCACGGCGCCCAGCCTCGGATGATAGACCAGTCAACCGCGCCGTGACTGTTATGCGCGCTGACGCTGCGCGCCGATGTCAGGATGATGGTGGCCAGCGATGTGGACACGGCAACATGCATGGCCGTCTCGCCATAGCCCATGGCATCGAACAGGAAGTACAGGACCGGCACGATGATCGCCCCGCCGCCGATGCCGAACAGGCCAGCGGCAAGGCCTGCAGCCGCACCAGCTGCAGCAAGCGCCACCAGCAATGGGCCATACTGAACGATCAGATCCATTCATTCACACCTTCGCGTATGCCATACGGGCACCAGGCCGTACTGCAATCCATGCGATTTTCCTCACTCGGGCTATCTGCACGATGCCGCACAGCATGGCCAGTATTGAACCTTGTAACCTGAAGCATGTTGAACACAGCGCGCCCCCCGTCGGCATGGGCAGAGCGCAACAATTCATTACCGAAAGCTTTTGATCCGTAAGGAGTTTTCACAAGACTCTTAGGCCGCTGGAAACGTTAATCACCCATAATCCATCATGGGTGTTCTAACAGTGGGACAAACTTATGCTGAACCGGCTTACGACTTGGATCAGGAACCGTGAGGGGAATGTCGCGATCATTCTGGCGATCGCGATCGTGCCGATTCTGGTGCTCGTCGGTATTGCAATCGACCTGCAGAATACGAATACGAGCCGCCAATTCCTCCAGTATACAATGGATAATGCCGTAATTGCCGGCTCGCGCGAGATGCAGGCTGGCAAGTCGCAGGCAGAGATCGCCAACTACATCAATGATTTCGTCGATGGCGTGGTGAAAGCGAAGAACTATGCCGTCTCCTGCAAGCCCGTCGAGGTAAACTTTTCCAAAGGCACCCAGGACATCAACGCCACGATCAAGTGCCAGCAGGAAACCACGCTGACAGAACTGATCGGCTATCACTATCTGGAATTCACAATCGTCTCCGGCTCGACCTACGGGATCGGCAATGTCGACGTCACGTTCGTCTTCGACGTTTCCGGTTCCATGGGCACAAGCAAGATGCGAGCGCTCAAGGATGCCGCCTATGATGCTGTGGACGTCCTCCTCCCGAAAAATCCCGAAGCAAACCTGGGCAAGGTCCGCCTCGGCATGGCGTCCTATTCGACCATGGCAGATGCAGGCGATTACTTCACTGCGGTCACGAACGAACAACCCAAACGCACCTATACTGCCTGCATAAGTTCCAATAGAAATGGGTGTAAGAAATGGTCCAGCTATACAGTCAACAACACGTGCGTGAAAGAACGGCTGGGTTCGCAGGCCCTTACAGATGCAGATCCCGGCCCGAATGAATGGATCGAAGCAGCTGAAGCAGTATACAATCCCTACTATCGCCGCTGGGAAGAGCAGTCGTGCAACCCGACCCCTCCCCTTCCCCTCACGGATGACCGGGACGACCTATATGACTACATCGACGATCTGCGCGCGAGCGGAAATACTGCCGGTCATATCGGGATCGCGTGGGGCTGGTACCTGCTAGCTCCCAACTGGGATAGCGTTTGGCCGTCAGCCTCCAAACCACTCGCCTATGACGAGCCGGATTCAGCCAAGGCCATGATCATCATGACCGATGGCGAGTTCAACATCGAGTACAACTATGCTGACGGTCACGGAGATTCCTTCGCGCAGGCGAAAAAGCTCTGCGACAATATCAAGGATGAAGGCGTGCGCATTTACACAGTGGCCTTCCAGGCCCCCAGAGCCGGCCGTGAAGTCCTCGAATACTGCGCCACGAGCACGGAATATGCCTTTACGCCCGACAGTGCGGACGAACTGAAAGACGCCTACACGAAGATCGCCCAGTCCATTTCGGACCTGCGCATCACCTACTGATCCCCGGCATGGCGGGGCCGCTCAAGCGAGCGCCAGCCCCGCCAGTTCCCCCTCTTCCCGCCATGCTTTCAGGATGGCGAAGTAGGGATCAGGTCCGGCCCCATAGGACGCATCCTGATTGCTCCGATCCCCGGGCTTGCCTTCATTGTTGTAATATCCGGGTGTACACTCTTCCAGGAACTTCCGGCGCAACATGGCCTTGTCGATGATTGTATCGACCCAGGCCTGCTCCGCCTCTTCCGTCAGTTCGAAGCGCCCCGCCTGACGCGCCCTGGCTTCTGCCAGCGTATAGCCAATCTGAACGGCCTGTTCTGCCAGCAAGTGCGGGTAGTTCGCTGTGAAGCCCGCCTGCGCAGGCCCCATCACGAAGAGGTTCGGGAATCCGCACACGAACATGCCGTGCTGGCTCCGCATGCCGTTTTCCCATGCCTGCGCCAGCGACACACCATTCCGGCCAACCGGGTTGTAGCCAGCCCTGCGCGTATAGTCCGTGCCGACTTCGAAGCCGGTTGCATAGATCAGGCAGTCCACCTTGTATTCCCTGCCCCCGACCACGATACCATCCTCGGTGATCGCATCGACACCCTGCCCTTCCGTATCCACCAACGTGACATTGTCCCTGTTGAAGGCGGCGAGATAATCATCGTGAAAACATGGGCGCTTGCAGAACTGGCGATACCACGGCTTCAGCGCCTCAGCCGTCGCGGGATCCCCCACAATCTCGTCGACACGAGCGCGCACCTGTTCCATTTTCCTGAAGTCTGCGAGCTCCGCCAGTTCGGACAGTTTTTCCGGCGACAGGTTCTGGTTGCCTTCCTGCGTCGCGATATGCAGCAGGTTGCGGATAATGTCCGTCCACCCATCCTGGACGAGATCAACGGGCGCGAAACCGCCGGAAACGAGCGTGTTGAAATTCTCCATCCGCTCCTTTTGCCAGCCCGGCTGCAGCGATTTGGCCCATTCCTGGTCCGTAGGCCGGTCCCCGCGATAATCGACTGATGAGGGCGTGCGCTGGAAAACGTAGAGCTGCTTTGCTCCGCGGGCGAGGTGCGGCACGCACTGCACAGCTGTGGCGCCCGTGCCGATAATGCCGACCACCTTGTCAGACAGGTTTTCCAGTCCGCCGGAACAATCCCCGCCCGTATAGTCATAGTCCCAACGGCTTGTGTGGAAGGCGTGGCCCTTGAAAGTTTCCACCCCCGGAATACCCGGCAGTTTCGGACGGTTCAGTGGGCCATTTGACATGACAACGAACCGCGCCGTGAAATCGTCACCCCGATTGGTCAGAACCTGCCAGGCATTCCTGGCTTCATCCCAGTTTATGCCCGTGATTTCCGTTCCCAGCAGCGCATTCGGATAGAGATCATAATGACGCGCAATGCGGCGGGAGTGCTCCAGGATTTCCGGCGCGCGGGAATATTTCTCCACCGGCATGTACCCGGTCTCTTCCAGCAGTGGCAGATAGATGTAGCTCTCGATGTCACAGGCTGCGCCGGGATAGCGGTTCCAGTACCAGGTGCCACCAAAGTCGCCGCCCTTCTCCACCATGCGGATGTCATCGAAGCCGGCATCCCGCAGTTTGGCCGCCGCCAGCAGCCCGCCGAAGCCACCGCCGATGACGCACACCTCCACATGATCCGTCAGCGGATCGCGGGGCTCGAAGTCGCAATATGGATCGTCGATGAAATGGGCAAAATCGCCCACCATGTTCACATACTGGTCGTTACCTTCCTTGCGCAGGCGTTTGTCGCGCTCGGCACGATACCTGTCACGAAGGGCGCCTGGGTCAAACGCCTCGGGCCGTGCATCCTCTGCCATGGCCGTCTCCTCCTGATGTTTCCTCATCCGGATCTTTGCCCGGCTGGGTCCAGTTTACCGGAACCAGCTGGGCGGAAACAGACTGACCCGACGCCAACCGGATCAGAAAGCGCTCCTCACAGCGCGCGCCATTTCCCGGCTTGACGTCAAGTCGGGCTCCGGCGAAGGCTCCCGGCCATGCGCCTGCCTCATCCCATCATTCTTGTCTGCCTGGCGGTCCTTTGTGGCTGTACGCTGGATGCGACCATGAAAGCCATTACGCTTGGCGGCACCAGCGTCATCACGGCGACGGCCTGGCGTTACATTGCCGCCTCGCTGATCATGGTCAGCCTGTTCATTGCGATGCGGCGGCCCATGCCAGGCTGGAAGGCCATCCGCTTCCACACGCTGCGGTCGATCGCGCAGGTCCTGTCGTCGGTCACCTTCTTCTATGCGCTGACCCAGATCACCCTGGCTGAAGCCGTCGTGATGGGTTTCACTGCCGCCCTGATGATTGCGCCGATCGCGCGCGTCCTTCTGGGCGAGCGGATGAGCCCGATCACCGTCGGTGCGTCGATTGTCGGCTTTATCGGCGCCGCCATCGCCATTTCAGGCGAGCCCGCCAGCGCCCCGGTCGGCGGCACACGCATCTACGGCATCGCGGCGATGCTGGTTTCGGCGGTCGGTTACGCGCTCAACATCGTTCTTCTGCGCATGCGCACAAAGGAGGAGGACAGCCTTACGCTGGTCACCTTCATGAACGTGTTGCCTGCCCTGTTCCTGTTGCCGTTCTTGCCCTTTGTGGGGCCGTTGCCGGAAGCCAACGCCTGGCCGATCCTCAGCTTTGTCGGCTTTGCTGCTATCGGCATCTGGTGGTTCATGACGCTGGCTTATGCCCGCGCAAAGGCCCAGACGCTGGCGCCGTTCGAATATACGGGCCTCATCTGGTCGTCCCTGTTCGGCTATGTTTTCTTTCAGGAAATCCCCAGCGTGCGGCTCTATGCCGGGGCGGCTATCATCATCCTCGCCTGTCTGGTTGTGGCCTTCGAAACCCACTTCGCAGCCCGGCGTGAGGCCCGTATCGCTGCCAGTGAAGTCGCACCCTGAGGCTTACCAGACACCCGCATTCTTGAGCGCGGTGTCCAGGTCCGGCGGAATGTTCCGTGCCGCCTCACCGGATTTCAGGTCACGCGGGGCATCTTCCGGCTTCAGATACCGCCAGCCCTGAAATGGGCGCTTGGCCTGCGCATAGGTGCGAACCAACTCGGGATCGAAGACGAGGGCACACATGTCGCGGCCTTCGGAATCCTGTTCCTGACGGATATCCACGATCCGCTGGCGCACGCGGATGGCGCCTTTCACCACCCAATAGATCGACCCGCCGCGCAGCACTTCCTCGGCGCGCTTGGGGAACATGCGGGTGTAGTGCACCGGATTGGGCGCGGTCTTCAGATAGCGCGCCTGCCAATTGGCGATGTCTTCGACATCTTCCGAGCCGACGCTGAGTTTTACGATGTGAATCGTCATGGCCCGAGTTTAGCGCAGCCCGGCGGTGTGGCCAGTGCCGCTACTGCGTCAGCTGGGCAGACTCGAAGGCCTGCTGGGCTTCATTGCTGGCGAAGAAGAAATCCGCCTCGACGATGTTCGCCGAATAGCGCCGCTCGATGGTGCGGAAGGCCGCGCGCGCCTGCAGGTCGATGGAGAAACCGGAGACATAGCTCATGCCCCAGCGCGGCTCGGTGCGGATGAAATAGGACTGATCGTACCGTGTCAGCGTACCGCCCTCTGGCCCGGCAACGGGCTGCGGCAGCGTGTAGTCGATGCGCAGGAAACGCTCGCCCACCGGATCCAGCCAGGCCGTCGCCCTAAGGCGCTCGGCAGCCCAGACATCGAACTCCCCATCATTGACGGAGGGCCTGTGATGAAAGGAAATTTTCCAGGCTGCGCCCTTGTCGTCCACCATCACCTGCGGGCCGAGACTGGCGCGCAGATCGTCCGGGAAGAGGCGCCCGTCCGGGGCGGCTTCATTCGCCCATTCGGCGGCGACGGTGTCGAGTTCCTCGTCCTCACCCTCCCAGACCAGCGCTTTCCAGCGTTCCCGGCCCTTTTCGCGCGGATCGAAGCGGTAGACGCGGCGGGCGTGGGAGGATTGCAGCTCCACCGTGAAGGCCGCACGCAGCGTGGTCGGCGCTTCCGTCGCTTCCAGCGCGGAGTTCATGGGCCCCGATCCGGTGGCCAGCGTGAAGGTGAGCAGCCAGGCAAGCAACATGACGGTGACGTAATCCTCCAGGCATCGCTACGCCCGGATTACGGCATGACTACGGCGGACCAAGCCGCACCAGGCCATGATCAAGGCGGACTATAACATGCTCAATGAATGATTTACGCGAGCTGAACGATGACTGCCTGCAGGCCTAGTCGGCGTCCGATTCCTTGAGCGGCACGCCATAGAGTTCCAGCCGGTGGTCGACCAGCCGGAAGCCCAGCTTCTTGGCGATCGCTTCCTGAAGCTTCTCGATCTCTTCGGAATGGAACTCCACCACTTCCCCGGTCTTCACATTGATCAGGTGGTCATGATGCTCGTCCGGCACTTCCTCATAGCGGGCGCGGCCGTCGCGGAAGTCGTGTGCCTGGATGATGCCGGCGTCCTCGAACAGCTTCACGGTCCGGTAGACCGTTGCCAGCGAGATGGAGGCATCTTCGGCATTGGCGCGGCGGTGCAGCTCTTCGGCATCCGGGTGGTCCGACGCCTGGGACAGCACGCGCGCAATCACGCGCCGCGGCTCCGTCATGCGCAGGCCCTTCTCAAGGCAGAGTTTTTCGAGTCGATCCATACTAGGTATTTGCCCTTAGCGCCGCGGTAAGTCCAGTTTGAGTTGGGTCTTCCTGTGAACAGTGTCAACTGCGATCAGCCGCGCAAGACGGGCGAGTTCCGCCTCCAGCCGCGCATCGCGCGCCCCGGTCCAGACCACATCCGGTTCCGGCCAGACCTGTTCCAGGCTGAGCGTGCCTGCTGTCCTGTCGGCTTTCACCTCCACCCGGCCAACCATCCGGTCCCCCTCCAGCAGCGGATAGACATAATAGCCCCAGCGGCGCTTGGCCGCCGGGACGAAGATCTCGATCCGGTAGTCGAAGCCGAACAGGCGCTGCAACCGGGCCCGGTCGCGGATCACCGGATCGAACGGGTTGAGGATGCGCAGGCGGGAGGTTGGCGCCGGCGCTTCGGCCAGCCGCACCTCGATATCCTCGGGCGCAAGCGCGCTGATCCATTTGCCATCAGCGCCTTCGACCCGCACCGGAACGAGCCCCCTCTGGCGGCCCGCCCAGTCCTTCACTTCGGCGAGGTCCGCTGCGTCCCAGAAGCGCTGGATGTCCCCTTCCGAGCCAAAGCCCAGCCGGGCCAGCGCCTCGCGGCAGAGCCAGTCGACCTGTTCATGGTCCGGCAGCTCATCCTCGCGGTGATGGCCGGGAATCACCCGTTCGGTAAGGTCGTAGAATTTGGTGAAATTCTCGCGGTGCGAAGTCGACAGCTCCCCCGCATACCACATGTAATCCAGCGCCAGCTTGTGCGGCGGGCGGCGCCACATCTCGCGCGGCCCTTCCACTTTCGTGTCGAACGCCTTGGTGGAGAGCGGCCCCTCCGCCCGGATGCGTTCGACAAGCCCGGCGCGGCCAGCCTCGTCCAGCATGCCCCGGTGCCATTCCCAGCCGCGCACTTTCTCCTCAAGGCGCCGGAACTGGCGGCGCCAATAGGGATAGAACTCCATCGGGATGACAGAGGCATCATGGGTAAAATGCTCGAAGACGCCGCGTTCCGTTCGCATCAATCTGTCGAGCATGGGCTCGCGATAGTGCTGGTTCCGCGACCAGAGAATGTGATGGTGCGCACGGGAAACGACGCGGATGGAGTCGAGCTGGACGAACCCCAGATCCCGGATCAGGGCGGCAAGGTCCAGCGGGCCGGTGGGCGTGGCGGACAGGCCCTGCGCATGCAGCCAGAGGCGGCGGGCATCGCGGTTGCGGATTTCGAGCGGGGCGCCGCCGGTCATCGCGGCCTCATTCGAAGAGGGCCATCTGGCCGCCGTCGGGATAGACGCCTTCGCGTTCCAGAAGCGCTTTCTTGGTGACCGTTCCGCCTGGCGCGGAGAACCCGCCAAGCCAGCCATTCGCGCCCAGCACGCGGTGACACGGCACGATCACAGGCCAGGAATTGCGCCCCATGGCCATGCCGATGGCCTGCGCACCATTCGGCTTTCCCACCGCCGCGGCCAGTTCGCCATAGGTCACCGTCCGGCCCCACGCCACCCTGCGCAGCGCCGCATAGGCCGCCTGCTCAAAAGGCGAATGGCGCTGCATGTCGAGCGCGATGCCGTCAAAGCCGGTCGGCTCGCCGGACAGGAAAGCCTGCAGCGCGGCCATGGCGCGGGCAGCTTCGGGCGGCGCGTCTGCCGCGTCGGTCAAGGCCGCGCCGTGACGACAGATGCGGGCGGCAGTCTCCTCAGCGCTTGCTTCGGGCAGCTGAACGCCCGTCAGCCCCGCCTCACTCCAGGCAAGGCCGCACGGGCCAATGGCCGTATCGAACAGGCAGGCAGATTCGAACATAGAGGGAACATCATGCAGAAGCCTGCACGAGTCCAGCCCTGTCAGGTCAGGCTCGGGCCAGGTTCGGTGAGGATCAGGCGAGGTGCTTCTGGAAGAAGTCCAGCGTGCGGCTCCAGGCGAGCTTGGCGGCGGCCTCGTCATAGCGGGAGGTCGTGTCATTGTGGAAGCCGTGGTTCACGCCCTCATAGATGTAGACCTCGTAGGGCTTGCCCGCCGCATCGAGCGCGGCCTTGTAGGCCGGCCAGCCCGCATTCACCCGCTCGTCCAGCCCGGCGAGGTGCAGCTGCAACGGCACTTCCAGCTGGGCTGCCTCCTCCACGCTGGGCCAGCCGCCATAGAACGGCACGGAGCAGGAAAGCCAGGGCTGTTTCACCGCCATCAGATTGGTGATCGCGCCGCCGAAGCAGAAGCCGGTGATTCCGACCTTGCCATTCGTAGCCGGATGATCCCGCAGGAATTCGGCACCGGCCATGAAGTCTGCCAGCATGGAGGCACTATCGCGCTGGGCTTGCAGGGTGCGGCCGTCATCATCATTGCCGGGATAACCGCCCAGCGGATAGAGCGCGTCAGGCGCGAAGGCTGTGTAGCCTGCCTTGGCCGCGCGGCGGGCGACGTCCTTGATATGCGGGTTGAGGCCCCGGTTCTCATGCACGACCAGCACGCCGGGCAGCGTGGTGCTGCGCACGGGGCGCACGAGATAACCGGCCATCTCGCCCGCGCCATTCGGAGAATTATAGGTGACCATCTCGGCGGTGATGTCCTCATCCGCCTCTCCGGTCTGCTGTTTCGAATAATCGGGCATCACGCACGCAGCCAGCGAAGCGACACTCAATCCGCCCACGGCATATTTTCCCAGCCCCTCGAAAAAGCCCCGGCGCGACAGGTGGCCATGGCAATAATCGTCGTACAGGTCGAAGACGCCCTGAGGGATATCGGTCTGAATATCGGTCGGTTTCATGCCATCGGCCATTGCAGTGTCTCCTCTTGCTGAACCGATGGTAGCGCGGTGGAGAAATTTGGATAGGCCGGGCCGATCACATCTGTGTGGGGTGAAGCCCCATATTGCGCGACATCAACACGGCATCCACCGGCACGTCGCGGCCGGACGTGTAATAGCGCGGACGGCGGCCATCTTCGGTGAAGCCGAGGCCGCGATAAAGTTCACGGGCGGGTGCATTGTCCTCGGCCACGTCCAGCGTGATGCGGGACACGCCGCGCTCCCCCAGGCGGCTGATCAGGGCGGCGATCAGCATGGCGGCCAGCCCCTTGCGGCGATGTGCGGGCGCCGTGGCAACGGTGAGGATGTCACTCTCCCCCGCCACGGTCTGGGCCATGACGAAAGCGGCAAGCTCCCCCTCCAGCTCGATGCCGAGGGTCAGGATCGACGTATCCAGCAGCAGGCCGCGAAAGGAGATCGCGCTCCACGGGTCATCGAAGCAGAGCATGTGCAGGCGGCTCATCCGCCCGGCGTCTTCCGGCCGCAGGACGAGCATGGGTCGCGTCACTTGCGCGGCTCCGGCAGGGTCGCGTCAGGCTCCCGCGCATAGACCGGGGACGGAGGATGTGCCGCCGGATCGAACTGCCCGCCCTTGATGGCGGCGGTGATGGCGGACGGGACCAGCGGGCGCAGGTCCAGCCTGTCCTTCATCTCGCCAAGGGCGTCGGCATTGTCCATGAAGATGGGCGCGTGGAAGCCTTCCAGCATGGGCAGCAGCTGTTCGAGGCGCAGCTCCAGCACATCGGCAATGCCCTGCCCGCCCGAGACGCCCTGTACCCACCAGGTCTGGTCCGGCGGGCGTTTCTGCCCGGCCAGGCAGCCCATGACGGTACCCTCCATGCCGGACGGCACGGCGGCCTCCAGGCTGGTCACGCCGACACAGGGCGCGCCGGTGACGAGCGCAAGGCCCCGCGCATAGGCCACGCCAATCCGGATGCCGGTGAAGCTGCCGGGGCCGGTGACGACGGCGATACGGTCAAGATCGTCGAAGGTGACGCCTTCTTCGTCCAACAGGCGCTGGACCAGGGCCGGCAGGTGCTTGTCCTGTCCGCGCGCCATCACCTCACGCGCGTCGGCGAGGATTTCGCCGTCGCGCACAAGGGCGGCCTCCATGGCCGTGAACGCAGTGTTGAGCCCCAGAACCAGCATCGTCTTGTCCGCCTAAAGAATGCGGCAGGCCTCGTCGAAGGCGAGACGCGGGGAACGATCAAAGATCGTCGTGCGGTCACCATGGCCGATATTGCAGATGAAATTGACCCGCCAGTTCTTCATCTCACCGTCCTGACTGAGGAAGAATTCCTTGTCGACGCCGTCCTTGTCGAAGCCGGACATCGGCCCGCAATCGAGGCCCAGCGCGCGCGCCGCCATCATCAGGTAAGCGCCCTGCAGAGTGCCGTTCCGGAAGGCGGTCTCTTCCTTGATGTGATGGAACCAGTCCTTGGCTGCCGGGGCATGGGGGAAGAGTTGCGGAATCTTTTCGTGGAACTCCAGGTCATAGGCGATGATCACCGTCCACGGAGCTTTCTGTGTCTTCTCGCGGTTGCCTTCGGACATCAGCGGCAGGAGACGTGCCTTGCCCTCGTCAGAGCTGATGAACACAAAGCGCGCGGGCGAGTTGTTGGCACTCGTCGGCCCGAGCTTCGCAAGGTCATACACCGCGCGGACCAGCACTTCCGGCACGCCTTCGTCACGCCAGCCATTATAGGAGCGGGCATCGCGGAAAATGACGTCCAGTGCGTGGTCGTTCACAGGATGAGCCATGGGAGAAGTCCTTTTGCTGTTTGGCGCATGCGGCCCGTCTTTGCGCGGGCCGTCAAGGGGCTGGATGCGCCCCGGAGAGATCAGATCACGCCTAGAGTACGGCCTCGACGGCAGTCACTTCCGGCACATAGGTTTTCAGCATGTTCTCGATGCCCTGCTTGAGGGTCATGGTCGAAGACGGGCAGCCGGCACAGGCCCCACGCATGGACAGATGCACGATGCCGGTCTCGGGCTCGAAACGGTGGAAAATGATGTCGCCGCCATCCTGGGCCACGGCCGGACGCACACGAGTCTCGATCAGCTCACGGATCTCCGCGACGATCTCGGCTGCCTCACCCTCATAGGTGACATCGGCCTCGGCCGAGGCAGACGGCTCGGCGCCATCCTCAACAACGGGCAGGCCCGCCATGTAATGGTCCATGATTGCCGCCAGCACCATGGGCTTCACATGGCGCCAGTCCTTGCCTTCGGCCTTGTTGATGGACACGAAGTCGCTGCCGAGGAAGACACGCTCCACGCCGTCCACCTGGAACAGCGCGCGGGCCAGCAGGCTGATGCGGGCGCTGGCAGCGTCCGGAAAGTCAAACGGGCCGCGATCGCCTGCCACTTCATGGCCGGGCAGGAACTTGATCGTATCGGGGTTGGGAGTCGGTTCGGTCTGGATGAACATCGCCGCCTGCCCTTTCTGTCAAAAGCTTCACCTGCGCCACAGATGGCGCGCGAAGGCAGGCGGATCAAGGGCTTATGGGCGCAATCGCTGTGTCAGTGCGCGGCGCCGGCCATGGCGGGGTCGAGTTGGGCGACCTCTTCCTGTTCTGGCTGTTCCGGCGGCAGCGGCTGGTCCAGGCGTTCGGCCAGTTCCAGCGAGGTGCGCTGGGCATCACGCAGGAAGAAACCAAGGCTGGCGAGATGGTTGGCCATGATGGCGCCATCACCTTTCTGGTTGGACACGACCAGCGGGCGGATACGGGCCGCGCGGGTCCAGGCGGCTTCAGCCTTGTCATAGGCAGCCATCGTGCCGGCATCGGCAAGGCTGTCACGGTCTGCCAGACGGGCGGCCTGCAGCATCTGCAGGGCGATATGGGCACGCGCCTTGGCCGCGTAGAAGACGCGGATGTCCTGTTTGGAGGCCGGCCAGCCGGTCGATTCCTGATAGATCTGGGTCGACAGGTCGTCCTGGTCGGCTTCGGCCCAGCCAGCGAACATGCGGGCTTCGTCAGCGGCCAGCACCCGGCGGTCCGGCATGGAGATCACGCCGCGGCTGGCGCGGCTGTCGAACCGGTTCAGCGCTTCGGCAGCCGCTGTCATGCGGGGGCGCATGTCTTCGCCCGGAATGCCGTTCAGCAGGCGGGAGGCCGCCACAAGGTCTGCATCGGGCTCGCCATTCTCGTCCGGAACGGCTGCGGCGATCATGCGGGTAAATTCAGAGAGGCCATCCGCCGTGGCTTCCTGCCAGGCAGGCATGGCCGTCAGGCGGGCCTGCGGGTGCCAGTTCGGCTTGTCGTCGGCCCAACCCTTCCCTTCCAGCTCGCGTGCGATCTTGGTGATGGCGATACCGGATTCCGGAAAGGCCCATTTCTGGCCGTCCGCGAAGACAATGTCCGAGTCGTCGATCTTGTGAGACATGACCACCGAGACCGGATAGGCGCCTACCAGCGCGAGAAACAGGCTCAGCTTGAAGAGGAAGACAGTCCGGCGCCACAGCCCCCGGAAGATATCCATGATCGGATGCGGCTCAGCGTCTTCAAGTTCACGAAGGTGCGCTTCAGAGACCTCAGCCGGGTCTGGCCCTTCTTCGAGGTAGGCTGCATGCAGTCGGCTGTCGAAGGCCATACTCTACGATTCCCCGGCTTTTTCGCGGTGGTGTTGTATACAAAGCACTATGCGTTCAATTGTGGCATTTTAACAGGTGATTAACTGTTAAATGTCCGCAATCCGCAGGCTCTGCACGCAAAAGCCGCGCCAGCCGGGTCCGTGACGTCCAAAATCAAGGCCTTGAAGGAGCTGTCCGCAGTCGGATCAAGCGTCTCAGTCGCCGAGACCCTTCACTTCCGCGCTGGTCACCACGGTCTGCGAAGTGCCATCCGAATCGCGGAATTCCAGTGCCAGGTCGACCTTGTCGCCAACCGCCACGGAAGGGTCGAAGCCGAACAGCATGAGGTGATTGCCGCCGCGCTGGAGCACGATGGGTTCGCCCTCGGAAGCGGTGAAGCTCTCCACCTGGCGCATCTGCATGACGCCATCTTCCATGGACATGGTGTGCAGCTCCACGCGGGCTGCCGCATCGGTGGAGGCGCCGACCAGTTCCACAGGCGCGCCCGTGACATAGGCCATCAGGCCACCGGCTGCGATGTCGCGCCCTTCGGCGGGCTTCACGACGAAAGCCTCTTTCACCTCGATGACAGACTGGCCGGAGGCCGCATCCGCGGGCTTGTCCGCCGCCTGGCCGGAACAGGCCGCCAGCATCAGGGCAGCGGCGGGAATCAGAGTGCGAAACAGCATGGAGCACATCCTTTCAGAACTGATGGCACAGTCGTAAGCGCCGGACCCGCCTGGTCAATGTGCCGGAATGGCACGCTTCCCTGTCAGGCAGAAATCAGGGCCGCCAGTAACCGACCGCGCGGCGCACCTCTTCCATGATCGGCGCAGCAATGGCGTCTGCCCGTTCGGCCCCTTCCCGCAGGATGGCATCGATACCCGACTGATCAGCCAGGATGTCGCGATAGCGCTCGGTGATCGGGGCCAGATGGTCCACCATCACATCGGCCAGGGCCGGCTTGAACACGCCGAAGCCCTTGCCGCCGAACTCGGCCAGCACCTGCTCCACGCTCTGCCCGCTCACGGCGGAATAGATGCCGACAAGGTTCTCGACTTCCGGACGCCCTTCCAGGCCCTTCGGCTCTGACGGCATGTCGCCTTCAAGGTCGGTCTTCGCCTTCTTGATCTTCTTCGCGATCAGGTCAGCGTCATCGACGAGGTTGATGCGCGACAGGTCCGACGGGTCGGACTTGGACATCTTCTTGCTGCCGTCCTTCAGGCTCATGATGCGCGCGCCGGGGCCCTTGATCAGCGGCTCCGGCAGCGGGAAGAAGCCCGGCACATCGTATTCGCGGTTGAAGCGGTCGGCGATGTCGCGGCTGAGTTCGAGGTGCTGCTTCTGGTCCTCGCCCACGGGCACATGGGTCGCCTTGTAGGCAAGGATGTCAGCGGCCTGCAGGACCGGATAGGTGAACAGGCCCACAGAGGCGCGTTCGGCGTCCTTCCCGGCCTTGTCCTTGAACTGGGTCATCCGCTCGACCCAGCCCATGCGGGCGACGCAGTTGAACACCCAGGCGAGCTCTGCATGCGCCGGCACCGACGACTGGGCGTAAACGATCGACTTCTTCGGGTCGATGCCACAGGCGATGAAGGCCGCCGCGATCTGGCGGGTCTGGTCTGCCAGCACGCCCTTCTCGACCGGCATGGTGATGGCGTGCATGTCCACGACGGAATAGACGCAGTCCCAGCCGTCATTCTGAAGGTCGACGAACTTCTTCAGCGCGCCAAGATAGTTGCCGAGATGGAGGTTCCCGGTCGGCTGGATACCAGAGAAGACCCGCTGGGGGCCGGTGTAGGCGGGGGTGTTTGTGTCAGTCATGGCCAAGCGCTGTAGCCGATTTACCTAGCGGCGCAAGGCCTGCGTGATGTCGCGGGGGCGGATGGCGCCTGTCAGCAGGGCTGCAATCGCATAGGTCACGCCGCCGGCGAGGATCACGACCCCCGCCGCCAGCGCGCGCGAGTCGATGATATTGTCCCGCACCCACTGGAAATTCTGCACCATGAACCAGACCACCCCGGCCATCAGGCCGCTGGCGATCAGGGCGCGCAGCGTGCGCGACACAAGCACCGGCCCCGGCCTGTACCAGCCGCGCGCCGCCAGCGTCACGGCCAGCAGGAGGGCATTCACCCACGCCGCAACCGACGTGGCGATGGCAAGGCCGATGAAACCCAATTCCCCCTGCCGGTTCAGCCAGAAGAACAGCGCTGCCCCAAGCACAGTGTTGATCACCACGGAGGTCAGCGCGAACTGCATCGGCGTTTTCGTATCCTCCCTGGCGAAAAAGGCAGGCGCCAGAACCTTGATCAGCACAAAGGCCGGCACGCCCCAGGCGAAGTGGAACAGCGCCCCGCCCGACGCCTCGGCATCCGACTGCAGGAAAGCCCCACGCACAAAGAACGCCTCGATCAGGAAAACCGGCGCGACCAGCAGCGCGGCAGCGGCAGGAAGGGTCAGCGCCATGGCGAGGCCGATGCCTTCATCCATCGTCGCCTGCGCCCCGGAATGATCCTCACTGCGCGCGGCCCGGCTGAGGCGCGGCAGGATGGCAACGCCGACCGCCACGCCAACAAGGCCGAGTGGCAGCTGGTAGAGCCGATCTGCCGTGTAGAGCCAGGATTTCGCCGCCTGCTCGAAACTGGCGAGCGACTGGCTGACGATGATGTTGATCTGCGTACCCGAGGCCGCAATCGTGCCCGGCACGGCGAGCGCCATCACCTTGCGCACGGCAGGCGTGATCCGCGGCCAGCCAATCAGGCTGAGGCGCACTTTCTGGCGGCGGACACCCCACCAGAGCAGCGCCACCTGAAGCACACCGGCGATCAGCACAGCCACGGCCGCCGCCTTGGACACAACCTCCGGCACATCGGACACCAGCGCAGCCGGGATGAGGCAGAGGTTCAGCAGCGTCGGCACACCCGACGACAGGATGAAACGCTGGCCCGAATTCAGCACGCCCGACAGCAGCGCCGCGAGCGCCATGCAGGTCAGGTACGGCATGGTGATCCGTGTGAGGAGCACGGCGAGATTGTAGTGCACATGATCGTCCGCCTGCCCGCCATGAATGACCAGCAACACCCATGGCATGAAGATCTGCGCGACAATGGTCAGCGCGGCCGTGAAGGCGAAGAGGACGCGCATCGCCTCCTGCGCCACGGCCTGCGCTGCTTCCGGCCCTTCAGCCTCCAGCGTGCGGGCATAGGTCGGCACGAAGGCGGAGGCAAAGGCCCCTTCAGCAAAGATGCGGCGGAAGAGGTTCGGGAATTGCTGCGCCGTGACCCAGGCATCGTTGACCGGCCCGGCGCCAAGCTTTGCCACGATCAGGATATCGCGCACAAAGCCGAGGATCCGGCTGCCCAGTGTCAGCGAGGATTGCACCAGGGTGTTACGGGCGATGCTCATGCGCGATGTCGTGCCGGGGTTCTCAGAAACTGTCTACGGCCCGCGACCGTTTCAGCTTCCGGGCCGGCGTGTGCGGGGCCTCCGGTTCATGACGACCCAATACGTCCAGAAGCTGTTCCCGCAGAGACTCTTTGAGGGCAGCGAACTCTTCCAGCTTCCTGCCATCCTCGGTCTTCACATAGAACGCATCGAACATGCGCTCCCCATAGGAGCCGACATGCGCCGAGTGGATCGAGACGTGCGCCGCCGCAAGGCAGGTGGCGACATCGTAGAGCAGCGCAGGCCGGTCCCGCCCGGCAATGTCGATGACGGTGTAATCAGCTGACAGGTCGTCGCGGATCTGGACCGATGGCTGGACCAGGAAGGCTGCCTGACGCCGCCCCGTCCGCTCGCGCACTGTCATGTCGCCCGGCTGCCCGGCCAGCACTTTCATCAGGGCCGCCTCTAGCCGCTGCAGGCGGGCCGGATCGTCCTTGCCGAAGGGCTTGTCCTGGATGTCGTGCAGCATGAACACGTCGATGATGCCGCCTTCGCGGCTGGTATAGACCTGCGCGGCAATGATGTTCGCACCATTGTGCGCAAGGGTGCCGGCAAGGTCTGCGAACAGGCCGGGCCGGTCAGCCCCCGACACGAACAGCGCCATCGCCCCGCCCTCCAAAGACAGGCGGTGATGCACTTGGCTGCCGCCGCCGTTCAGGGCCTGCGCATGCCAGGCAAGATCGTCGATGTCGAAACCGGTCCAGTAGGCCGTTTCCATTTCCAGCATCAGCGCCGGCACAGACCCAAGCCGGTCGACCAGCTCTTCCTGGCGGCGCTCGGCCCGCGCCTCCAGCTGGGCCTGCACTTCGGCCTCGTCCGTCCGCCCGCCACGCAGGGCCGCGGCCGTGTTGTGATAGAGGTCCGTCAGCAGCTGGCCCTTCCAGGCGTTCCACACGCCGGGGCCGACCGCTTTGATGTCCGCAATTGTCAGGATGTAGAGCAGGCGCAGACGCTCCAGCGAACCGACCATCTCGGCAAAGCTCGCCACCGTGCGCGGATCGGAAATGTCCCGCTTCTGGGCCGTCTCGCTCATTTCCAGATGATGCCCGACCAGCCAGCTGACGAGATCCGTCTCGTCTTCCGACAGGCCAAGCCGCTCGCAGGCTTTCCGGGCCGTCTTCATGCCGGCCACTTGCTGGTCGCCCTTCCCCTTACCGGTGTCGTGCAACAGCATGGCGAGATAGAGCGCGCGGCGGTTCTCGATCAGGCCGAACAGTTCCCCGACCAGCTTCATGGGCTGCGGATCGCGCCCATGCTCCATTTCCGCAATCGCCTCAACGGCACGGATCGTGTGCTCATCCACCGTGTAGTGGTGGTACATGTTGAACTGGGTCTGCGCGACGATGCCGCCGAATTCCGGGATGGCCCGCCCCAGCACGCCGGCCTCGTTCATGCGGCGCAGGAGCAGCCCCGGATCGTCCCCGCCGAGGATCGCATCGAGGATCAGTGCTTGCGCCTCCGGCTTCTCGCGCACCCGCTCGTTCAGGGCACGGAGTGCTCGCGTCAGCAGGCTCAGCGCATGGGGGTGAATGTCTTTGCCTTCATCGCGCGCCACAATGAACAGGCGCAGCATGTTCAGCGGATCGGACCGCATCGCCTTGTCATCATCGACATTGATCCGGCCATTGTCGAGGATGAAGCCCTTTGCCTTCAGCGTAATGGGACCGCGCACCGGCAGGAACCGGCGCAGGCCTTCCGGCCGCTTCTTCTGGTCCGCTTCCAGCTTCGCCGCGAGGATGCGCGTCAGGCCGCCGACATCCTTCGTCACGAGGAAATAGCGCTTCATGAAACGCTCGACGCCCTGCTGTCCCTCACGGTCACGATAACCCATGCGGGCCGCGATCTCAGGCTGCAGGTCAAAACTGAGGCGTTCCTCTGCCCGCCCGGTCACGTAATGCAGGTGGCAGCGCACCGTCCACAGGAAGCGCGCCGAGCGAATGAAGACAGCATATTCGTGATCCGTAAACGGACCAGTCTTCATCACGTCTTCCAGCGTCACGCCGCCATACATGTGCTTGACGATCCAGTAGAGCGTCTGCAGGTCACGCAGTCCGCCCTTGCCTTCCTTCAGGTTCGGCTCGACGACATAGCGCGCATCGCCCTGGCGTGAATGGCGGGCATCCCGCTCGGCCAGCTTGTCGGCAATGAACTGTGCATCCCGCCCCTTGACCGCGCCTTCCCGGAAGGAGGTCTGCATTTCCTCTGCCAGCGCTTCGTCCCCGCAGATATAGCGGGCGTCCAGCAGGCTGGTCTTGATGGTCACGTCTTCCAGTGCCAGCTTCACGCAGTCGCTTGGTGTACGGAAGGCATTGCCGACTTTCAGTCCCATGTCCCACAGGGCATAGAGCATGTATTCCACCACGCTCTCGGTGTGCGGGCTGACCTTGTAGGCCCGCAGGAACAGGAGGTCCGTGTCGGAAGACGGCCCCATCACGCCGCGGCCATAGCCGCCGGTCGCCATGATGGCGATCCGCTCGGCCTCTGTCGGGTTGCGGGCGCGGTGAACGTGCGTTGTAGTGAAGTCGTAGAGCGCGCTAATCACCTCGTCCTGCACGGCGGAGAGGAGCCGCGCGGTGTCCAGCCCGTCGGCGCCCTGCTGCAGCCGCTCCTGCGCGATCATGCGGCCGCGGAACATGGCCCCGTGCAGCAGATCCAGCGCGGCCTTGCGGGCGGCCTGAGGGTCCCCGAAATTGTCGAGCGCGGCAGCGGTCAGCTTCACGCGCAGGGCACGCCCGTCGATAATGTTGGAAATGCGCCACTTGCCCGGCCGGCGCAAAAGCGGGCTGCGGGTTTCGAGGAGTGTCGGGGCCTTGGTGGGCGGTATGCTCATGGGGGCTGTCTATAGCAGGTTCCGGGGCGGGTTCTATGCACCCTTTTCCACCATGACCGGAAGGATGCGGGACTTCTTCACAACACCATAGGCGAAACTGGTCTCGATGGAGGCGATTCCGGGTAGTTTCTGGATCGTATGGCGCACCAGCTGTTCGTAATCGTCGAGGCTGCGGGCAACGATTCGCAGCTCGTAATCGGCTCCGCCGGTCATCAGGTAGCAGTCGAGAATGGCGTCGGTCTCGGCGATCTTCTTCTCCACGGCCTGCACATTCTCCTGGGAGTGATCGGACAGGCGGATGCGCACGAGGCAGGTGATGGGATAGCCGCAGGCCTTCTGGTCCACGAGGGCGGTGTAGCCCTGGATCACCCCGGCGGCCTCAAGATTGCGCACCCGGCGCAGGCAGGGCGACGGCGACAGGCCCACTTCCTCCGCCAGTTCGAGGTTGGTGAGGCGCCCGTTGCGCTGCAGCGCGCGGATAATTCTGGCATCTATTGCGTCCATGCGCGCCAGTATTGGCATTTATTGCCAATTATCAAGCATTTCCCAACGCAGATTGGCACCTATCGCCCGGCCACCCGTGCTAGATTTACCTCAACTCCGGAGGTTCTCATGGCATACGACGCATCCCGCCCCCTTGGCCCCGCTACCCGCGCCATTCATCATGGCTATGACCCGGCTAAAAACGACTATGCGCTGACTCCGCCGGTGCATCTGACGTCTACCTTCGCCTTTCCCGATGCCGAGACGGGCGGCGCCCTGTTCGCGGGCGAGGCCGAGGGCCACATCTATTCCCGCATCTCGAACCCGACCGTCGCCCTGCTGGAAGACCGCCTCGCCAGCCTCGAAGGCGCCGAAGCGGGCCTCGCCACTGCCAGCGGCATGGGCGCGATCAGCTCCCTCATGTGGACACTGCTGAAACCCGGCGACGAGATCATCACCGACGAAACGCTCTATGGCTGTACCTTCGCCTTCATGCGTCACGGCCTTGCCCGCTTCGGCATAACGATCACCCATATCGACCTGACAGACCCGGCAAACCTCTCCGCCGCAATCAACGACAAGACGCGCATCGTCTATTTCGAAACCCCGGCGAACCCGAACATGCGCCTGGTCGACATACGCGAGACGGCCCGCATCGCGCATCAGGCCGGGGCGCTGGTGGTGGTGGACAACACCTATTCATCTCCCCTCCTCACGCGGCCAATCGAACTTGGTGCAGACTTCGTCGTCCACTCCGCCACCAAATATCTCGGCGGACACGGAGACCTTGTCGCCGGCGCCGTTCTGGGCCGGGCCGAGGCCATCAAGGAGGTCCGTCTGATTGGCGTGAAGGACATGACCGGCTCAGCCATGTCGCCCTTCACCGCAATGCTGGTAATGCGTGGGCTGAAGACCCTGCAGCTGCGCATGGCGCGTCATTGCGAGAGCGGGCAGAAAGTGGCCGAGTGGCTGGAAGCGCAGCCGGGCGTTGAGGCCGTGTACTATCCGGGCCTCGCCAGCCATCCGCAGCACGAATTGGCGAAGCGCCAGATGGACGGCTTCGGCGGCATGATCGCGTTTGAGCTGGCGGGCGGCTATGACGCGGGCATCGCCATGATGAACCGGCTGCAGCTGATCCGCCGCGCCGTCAGCCTCGGCGACGCCGAAACCCTGATCCAGCACCCGGCCAGCATGACCCACTCGACCTACACGGAAGAAGAACGCCTGGAACATGGCATCAGTAATGGCCTCATCCGCCTCTCCGTCGGATTGGAGGATGTCGAGGACATTCTGGCGGATCTTGAGGCGGCGCTGGCCTAGCCGACGACCTCGAACTCATCCCCGAACCACAGCGGGGAGTTGGCGAGGTCGATGAATTTCTTTTCGTCCGCCAGCAGTTCGGCGCCGGCTTTTGCCGCCGCCTCGCTGGTGTTGGCCGCCATGGCCTCCTCGCTTTCGAACCAGAGTTCGGCAACGCCATCATAAGCCTCCGGCCCGCCGCGGCTGGCCTGCATGCCTGCGTTCATCGCATCGTGCGCCGTGTGGTTCTGGACGTAGCGGAGGATGCCCAGAACCTCCGCATGCTT
>JACXUV010000078.1 GCA_014763715.1 Rhodobacterales bacterium | reverse complement strand
CGCCGCGCCGTCCGAGATCGAGGCCGAGGAGGCGGCGGTGATCGTGCCGTCCCTGGCGAAGGCGGGCTTCAGATTGGGAATCTTCGACGGATCGGCCTTCGTCTATCTGGTCGGCAAGGACAACAAGGCGGCGCGGCGCAAGATCGTCGCCGAGCGCTACTGGCGGGACTTTACAGCGGCGCACACGTATCCGTCCTGGTCCGAGGCAAAGTCCATCACGCAGGCCCTGGTCGGCATCCTGGTGCGCGAGGGGAAGATCGACATTCACGCCCCGGCCGATGTGCCCGAATGGCAGGCCGCGGATGACCCGCGCGCCGCCATCACGCTGGACATGCTGCTACGTATGTCGAGCGGGCTGAAATTCGCCGAAGACTATGTCGATGCCGGTGTCTCCGACGTGATCGAGATGCTGTTCGGCAAGGGCGCGGAAGATGTCGCCGCCTATGCCGCCAGCCAGCCGCTGGCGCAGGCGCCGGACACGTTCTGGAACTATTCGAGCGGCACATCGAACATTGTTTCACGCTGCGCGGCGCGGGCGGCAGGCAAGACGGGCGACGATTTCCGGGACTTCATGTTCCGTGAACTGTTTGACCCGATCGGCATGCGCTCCCCTCTTCCGAAGTTCGACGCGGCGGGCACCTTCATCGGCTCGTCTTTCTGCTATTGCACCGCTCGGGACTTTGCCCGCTTCGGCCTGCTCTACCTGCGCGGTGGCGTGTGGGACGGGCAACGCATCCTGCCGGAAGGCTGGGCCGATTATGCCCGCACGCCGACGCCAGCCGTGCCGGAGAACGAACCGCTCGGCTATGGCGCGCATTGGTGGCTGGGCATGGCAGGCCCCGGCAGCTTCTCCTGCAATGGCTATGAGGGTCAATACACGGTCCTGGTGCCGGAAAAGGACCTCATCCTCGTTCGCCACGGCAAATCCCCGCTGGAACAGAAAGATGTCGTGCAGAAATGGATGGGCGAAGTGGCGGCGTGTTTCTGAAATCCTGAAATGGCTACCGCCCGTCTGGCAAACCGGATTATGCTGACGCACAAAGGGAGGACTGATCCATGACGTCTATGCAAGCGGCTACACTTTATGCGGGCCTGTTCTGCCTGCTCATGCTGATCCTGAAGGCAAATGTCGGGCGGGTGCGCACCAAGCACAAGGTCGGCTTCGGCGACGGGGGTAGCCAGCCCCTCCAGCGCAGCCTGCGTGTGCAGGGCAATGCCGTGGAAGATGTGCCGGTCGTACTGTTCGGCCTGCTGGGGCTTGGCGCGCTGGCCGCGCCCGTACTGCTGATCCACGGCCTGGGGGCGAGTTTCCTGGTGGGCCGCATCCTTCACGCGGTGGGCCTTGGCGGCTCCTCCGGCAGCAGCTTCGGGCGCAGCGTCGGCACGCTGATCACGGCGCTCGTCATGCTCGCCACGGTGATCGCCTGTATCTGGTATGCGGTGGCTTAAGGCGCCGTAACCAGACCGGTCACAAGGCCGGAGAGCTTGCTGGCGTCCCCTGCCAGGTCCTTCACCATGACACGGGCCTGGTCCTGCGGGCCCGGGAAGGTCAGCTGGTTCTTCGGGGTCACGGTGAAACCGATCTCGCCGAAATATTTCGGGGCCCCGATCAGGATGGCGGCGGGCCAGCCAGCGGCCTTGCCGGCCTCCAGCGCTTCGCCCGTCACAGTCAGGCCCAGACGGCTGCCCCGGTGCGACGGCGCCACGGCCACCGGCCCATAGAACAACGCCTTGTCGCGGTTCGGCCCAACGATCAGCGGCCAGACGCGGCAGACCGCAATCACCTGCCCGTCCAGCACGGCGACGCGATTGATCTCCGGCAGCGAACGCGAATATTCGCGCAGCCGCTCAGCGGTCTTGGCAAAGTGGCCGGGGCCGAAGGTGCGATCGAAAAGATCCTCGATCGCTTCGGCATGCAGCTCTGGGGTTTCGGGCACGATCTGAAGCATGAGGCGCGCCTTTAGGACTGTGCGGGGCGTGGATCAATGGGAAATTGCGGCAGCCAGCCTGCCGCTTGCTGCGGGCCCGGTCTCAGTATTTTACCGAGCAGCCGTATGGCTTGGTGGAGCGGACGGCGACTGGAGTCCCGGTCGACAGGCTGGTCAGCGCTTCGCGCACATAATTCGTGGCCGTGGCGATGTCTGCAACATTGGCGGAGGCGGCAGAATCGATGGCGCCCTGATAGGCCACACGGCCATCGGCAGCGATGACAAACATGTGCGGCGTGGTCTTCACCTTGTAGAGCCGGGCCAGCGCGCCATCCGCGTCCAGCAGGACATGCGCAGGCGATGCCCCACGTTCTTCCGTCAGCTGATTGGCCTGTGCGCCATCAACATAGCCCTGATTGCCGGGCGCCGACGAAATGATTGTCAGCCAGATTGCGTCATCGGCGGCAGCATCGGCCTGCAGGCCCTGCATGTTGCCAGGCGGCCGGGTATAATGCTTGCGCACGAAGGGGCAGACATCATTGCTCCATTCCAGCACGACGATCCGGCCCGCGAAATCCGACAGGGAAACAGAGGCGCCATTGGAATCTTCCGCCGTGAAAGCCGGGGCCGTGCGGCCGGGTGCAATGCCGGTCACGGAATGGGCCGTCGAAGCGATCAGGGCACCCGCCGTCAGGATAACGGCAGCGGCCATGCCTGCGGCCAGCGACAGGTTGCGCCGGTTGATCGTGATCATGGGTGCGTCTTCCCTCGTACCTTGGCCTTCTATCCGCCCCTTACGGGGTGAGCGGCAGGCTGGTGACGAGGCCCTGGTTGAGGATCTCAGGCAGGACCTGCGGTTCATCGGAACCGGCAGGATACCACAGATACATCGGAACGCCTGCGCGTTGATGCCGCGCCAGTTCAGCGGCGATGGCCGGGTCCTTGCGGGTGAAATCCGCCACGAGGAAGGCCACGTCATTGGCCGCGAAAAACTCATGCACGGCCTTCGATTTCAGCGTCGTCGCCTTGTTCACCTGGCAGGTGGCGCACCAGCTGGCGGTGAAGTCGATAAAGACCGGGCGCCCCTCGGCGACCAGTGACTGGACCTTGCCCGCGCTCCAGGGCTCTGCCTCATACTTGGCAGCATAGGCGGAGGATGAACCGATGGCGGGTGCCGGTGCCATGGCCCGCTCTGCCACGCCGAACAGGGCAAGCGCGAGGATCACGGCAGCCAGGATGCGCGGCAGGCGCGCTTCGCGGTGCCACAGCCAGGCTGCGAAAGCGACGGCCACCGCACCGGCCACCGTCCAGGCCACCGCGCCGGACCCTGCGAGGTCGCCCAGCACCTTGGCCAGCCAGGCCGCCGTCAGGAACATCGGGAACGCGAAGAACTGCTTCAGCGTGTCCATCCATTTCCCCGGCCGCGGCAGCAGCTTGTAGAGGTTTGGCACAAAGCTCAGCACAAGGAAGGGCAGCGCCAGGCCAAAGCCCATCGCCAGGAAGAAGACAAACACGATTGGCGCCGAATGGCCCATCACCGCACCAAGCGCCGCACCGAGGAACGGACCGACACAGGGAGACCCGACCACAGCGGCCAGAACGCCGGTGAAGAAGGCACCCGCATCCCCGTCCCTGTCAGCCAGGCCGGAGCCGAGATTCTGCAGCGAGGTGCCCAGTTCGAACATGCCCATCAGCCACAGGCCGACGGCGAACATGACAAGTGCGAGAACGGCCACGACTGGCGCGCTCTGCAGCTGGAAGCCGAGCGTTACCGGCCCCGTCGCCGCGCGCAGGGCCACGATAATCGCCGCCAGCACACCGAACGAGACAAGCACACCAGCGGTATACCAGATGCCATGGCGGCGCACTTCCCCGGCATGACCGCTGGAGACCGCCGACACCATGCCGAACGCCTTCATCGACAGGACCGGCAGCACGCAGGGCATCAGGTTCAGGATCAGGCCACCCAGAAGCGCCAGCAGGATCAGCTTCCAGGCCGACACGCCAAGCCCCACTGCCCCGCCCGCCGGCCCCAGGCCGGACGTGTCAGGCAGCGGCGCACCTTCGGCCGCGCTGATCTGGTAGCCGGTGCGAGAGCCGTCATCGTGTTCGATCACGACCACGCCTTCCAGCGGCTTCGATACGGCACTGTCATCGGCCGCCGTCAGGGACAGGGTCGCGCCATGGCGGCCAAGTTCCAGCTTCTGGTCAGCCGGGTGCAGGATCTCATGACCGAAGGGGAAGAAGCGGACAGAGCGGACCTTGCCGAAACCGCCATCGAGACGAAGGCTGAGCGCCCAGTCGAGGTTCTTCTTCTGGACCCGCGCCTCTCCCGGGAACGGGACATGGCTTTTCGCGATCCATTTTCCGATCAGCTCACCATCACGGATGTTCGCCTCGGCCTGATCGGTCTCCAGTTTCAGCTTCACATGTGCCTGTTCGGGCACACAGGTGTCTTCACAGATCAGATAGTCAGCGATGACGTCCAGCGTGACCGGCCCCATCGCGTCTTCCGGAATGGTAATCGGGAACGGGAGGACGACTTCTTCATCGTAGCCGTAATCCATGATCTCGCCCGCCACGACCGGCAACAGGTGCGGCAGCGGCCAGACGATACCGCCCACGGCATCCGCCTTGATGTCGCTGCCCGGCTGGACCAGTACCTGCGGCGGCAGGCCCGCATCCCCGGCATTGCGCCAGTAGACGTGCCAGCCATTGTCCAGATCCATCTTCAGGGCGGCATAGACCGTTTCCCCCGGCAGGGCCGCCTCACGTTCGGAAATCAGCTCAACGCGCGCATGGCCGGCATTCACCGGCGCAGCCGACGCTGGCAGGAGAAACAGAACGGCGCCGAACAGGGCAGCGAAACAGGCGGAAAATTTCATCAGGTAGGTCCGGATTATTGGAGTTGCGGCCCATATGCCCGCAAACATCCCCTGAAAGAAGGGCCTCGCGCAAGCGTGATGGCAAGTGTGTCAGCCGGGCGCACCCTGGCGCATTCGGCCCGGCAAGAAAAAAGGCGGCCCAAAGGCCGCCTTCAATCCGGGATGTGAAACGTGGATCAGACGTTTGCCGGCTGCGGTGCGGCCGGGAACGGCGTCCGCATGGCACGCTGGATCACGCGCTGCCAGTTCAGCAGCGATACGAGGTGGGCATAGACAGCGCCAATTGCGCCATTTGCCTTCAGCTCCAGGAACTTGTCGTTCGGCAGCTGGTTGAAGCGCTCTTCGGAGATCGCCCAGTAATCGGCGATTTTCTGCGCTGGGCCAGCCTCGGAGCCATCCGGGTTACGCGGCTGGAAGGTGACCGTTTTCTGCTCGAACAGGTCGAGGTCGCGGATCATCTTCACGAAATCGGCAGTGGCGCGGCGCTGACGCTCGAACTCTTTGCAGAATTCGATGGCATCATTGGTGAACTTGGTCGGCTGGCCGTTTTCGAAGAAAGGCACTTCCGGCTGGTTGGTCACCATCGGAGCCTGACGGTCAACGCACAGGATCAGGCGGTCAGACGCATCGTCAGCTGCGAAGACGAACGGATAACGACGGGCAAAAGCCGGAATGTAGTAGTCTTCCACCATACGGCCATCGGCGCCGACATAGAGGTTCTGGCCCTGACGGATACCCATGACGGCAACCGGCGTACGCTCGTCACCGACGAAGATCACAGGGAAAGAGCTCGCGCACAGGCCAAACTCGGTCACAGTCACCGGAATGGCATGCGCTTCGCGCATGAAACCGAACGGCTGGTCGATCTGCTTGACGCCGAGACCTGCATGGTCTTCCGGAGACAGCGGCTGAGGCTGCTTGTAGAAAAGGACCTGACCTGTAAGGGCCGGCTGGCCTGCGGCGGGAGGCGTGTTCACGTGTGTCTCTCCGATCTGAGATAATTGGGCGTTTGCCTAGCGGAAATAAACACTGGCTACAACACCCGAACCAGCCTGAACTGCAGTCATTGCGGAGTGAAAAAAGCGTCATGAAATCCATAGCTGACACGCGTTTTCTCATCCGCCGCCGCACGGTGCTGGCGGGGCTGGCCGCCAGTGCGTCGGTCGCAGCCTGCGGCCCGCAGGTGGACGATGCCGGCACGCCCCGGCGCATCGCCCGCGAGGTGGACCAGACCCTCCACTCCATCGCGATGCGGGAACTGGCCGCCGATCCGGAACTCGCCACGCGGCTGGGCCTGACCGAGGAAGCCGTCGGCTATCCCTTCAACCGCTACCTGACAGACCGCTCGCAGGCCGCCTATGAGCGCCGCCGCGTCAGCCGGCTGGAAATCATCGAAGCGCTGGCCGCCACGCCGCGTCCGGCCGAGGGCAGCCCGCAGGCCCGCCATCTCGATACGGTGACGGCCGCCTATGAAACCGCTGAAAGCCTGTTCGTCTCCGGCCACGGGCAAACCGGGCTCGGCGTGTCCTATCCCTATGTGATGGACCATATGCGCGGGGCCTATATCGATGTGCCAGACCTGCTGAGCCGGGCTCATCCTGTTCGCAGTGCCGCCAATGCCCGCGCCTATGTCGACCGGCTCGCCCAGTTTGCCGATGCCATGGAAGACGAACGCAGGCGGCTGGAAGCCGATGCGAAATCAGGCATTGTTCCGCCGGATTTCATCCTGGCGCGCATGAGCGATGTTGCCCTGAAATTCGCTGACGGCCCGGCAGAGACCCATGTGCTGACCACAACACTGGAAAGCCAGCTGGCCGGGCCGGAAGACCTGAGCCTTGAGGATGCAGAGGCCCTGCTGGTCCGTACAAAGCGCATTGTCGGCGAAGAAATCCAGCCCGCCTACCGTCACCTGGCCGAGGCCTTTACCGCTCTGCAGACGAGCGCCCCCTCCCAGCCCGGCGTATGGCAGCAGCCAGACGGGGACGCCTATTATGAGGCCGCCCTGCAAGCCTATACCGATCAGGGCATTTCAGCCGAAGACCTGCACGTCCTGGGCCTCAGCGAGGTAGACCGGCTGACGGCGGAACTGGAACTTGCCCTGTTCGAAGCAGGCCTTACCGAAGGCAGCGCCGCGGAACGCCTGACCCTGCTTTCGGCCGAACCGGGGCAGATCTTCGAGGCGACACCAGAAGGCCATGAGGCCCTGCTGGCCCTGATGCAAACCTATCTGGACAAGGCGATTGCAGCCCTGCCCCGGATCGTTTCGACCGTGCCGCGCACCAAGGTGGCCCTGCGTGCCGTACCGGATTTCCTGCAAGCCTCCGCCCCCGCAGCCTTCTATTCCGCCGCCCCGGCCAATGGGTCCGCGCCAGGTCTGTTCGAGATCAATCTGGCCGACATGACCGACTGGCCGGCTTTCACGCTGGCGACGCTGGTGTTCCATGAAACTGTGCCCGGCCATCACCTGGAAAGCGCGCTGACGGCGGAACAGGCCCGCCTGCCGCTGATCCGTCAGATGATCTGGAACGTTGCCTATGGCGAGGGCTGGGGCGTCTATGCCGAGACTTTGGCGGACGATGTCGGACTATACCATGACGATCCGCTTGCCAGGATTGGCTATCTCCAGTCCTTGCTGTTCCGCGCGGCACGGCTGGTGGCCGACACCGGCATCCACCGCATGCACTGGAGCCGTCAGGACGCGATCGACTATCTCGTCTCAGTCACCGGACAGCCGGAAGGGCCTATGGCGCAGGAGGTGGACCGCTACACTGTCTGGCCCGGACAGGCGGCCGCTTACTGGATCGGACGCAAGCGGATGCTGGACCTGCGCGAGCGGGCTGAGCGCGTACTGGGCCCGGACTTCGATTTCGTGGAATTCCACGACACGGTCCTTACCGGCGGCCCGCGCCCGCTGTCGATCCTCGAAGAGGATATAGAGCGCTGGTACACGGCGAAGATCCGGCGCTGACCCATCCCTTCCCTGCACGGACCGAAAAATCCAATTCTGCCGGAATCGTCCCGGCAGCGCCCCAATCCCGCCATGACTGTCTTGCCATTCTGTCATGATTGAGGACGCAGGTGGAGGACAATCATGCGCAACGGGACATTGGGACTGGTCATGGCAAGCGTGGCAGCGGCAGCGCTGCTGACAGGGTGTGCAAACGAGGCAGGCGGCAATGTCGCGCCGAGCATAGAGGCGCCGCCTCCGCCCCCTGCACCTCCTC
>JACXUV010000077.1 GCA_014763715.1 Rhodobacterales bacterium | reverse complement strand
TATCTCCGCCTGCAGCCCCTTCTCCTTGGGGAGAAGGGGTTGGGGATGAGGGGTAATGGCATTTCCGCGAGTGCAATCCGTGCGGCGACTCTGCGTCCCCTCACCCCAACCCCTCTCCCAAGGGAGAGGGGCTTAAGCCTGCCTCTGCCGGAAACCTGACTCTAGCCAGCACCCCCGAAAATCTATCCCCCCACCAAGCGCCTTTACGGGCGTCATCTGTGCTGGGGCGGAGGCCGGGTGTTGCCCCCGGGGCCTGTCCATCCCACCTTTAGCCGTGTGAAGCTTCATCCAGGAGGGAGGACACGCGGCATGGCAAGGAAGAAGGCCAAGGCGGTTTCAGGCCCGGTGCAGCCGGAAAATGACAAGGTCGCCGACAAGGACAAGGTGGAATGGGAACTCGCCTCGCAATGGGCGCAGGGCTGGAAGTTCCTCAAATGGTCTGCCACGGCTTTCCTGCTGATCGCCTTCCTCGTCGTGATCGGGCAGGGCTTCCTGTTCTACCGCCTGTTCGACGATATCCACCCGTGGGCGGGCTATGCCTATATCCTCCTGCTGGCGCTGATGCTGGTGATTCTGGTGGGGCGTCCGATCATGGGCTTCCTGTCCATGCCGGTGGCGGCAAAGCCCCCCGCCATCACCATCGACCCGAAAGCGCCGGAGCCGAAAGCACTGGCCGCGCGCCTGCGCTATGACCTGAAATACCTGCTGATGCTGGCCGAGAACCCGCTGGTGCAGGAGGAACGCGGCGCGATTGAGGAAGGCATCCTGCGCGGGCAGGGCCTGCTGGACCGGGCCCGCGGGGCGAATGCCGAGGAAGCGCTGGCCATTTCCGCCGCGCTGGAAGGTTTCGAGCGCGACCATATCGAGGCCCTGCTGAAGCCGCTCGACAAGAAGGTGGAGGGCCTGATCCATGCCGAGGCTGTCGCTGTCGGCGTCGCCACGGCGGTCTCCATGAATGGAACGGTGGATGCGTTCATCGTGCTGTGGCGCAACGCGAATCTGGTGGCCAAGGTGGCCCGGGTCTATTTCGGCCGGCCGCACCTCTGGGGCAGCTTGCGCATCCTGCGCGATGTCGCCGCCATTGTGGTCGTCGCCCGCGCGCTGGAGGATGTGACGGACCTCACCGGCGATGTCATCGGCAGCCTGCTGGGCCGGATGGGCGGCCTTGTGGCCGGGCCGGTCATGGATGGCGGCGTGAATGCGATGATGACGCTGAAGCTCGGCTATCTCGCCAAGCGCCGCTGCCGCAGCTTCAAGGGCTGGTCGGCCGGGCAGGCGAAGGCGATCTCGGCTGAGGCGCTGGAAGATGTGAAGGAAGAATCGGGCTCGGTGATCGGCGACCTGCTGAAACGCTGTGGCGGGCTCACCTCCACGGCGGCCAAGGCGACCGAAAAGGCGCTGGCCGGTTCGCGCAGTGCCTGGGGCCTGGTGCAGAGCTGGTTCGGCGGCAACAAGCCCGCTGGCGCCGGGCCAGGAGATTGAAGGGGGATTGACGGGAGACTGACAGGCAGGCCCGCCGATTGCCTTTCGCTGCCGCCTTGTGTCATCAAGGCTCTACGGGTGGTGTGAACCAGACGGGGGAGTTCGGGTTTGATCCTTCTTATTGCGTGGCTTGTGGCGATCGCGACAGTGGTCCTGGCCTATGTCATCGCCGGCCCGATCTGGGTGAAGCGGCATTCCCTGCGCTTCCGCGTCGGCAAAACGGTGCGCCGCACCAGCGGGGCCTATGGCGAAATCGCCATCGTCACCTTTGCCGCGGCCATGGTCTGGCTGATCGACAGCGCGGGCAAGGATGTCAGCCTTGGCGGCCTGATCGCGGACCATCCGGTGCCGGTGACTGTGGCCGGAATCCTGGTCGGTCTCGTCGTCTATATCCACGGCATCCGCACAGCCTTCGCCGCCGAGCCGGACGAGCGTGTGCGCCTGTTCTTCACCTATCTGGTCTACGGCATCTACAGCCTCACCGTCTTCGCCATCGGCACCGTGGTCGTGGCCCTTCTGGTGATGCAGGCGATTGCGGATACGCAGACGCTGTCCAGCCTCGCCGAAAAGGCCATCGCGGGCCTTCCGGCCGGGGCCGCCGGAAGCGATGCGGACCTGATCCGCAGCGTCGAGTTCTCCTATCTCGACATGCAGTCGCTGCTGTCGGAAGCCGAAGACAGCATGACGCCGGTCTTCATGTTCATGGCGGGTATTTTCGCCATCAACCTCGCCATCCGCCTGACGCCGCTGCGCAGCCTGTTCATCAACAATGCCGTGCTGCTGACCATGATCTCCACCCTGATCGGCCTTCTGGCCGTGGTGGCGGTCGGCACCTGGACTTATGTCGGCAACTATGCCGCCGTGATCACGCACTATGTCGACGCGCTGGACGGATTGCGACCGCAGGCCGAGGCGATGCAGCCTCTCTATGTGATGCGCTATTCGGAAATCATGGTGGAGATGCTGGACCAGAAATCCCTGCTCAGCTTCGTCAGCCGGATCTCCAGCCAGTGGGGCGGTGTCGCCGCCGGGCTCGGCCTTGCGCAGTGGATCGCACAACAATTCAACAAGCCGGAGGCCGAAGAAAGCCCCGGCGAACTCCCCCGGGCGGAGGGGCACTGATGCGGCGCTTCTATATACCCTTCGGCCTGATTGCTTTAGCCCTAGTCTATCTCTTGCTCGCGGGGTGCGTGACTTTGTCCGACAAAACCATACCGACGAAAATTGCCACGCCATCGGACCAGTCGCCCCCGGCGAATGAGCCGCTTTATGTGATGGTCTGGAACATCGGTTATGCCGGGCTTGGCGAAGAGTCCGACTTCAAGGCCGATGGCGGCGAGATGCTGCGCCCGCCGGGAAAGCATGTCGTGAAGAAGAACCTTGCCGGCATCGAGGGCGTGCTGCGCCAGACACAGCCGGATGTCTTGCTGATGCAGGAACTGGCCGGGCCGGGCTTCCTCACCATGGGCGTCGATGTTCTCGGCGGGGTGAAGGACACGCTGGCCGATTATTCCATGTTCTTCTCGTCCGATATCCGCACGCGGTTCTTCCCCGGCCCGATGTCGCTGAAGCATGGCCTCGGCACTTTCATGCGCGTGGCGCACAAGCCGACCGAGATTATCCGCATCGCCGAGGAACCCGGCACGATCATGGGCTTCATCAAGCGGCGCTATCATGTGCAGGTGACGGAGCTGGACGTGTCCGGCCAGCCATGGGTGCTGATCAACGTCCACCTGTCGGCCTTCGATGAGGGGGCCAATACGCGGATGGTGCAGCTGCGCGAGGTGCTGGACCTTGCCGACAGCTACTACCAGCAGGGCAAGGCCGTGGCGGTAGGCGGCGACTGGAACATGCGCCTCGCGCCGACCGACTTTGCCTATACCGCAGATGACTCGGCCCAGTTCTGGATCCACGATTTTCCGCGTGAGGAACTAAAGGAGGGCTGGCAGCTGGCCATCGACCCGGCTGTGCCCAGCGTGCGCACCAACGAGCAGCCTTACGAGGCCGGCCGGAACTACACGACCAATATCGACGGCCTGCTATTGTCTCCGAATGTCGTGCTCGAATCGGCAAAGGGCTTTGATCTCGGCTTCAAATATACCGATCACCAGCCCGTCCTGTTCACCCTCCGGCGCGCCGAATAGGGGCCGAATAGGAACAGGCGGCGCCTCAATCTGAGGCAGGGCTGCCGGATTGCGCAGGTGGCGGGCGTGAGGGCGCTTGCTGGCGCCCGGAATCCACGCTAGCAGGGGGACAGTTCAAGATCCTCCCGGGAGAGAGCGGGTATCAAGCCCCGCCGCCGAAGGCGCAACCGCCCCGGAAACGCTCAGGCAAAAGGGCCGGGAGGGGACCAACACGCTGGAAAGAGGCGGGCCTTCGGGTGCCACCTCGCCGAAGGAGCAAGCCCGGAGTTCACGGGCGGAATCTCTCAGGCGCCGAGACAGCGGGGGCGACGTAAATGCGGCCGGGGCCGCTGACGTCTCCTGTGACGAGGGCGCCATGTCGGATACCCAGGCCGAAATTCTGAAAACCACACCGCTGTTCGAGCTGCACCTTGAGTGCGGCGCGAAGGTTGTGCCGTTCGCCGGCTACGAAATGCCGGTCCAGTTCCCGATGGGGGTGATGGAAGAGCACAACTGGACGCGCGAGCATGCCGGCCTGTTCGATGTCTCCCACATGGGCCCGTGCTTCCTGTCCCTGGAAGAGGGCATCGGCGGGGGCGACGAGGCCCACGCGAAGATCGCCGCCATGATCGAGGAACTGGTGCCGAGCGATATAGCCAGCCTGAAACAGGGCCAGGCGCGCCTCACCGTTCTGCTGAACGAAGACGGCGGCATCCTGGACGACCTGATCATCACCCGCCCGATCGGCGATGACGCGCAGGGCAGCCTCTACATCGTCGTCAATGGCGCGATGAAGGAACAGGACTGGGCCATCTTCGAGAAAGCGCTCGCCGGACGCGCCGTGCTGACCCGCGCGGACGACCGAATCCTGTTCGCCCTGCAAGGGCCGGAAGCGGTCGACGTGATGAAGGATTTCTTCCCCGGCTGCGAAGAGCTGAGCTTCATGCACCACATGCCGTTCGAACTGAACGGCACGCGCTGCATCGTCTCGCGCTGCGGTTATACCGGCGAGGACGGGTTCGAGGTTCTGGTGAAGCCGGAGGCGGGCCTGCCGCTGGTCAAGGAAATGCTGACCGACGAACGGGTGAAGCCCATCGGTCTCGGCGCGCGGGATTCGCTGCGCCTCGAAGCCGGGCTCTGCCTCTATGGGCACGATCTTGACCCGGCAACATCGCCGATCGAGGCAGACCTTGGCTGGGTGATCCAGAAGCGCCGCCGCGATGCTGGCGACTTCCCCGGCGCAGACCGCATCCTCCGGGAGCGGAGCGAAGGCCCGGCGCGCAAGCGTGTCGGTATCAAGCCGCTGGAGCGTGCCCCGGCCCGCGAAGGCACGGAGATCTTCATCGGTGACGAGAAAGTGGGCGTTGTGACGTCCGGCGGTTTCGGTCCCAGCGTCGGCCATCCGGTCGCCATGGGTTATATCGCCACCGCCCACGCCGCACCCGGCACGGAAGTACAGCTGATGGTGCGCGGCAAGGCGCGCCCGGCCGTCGTCGCCGACCTTCCTTTTGTTCCCCATAATTACAAGCGCTAGGAGCCAGACCCATGACCCGCTACACGCAACCGACGACCTTCTACACCAAGGACCATGAATGGGTGACGGTTCACAACGACCTCGCCACTGTGGGCATCACGCACTATGCCGAGAACGCCCTGGGCGACATCGTCTTCGTTGAGCTTCCCGAGATCGGCAAGGAATTTGCCCCCGGCGACGACATGGCCGTGGTGGAAAGCGTCAAGGCCGCTTCCGACGTCTACGCCCCGATCCATGGCAAAGTGGTCGAAGTGAACGAAGCACTGACGGACAAGCCGGAAACGGTGAACGAGTCGCCGACGGAAAACGGCTGGTTCTGCATCCTCCAGATCAAGGATGGCGCCGAGATCGCCGACCTGATGGATGAAGCCGCCTACAAGGCTTATTGCGACACCCTCTAGGGTTCACGGACACTTACGGAGTACGGGATGCGATATCTTCCCCTGACAGCGGACGACCGCGCCGAGATGCTTGAAACCATCGGCGCGAAATCTGTCGATGATTTTTATGCGGATGTTCCAGAGGCAGCCCGTCTGCGCGGAACGATCGATGGTCTGCCGGACCATCAGGGGGAACTCGCCGTTGAGCGGCACATGTCGAAGCTGGCGGCGAAAAACCGCGCGGCGTCGTCCGGCCCGTTCTTTGTCGGCGCCGGGGCCTACAAGCACCATGTGCCGGCCACGGTCGACATGATCATCCAGCGTTCCGAATTCCTGACGACCTACACGCCATACCAGCCGGAAATCGCGCAGGGCACACTGCAGACCCTGTTCGAATTCCAGACCCAGGTGGCCGCGCTGCTGGCCATGGATGTGGCAAACGCCTCCATGTATGACGGCTCCACAGCCTGCGCCGAAGCTGCCGTGATGGCGACGCGGGTGACGCGCCGCAAGAAGGTGATCCTCTCCGGCGGCCTGCACCCGCACTATGCCGAGGTGACGAAGCTACTGTGCGAAGCGCAGGGCATCGAAGTCGTGCAGCTGGAACATGCTGTCGATGGTGAACTGGCTCTGGCCGACGCCGTGGATGATGCGACGGCTTGCGTGATCGGCCAGTCCCCGAACGTGTTTGGGACGGTGACGGACCTCTCGCCGGTGGCAGACGCCGCCCACGGTAAAGGCGCACTGCTGGTGTCCGTGTTCACCGAAGCCGTCTCGCTCGGCCTTGTCACGCCACCCGGCGAGATGGGCGCGGATATCGCTGTGGGCGAGGGCCAGTCCATTGGGAACGGGCTGAACTTCGGCGGGCCTTATGTGGGCCTGTTTGCGTGCCGTGAGAAGCTGGTGCGCCAGATGCCGGGGCGCCTTTGCGGCGAGACGGTAGACGCAGAGGGCAAGCGTGGCTTCGTGCTGACGCTGTCGACACGCGAACAGCACATCCGCCGCGACAAGGCGACGTCGAACATTTGTACGAACTCCGGCCTTTGCGCACTGGCCTTCACGGCGCACATGACGCTGCTGGGCGGGAAGGGGCTGGAACAAATGGCCGTGCTGAACCATGAGGCCGCCTGCGACCTCGCCGATGCGCTGGCCGCCGTGCCGGGCGTCGAGATCCTGACGCCGCGTTTCTTCAACGAGTTTGCCTTCCGCACGCCGATGAATGCGGAGGCCGTGCTGGCTATGCTGGACGAAGCCGGGATTGTCGGCGGCGTCCGCGCCAGCCGCCTGTTCCCGGGCGACCACCTGGGGGACGTCATCCTCTGCGCCGCCACCGAATGTACGACGGCAGAAGACATCGCTGCCTACGCCGCCGCCCTGAAGGAGATCATCTGATGACCATGAACACTCAGGGCCGCCCCACTTCTCCGGAGTCTCTCTCCATGTCCTCCATTGAAACCGTGTCCGGCTCGCGTGGGCTGCTGCAGCATGAAGACCTGCTGTTTGAAATTGGTACGCCGGAAACGACCGGCGTTGACCTGCCTGCGCCGAAGGGAACAAAGACCCGCCTCGGCGGCGTGACGCGCAAGCAGCCGACCGGTCTGCCGGGCCTGTCCGAGCCGCAGGCGGTACGTCATTACATGCGCCTCAGCCAGAAGAACTATGCCATTGACCTTGGCCTGTTCCCGCTGGGCAGCTGCACGATGAAGCACAATCCGCGTCTCAACGAGAAGATGGCGCGCCTGCCGGGCTTTGCGGATATTCACCCGCTGCAGCCGCAGGCAACTGTTCAGGGCGCGCTGGAACTGATCGACGAACTGGCAACCTGGCTGAAAACGCTGACGAACATGCCGGCCGTGGCGATGAGCCCGAAAGCCGGTGCGCATGGCGAGTTCTGCGGCATGATGGCGATCCGTCAGGCACTGATCGCGCGCGGCGAGGGTGACACCCGCAAGCGGGTGCTGGTGCCGGAGTCCGCTCACGGAACGAACCCGGCTACGGCCGTTCAGTGCGGTTTCATTGTCGACGAGATCAAGGCCAACAAGCGCGGCCGCGTCGATATGGACGATCTGAAAGCGAAGCTGGAAAAGTCTGACGACATTGCCGGCATCATGTTGACCAATCCGAACACCTGCGGCCTGTTCGAAACTGACATCCGCGAGATTGCCGACCTGATCCACGTAGCAGGCGGCTATTTCTATTGCGACGGCGCGAACTTCAACGCGATTGTCGGCCGGGTGCGTCCGGGCGATCTTGGCGTCGATGCGATGCACATCAATCTGCACAAGACCTTCTCCACTCCGCATGGCGGCGGCGGCCCGGGCTCAGGCCCGACGGTTCTGTCCGATGCGCTGGCGCCTTATGCGCCGGTGCCGTACGTGCTGAAGGATGCTGATGGCATGTTCCGCCTCATCGAAGATGTCGACGGGGATGCGTCAGAAAGCTTTGGCCGTATGGTCGCCTTCCATGGCCAGATGGGCATGTTCGTACGCGCGCTGACCTATATCCTCAGCCATGGCGCGGATGGCCTGAAGCAGGCGTCGGAAGATGCCGTGCTGAACGCCAACTATATACAGGCCCGCCTGAAGGGCGTGATGTCTGCGCCGTTCGAGGGCTATTGCATGCACGAGGCGCTGTTCTCTGATGCATTCACGGCGGAAGGTATCGAGACCATCGACATCGCCAAGGCACTGATCGACGAGGGATACCAT
>JACXUV010000113.1 GCA_014763715.1 Rhodobacterales bacterium | reverse complement strand
ATATAAACCTATCTATTTCTTCAAAAGACTTTAGGCAATTAATTAATGAATTAAAAGATTTAAAATTAGAATTTACACAAATAGAAAATGAAATAAAATTAGAAGAGGAATCATCTCTTAGGCAAGAAGTAGTACAAATTTTATTCTCTCAAAGAGAAAATATTGAAAAAATGGTAGAGCATTTAGAACAAAAGATTTTAGAACTCAAAAATAAAATAGAAGATGATTCTTTAGAATTAAAAGACATAAATAAAACAATCACTCAAGCTTTTAGAGAAAATCAGTCTCAATATGCTGTAATTAAAGGTTATGAAGAATTACAGGCAATCTCAAAAGTGAGTGCCCAGCTTTATGAAAAAAAATTACTTGATAACCTTGAAATATTTAATAAAAAATTAGAGCAAAATACAGCTAAATTTTTAGCCCAATACAAACATATCAAAAATATAGTTGTGAATAAGAATCTTGAAATAGTCATATCAGATGAAAATTCACAGTTAAGTACAAATCTTCTGTCTGCCGGTCAAAAACAGATTTTAAACTTTCTTATTATCAAAACGATTCTTGATTTCAAAGATTTTACATCATTTGTAGTGGTTGATACACCTTTTGGAAGATTATCAAATAAAAATAAAGAGCTTTTACTCAATACTTGCTATTTAAATTTTGAGAATTTAGTTTTATTACTGACAGATAGTGAATATGAATTTATCAAATCTCAATCATTAAAATACAAAAAATACAATATATTAAGAAATGATAATGGCTCATTTTTGGAGGAAAATCTATGATAAAAACAACTCAAGAAATTGAAAATTATATTTTTCCTCTTTCAAAAATGTTAAATATGGAAAACGAACCTAAATGGGTACTTTTAAGATTTATGATAAATATCTCTTTGTCTTTAACGAAAGATTTTGAAGATGTGATTATTGACATATATGATGGAAAAGAGTATAGATTAGAACAAATTACAGGAGAAGGTAAAGGTGTAGATGATTATACTAAGCTTTACTGGGAAATGATAGAAGTCTTTGATAATATTACGATTAGTTCAAAAAAGAAATTAGAAGAAAACCTCCAGCGACATATTGCTAGAGGCTATACTATTTTAAAAACATCACTTAAGCATGATAGTAATATTTTTGAATTTTTAGGGCAGGATTTTTAGAGAGTAATTACTTCATATTTATCTTCAATACTAATATCAAACATAAATATGTCTGTATACTTAAATAAATTTTTTTTATAAAATGTATCACTTATTGTCTGCCATCTTGTAGTAGATTTAATGTCTTGAATCAACTTGGTCGTTTCAGTAATATAATTTTCTATATCTTCTTTTTTGACTGAAAATACACTATGAGTACATGCTAAATAATTTCTCATATTGTTTACTTCCTCTAAAAAACTAGTTTGTACACTGTCAAAAGTTGTACTTGTTAGCTTATTTTTTGTTTTTAATAAATATATTTTTTTGTCATTATCAAGATACATCAAACTAAATTTTGATACCGTCAAAAATTTTCTGTAAATTCATCATCAACTTCACTGAGCTGTTCCAAATTTTCCCACGAAACATATTTTCTATCGAGCCATTTTGCGTTTG
>JACXUV010000017.1 GCA_014763715.1 Rhodobacterales bacterium | reverse complement strand
TTCCCGCGCCAGCGGAGTGAGCAATTAAGTACGGTTGACATGAGTCACGTAGACTGAATGCCTCTGTCTGGCGTGCCGTAAAGTCGGCACCCATACCACCCGGCAATTGACACCCCACCCCAACCCGTCCTATTGCCCCGCACAGGGTCTGAGCCCCTGCCGCCTGCAGACGTCTCGTCACGGTGAAGCTCTTCCACACAAACTTCCCTCACCCTCGATGCATTTCGACGGTGGGTAATGCAGGCCCCCATCCCAGTCGGAATGCCTCTTTTGAGGAGTGAGTGATGTCTTTGCGACCATCGCCCGGCAATCGTTTCCTGCAACAATCTCCCGGCAGGGTCTTTGTGGCCAATGCCCTGCCCATGATGCTGATCATGCTGATGAACGGCCTGCTCAACATTATCGATGCCGCGTTTCTCGGACATTTCGTCGGCGCGAAGGCGATGACGGCTATCGGCCTCGTCTTTCCTGCGATCATGACGCTGATCGCACTGACCACGCTGGTCAGCGGCGGCATGTCCAGCCTGCTGGCCCGCCAGCTGGGCGCGGGCGATGATGCGGGCGCAGGCGCCACCATCGCCAGCGCGCATGGCCTGGCCCTCGCCGTCGCCGCAATTGTAATCCTCGTCTTCCTGCTTGCGGGCCAGCCGGCGATCCACCAGCTGGCCGCGGCAGACGCCTCTGTGGCGCAGATGGCCTACACCTATCTGGCAATCACCGTTCTTGCGGCGCCCCTGCAGTTCGGACTCGGTCTGCATGCGGATATCTGGCGAAATGAAGGGCGGGCCGGGCTGGTCGCCCTGCTCTCCGTTGGCGTCACGCTGGCGAACATCGTGCTGAACTATGTACTGATCGGAGCGCTTGGCATGGGCGTTGCGGGCTCTGCCTGGGGCACGGTGCTAGCGCAGGGCTTCGGCCTCGGTCTGCTGATGTGGCTGCGCTGGCGAGGGTTTGGCACCGTGCCGCTTCGGGTGCTGCGCAGTTTCCGCTGGACAGGCGGCTGGGGACGGCTCATGGCGCTCGGCGCACCGCTCAGCCTCAGCTTCATCGGCTTGGCGCTGGTGTCCGCCTGCGTCATCGTCTCGCTGCGCCTGACGGCCGGGGCAGACTATGCAGACATGATCGCCGCCTATGGCATCGTCACCCGCATCCTCGGTTTTGCCTACCTGCCCAGCATGGCCTTTGCCCTCGCCCTGCAGAGCATTACGGGCAACAATTGGGGCGCGGGCCTTTATGACCGTGTACGAAGTGTGTTGCACATCGCGATGGGGACGGCCTTCGTCTACAGCCTTGGCATGGAAGTGCTGTTCCTGACAGGCGGGCACGCCATCGGGGCCGCTTTCATCGGCGACGCTGGCGTCATCACAAGGGTGGCAGGCATCCTGCGCCTGATGGCGGTCTTCTACCTGTTCACGGGGCCTGTTCTGGCGCTGGCGATGTATTTCCAGTCCATCGGGCAACCGCAGAAGGCCGCCGTGCTGACCCTGTCAAAGGCCTTCGTGCTGTTGCCCGCCCTGATCGCCGCGCTGGCGGCGGCCAGAGGAGCCGGGGCTATCTGGTTCGCATTCCCCCTGTCGGACGGGGTAATGGCCTTCGTGGCCGCCGCGATCTTCATCTCGGTGTTGAAGCAACAGCCTGACAGGCCACAGCCGGACTTCGCGGAATGATCTTGTGCGGGCCGGTTCCCCCGGCCCGCACTTTTCTGAATGCTGCCCCCCACGCAATCACCTCAAAGGACAAACAGGCCCAGGCCGCGTGTCACATCGTCAAACGTGCGGTCCGTGATCTCGCGCGCCCGCTCGGTGCCCTTGCGGATGACATCCATCACATGGTCCGGCGCCTCTGCCAGTTCTGCCCGCCGTGTACGGATCGGTTCCAGAAGCGCCTGCAGGATATCTTCCAGCCGCCGTTTCACTTTCTGGTCCCCCAGTCCGCCGCGGCGGTAATGATCCTTCAGCGCCTCTAGCCCGGCCTTGTCCGGATCGAACGCATCGAGATAGCGGAACACGACATTGCCCTCCACACAGCCGGGGTCCTCCACCCGCAGATGGTTCGGGTCGGTGAACATCTGCCGCACGGCATGTGAAATCTCGTCCGCACTGGCCGAGAGGGGAATGGCGTTGCCGCTGGACTTGCTCATCTTCCGGCGCCCGTCGATGCCCGGCAGACGCCCCACCGGAGGGATCAGCGCGCGGGCCTCCGGCAACAGGTCAGCTTCTGCGGCGGCATTGATGCGGCGGATAATCTCGTTCGTCTGCTCGATCAGCGGCGCCTGGTCTTCGCCCACCGGCACCAGCGTCGCGCGGAAGGCCGTGATGTCCGCCGCCTGCGCCGCGGGGTAGCAGAGGAAACCGGCCGGAATGTCCCGCCCGAAGCCACGCGCCTGGATTTCGTCCTTGATCGTCGGGTTCCGCTCCAGCCGCGAGACGGTGACGAAGTTCAGGTACAGCATCGACAGCTGCGCCAGCGCGGGCAAGGCAGACTGAAGGCAGATCGTGGACTTTGCCGGATCAATGCCGACGGCCAGGTAATCCAGCGCGACCTGGAACACATTTTCGCGGACCTTCGCGATATTGTGCGCATTATCCGTCAGGGCCTGGGCGTCGGCCAGCAGAAGGAACTGGTCGTGCGTTTCCTGCAGGTCCAGCCGGTTGCGTAAGGACCCGACATAGTGGCCGAGGTGCAATTGTCCCGTGGTGCGGTCGCCTGTGAGAATGACGGGGCGTTGAGAGGTCATTTGAGAAGCTCCTGTTGAAGAAAACAGGCACGCTGCAGAAGACCGGAAAACAAAAGGCCGCCCACAGCGGCGGCCTTGAGGAAAAGGTATATCCGTCCGGCCGCTCCTAGAAGGAGCGCCACCAGATGAAAGCCGGAAGATGCGGACGGTTGACCATGACGGGCCGGATAGCCCCGGCCCGCTCACGCGTCAATGCCGCCTGATCAGCCCTTCAGGATCGCGCGGACGGCGTTCAGGGCCTCTTCGGCTTTCGACGCATCCGGGCCACCGGCCATGGCCATGTCAGGACGGCCACCGCCGCCCTTGCCGCCCACGGCTTCGCTGGCGGCCTTGACGAGATCCACAGCCGAGAACTTGTCCGTCAGGTCCTTCGTGACGCCCACGGCGACCCCGGCCTTGCCATCATCGACACCAACGAAGACGACAACCCCGGAGCCGATCTGCGTCTTCGCCTCGTCGACGAGGGCGCGCAGGTCTTTCCCGCCAACGCCTTCGGCCACGCGGGCCAGCAGCTTCACGCCATTGATCTCTTCCGGGCCAGCCGGTGCCCCGCCGCCGCCACCCATGGCGAGCTTGCGCTTGGCCTCGGCGAGCTCACGCTCAAGGTTGCGCTTTTCCTCGCCCAGCGTAGCGACACGCTTGGGCAGGTCTTTCAGCGGAACCTTCAGGCTGTCGGCAATATCGGCACCGATCTGTGCACGGCCTTTCAGGTAAGCCAGCGCCTCGGCGCCGGTGGCAGCCTCGATCCGGCGCACACCGGCCGACACGCCGCTTTCGGACGTGATCACGAACACGGCGATGTCGCCGGAACGTTCCACATGGGTGCCGCCGCAAAGCTCCACCGAGTAACGGCGGCCTTCGCCCGTGCCCATCGACAGGACACGGACCTCATCGCCATATTTCTCGCCGAACAGGGCCAGTGCGCCCGCTTCAATGGCCTTCTCCGGCGTCGTCACCTGAACGCCCGTCGGCAGGTTCGCGCGGATCTGGGCGTTGACCTCGTCTTCCACCGCTTCGATCTCCGCGGCGCTGAGCGGGCCACTATGCGAGAAGTCGAAGCGGAGGCGGTCAGCCTCCACGAGGGAGCCTTTCTGCGTGACATGCTCACCCAGCACCTTGCGGAGAGCTGCGTGCATGAGGTGGGTGGCCGAGTGGTTGGCCATCACGGCCTTGCGGCGCACGGCATCGACATGCAGTGCGGCCTTCGCGCCCACAGCGGCGGAGCCGGACACGAGCTCACCAATATGGACGTTCACGTCGCCGGCACGCTTCTGCACGTCGCGCACGATGAAGCGGGAGCCATCCTCGAAGATGATTTCGCCATGGTCACCCGCCTGGCCGCCGGATTCGGCGTAGAAAGGCGTCGTGTCGAAGACGAGTTCCGCCGGGCCGGGCGACAGTGTGTCCGTCAACACGCCGCCCGCCGCGATGGCGACCAGCTTGCCGTTGCCTTCGGTGTTGCCATAGCCGGTGAAGTTCGTGGCGCCCACCTTGTCGCGGACGCGGAACCAGATTTCATCCGTTGCCTGATCGCCGGAGGCAAAGCCTGCGGCGCGGCTGCCTTCGCGCTGCACTTCCATGGCGGCATCGAAGCCATCGACGTCCACCGTCATGCCACGGGCCCGCAGGATGTCCTGCGTCAGGTCCAGCGGGAAGCCATAGGTGTCGTAGAGCTTGAAGGCCGTCTCGCCCGGCAGGGCATCGCCTTCCTTCAGCGTCTCGGATTCTTTCTCGAGCAGCGACAGGCCGTTGCCGAGCGTCCGCTGGAAGCGGGCTTCTTCCTGCTCCAGAGATGCTTCGATAGCGGCCTTGGCGCGGCCGAGTTCCGGATAGGCCTGGCCCATTTCGGAAATCAGCGCGGAAGTCAGCTTGTGCATCACCGGTTCACGCGCGCCCAGCAGGTGGCCGTGGCGCATGGCGCGGCGCATGATGCGGCGCAGGACATAGCCGCGCCCCTCGTTCGACGGCAGGACGCCATCGGCGATGAGGAAGGCGGAGGTGCGCAGATGGTCTGCGATCACGCGGAAGGAGGCGAGCTTGTCGCCTTCGGCCTTCGCGCCATAGAGGCTCTCTTCCGCTTCGATCAGGCCACGGAAAAGGTCGATGTCATAGTTATTGTGGACATGCTGGAGCACGGCAGCGATACGCTCCAGGCCCATGCCGGTGTCGATCGACGGCTTCGGCAGGTTCTCGCGCTCGCCCCCGGCCAGCTGGTTGAACTGCATGAAGACGAGGTTCCAGATCTCGATGAACCGGTCGCCGTCCTCATCCGGGCTGCCGGGCGGGCCGCCGGGGATCTTGTCGCCATGGTCGAAGAAAATCTCGGAACACGGACCGCACGGGCCGGTATCGCCCATGGACCAGAAATTGTCCGACGTGCCGATGCGGATAATCCTGGAGTCGTCGAAACCGGCGACTTTCTTCCAGATGGCGGCGGCCTCATCATCCTCGGCATAGACCGTGACGAGCAGGCGTTTGGGATCGAGGCCGAACTCCTTCGTCACCATTTCCCAGGCAAAGGCGATGGCGTCGTCCTTGAAATAATCGCCGAAGGAGAAGTTCCCCAGCATTTCGAAGAAGGTGTGGTGGCGGGCCGTATAGCCGACATTGTCGAGGTCATTGTGCTTGCCGCCGGCGCGCACGCATTTCTGCGAGGTCACGGCACGCGGGGCAAACGGGGTCTCGGCGCCGGTGAAGATGTTCTTGAACGGCACCATGCCGGCATTGACGAACAGAAGCGTCGGATCGTTCTGCGGCACCAGCGGCGCGGACGCCCGGCGGGTATGCCCCTGTTTCTCGAAATAGGCGAGAAAGGCTTCGCGGATCTGGTTTACGCTGGTCATATGATCTCAGGGTCCTCGGCGTATGATTTTGTCCCGAAACGCCGAATCCAGCGCCGGGCCTTTACGCGCGATATAAAGGCCCCTTTGCCGCACGCCAAGATTGGCGCACCACAAAGGGGCCAGTTTGCCGGACGAGAGAGAGGGAACCGGCCCGGAGAGACCGCTTTCTGCAGGGAAAACGGGAGAGAGAAGGCCGGTCAGACCCGATCAGCCCTCGGCAGCATCCGGTGCGTCGTCTTCAGAAGCGTCCATCCCGGCCGAGAGCAGTTCATCAGCGAGCAGCCCGGCATTGCGGCGAATGGCATCCTCGATCTCATCAGCGATGGCCGGGTTTTCCTTCAGGAAGGCGCGGGCTTTTTCACGGCCCTGGCCGATCCGCTCTCCGTTATAGGAATACCAGGAGCCGGATTTCTCGACCACTTCGGCCTTCACGCCGAGGTCGATCAGTTCGCCGGTCTTGGAAATGCCTTCCCCGTACAGGATGTCGAACTCGACCTGCCGGAAAGGCGGGGCGACCTTGTTCTTCACCACTTTCACGCGGGTCTGGTTGCCGATCACTTCGTCCCGGTCCTTGATCGCGCCGATGCGGCGGATGTCGAGACGGACGGAGGCATAGAATTTCAGCGCGTTACCACCGGTCGTGGTTTCCGGGCTGCCGAACATGACGCCGATCTTCATGCGGATCTGGTTGATGAAGATCACCATGCATTTTGACTTGGAGATCGAACCGGTCAGCTTGCGCAGCGCCTGGCTCATCAGGCGGGCCTGCAGGCCCGGCAGCGAGTCGCCCATTTCGCCTTCCAGTTCGGCACGCGGCGTGAGGGCTGCCACAGAGTCGATGACCAGAAGGTCCACCGCGCCGGAACGCACCAGCGTGTCGGCGATTTCAAGCGCCTGCTCGCCCGTATCGGGCTGGGAAATCAGGAGGTCGTCCAGATCAACGCCCAGCTTGGCGGCATAGACCGGATCGAGCGCGTGTTCGGCGTCGATGAAGGCGCAAACGCCGCCATTCTTCTGCGCTTCTGCCACGCAGTGCAGCGACAGGGTCGTCTTGCCCGAGCTTTCCGGGCCGTAGATCTCGATGATGCGGCCTTTCGGCAAGCCGCCAATGCCGAGGGCGATGTCCAGGCCGAGCGAGCCCGTGGAAACGGCCTCAATGTCCATGGCCTTCTTGTCGCCGAGGCGCATGACCGAGCCCTTGCCAAAAGACCGTTCAATATTGCTGAGCGCCGTTTCGAGAGCCTTCTGCTTGTCCACGCCGGTTTCCTTGTCCACGAGTTGCAGCGCTGGTTTCGCCATGAGTCGTCTCCTTTGGTCCACTATGGGGGTGTTTTTGGCAAGGCCCCCGATCGCCATTTCTGATTGGCGTGTACCATGTTTGTTCTACGGAACAAAGCAGAAACTTTCTGCAGCCTGCTCTTTTCTTTCCAACGCCTTTCAGGCATTGTGGAGCCCATGCTTACACGATCCAGCCGCCCCGCCGGCGAAGCCCGCCTTCGCTATCTCGATGCCGACATCGAAGTCCTCGCGCCGGGCGATTATGTCGTCTGCGCCGTCACCGGCCGGAAAATTCCGGTCCAGGCACTGCGTTACTGGAGTGTCGACCGCCAGGAAGCCTATTGGGATGCGGATGCCGCCTCCTCCCGCATGGTTCCGGCGAAGGACTGACGCACGCATGATGCGTGACCTGCTCCTCATGGTGGTGATGTGCACGGGCACATGCCTCGCGCCGCCCATGGCCGGAGCAGAAACCAGCGCCGAAGCCGCCGCCCCGGTTCAGGAAACCTGTGACGGCGAGCTGACCCAGGGCGGCCTTGTCATCTGCCGCGGTGCCCCCGGCACCGTTTTCACCGTCGCGGGCCGCAAGCTCACCGCAGACGCCTCCGGCAGCGCCCAGTTCGGCATTGCCACGGATGCGCCATCGGTGATCGGCTGGTCATCGGGCAGCGGCGCCTTTGGCGACCTCACCATCGCCCCGCGCCATGACGATTTCCGCACCATCAAGGGCTTCGACTGCGACAAGGTCGATGCCCGAAGCGAAGAGCAGAAGGCCCATGCCGCCCGTTCGTGGGTGAAGAAGCAGGAAGCCTTTGCAGACTTCAATGACGGCCCCGGCGCGCTGACGGGCTTCATCAAGCCCGCGGACATGCCGGCCTCCTCGCCCTTCGGCCCGACCCGGAAATATATCGGCGTCAGCAAGGTGACCGGCGAGCCGTGCGAATCCGTTTCCGTACACCGTGGCTATGACATGGCCGCGCCGGTGGGCACGCCGATCGTCGCCCCGGCGGCAGGCACGGTAATCCTGGCCGATCCGGACCTTTACTATGAAGGCGGCTCCGTCTTCCTCGACCATGGCCACGGCCTGGTCTCGGTGTTCATGCACCTGTCGGAAGTGGACGTGAAAGCCGGCGACATGGTGGAGCGCGGCGATCCGCTGGCGAAGTCCGGCAATACGGGCCGCACGACCGGGCCGCACCTGCACTGGGCCGTGAAGTGGCGCAATCCTGAAGCCAGCGACCGGGGCGGCGATTTCTATATCGACCCGGCCTTGCTGCTGGAACTGCCGGTTACGGACTAGGGTAACAGACCGGGGCAACGGGCGGAGGGGCCTGTGAACGCCATCGCAGATCATGTCACACGCTGGATCGCGGGGGCCATTGAGGCCGCGCCGGAGGGTCATGTCCCTCTGCTGATGCTGTCAGGACCACAAGGCTCCGGCAAGTCGACGGCGCTGGCGGCAGCCATCGACGCGCTGCCTGTGCCCGTGGCCGGGGCGAGCATCGACGATTTCTACCTGACCCATGCCGAGCGGATGGCGCTTGCCCGCCGCATCAGCCCGCTGTTCATGACGCGCGGCCCGCCGGGCACGCATGACCTGACCTTGCTGCAACAGACCGTGGCGGCGCTCCGCAAGGCAACGGCAGGGACGGCAACGCCGATCCCTGTTTTCGACAAGCTGACGGATGACCGCGCGCCGGTGGAGGGCTGGCGAAGCTTTACCGGGCGCCCGGCCGCCATCGTGATCGAAGGCTGGCTGATGGGCGCTTTGCCGGACAGGCAGTCCCCGGAGGATGCGCCGCTGAACCCTGTGGAAACCGAGGACCGTACGGGCGACTCGCGCCGCCATCAGGAAGTTGCCCTGGCGGGGGCTTATAGTGACTTATGGGATGGCGCGGATGCCTTCTGCCATATCCTGCCGCCGGATTTCGACTGCGTGCTCGGCTGGCGCCTTCAGCAGGAGGCCGGGCTGTGGTCCGCGCGTGGCGAGCCCATGCCGGAGGAACGGCGAGACTGGGTGGAGCGCTTCATCCAGCACTATGAACGCGTCACCCGCCGCATGCTGTCAGGCCGCTGCCGCGCGGGCGCCGAGATCCATATCGACACGGGTAGAAATGTGATCAGAACGACTGGCCTGCAGCCTTAAGGCATCAACACGGTGGCGCCGGTGGTCTTGCCGCTTTCGAGGGCTTCGTGAGCCTTGCCTGCGTCTCTCATGTAGAAGCGCTGGCCAATGTCGGCACTGAACGTGCCCGCCTTCATGGCGGCGAACAGGTGGCGCGCACCGCGGGCCAGGTCTTCCGCTGTCTCGATATAGCTGAACAGGGTTGGCCGGGTCAGGATGAGCGAACCGCCAGCGGCGAGGCGGCCCGGCGGCATCGGGTCTGCAGCGCCGGAAGCATTGCCATAGGAGATCATCCAGCCGCGTTTCTTCAGGCTGGAAAGGGACGCTTCGAAGCTGCGTTTACCGACGCTGTCGAGGGAGACATCGACGCCCACGCCGCCCGTCAGATCACGTACTTTCTTCGCCACATCGTCATAACCGACGATGACATCACTGGCACCAAGCTCTTCGGCCTTTTCGGCCTTCTCGGGTGTGGAGGTCACGGCGATCACGCGGGCGCCGAGGCTTGCCGCCCAGGGCGTCAGCACGCTGCCGACACCGCCAACCGGCGCCCAGATCAGCACAGTGTCATGATCGGTGACAGGGCGGATCTCGAACAGCAGCATCCAGGCGGTGAGGCCCTTCAGGAGGACGGCGGCGCCTTCTTCCTCGCTGATGCCGTCCGGGAGTTTGACCATGCGCGCAGCCGGGCCGGTAAAGTGGGTGGCATAGGTGCCATTGCCGAGATAGGCGACCCGGTCACCCGGCTTCACATTGGTGACGCCCTCGCCCACGGCCTCCACCGTGCCGGCCCCTTCGGAGCCCTGCACGAATGGCATCTTCGCAGGATACAGCCCCGTGCGGAAATAGGTGTCGATGAAATTGAGGCCGGAAGCCGCCTGCTTCACCAGCGCCTCGCCCGGCCCTGGCTGGCGTGGCTCGAACGGTTCCACCTTCAGCACATCCGGGCCGCCCGTTTCGTGCATGATGATCCGGTAAGCGTCGTGCATGTCAGTGTCCTCCAGCTTTTGGCGCCTTCTTGCGCGCCTGTATGTTCAGAAGCTCCACGCCCAGCGAGAACGCAATGGCAAAGTAGAGATAACCCCTCGGGATATGGAAGCCGAGGCCATCGGCCACAAGGGCGACCCCGACGAGCAGGATAAAGGCCAGCGCCAGCATCTTGGTGGTCGGGTGATCGGCGATGAACTTCGCCAGCGGGTCTGCAGCGACAGCCATCACAAAGGTCGACAGCACCACGGCGGCGATCATCACCGGCAGGTGTGTCGTCATGCCGACGGCCGTGATCACGCTGTCCAGCGAAAAGACGATGTTTATGACGATAAGCTGCAGCACAACCGAGCCGAACCCGCTTTGCGCCGTGGTCTCTTCATGATGAGTGCCCTCCACGGCGGAGTGGATTTCCTGCGTGCCTTTCCACAACAGGAACAGCCCGCCGCCGAACAGGATCACATCCTTCAGCGTGACTTCCTCCACATGGTGCATCACCTCTTCGCTGCCATTGGAGACCGCGACGGCCAGCCAGTGCGGCAGGTGGAACAGGGCGGACTTGTCGAGCTGCAGAATCCAGAAGATCAGGCCCAGCATCGCGATGCGCAGGATCATGGCGCCCCAGATGCCGACGCGCGTGGCCTGTTCCTTCTGCCTGCCCTGCAGTTTGCCAGTGGCAATGGACACAAAGAGCAGATTGTCGATGCCCAGCACGACTTCCAGGAAGGTCAGCGTGACAAGGCTGCCCCAGAAGGCGGGCGAAGAGAGAAGTTCGGTCATGGGAGCCCCCAGCGAGCCGCAATATGCGCCGAGTGAACCGTGCTGCGCGGTGGAGCGCAAGCCCGACTCGCGGTCTGTTGCCGCCATGGACCTGTTAGGAAACCTCACCTGCGGCGTGGACGAGGCCGGCCGTGGCCCATGGGCCGGCCCGGTAACTGCGGGCGCCGTGATCCTTGATCCGGCCCGCCCCATCGAAGGGCTGACGGATTCGAAGAAACTATCGGAAGCAAAGCGCGACGCGCTGGCGCCGCTGATCCGCGAGCGCGCCCTCGCCTGGTGTGTGGCTCATGCCAGCGTGGAGGAGATCGACCGGCTGAACATCCGCGAGGCAACCTTCCTGGCCATGCGCCGGGCGGTCGCCGGGCTGCAGCACGCCCCGGCGCTTGCCCTCATTGACGGCAACGCCCTGCCCGGCGGCCTCGCCTGCGAAGCTGAAGCCATTGTGAAGGGTGACCTGAAGGAACCGTCCATCTCGGCCGCCTCGATCCTCGCCAAGACGGTTCGGGATGCGCTGATGGTGGAACTGGATGCCGCCCATCCCGGCTATGGCCTGGCAAAGCACAAGGGCTATGGCACCGCCATGCACGCCGAAGCGCTGAAACGTCTCGGCCCCGCCCCCTGCCACCGGATGAGCTTCGCCCCCGTGAAAGCTGCAGCCGTCACTGGTTAACGCGCTGTTAACCGCCTCAGACGAGCTTCCGGGAATCGACGTGGAGGGACCCATGCTCTTTCTGTTTGGCTGGCATACCTGGTGGGGAGAGTCCGGCCGGCCGTACCGGTTCAAGATCACGCTGACGCGCAAGGGCCTGCCGGATGAGGGCGGGATCTATGTCTTTGTGCGGCGGCGGTTCGTGTTCTTCCTGCAGCCGCTTTACATCGGCAAGGCCACCAATTTCCGCTCGCGCCTGATCGGGCATGAGCGCTGGTGGGAAGCCTGGTGGAAACGCGGGGCGACCGAACGCCATGTAATGATTGTAAAAAAACCGGCAGACCGGGCGCGGGTCGAGGAAGACCTGATCCGCAATTACCAGCCGCGGATGAACGACATCCTCATCCCGCGCGGGGCCGACGATGCGCCGAACAACAAGCGCCTGCGCCGCTGGTGGAAGATCAAACGCTGGTTCCGCCTGCCATTTTTGACGTGATCATACCGGACTATACCGGACTATCTCATGATCTCAGGCGGCTCCGGCCGCCTTTTTTCATGACCATCCATGACGATAACGGACCTGCCGCAGCCTCTTCCCGCCCGGCCCCTGTCATGGGATAGAGCGGCCATGGCAGATGACGTTTCCTCTTTCACCGGTGCCCCGCCGCTTTTCGCGGAGACGCCGGATTCGGTCAGCTTCAAGAAGCTGCGCAAGCGGCTGGTGCGCGGCGCCCTCCAGGCGATCGACACTTATGGCATGGTCGACCGGCGCGCGGTGGAGAGCGGCGCGGCGCCGCGGCCGAAATGGCTGGTCTGCCTCTCCGGCGGCAAGGACAGCTATGGCCTGCTGGCCGTACTGATGGACCTGCAATACCAGGGCGCCCTGCCCGTGGACCTGATTGCCTGCAACCTCGACCAGGGCCAGCCGGGCTTTCCCAAGCACATCCTGCCGGAATGGCTGGAGAAAATCGGCGCCACCTATCGCATCGTGACCGAGGACACCTATTCCATCGTCACCGACAAGGTGCCCGAGGGGCGGACCTTCTGCTCCATGTGCTCGCGCCTGCGCCGGGGCATCCTCTACCGCATCGCGCGGGAGGAAGGCTGCGAGGCCATCGTGCTGGGCCACCACCGCGACGACGCGCTGGAGACGTTCATGATGAACCTCATCCATGGCGGACGCCTGGCCGCGATGCCCCCGAAGCTGCTGAACGATGAGGGCGACGTCATGGTGCTCCGCCCGCTGATCACGGCAGCGGAAGACGACCTTGAGAAGTTCTCCACCGCGATGAACTTCCCGATCATCCCGTGCAATCTGTGCGGCAGCCAGGACGGCCTGCAGCGCGTGGCGATGAAACAGATGCTGACCGAGTGGGAACGCAAGAAACCCGGCGTGCGCCAGGTGATGGCCCATGCCCTGGCCACCGTCCGCCCCAGCCACCTGCACGATCCGAAAGTGTTCGACTTCCCCGGCCTCGCCCCCGGCGGCGAAGGCGAAGACGACCCGAACGTCCCCTTCTGACCGATTGATCAGCGCCGGACCTGTCTGAGCGCCTGCACGTCCGCGCTTCGAGGTTTGCGCACGCGTCCATGATAAAATGAAAACTGTTCCATCACATGCCAGAAGCTGGCCATGAGGTGAGGCCGCTCCCGCATGGGGCCGGTATAGTGAACGGCACACAGACACGCGTCTTCACGTTCGGGATGTCTGCGGCAGGAGACATCAAAAGGCCCCCAGTCCACACGCGACAGGATGACCTCGCGCAGGCTGTCCGGCTTTCCCCGCCACTGGCACTCAAACACCGCATGCCGCAGATCATCTTCAGTGACGCGGGACGGCTGGCCGCGTGCAGAAACCGGCCTGACCGGTAGAGTTTGAACAGAATCGTATGCCAATCTTTCGTCTCCTTCCGTTTTGTCTGTAACCGGAAGGTGTGCCCGCAGGCATGATAAGTAAAATCGAATGAAACTGAATGCTGGTTAGGTTTTTCCTTTCACCTGTTTTCCAGTCTGCGCCAAAAGATCAGCCGCTACATCCCTGAACACCAGTCCAAGTTTCTGGATGTTGCGCTCCAGGGGCGAGCCGGACCGCCACACCAAGCTGATCCGTCGGCGCGCCAGAGGATGGTCAATCGGGCGAACGATCTGGTGAGGATCCTTGCTTGCCTCCATCACAGCATAGAGGCTGGGCACAATTGCGATGCCTGCGCCCATGCCGGCCATCTGCCGGATCGCATCAAGTGAAGTGCCTTCATACTCCGTCGACACATGGGCGCCCGCAGCTTCGGCCAGCTTCTGCACAACGGTGCTGAGGCGGTGACCATATCCGAGGCTGAGCACTTCCCGGCCCTTGAGCGCCGATATCTTCAGCGCCTCGCCGCCTCGGCCGATCGGGTCGTCCGAGGCCGTACAGACATAGAGCTGCTCATCGAAGAGCTGCATGGATTCCGAATTCAGATGGTCTTCGGCCGTTGAAATAACCATGTCGAGCCGGCCATCATTGAGCTTTTCGTCAAGGTCGATCGTCCGTTCTTCCCGGACTCCCAGTCGAAGGTCCGGGTAAAGCCGGTGCAGCTCCCGGACGGCACTGGGCAGAAGGTATGGCCCAATCGTCGGCAAAGTCCCCAGCCGGTAACGGCCTGCGAGATCGCCGGCAACCTGGCGGGCGACCGTCTTGAGGTCTTCCACCTGGGTCAGGACAATCCGGGCACGGCGTACGACTTCCGCCCCTGCCGGTGTCAGCACGGCACCGGTTCTGGCCCGTTCAATCAGCGTTACACCCAGTTGCGCTTCGGCGTCCGAAATCTGTTCGGACAAGCTCGGCTGGCTCACACCCAGCTGCACCGCGGCGTCACGAAAACGGCCGGAGTCCGCGACTGCCACAATGTATTGGAGTTGGCGAAGGGTCGGTCTCATGGTTCGGAAAAACCTATCACATATTAAGATACATTCGATTTGAGCTATCGGGCATATGGCCTCATATCCGGGTCATCGCAAGAGCCAAAAGGAGGCAAACCAAATGTATCGACTGACCGACGACCTTTGGACAGGGAGCCAGATTGGCCCGGCAAGTCCGGGCCGTGGCGGCCGGTTCATGGATGCCGCAGAAAATCGTTCGAAGGCGGATGGAGACAGCAAGAGCCTGGAGGAGACACCCTCCCAGTATCGCCGCCGCAGGCGCCGCATGCGGCGGGCTGCCTGAGATCCGGCACTTTCAGAACGAGGCAAAAATGATGTCTGCTCTCAAGGACCTGATCGCGAACTTCCTCGAAGAAATGGCTGAGTTCGCTGAGCCTCGCGGTCACAGGGAACGTCCCCGCAAAGGCAAACTGGTTCCTGCACGGATCCGGTCCCGGGAAGATGCTGAAGCAATAAGCCGCTGGGAAGGGGAAGGCGGACGCCTGCCCCGCCACAGGAAAGGCTTTGGCGTCTTCGACGACTAACCCCGCCCACCGAAACCCGGCCGGGACCTGTCCCCTGACAGGATCTCTCGCCAGGCCGACACGATCCCCGCCGGCAGGCATGCCCTGGCTGGCTCAACTCACCGACCCCGCACCCCAAGCCGCCAGGCAGGGCGGTCTGTCGGCGGGGATCGTCATTTTTGTGGCTGCCTCGCTTGCAGCCGCCTCATGAAAAGGATTGCTTTAAATGACCAAAGTTGTCGCCCGTATCCAGCACTTCCTCAGACTTGAAAGCGCTGCCGGCCTGATCCTGATGCTGGCGGCGGCCCTGGCAATCGCGGCCAATAATACGATCTTCAGCCATTGGTATGGCGCCTTTCTCTCGACGCCTGTAGCGATCCAAATAGGCGCACTTGAGATCGCGAAGCCGTTGCTGCTCTGGATCAATGACGGCCTTATGGCTGTGTTTTTCCTGCTGGTCGGTCTGGAGATCAAACGCGAGGTCCTTGAGGGGGAGTTGTCCTCCTTCGACAAGGCGGTGCTGCCTGCCCTGGCCGCGATTGGCGGCATGGCAGGCCCGGCACTGATCTATGTGGCGCTGAACCTCTCGTCTCCTGAAACCCTTCGCGGTTGGGCGATTCCTGCTGCGACCGATATTGCCTTTGCGCTCGGCATCCTTGCGCTGCTGGGCACGCGCGCACCCGTCGCGCTCAAAATCCTGCTGCTTGCCATTGCCATCATCGATGACCTTGGCGCGATCCTCATCATTGCGCTGTTCTATACCGAGCAGCTTTCGCTTCAGGCTCTCGGCCTTGCAGGCGCCGGGTTCGCAGGGCTGGTCCTGATGAACCGGATGGGCGTCAAACGGATCGTGCCTTACATTCTTGTGGGCACATTCATCTGGGTTTGCGTTCTGAAGTCGGGCGTGCATGCCACCCTGGCCGGTGTGCTGACCGCGCTCGCCATTCCGCTTGCGCCACGAGAGGAAACCGGACAGTCGCCGCTCCACAAGCTGGAGCATGGGCTGCACCCATGGGTCGCGTACATGATCCTGCCGGTATTCGCCTTCGCCAATGCCGGTGTGGACCTTCGCGGTGTCGATCTCGATGCCCTGACCAGCGCCGTACCGCTCGGGATTGCGCTCGGCCTGTTTCTCGGAAAGCAGCTCGGCGTGTTCGGCCTTACCTATGTTGCGGTGAAGTCAGGTCTCGCGCGGCTGCCGTCCGGTGTGAGCTGGCTGCAGGTCTACGGTGTTGCCTGTCTCACAGGCGTTGGGTTCACCATGAGCCTTTTCATCGGAAGCCTTGCCTTCAGCTCCAATGAAGCATTGGACCAGGTACGCCTGGGCGTCCTGATGGGATCTGTCGTTTCTGGCCTCCTGGGCTTCACCGTGCTGCGCTTTGCAAGCCAGCTTGGCGAAAGGCCAGTGCGACGGAATATGCCGGCCACCGGGATGCAATTACAGAAGTAGTTGGGCTATCGGAGCAATGTCCCCTTGGTCAGGCGCCGCACGAGCAGCCATGCCCCGGCCAGCGACATCATCAGCCCGCCAAAGGCGAAGGCTTTCATCCACCAGCTGGCAATGGTCTCGCGGGCGGACCAGTCCATGATGTGGAGCCCCCACATCAGGTCGAACAGGCGCCAGACGCCGGTGCGTACCGCTCGCACTTCGCCCGTGTCCGGCGTGATCCAGAAAGTGGCCTTGTCCGGCCCTTCGAAATCCGCCCGCCACATGGGCTCGCCCTTGCGGCCAGACTCTGACGGCGCGGCCTCGACGAGATGCGCCGAGGCAAGCTCCCCCCGTCCGGCCCAGTTTGCGATGGCCACGGCCCGGGCCGCGGTCTCGTCCAGCGGGGTCAGGGCTTCGCCGGTGGCCGCATCGAACATCGCCGTTCCGGCCTCCCCCTCGACGACATAGACGCTGCGCCCGAGCCACGGTTTGAGGGTCACACGGTCTGCCCCGGCGGCCAGTGCGTCGACAGGCATAAGCCCAGCCTCAGGTAGCGACAGCGCCGTCTCCTGCGGCGCTCGCAGATGCTCGCCCCTGACCGTCTCGATCGGAAAGAGCGTGAAATAGAGACCGGACCCCATCCAGAGAAGGATCTGTGCCCCGACAACCAGCGCCAGCACATTGTGTATCTGCCGCATGCGCCGCGTGATCTTCTGAAACAGCATGGCGACCTCTTATTCCCTACTCAGCCCGGCGCTTGCGGTTCCCCAGTGTATCGGCTCAAATCGCCAGGACCAGTGACCGGGGGACGTCATGATCAAACGCTATACTTCATTCCTGCCGCTGCCAGCGCGTGACCCGCATGATGCTCATAGGGTCTCCACGCCGCTTGAGCTGTTCTTCGACCTGATCAGCGTCATCGCCATCGCCGCCGTGACGGCGGGCCTGCACCATGCGATCAGCGAAGGGCACGGGCTGGACAAGCTGCCAATCTTTGCCTTCCTGTTCATCGCCATCTGGTGGGCCTGGATGAACTTCACCTGGTTCGCCTCTGCCTTCGACAATGACGGCCCGCTCTACCGGACGCTGGTGATGGTGTTGATGGGCGGCGAAGTGATGTTCGCGGGCGGCGCCGCCTACATGTTCGAGTCCGGCGATTTCAGCTGGGGCATTCTTGGCTGGACCATCATGCGGATTGCCATGGCGGCGCTCTGGCTGCGCGCCGCGGCGAACCCCGACTATCGCACAACCTGCCTGCGCTATGCCTTCGGCGTACTGTTCGCCCAGGTGTTGTGGATTGCCTTCTATTTCATGACCGTGCCCGGAACCGCGCTGTTCTATGCAGCCGGAATCGCGATCTTCCTGGTGGAGTTCGTCGTGCCGGTGTTTGCGGAACAGGCACGCCAGACGCCCTTCCACCGCCACCACATCATCGAACGCTATGGCCTGCTGACCATCATCTCGCTCGGCGAGGTCATCCTGGCCATCAGCCTCGGCTTTGGCGCGCTTTATGGGGATCATCCCAGCATCGAGCCCGTGATCACCGCCGTCGCGGCGCTGGTGCTGGTGTTCTGCCTGTTCGGCCTCTACTTCTGTGAAAAGGAGCATTTGCCGTCCACTGACTTCAAGACGGCCTTCACCTGGGGCTATGGCCATGTCCTGATCTATGCAGCCATCGCCGCCATCGGCGCCGGCGTGGCGGCAGAGCTGGACCTTGCCATGCATCACAGCCATGTCTCGCAGGCAGATGTCGCCTGGTGGATGGGCGGGCCACTAGCCCTGTTCCTGTTCGGCCTGTGGTTCACGCGGGACCGCCTGCGCAGCCTCAGCTGGCGTGGCCCGGCCCTGCCGGTCATGGCGGGCATTGCCCTCATCGCAGCCGCGCTCGGCCTGCCGAGCTGGGCCTTCGCCGTGATCGGCCTGGCCGCCCTGATCTGGCGCGTGCCGCCGCCTGCTGCGCACACAACCTAAGCGCGCCGCCGCCGCACCCGGAGAAAGCATTGCGGCAATCCCGCAGGCGGTTGCCCGTTTCATGGGCAAACAGGATTTTGTTCGCTCCCGGCAACGGAAGCGCTGGCACTCCCCCACGGCGCTGCCTATCCGACGTGCCAAGTGACGAAACATCACCGGCTCTCAGAATAGCCACCGGGAGGAAGCAACGTGCATCGATGGATGATGGGCGCCTGTATCGCATTGTCGGGCGCGGGCATGGCCTGTGCGCAGGAAGGCCCGCCGCCGCAACGCGACTTCAGCACGTACCAGCCGACCGTGCGCCCGGTTCGCATCGACACCAGCGAAGCGCCGAAGATCGACGGCAAGCTGGACGAGGCCATGTGGGCCAAGGCGACTGTGGTGTCGGAATTCTACCAGGTGGAGCCGCAGGTCGGCCCGCCCAGCGTCGAGACGAAAGTGTATTTCGCCTATGACGAAAACAATCTCTATGTCGGCATCCATGCCTATGACGACAAGCCGGACGAAATCCTCACCTCGGTGCTGCGCCGGGATGGCGAAATCTGGCGGGACGACATGTTCCGCTTCTATATCGACCCGTTCAACACGGGCACGTCGGGCTTCGGCTTTGACCTGAATGCCCTTGGCGCGCGCACCGAACGCCTGCTGCGCTTTGGCCAGTCTCCCGTGGATGCCTGGAACATCATCTGGGACGCCGACAGCGTGCGCACCGAAGACGGCTGGACGGCGGAAATCTCCCTGCCCTTCCGTTCCCTGAGCTTCGACCCCGGCTCTGACGGCTGGGGCCTGATGATGACCCGCGAACATGCCCACGCGAACGAGGAGATCCGCTGGGCAGGGATCGACCAGTCGGTCAACAAGTTCGCCTTCACCCGGCCGGGCTATATCGAAGGCATCAAGGACATCAACAAGGGTAAGGGCTTCGATGTCCAGCTGCAGGCCGGACTGGCCGGCTCCCGCCGGTGGGACCAACCGCGCGACGACGATCTCTCCATCGAACCCAGCGCGAACATCTCCTACAAGTTCACGCCTTCGCTGACCGGCCTGTTGACGCTGAACACGGATTTCTCCGACACGCCGCTGGACGACCGGCAGGTGAACACCGGGCGCTTCTCGCTGTTCGTGCCCGAAACGCGAGACTTCTTCCTGCAGGATGCGGCCCTGTTCGAGTTCGCCGGGCAGACCTTTGCCGGCTCTCCCAACGGCCAGCCTTTCTTCTCGCGCCGCATCGGCATCGTGAACGGCCAGTCCGTGAAGGTGGATGCGGGGGTGAAGCTGAGCGGCGAGATCGACGGCGTGGAAATCGGCATCCTCTCCGCGCAGACCGGCAGCACCGGCTCGATCGCATCGCAGAACCTGTCGGTGGCGCGGGCCACCATGGACGTGCTGGACCAGTCGCGCGTCGGCTTCATCGCCACCAATGGCGACCCGACCGGCCTGTCCGACAATACGCTGGTCGGCACCGATTTCAGCTATCGCGTGCCATCCTTCTTCGGCGGCGGGCGGATGCAGACGGACCTGTTCTACCAGCGCACCTTCTCGTCCACGCTGGAGGATGACGACTCCTTCGGGGCACGGATCGACTATCCGAACGACAAATGGGCCTGGACGCTGGAAGCCCGCCAGATCGGAAAGGATTTCGCGCCCGCGCTCGGCTTCGTGAACCGCCCCGGCACCAATACTTTCGCAGGCTCGTGGCACCGGCGTTTCCGCCAGTCCGGCGGCCTGCTGCGCTGGTGGCAATACGGCACCAGCCACGAATACATCACCGATCTCGACGGCAATGCAGAGACGGCGGTCAACTCCCTCGTCCTGAACGCCAACACGATCTGGACCGACGACCTGACGCTGACCTTAAGCCAGAATGAAGAGCATATCAACACGCCCTTCGTTCTGCCCGGCAATCTGGTCGTGCCGGTGGGCGTGTATGACAATAATGGCGTGAAGTTCCGTATCCAGTCGTCCTATGTGCGCCCCTGGGGCACGACGTCGGAGATCGAGTTCAAGGATTTCTATGACGGCACTTCCAAGCGCTATGATATCCAGTTCAACTACCGGCCCAACCAGTTCGTGGAACTGAAGACCCGCTACAAGCGTGAGGACATTTCCGTGCCCGCCGGGGATGTCAGCGTGCAGATCGGATCGCTGGAAACAGTGTTCAACGCCTCGACAGACCTGTCGGTGTCCACGCAGACCCAGTATGACAACATCACCAACAGCCTGTCCTTCTTCGGGCGGGTGAACTGGGAGCTGCGCCCGCAGACAGAGCTGTTCTTCTCGCTCGGCCATGGCGCCATCATCGAGGGCGACGATTTCCGCCGCAACTTCCGCTCGGTGCAGACCAGCGCTATCCTGCGCTTCGGCAACACGTTCCGCTTCTAGGGCGCTGCCTCTTTCCTGTGGAGCTGCAGGGCTCTAGCTTGCCGCATCAGACAAGCGGGGGCCGCAGATGACACACACGCTCGAATTCTGGTTCGAATTCGGATCGACCTATTCCTACCTCACCGCCATGCGGATCGAAGAGGCCGCCGGGGCACGCGGCGTCAGCGTCCGCTGGCGGCCCTTCCTGCTGGGCCCGGTGTTCGGCGCACAGGGCTGGAACACCTCCCCCTTCAACATCTACAAGGCCAAGGGAGACTATATGTGGCGCGACATGGCGCGGCGGGCAGCGCGCTATGGCCTGCCCTTCCGGCGCCTGCCCGAGAGCGGCCCCGGCGCCTTCCCGCAGAACGGCCTGACAGCCGCACGCATGGCGCTGGTTGGGATGGAGGAAGGCTGGGGCGAGGCGTTCACGCGCGCCGTCTATTCAGCGGAATTCGCCGACGGCCACGACATTGCCGACACCACCCTGCTGCAGCGCCTCGCCGCGGAGGCGGGCGCGACGGGCGACGTTCTGGCCCGCGCGCAGGCCCAAGGGAACAAGGACCATCTCAAGGCGAATGTGGAGGAAGCCTTCCGCCTCGGCATTTTCGGCGCGCCAAGCTTCATCGTGGATGGCGACCTTTATTGGGGCGACGACCGGCTGGAAGATGCGCTGGACGCTGCGGCGGCCGGTTAGTCGCCCGGCTGGGCCACGACGGTCAGCTTGTAGGGGATGAATATCTCCATCTCCAGCGGGCCGGAGGGCTGGGTGATCACGCGGCTTTCAAGGCCTTCCACCGTCACCTTCGAGGCGCCGAAGACCTGTTCCAGCATGCGGACCTCCGCGCCGAGATCGCTGAGCAGCGCTTCGCGGTGCTTGTCGGTGTGGCGTGCGCCGAGGAATTGCTCGTCGCCCAGATAGGCTTCGGCGCGCCCCGCCACCTTGATGGCCTTCACGAAGGCAGCGGCCCGCTCCATCAGTTTGTCGAAGCTCTCGCCCTCCCGCGTGTCGACGCTGAGGGTCAGGGTGAAGCTGCCCTGGGTGGCATAGGAGGAGTAGACGTCGCCGAAGAGGACGGTGTCGATCGGCGCGCTGCTTTCGCCGAGCGTGCCACCATAAAGGGCATAGCCTTCGGCGTCGGCGACGGCCTTCTTCAGCCGGTCGAACATGGTGGAAAGCTCGGCTCGGCGCTCGTTCGCGTCCCGCGTGCCGCTCTGGTAGACGACTTCGACCTGTACGAAGTCCGCCGGAACCCGGCGGTAGATGGCAGGTGCGGCGACAAGGTCGTCGATGTCGATGCGGCTGGCCGTGACGACGATGTTCTGCAGCTGATCCTGCGCGGCGGCGGGGCCAGAAGCAAAAGCGCCGGCGAAGATCGCGAGCATAGCGGTGGTGATCAGGATGTTGCGCATGAGTGTCCTCCCTTACCTGCCGCAGGCACGCTCCGATGGAACCGGTCTCTCGTCAAACGAAAATGCGCGGCCTCCTTCCGGAAGCCGCGCGTCTTGCTTGTTCCCGCGGGAGCCGGGCGCTTATTTGCGCCAGACAGCGGCCATCGCCGGATCTTCTTCCTCGCCCGTGTACTTGCGGGTTTCGGCGCGGCCCACCACCATGTGGTGCACTTCATCCGGACCGTCTGCCAGGCGCAGCGTGCGCTGGTTGGCATACATGCGGGCCAGCGGCGTCCATTGCGACACGCCGGTCGCGCCGTGGATCTGGATGGCATCGTCGATGATCGCACAGACACGCTCCGGCACCATGGCCTTGACCATGGAGATCCAGACGCGGGCTTCCTTGTTGCCCAGCACGTCCATCGCCTTGGCAGCCTTGAGGACCATCATGCGCATGGCTTCGATCTCGATCCGCGCGCGGGAGACCTTCTCGATGTTGCCGCCCAGCTTGATCAGGTCGCGGCCGAAGGCCTGACGGGTCATGCCGCGGACGACCATCAGGTCGAGGGCTTTCTCCGCCGCACCGATGGAGCGCATGCAGTGGTGAATACGGCCCGGGCCAAGGCGCAGCTGCGAAATTTCGAAGCCACGGCCTTCACCCAGCAGCATGTTGTCTTTCGGCACACGGACGTTTTCGAAACGGATGTGCATGTGGCCGTGCGGGGCGTCGGGATCGCCGAAGACATGCATCGGGCCGACAATGGTGACGCCCGGATGCGGCAGCGGCACGAGGATCTGCGACTGGCGGCGGTTAACGTCCGGCCCATCATTGGTTTTCACCATGCAGATCATGATGCGGCAGCGCGGGTCGCCAGCGCCGGAGATATAGTATTTCTCACCATTGATGACCCACTCGTCGCCTTCGAGGACGGCGCTCATGGAGACGTTCTTGGCGTCCGAAGACGGCAGGGCCGGTTCGGTCATGGCGAAGGCGGAGCGGATCTTGCCTTCCAGCAGCGGCTTCAGCCACTGTTCCTTCTGGGCCGGGGTGCCGACGCGCTCCAGAACTTCCATGTTGCCGGTGTCAGGCGCCGAGCAGTTCATGGTTTCCGATGCCAGCGGCACCTTGCCGAGTTCGGCAGCGATGTAGGCATAGTCGAGGTTCTTCAGGCCTTCGCCGGTTTCGGCATCCGGCAGGAAGAAGTTCCAGAGGCCCTGTTTCTTGGCCTCGTCCTTGGCCGCTTCCAGGGCTTCGAGCTGGCCCGGCGCGTAGGACCAGATGTCGGTCTTGCCTTCGCCGAGGCGTTCGAATTCCTCGTACATCGGCTCAACGGTTTCGGCGACGAAGCGCTTCACATGTTCGTAGAGAGGGCGTGCCCCCTCCGACATGCGCAGATCGTTCAGTTCGGCCATCGCATCCATGGATTGCTGAGTATCAGCCATGGCTATCCTCCTTCGGTGTGTGTCGTTGGTCCATTGGTAGTCCGTGCGGCCACCGGGCCGCAAATTCTTTCTTTGCAATCTTTTCTGACGCCCCGGCCCGGCTGGCGCGCGCTTTGCGCTGCGCTGCAAACGGGTCTAGAGCGCAGACATGAGTCCGATTGCTGCCGCCGTCATTCTCGTCACCGTGCTGGTGACCAGCTTCATTTCCGGCGTTTTCGGCATGGCTGGCGGCCTGATCTTCATGGGCGTGCTGAATGCGCTGGTGCCCGTGGCGACGGCCATGATCATCCATGGCGCCGTTCAGATAATCTCCAACGGCTACCGTTCCTTCCTGTGGCGCCGTCATATCGACTGGCGCATCTTCCGCCGCTACGCGCTCGGCTCCGGCGCGGCGGTGGCCCTGCTGTTCGCGCTCAGCTGGCGTCCGGACAAGCAGACCGTCTACCTGCTGCTGGGCCTTGTCGCGATGCTGGTCTGGCTGCCCAAAGCCTTGCTGGATCTCGACATTCAGAAACGCTTCCAGGCCGAGGGCGCGGGCTTTGTCGTACAGTCGCTGAACACGATTGCCGGGGTTTCCGGCCCGCTGATGGATCAGTTCTTCGTGCGCACCGACATGACGCGCCATGCCATCGTGGCGACGAAGGCCGTGACGCAGGTGCTGGCGCATTTCGTGAAGATCATGTTCTGGAGCGTGCCGGTGATCTCGGCCGCCGGGGTTCAGGCCCTGCCGCCCTGGTGGCTGCTGCTGGCGGCCGCCCCGCTCTCCATGCTGGGCACGACGCTGGGCGGCAAGGTGCTGGACCGGATGAGCGACGTGAACTTCAAGCGCGGCATGAAATACCTCGTCACCGCGATTGGCGCGGTGATGCTGCTCAAGGCTGCCGGCTTTCTGTAGCGCCGCGCGCATCGGGGTACTCCACTGTGGTCGAGGGCAACATGCCCCAGGCTCGACTATTCGGGAACTTTATTATATGAACATCAAACATCACGAATGGTGATGGTTTGGAGTTCCCCATGAACCTGCGATCCATCGACCTGAACCTGTTGCCGGTACTGGAGGCTGTGTATGACGAACGCAGCCTGACGCGGGCCAGTGAGATCCTGCGTATCACACAGCCTGCCGTCAGCAATGCCCTCTCCCGCCTGCGCACGCATTTCGAGGACCCGCTGTTCGTGCGCGAGGGGCGCGGCGTGAAGCCGACCGCCATGGCAGAGGCCCTGATGCCCGCCGTGCGCGATGCGCTTGACCGCCTGCGTACCGGACTGGAACCGCGCTCCGTGTTCGAGCCGTCGCGGTCGACCCGCGTGTTCAACATCTCTGCCCGCGATGCAGGCTCTTTCCTGATCGCCCCGGCACTGGCCGCCCGGCTTGAAGAGGCCGCGCCCGGTGTGCGTATTTCGTGGAGCCAGTTGCACCGCTCTGCCGTGGCGGCGGAGCTTGCCTCCGGAAGGCTGGACCTTGCCATCGACGTCGCGGACCTGCGCGGCACGGACATGGAGCGCGAGGCCTTGCTGGCCTCGCCCTATGTCTGCGTGCTGGCACCAGATCATCCGCAGGCAGAACACCCCCTGACGCCGGAACGCTTTTTCGACCTGCGCCACATTGCCGTCTCCAGCCGGCGCGAGGGACGCAGCCTGATCGAGGAACTGGCACGCACCTTCGGGCGGCGTATCACACCGGCCCAGCGCCTGCCGCACTACATGCCCGCGCTGGAGATCGTGCGCCAGACACAGCTCGCCCTGGTTGCCCCGCGCCCGATTGCGGAAGGCGCCGGCCTGACGCTGCTGGACCTACCCTTCGACTTCCCGGCCCCGGAGACCGTGCTCTACTGGCACCGGGAATATGCCGACGACCCGGCCCTGACTTGGCTGCGCGGGCTGATCCGGGATCTCACCCACGAAATTGCGCTTTCAGGGACGGAAACTGCCGCATAGAGTGCGCGGGCAAGATATGACGCCAGGAGCCGCCATGATTCGTCTTTCCGCCGCGCTCTGCGTCATTGCGTTCGCCGCAACCCTCAGCGCCTGCAAGCCGGAAACACCCCAAGTGGCAAGCGCTCTCCCCGGCCTGCTGATAGACTGCGACCTGCTGAAGCCCAGAAGCCTGGACGGCAACGCCCAGGCCAATTGCCGCCAGCCCCTGCCTGACAGCTCCGGCATGTCCGCAAGTTTTCAGTTTGCCGACACGGCCGATGGCCAGCGCACAGGTACGGTTGGCATTGCGGCTGCGGATGACACGCCCCAGCAGACGATCACATATCCGGCCGCAGGAACCGTGGGCCTGCCGCTATTCCTGGATCTCGACAGCGACGGCCGGGCGGACATGCTGGTTCCCCAGCCCGGCGAAGACGAGAATGTGTCCTATGCCGTCTGGCGGAATACCGGCTCCACACCGCCCTTCACGCTGGCCGGAGGCGTTCTGGGCATGGAGATCGTCCCAGTGGGAGACGGTATTTTCGAAGCCGACAAGCTGATCGACGGGAACCCTGCCAAGACGGTCTGGGAGAGCAGCTACTACATCTTCCAGAATGGCGAGCTTGTCCTGATCGCGACCAGTCGTGTCGTGCTGCCGGAGGATGGCGCGGCCCGCTGTAGCGTGAAGGATGCCGGGGCGCTGGCCGAGGCCGGGCTGACACTGGAAGCCGCGCAGGAAAAGTTCTGCGACAGCGACGACTAGATCGAAGACTGTTCCAGCGTCGGCATGATCGCGTCGATGGCCGGTTTCCGCACCAGCATCTTGTTGCGGTAGTAAGCCCCGTTCGCGATGGCCTTGAGGGCGGTGGCCGTTTCCATCGCCGCATCCATCAGTTCGTCCGGCTCCACGACGCGGTCCAGCCAGCCGACCGGCACCGCTTCGTCCGGCGAATAGAGGCGCGCCTGCACGAGGGCTTCGGTCAGGTATAGCGGGTTGAGGCGGGCACGCGGCAGCTCGGTGCCAAAGCCCGGCAGCGTCATGCCGTTGACCGTTTCGTTCGCGCCGATCTTGTAGGCACCCCGCGCACCGATCCGCGTGTCCCCGCCCAGCAGGATGAAGGCGCCCATAGCGATGGAGTGCCCTGTCGACGCAATCACGACAGGCATCTTCGAAGTAAACAGACGCATCGCCAACCTGCCGCCGCCGACCACCAGCTTGCGGACATCCTCGCCGATTGATGAGGCAATGAATTTGAGATCGAAGCCGGCCGAGAACCTGTCCGGCCGCCCGGTCAGCACCAGCACATCGCCATCCTTCTCCGCCTCGTCGAGGCAGGCATTCAGGGCGTCCAGCATGGACAGGCTGATCGCATTGGCCTTGCCGTCATCCATGGTGACGATAGAAATGCCATTCTCGGTTTTGACGGTCGCGGTCATCGGGGGTCTCCTTTTGCGGCAGAGGGCAGCGCGTGCCCTGAAGGAAAGCAAGCACTTCCGGCGCGTCAGGCGTGAAAGGCGGGGTTTCAGCCGCGCCGCTACCCCCTGCGGGCGCGGAAGAAATCCTTCAACAGCTGGCTGGCCGCCTCGCCGCGTGCCTCGTCCTGCTCGACCTCGGGCCGCCAGTGGCAGGTCGGCTGTTCGAAGAAGCGGGCGCCGTGGATCACCGCGCCTCCCTTCGGATCGCAGGCGCCGAAGACCAGCTTGCCGATGCGGGCGAGGCTGATCGCCCCGGCGCACATCGCGCACGGCTCCAGCGTGACATACATCGTCAGACCCGTGAGGCGGTAATTGCCGAGCTTTTCCGCCGCCGCGCGCAGAGCGACGATCTCGGCATGGGCAGTCGGGTCGTGGCCGCTGATCGGCGCATTGGCGCCCTCGGCAACGATCTCGCCCGTTTCCGGATCGACGATCACCGCACCCACGGGCACTTCGCCCGCTTCAGTAGCGGCGCGCGCCAGCTCCAGCGCGCGGTCCATAGGATCGGCAAGAATTGTCATCGGCTTGGGATCGCCTTAGACGGGCGCAAAGTAAACCCGGAAGTATCCTGAATGCGCATCATTGCCGGACAGCACAAGGGGCGCGCGATTGCCGCGCCGAAGGGACAGGGAACGCGGCCGACGGCGGACCGGGCGCGCGAAAGCGTGTTCAATGTGCTGACCCATGCGCCCTGGGCACCGGAGATCGAAGGGGCGCGGGTGATCGACCTCTTTGCAGGCTCCGGCGCGCTGGGGCTGGAAGCCGTCAGCCGGGGCGCGGCCTTCTGCCTGTTCGTGGAAACCGATCATGCCGCGCGCGGCGCGATCCGGGACAATATCGAGACGCTGGGCCTCTACGGGAACACGCGCATTCACCGACGCTCTGCGACGGACCTTGGCGAGAAACCGGCCGGAGTCGGCAGCCCGTTCACGATCGCCTTCCTGGACCCGCCCTATCACAAGGACCTCGTGCGCCCGGCGCTTGTCTGCCTCGCCGAGGGCAAGTGGCTGGCGGAGGATGCCATCGCCGTGGTGGAGACCGCCTCGGACGAACTGATCGCGCCGGAAGGCTGGGAGGTGCTGGACACGCGCGACTATGGCGCCGCGCGGGTGTGGTTCCTGAGGCAGGTGGGCTAGCCGATCAGGTCTGCAGCTGTACAGCGCGTCACACCTCTCTCGACCGTGGTGATGATGAAGTGAGCCCCGCCCCCGGTATTGCTCACGATATAGCCGCCCGGATGCCGCAAAATATCGTAGCAGAATGTCGATGGTTCATAGGTGAAGCAGGCCACGCCGTCCTTCACGGATGTCATGGCACCTTCGCTGGAATAATCACCGTAGCGGTAAATCGACCTTCCATCCGGCTCGATGCATTCTACAAATTTCACCCCCGTCTCGAACAGCACGCCGGACATCCGCGTTCCGAGAAATTCCGCGCGAATTTCCTCGTCCGTCAGTGGAACAGCTTGGGCCAACGCACTTCCGGCAGTCCATGCTGAGGCCAAGGCAATGATGAAGACAAGTTTCATGGGAGGACCTGGAACGACTTGGGCCTGCCTAGCTCTGCAGGAACTCTTTCCGCAAGTCGACATTCGATTCCTTAGTGCCGACATGGCTTGCATCGCCTGCCAGCCACTTTCCGGCGGCTTCGCGGCCCTTGTCGCGCAGGCCTGTCAGGAAGTTCCAACTGGTGTCGAACTTGGTGCGCAGGCCCTCATTCACCAAGTCCACACCGCCCCGGATGGCATGCACGTTCAGGCGGCGATACTTCTTCAGCATCGGCTCTTTCAGCATTCCCTCGTCCAACAGGCGCTGAACGAAGGCAATGGCGCGCAGCTCTCCGATCAGGGCCGCGTTGAAGCTGATCTCGTTCACACGTTCCTGGATCTCCCCCGCCCGCTTCGGCACACCGGGGCGGCCGATAGGGTTCAGCGTGACCAGCAGCACATCGTTCGGCGCATCGCCATAGATCAGCGGAAACAGGCTGGGATTGCCCATATAGCCGCCATCCCAATAGGCGTGGCCATTGATCTCCACCGCCTGGAACGTCTGCGGCAGGCAGGCCGAGGCCAGCACCGCATCGAGCGTCACTTCGTCGCCTGAGAAGACTTTCACATGGCCCGTCTGCACATCCGTCGCGCTGAGGAACAGCTGCAGACCGGACGCATGGACAGCCTCGAAGTCGATCACCCCGTCGACCGTATCTCGCAGCGGGTTTACATTCAGCGGGTTCAGATCATACGGGCTGACCCAGTTCTGCAGGGCCGAGGCATAGGCGAAAGCCGCCGGGTTGAGCGCGCCATAGGCCCGCGCCAGCCCGCCGCTGTGGGAAACAGCCTGCCACAGTGCTTCAAGGGCCTTCCGGGCCCCGTCCACACCGCCGGATCCATAGCCGCTGGCGAAGGCGACGGCATTCATCGCCCCGGCCGATGTGGCGGTAATCGCCTGAATATCGAAGCGATTCTCTTCTGCCAGCCTGTCCAGAACGCCCCAGGTGTAGGCACCATGGGCGCCGCCGCCCTGCAAGGCGAGGCTCAGAGGCTTTTGTGCCGGTTTCGCCATTCAAAGCCTCCTGTTCGCAATCGTCCTACGGTGCTAACCCGTGAATCGGGACACAACCAGTGGGGAGGCCGGAATGCCTGCTATTCCAGAACCGGATGCCCGCGGCGCCAGCACCGTGGTGATCGAACGCCTCGGTTCGAAGGGCGACGGGCAGGTAAAAGTGGATGGCGACTGGATTTCGGTGCCGCAAACCCTGCCAGGCGAAGAAGTGCGTATCATTATAGAGGGTAACCGCGCCCGCCTTATCGAGGTCGTAACCCCCTCGCCGGACCGGATGATTCCGCCCTGCCCGCATTTTGCCAATTGTGGCGGCTGCAGCTTGCAGCACCTGTCGGAGGGGCCCTACCGGGCATTCAAGCGTTCGCTCGTGATCAACGCCCTGAAGTCGCGCGGCCTGGAGCCTCATGTCGAAGAGGCATGGATTACTCCGCCCGGAACGCGCCGCCGGATTGGCCTGGCCGCCCGGCGGACCAAAACCGGCGTGCAGCTCGGCTTCCACTCCCGGCGCAGCCACGACATCGTGGACATCAAGACCTGCCCGGTCGCGTCACCCGAGATCATGCGGAAGATCAGTGCCCTGAAAGAGCTGGCCGCGCCACTCGCACCGCTAAAGGGAGAGATGGGCCTGAAAATCACCGCCATGCCGAACGGGCTGGACCTGCACATCACCGATACCGCCACTTTCGCCGCCCCGCATGACCTGATGATGGCAGGCGCCAAGGCGCTGGCCGCCGGCTTCATGCGCGTCTCCATCGGCGATGACATTCCGCTGCAACAGGCAACGCCTGAGATACAGGTCGGCAAGGCATTCCTGCGTCCCCGGCCCGGCGGCTTCCTGCAGGCCAGCGCCGAGGCAGAGGACTTCATGGCCAGCCTCGTGCGCCAGCACCTGAAGTTCGCCCTCGAAGTGGCTGACCTTTTCTCCGGCTGCGGAACATTTGCCCTGCGTCTGGCGGAGGAGTCGCGCGTCCATGCCGCCGAGGGCGATGCCGATGCCATCGAAGCGCTGGAAGCATCCGCCCGTGCGGCGCCCGGCCTGAAGCCTGTCACTGCAGAAGTGCGCGACCTGTTCCGCAATCCGATCCCGGCGGTTCAGCTGTCCCATTATCAGGGCGTGGTGCTGAACCCGCCGCGTGCGGGCGCGGCCAAGCAGGTGGCGGAAATCGCATACAGCGGCGTCCGGCGCGTGGCCTATGTTTCCTGCGATCCCGGTACGCTGGCGCGCGACCTGCGTGTTCTGGTGGATGCGGGCTATCGCATCGTGCTGATCCAGCCGGTGGATCAGTTCCTCTGGTCGACACATGTGGAAACGGTGGCCCTGCTGGAACGGGGCGGCACGGCATGAGCGGCCAGAAACCCGTTCCCGCCGTCGGCACGGTCTGTTTCCGGGGCGATGAGGTCGCGCTGATCCGCCGGGGTACCAAGCCAATGGCTGGCAGCTGGTCGCTGCCCGGCGGCAAGATCGAATTCGGTGAGCGTGCCGGCGATGCGGCACTGCGGGAGCTGAAAGAGGAAACCGGCCTGACCGCCCGGCTGGTCGGCCTGGTGGACGTTGTGGACGGCATCTTCACCTCCCGAACAACGGGCGATGTGACCCGCCATTTTGTGCTTTTCGACTATGCCGCTGTCTGGGTTTCCGGAACGGTAAAGGCCGGGGACGATGCCGCCCATGCCGAATGGATTGGCCCGGCCCGGCTGGCAGAACTGGAGCTCTGGGACGAGACCCGCCGCATCATCGAAGCGGCGCGCAGCCTCGTCGCGGCCAGCCAAACTGCCTCTTGACCCGCCCCAGCGTCACCCATCTTGTGTGGCGCAAACGAGTCAGGAGGAAAACATGGCCTACGCCCCATTTGATCTTACAGGAAAAGTCTGCGTCGTGACCGGCGGCAACAAAGGGATCGGCCTCGGCATGGTCGAAGCGCTGGCCGCTTCGAATGCCGATGTCGTCATCTGGGGCCGCAAGGAAGCCGACAATGCAGCGGCAGCAAAAAAGGCGGACGCCCTTGGCACCGGCAAGGTGAAGGCCTGGCAGGTTGATGTTGGCGAAGAAGCCGAAGTCGTCAAAGCGATGAAGGAAGCCGAAGAGGAATTCGGCCGCATCGATTGCTGCATCGCCAATGCTGGCGTTGGCCGTGGCGCCTCGAACTTTCATGAAATGACTCTGGAAACCTGGCGCTACAACCAGCGGATCAACTCCGAAGGCGCATTTTTCACCCTGCGCGAGGCAGCCAAGTCCATGGTCGCACGCGCCAAGGCTGGCGATCCGGGCGGCAGCCTAGTCGGGACGGCATCCTTGGCTGGCATCGAGGGTGCGGCTCGCAATGAAGCCTATGGCCACACCAAGGGTGGCCTGATCGCCATGATGAACGCCATTGCGACCGAGTATGGCCGCTACGGAATCCGTGCGAACTCGATCCTGCCGGGCTGGATCGCCACCGACATGACCGAAGGCGCTCAGGGCAACGAAGTGTTCCAGACCAAGGTTATCTCGCGCGTGCCAGCACGCCGCTGGGGTGAGCCGGAGGATTTTGGCGGCATTGCCGTCTATCTCGCATCCGACGCATCCTCTTACCATTCTGGTGACACGCTGATCGTTGACGGCGGTTACGCCAAATTCTGATCCGAACTTTCTGAACACGAATCAAAAGGGCCGCCCCGAAAGGAGCGGCCCAATCGATTCCAACGGAAAGAATCCGGTTATTCCGGCGTTTCTTCCGTCATTTCTTCGGCAGCAGCATCGGCTGCATCTTCAGCAGCGTCAGCAGCATCTGCAGCGGCCGACTCGGCAGCTTCCATGGCGTCGCTTGCAGCTGCTTCAGCAGCGTCAGCGGCGTCGGATGCAGCATCAGCAGCTTCATCGGCAGCCTCGGTTACAGCATCGGCAGCGTCAGATGCCGATTCTTCGATGACCGTGGTTTCTTCCACAACCGGTGCTTCTGCGGCCGGAGCCGGAGCTTCTGCCGGTGCGCAGGCTGCGAGAGCCAGGGCTGCAGCGCCCAAAGTGATGATATTCTTCATAAAACTTACCCCTGTTAATGGTCTTGCGACCGGATAGCGTCATAGCATCCGCCAAGCGAAACGGATAGTTCTATTCAAAAAGTCGACAGGCACGCCTGTAAACTCCCCGAACCGAACCGCCCCCTCCGGAAAACCGGAAAGGAACAGAAGTTGGGCAACCGGACCTGTTCCCGGGATGGCCCGTCGGCCGGTTGCCGCGCCCTTCGTGATGCCGGGCCAGCCATTTTGAGCCAGTCCATATGGCTTAGCACGTGACGCCAGACCGGCGATTCTGCCAGTCCATCGCTAATTCTGCCGTCAGATCACGGCGGGAATGGGGCAGACGCGCGGCGTGGTTGCGCCACCTATTGCGTTGACGTTGCGATGACCTCCTACAGTACCATCAAACAGATATCTGGAGAGGAACCCCAATGGCCCTGAAAACCCGTCTGACCGACATGCTGAACGTCCAACACCCGATCATGCTCGCGGGCATGGGCGGTGTGTCCTATGCCGAAGTCTGTGCCGCCATGTGCAATGCAGGCGGCTATGGCGTGCTGGGCATGGCCGGCACCACGCCGGACTTCATCGAAGGGCAGATGAAGCGCGTACGCGAGCTGACCGACAAGCCGTTCGGCGTTGACCTGCTGGCCGCCAGCCCGGAAAGCCTCGAAGCCTCTGTCGACGTGATCATCAATGGCGGGGCTGATTCCTTCGTGGCTGGTCTCGGCGTACCGATGCCGATCATGGAGCGGCTGAAAAAAGCCGGCCTGAAGGTGATGGTCGTCGGCGGCGCCGTGAAGCATGCGATCAAGGCCGAACAGGCCGGTTGCGACGCGGTCATCCTGCAAGGCGGCGAAGGCGGCGGGCACACTGGCCTCGTCGGTACGCTGCCGCTGGTGGCCCAGGCGGTTGAAGCCGTGAAGATCCCGGTCGTCGCCGCAGGCGGCATCTATGATGGGCGCGGCCTTGCTGCTGCTCTCACCCTCGGCGCGCAAGGCGTGTGGATGGGCACGCGCTTCATCGCCTCCGAAGAGGCGCACGCGGCCAACATGTACAAGCAGGCCGTGGTCGGCGCAGGCGACACGGACACAACCCGCACGCGCTGCTATTCCGGCAAACCGATGCGCTGCCGCACCAACGACTACATCAACGACTGGGAGCAACGCCCGCAGGACATCAAACCCTTCCCGCACCAGGCAATCCATTCCCACCAGACCGGCGTGATCGGCGGCATCGGCGGCATCACGGACGAAGCAAAACTGTCGATGGACAATTCCTGCTTCGCCATGGGCCAGTCAGCTGGCGGCGTGCATGAGGTGAAGCCCGTTGCGGCCATTGTTGCCGACATCATGCGCGATGCCGAAGCTGCCATCGACCGCATGGCTGGCCTCAAAGTGAAAGAAACAGCGTAGGCAGACGAATCTGGCGCGACCGCTCAGTCCTCGAAAGCCTTCCGGTCGACGAGGTGCCTGAGCGGTTCGTCGTTCAGATAGCGATGCAGATTGTCCAGGAAGGTTTCATCGGCGCGCAGCAGTGTCCCGTTGGTCTGAGTCGAGTCGTGCGGCGTGATGGAGATCTTCGGATGATGCCAGAGCGGGCTGTCTTCGGGCAGAGGCTCCACCCGGGTCACATCCAGCGCGGCATAGGCCGGGCGCCCGGCATCCAGCGCCGCGACCAGCGCCTCCTCATCCACCAGTGCGCCGCGTCCTAGGTTCATGAACAGGGCATCCGGCTTCATCCGTGAGAAGAAGTCTGCATTGGCCATGCCCTCGGTCTCCGCCGTGTGCGGCACGCAGAGCAGCACCACATCCGCGCCCGGCAGTTCATCCGGCAATACGCTGATCGGCAGGATCTCGTGCGCCCCCGGCGCTGGCCCCGGTGACCGGCGAAGCCCCGTCACATGACCGCCCAGCGCGCTGACCCGCTTGCCCACGGCCTCACCAATCGAACCGTAACCCACGATCAGCCAGCGGCTGCCAGCAATTTCCCGCGACTGTACACGCTTCCACTCACGCGCAGCCTGCTGGGCACGGTGGGCCGGACCGGCGCGCAGGAAATCCAGCGCTGACCAGAGCGCCCATTCAGCCATGGATTCGGCCTGAGTGTGATTGGTCGTATATTGCTTCGACGCCTTGCCGATGGATTTCAGCACGGCATTGTCCACGCCCGCCGCCGGAGACTGGAACCAGTCCAGCCGGTCAGACTGAAGAACCGCCATGATAAATTCCCGCGCAGACGGGCTGAAGAAGCAATCGAGGCTGCCGAACACGATGTCCGGCTCCACCTTGTCGGTCACCACGCGGCTGCCGGCATGATAGAAGCGCCCCTCATCGGTCATAATGAGGACATCAAGTTTGTGTTCTACATCCTTGAGACGCGGCGCAAGGCGGGCATAAGTCTTTTCATGAACAAGGCACGTTTTCATGTCCTACTGCTTAGCGCCCTGATGCTATGTGGCGCAAGCGCTGCACAATCAGGGCTGCCCATGCGCGGGCCGGATTATTTCCGCGATGCCTCCGATCTGGCCGCTGCGCTCGGCTCTGCCCACGCCATCCGGGTGCGCTGCAACGGCCGGGAAGACCAGTACTGGCGGCAATACATGTCCGACATGCTGAGCTATGAAGCCCCCAATCGCGGCAATCTCCGCTCCAGCCTGGTGGAACGGTTCAATGATGCCTATCAGGAGACGAGCCGCAATTACCTGAAATGCGACAATCGCGCGGTGGAGGCCGAAGCCCGTTTCGCCCGGTCTGGCCAGGAAATCTCCGAACGCATGGCGATGCACTATTTCCCCAAGAAGCCGGACTGAGGCCTACGCCTCCGGGCGGACCGATTCCCCTGTCAGTACGAATCGCGGACCAGGCCCGGCGGCACGGGCGCGGTCGTCCGGATTGTAGAGCTTGCAGGTTTTCAGGCTGAGACAGCCACAACCAATGCAGCCATCCAGCCGACTGCGCAGCCGTTCCACCATGGCAATGTGATCGTCGAGCCGCTTGCGGAAGTGCTGGCTGATTCGTGTCCAGTCAGCCTTGGTGGGCGTGCGGCTGTCGGGCAATTCGCTCAGCACCTCACCAATCTCCTCGATCGTGAGTCCCATCTGCTGAGCGATCAGGATGAAGGAGAGGCGGCGGATATCGGCGCGGGCAAACTCCCGCTGGCCGGAGGGGCGCCTGTCCGGCTTTACCAGGCCGCGTGCTTCATAGAACCGGATGGCCGAAACCGACAGCCCGGTGCGGCGCGCGACATCCCCGATTGAGAGCCCCTGTTTCATGTCGGATTTTTCCTTCCATCATATGCTTGACCTCAAGTTAGGTTGAGGAATTAGACCCGTCAAATCAGATGACCTCAAAGCAGAAACAAGGGAGCCTCCCACATGAAACCCGCCCTGTTCGAACACGTGAATGTCACCGTGTCAGACCCGAAGAAGACCGCCGCCATGCTGGTGGACCTGTTCGGCTGGCACATCCGCTGGGAAGGCCCGGCGAAATATGACGGCTATACGGTGCATGTCGGCACCGATGACGAATACATCGCCGTCTACGCCCTGCCGAAACAGGCACGCCCTGAAGAGGAAAGCTATTACCGCACCGGCGCCGTGAACCATTTCGGCATTCTGGTCGACGATCTGGACGCCGCCGAACAGCGGATCCTGAAGGCCGGATACAAGACACACAGCCATCAGACCTATGATCCTGGCAGCCGGTTTTACTTCCACGATCATGATGGAATCGAATGGGAGGTAGTCAGCTATGCCTGAAGGCCTGATCCATTCCTATCTCGAGACCTCCCGTCTGAGCATTCCTGATCACAAAGTGCACATCCCGCCCGTGCAGGACTCGAAAAGCCGGTGGAGGGCGCTAAGGTCACCATCGCGAAGCGGAGGTGACAATCATGACCCTGACACGAATAACACTGGCTGCCGTAGTGACAGCAGCCCTGAGTGCATGCGCAACCCCTGAGACGGATGCGCCGACCGTCACGATCACGAAAGAGATCACCATCGTTGAGACAATGCCGGAACCGAGCCCGCCAGGGCCCGGCGACCGGATGCCAAGCGGGCGGGATCTCGGGGTCCGCTCTGCCGTGGTGGCCCCCAATGCCGCCGCCGCGACCGCCCACCCGCTGGCCACGCAGACAGCACTGGATGTGATGAAACGCGGCGGATCGGCGGTCGATGCCGCGATTGCCGCCAACGCCATGCTGGGCCTCGTCGAGCCGACCGGCAACGGCATTGGCGGAGACCTGTTCGCGATTGTCTGGGACCCGAAAACCCAGAAGCTCTACGGCTATAACGGCTCGGGCCGCAGCGCGAAGGGCGCAACGCTCGCTGACATGCAGGCCAAAGCCGATGAATACATGGACGGCAAGGAAATCCCGCCCTTCGGAGCCGCGCCGGTAACTGTTCCGGGCACGGTCGATGGCTGGTTCGCCCTGCACGACAAGTTCGGCAAGCTGCCGATTGCCGACGATCTGAAGCCTGCCATCACCTATGCCCGAGACGGCGCGCCGATCCCGGAAGTGATTTCCTATTACTGGAACTTCGGCCCGAAGCGCTTCGAGCCCGCTTATGAAAGCGGCATGCTGGAAGAGTACGACAATGCGAAGAAAACCTATTTCTCGCCGCCTCCGCATGAAGGTACGATCTTCCGCAATCCGGACCTTGCCGACACGCTGACAAAAGTCGCCGAGGGCGGGCGCGACGAATTCTACAAGGGCGAACTCGCCCAGCGCATGGATGCCTATTTCCAGCGTATCGGCGGGTTCCTGCGCTATGACGATTTCGCCACCCATACGGGCGAATGGGTCGAACCAGTCTGCGCAACCTATCGCGGCGACTACAAGGTCTGCGAACTGCCGCCGAACACGCAAGGCATTGCCGCCCTGCAGATGCTGCAGATGCTCGAGACGTATGACCTGCGCTCAATGGGCTTTGGCTCGCCCGACTCGATCATGGCGCAGGTGGAAGCCAAGCGCCTCGCCTTTGCCGACCGGGCGAAAGGTTATGCCGATCCTGATTTCTCTGGCATCGATCCGAATGTCTTCCTCAAGGATGGCTACAATGCCCAACGCGCGGGGCTGATCGACCTCAACAAGGCGATGACCAATGTGAAGGCTGGCATGGAATTCCCGGAAGCTGACGCCAAACTAAAGGACGGCGACACGACTTACCTCACCGTGGCCGACTCGGATGGCATGATGGTGTCGTTGATCCAATCCAACTATCGTGGCATGGGCTCCGGCCTTGTGGCCGACGGGATGGGCTTCATGTTCCAGGATCGTGGCCAGCTGTTCAGCCTCGATCCGAGCCATCCGAATGCGTGGGAACCAGGCAAGCGACCCTTCCACACGATCATTCCGGCTTTCGCCTTCAAGAAGGACATGCCGGGCTGTCAGGTGCGCGCCGTCGCAGCGGAAATGGCCTGCCCGTTCGAACCCTGGCTGAGCTTCGGCCTGATGGGCGGCGGCATGCAGCCGCAAGGTCATGTTCAGGTGATCCTGAACCTCGTCGATTTCGACATGGGCCTTCAGGAAGCTGGCGATGCGGCCCGCTGGGAACATAATGGCGGCTGCGAGCCGACAGATGACCTGAATGACACAGCCTGCGAAACCGATATCGGCACAGTCTCGCTGGAAAGCGGCATTCCCCCGGAAACCCGCGCGGAACTGGAACGCCGTGGGCTGAACATCGAGTGCTGCAGCGCCAATGCCGGCGGCTACCAGGCCATCATGCGTGACTTCGACACCGGCGCCTACATGGCGGCGACCGAGATGCGCAAGGATGGCGTGGCCGACGGCTACTAGACTGCAAGGTTCAGGGTAATACCCGCAACAGAGATGGACCTGCCTTCCACGGGCAGGTCCTTTTCTTTTGCCCGGGAGAGCACGGCATCGGCATCCGGCAGGTCCAGCCCGAACTCGATCATGCGATCGGCAGGCCCTTCATGGAAATGCAGGACGGCATCGGCAAGGAACAGCCGCCCCTTGTCTGCCGTCAGGCCGAAAACCAGACCCCATTTCCGGGCCAGTTCGTCCGGATCCGGTGTCTCCACAATGGCGCCGGTAAACCGTCCGGGGGCAGACCGCTCCCGCCAGCCGGGACCACCCCACCGCCAGCTGCCTGCAGGGCGCGGCTCATCCACGGAAACGATCGCCCCGCCAATGTCTGCCGGGTGAAGGTGGCTGGCGGAAATGTCCGGCAGGTCGATATTCCAGACCCGGCGGATACCCAGCCCGTCAACACGGCTGCGCAGGGCCTCCATGTCGTCGGTCTGCAAGATCGCCATGTAACCGCCTTCCCCGCCCCGGTCGATGAAACGCCGGGCGGGCGCCGCGTCCACGGTCGGCACCACGACCTCCAGGAACTGATCGCCGATGGCAAAGACGGCATTGACCAGGCCAAACTCCTTTACCCCCGGATCTGGAAACGGCTCCCCCAATCCCAGCACATGGCGCAAGGCGTCGGCGGTATCGAGGCTGTTCGCAGCAATCACAAGTTGTCGCAGGCGCGGTGGGCTCATCGGTTTCCTCCGGTTTTATCTTTCTACCTGACGGGTTTCTTCCGCTGTGTTTTGCGGGCAATCTAGCATACATACCGCTGCGGCAGCGCGGAAAATCCGCCACCGGGCAAACGAAACGCTATTACAGGCGAATTGACCTTCGCCCCAAAGGATTCCACCTCAGGCTCATGAGTTGCGACCTGACCACGAACACGCCGGCAAAACCGCACGCGCATGACCATGATCATGAGGGCCGTGCCCATGAGCATGTGCACGGCCATTCGCACGATCATGGGCACGCGCATGGCCACGGGCATTCCCACGACCATGCGAACATGACGACCGCGGATTCCCGCAAGCGGGTCGCCATCGCGGCGGTGCTGACAGCAGCCTTCATGCTCGCGGAAGTGACCGGTGGCCTGATCTCAGGCTCGCTCGCCCTGCTGGCCGATGCGGCGCACATGCTGACCGATGCGGGATCGCTGTTGCTGGCATGGGTCGGCTACAAACTGGCCGAACGCCCGGCAGACCCGGCCCGCTCCTATGGCTTTGGCCGCATGAAGGTGCTGGCAGCGTTCACCAATGGCATCGCGCTGGTCGCTCTAGCCTGCTGGATCGTGTGGGAAGCCGTCCACCGCCTGCTGGACCCGGCGCCCGTGCTGGGCGGGATCATGCTGTGGGTCGCGGCTGGCGGCCTCATCGTGAACGTGCTGGCCGCCTGGGTCCTCCATGGCGGGGACCAGCACGACCTGAACCTGCAAGGCGCGCTCTGGCACGTCATCGGAGACCTGCTCGGCTCCGTCGCGGCCATTGCCGCAGCGATCATTATCCTTACGACGGGATGGACACCGGCAGACCCGATCCTGTCGGTTCTCGTTGCCCTGCTGGTGCTCGTCGCAGGCGTCCGGATCGCCCGCCAGTCCGGACACATTCTGCTGGAAGGCACGCCGGAGGGCCTGTCACCCGACGACATCAGGCAGGACCTGGTCGACAACATCGGCAATGTCGCCAGCGTTTCCCACATCCATGCCTGGGCGCTGACCGAATCGAAACCGCTGATCACGCTGGAAGTCACCGCCGTTCAGGGCGCCTGCATTGAAACCCTCCGCCGCGAAGTCAAAGCCCGCCTTGCAGAGCGGTTCGACGTGTCGCACGCCACTGTGGAAGTCGTCTCGGAACCCTGCTGAGCTTTCCGCCACACGTCACATTGATATGAACCGCCGGGGCCTTTAAGCCTCGATCGACCCGCCCTATGTGCAAAAGCCGATTCCACAAGGCGCCTCCGGAGTACCGACATGGCCGAGACAAGACACGCTGAAATCCTCATCATCGGCTCCGGCCCGGCTGGCTGGACTGCTGCCGTCTATGGCGCCCGCGCCCTGCGCGATGTTCTGGTCGTGACCGGCATCCAGCCCGGCGGCCAGCTGACCATCACCACTGAAGTGGAGAACTATCCCGGCTTTGCCGAGATCCAGGGCCCCGAACTGATGGTGAAGATGCAGGAGCATGCCGAGAAGATGGGAGCAAAGGTCGCTGACGACCACATCGCCGAAGTCGATTTCGAAAGCCGCCCGTTCAAGGCCGTCGGCGAAAGCGGCATCACCTACACCGCCGACTCAGTCATCATCTGCACGGGTGCCCAGGCCAAATGGCTGGGCCTGCCGACTGAAGAGAAGTTCAAGGGCTTTGGCGTTTCCGCCTGCGCCACTTGTGACGGCTTCTTCTATCGCGGCCGTGAAGTGATGGTCGTCGGCGGCGGCAACTCGGCCGTGGAAGAAGCGCTGTTCCTGACGAACTTCGCCTCCAAGGTCACCGTCGTGCACCGCCGCGACAGCTTCCGCGCTGAAAAGATCCTGCAGGAGCGGCTGCTGAAGAACCCGAAGGTCGAAGTGATCTGGAACCACACGCTGGAAGAAGTTGTCGGCGACGAGAATCCGCTCGGCGTGACGGGCGCGAAGATCAAGGATGTGAGCACGGGCGAAGTGAAGCTCGTCCCGGTCCACGGTGTCTTCATCGCCATTGGCCACGCCCCCTCGACAGAGCTGTTCAAGGGCAAGCTGGCCATGAAGGACAATGGCTATCTGATCACCAAACCGGGCACACCGCAGACCGAGATCCCGGGCGTCTTCGCCGCTGGAGACGTGACCGACGAGACCTACCGCCAGGCTGTCACGGCCGCCGGTATGGGCTGTCAGGCAGCGCTGGATGCCGAACGCTTCCTCTCCGAACAGGAAGCCACGGAGACAGTCGCGGCCGAATGAGCTGTTCTCTCTCCTGTAAAAACGCGAACAGGCAGGCCCCTCGGGACCTGCCTGTTTGCTTTTGAAGCAGGATCAGTTGTCTGCAGCTGCGTTGTACTTGCAATCGGAACTGTACTTGCCGGCCGGTGTCGCCAGTTCTGAGCCGGCGCAACCGCCAGCGTCATAGTCCGTTTTCAGGGCTGCGTCCGGGTGCGGGGCGCCTTCAGGCAGGCTGCCTTTGTCCTGATAGGAATACAGCACAATCTCACCGACGGCGTTGCGCCTTGTAACGAGCGTCCATTTGCATTCTGCGTCATAGTGATAGGCCCCATCCGCGTCGCGGACGAGACAGCCCGTGCCCTTCTCCGCCGTCGCCGCGTTGACCGGCTTGTCCGGCTTGGCGATAGCTGTTCCAGCGACACCCAATGCAGAGGCTGCCAGAACAAGGCCGAAGCGTCTGATCGCAAACTTCCTCATGTTTCTACTCCCTCACTATATGTTCTTTTGTTAGCCGATCGTGCCTGTTGGCAGACCGCACGCCTGTCGGAACCGACCTTGACGCAGGGGAACACTACGCCTGAAGCTGTCTTCGCGCCAGCTCGCAGCGGGCCCACCTGCCCGCCGCTGCAGCCATTGGGATACAGCGGTGCAGTAAGGTGCAGATCGCCCGCTTGCAGGCTGGCCCGCCCGCGTGTATGAGGCCCCTTCGTTTCGACGAATGGTTCGGTAGCTCAGCTGGTTAGAGCGCGCGACTCATAATCGCGAGGTCGGGAGTTCAAGTCTCCCCCGAACCACCATTCTTCGTTTTCCGGGCGGTCTTATTCCTGGCTCGGGCCGACTTTTCCCATCGACCACAAGACGCCGATCCAGCCTGCTTTTATGCGTGGCAGGGCCAGCATGACGGCGCCGGTGACGGCGATTGCTGCGCCCGGCAGGGTGATCCAGAGCGGCAGGTCCGACATCGAGACGAAGAAGGTTACCGCCACCAGGAACGGTGCCAGCATCAGCACGGTGAGCCAGGCCGGCCCGTCCTCCGACGGCACCTGCCCCAGCGGTGCACCGCAGCAGGCGCATGTTTCCACAGGTTTCAGATAGGCCCGGTAGAGCGCGCCCTGCCCGCAGGCGGGGCATTTCAGGCGCAGGGCCCGGACAAGTGCGGTACGGCTGGAGGGGGGCAGACTCTGCGGCATGGGCGGCACCCTACCCCCGCTGGGGACCATGTAAAACACCATATAAAGACCATGTATACACCATGTACAGGCGCCTTCCTGGCGCCCTTTCCAGCGCGTCAGGCGGTTTCCGGCTGGGCGGTCAGGTCTCTCAGGATCTCTGCGGCGATGTCGAAGGATTTCAGCCGGGCGGAATGGTCGTGGATCATGCCGGTGATCATCAGTTCGTCGGGCTGGTGCTTTTCAATGATGGCAGACAGTTGCTGACGCACACTCTCCGGTGAGCCGGTGGCCGAGCAGGACATGGCCTGACGGACCTGCGCCATGACCGCGTCAGGCACTTCGGCAGATACATCGTCGACCGGCAGCGGCAGTTTTCCGGGCCGCCCCGTGCGCAGGCGCGCAAAGGCGAGGATCTGAGACGAACGCAGGAACTGCGCCTCCTCGTCAGTCTCCGCAGCACATACGCCTGCGGCCACCATCGCATAAGGCTTCTGGAGGAAGGCCGAAGGCCTGAACGTCGAGCGATAGACCGAGAGTGCCTGTTCCAGCATGGCCGGAGCGAAGTGAGAGGCAAAGGCGTATGGCAGGCCATAATAGGCCGCCACTTGCGCGCCATAGAGGCTGGAGCCGAGGATCCAGATGGGCACATGCGTACCTGCGCCAGGAACGGCGCGGACGGGCATGCTTTCCGCATCGTCCCCGAAATAGGCGATCAGTTCCTGCACATCCTGCGGGAACGTGTCGGCGGCGGACATGTGGCGGCGCAGCGCGCGGACCGTCTGCATGTCCGTCCCGGGCGCGCGGCCAAGGCCAAGGTCAATCCGGCCGGGAAACAGCGTGGCGAGCGTGCCGAACTGTTCGGCCACGACCAGCGGCGCATGATTGGGCAGCATGATGCCGCCTGCCCCGATCCGCATGGTGGACGTCGCCGCAGCCACATGGCCAATCAGCACGGCCGTCGCGGCACTGGCGATACCCGGCATGTTGTGATGTTCGGCAAGCCAGAACCTTGTGTATCCGGCCTTCTCGGCGGCCTGCGCCAGGCTGACGGAATTGGCGAGCGCATCAGCCGCTGTCTTGCCTTCAGGAACGGGCGCGAGATCGAGGAGCGAGAATTTCTGCATCCCGCATATTTAGGCGCCTGTCGATGAGGCACAAGTAGCAGCTGGCCTAGCTTACTTTAGCCCAGGCGTCCGGGCTGTCGCCCATCATCAGGATGTCGGCAAGCGTGGCGACCAGGGTGCGAGGGCGGATGGGCTTTTCGATCATGGCGACAAAGCCCGCTGACCGGCACGCCATGCGGCGCGCATCAGTCAGGTCTGCGGTCACGGCCAGAACGGGTGCATTCGCATTCGGCCCCGGCACTGTGCGCAGGGTACGGAGGATCAGGTCCCCGCTCTCATCCGGCAGGTGAATGTCTGTGAGGATGGCCTGATAGGCCACATCGAACAGGTAATCCCGCGCCAGTGCGGCAGACGGGGCATGATCCACGTCCCAGCCAGCAGCCCGCAGCGCCTCTGTAATCACAAGAGCGCTGGCCGCGTGATCCTCGATCACCAGGATACGGCCGAGTTCGAACTTGCCCATCTGCGGGCGGGCCGGTTTTTCCGGTGCCGTCGCAGCGACAAGGCGCGGTCCGGCCTTCTGCACCGGCAGGTCGACCGTGAAGATGCTGCCACCGTCAGGATTGTCGGCCAGCGTGATCGTTCCGCCCATCGCCCTGGCCAGTGATTTGGCAATGGCCAGCCCGAGACCGGACCCGCCATGCGTATGCGCGGTGGTGGCGCTGGCCTGCTCGAACGCCTCAAACAGGCGGGCCTTGTCCTTATCAGAGATGCCACACCCCGTGTCGGAAACACTCATCCGCAAACGGAGGGAAGACTCATCCCGCCATGTGGCGAGCGTCACATCAACATGTCCGCGCTCGGTAAACTTCAGCGCATTGCTCATCAGGTTGAACAGGATCTGGCGCAGACGCAGCGCGTCGGCCTCGATCCGCGGCGTACCTTCTTCAACATGGATCCGGAGGGCCACGCGTTTGCCTTCAGTCCGTGGCTGCCAGACTTCACGGGCCTCGGCAGCGAACTCGTCCAGATCGAACGGCGCCGCATGCAGCGGCATCTTCCCGGCTTCGAGGCGCGAAAGGTCCAGCAGGTCGTTCAGCAGGCGCTCCAGATGGTGCCCACTCTGGGAAATCGTGCGAGCGAGACGCTTCGGCTCCCCGCCAGAGACACTGTCCTGCAGCAGGTCTGCCACGCCGAGGATGCCGGTCAGCGGGGTGCGGATCTCATGGCCCAGGAAGGCAAGGAAGTCCGCCTTCTCGCGGGCGGCAGTGTTGAGGCGCGCCTTCGCCGCTTCCATGCGCCGGGCCGCCTGGCCCAGCGTGCGGGCGCGGGCGGCATTCTCCGTGGCGATGGCCTGTGTCAGCGCCAGAGGGCTGATCAGGCCGCGATAGGCGCCCTCCTGCATCACGATGATGCCCTCCCCAAGCGCGGCGGGGCATGTCGTGGCGGCCTTGCTGGCGGCAAGGCCCGCAGGCGTACCGGCTTCGATGGTCAGCGGTGTTTCAGTGGCAAGCAGGGAGACCGGCTGGGAAGCCCACACGGTGCGCGCCTCTGGACCAGCCATCGCCTCAGTTACCTTCGCACGGGTGACGAGCGTCAGCACGCCGTCCTCTCCCCGCAGGGGCAAGGCGAACAGGGATGTATCGGACAGGAAAAGGCTGAGCGCAGCTGCGCAATTGGTATCCGCCGCAACCGGCGGAATGGGCAAACAGATGTCCTCGACGCGCGCGAGCATGCGGGCGGTCTCTCTTCAGTCAAACAGAAGAGAGACAATCGCCGGGAATGATTGAGAGGCCGCTAACTTTTGGTTAGCAACAGGTTAACCGCGCCGCCCTGCCGGGCCCACAGCAGGATCAGACGATCTCGCTGTGGTGGCTGACGATCTTGTGGACGAGGCCGTAATCGACAGCTTCCTGCGCGCTCATCCAGAAATCACGGTCGGTGTCTTCCTTGATCTTCTCATAGGACTTGCCGGTGGCAGCCGCGAAGATCCGGTTCAGGCGCTCACGCATCTTGATGATCTCGCGGGCCTGGATTTCCACGTCCGTCGCCTGGCCGCCAACGCCGCCACGCGGTTCATGAAGCAGGAAGCGGGTGTTCGGCAGGGCGTAGCGGTTTTCCTTCTTCGCCGCCGAATAGATCAGCGCGCCGGCGGAGGCGCACCAGCCAGTGCCGAGGATCTTCACAGGCGCCGGCACGAACTTGATCATGTCGTGGATCATGTCGCCGGATTCGACGTGACCGCCCGGAGAGGACAGGACCAGCAGGATCGGCTTGTCGTTTTCCGAAGACAGGGCCAGCAGGCGCTCGCAAACGCGGCGGGCCTGCAGGAAGTCAATTCCCCCGGTCAGCAGGATGGTGCGGGCCTTGAACAGCGCTTCCTCAAGGAAGGCGTTCGGCTCGGAAGCCTTCTTCTCGTCATTCTCGTCGTCGAGGCGGGGCTCGCGGGCAGAATAGTCCATGGTGTCTCCGGTTCGCGGGGATTCTTACGAAGGTATAGGTGCGGTGCCCCGGCGCCGGGGTCAAGGGCGGGTATGCTGGAAGCGTGGGATAGAATTGCGTGTGCCGCCAAGGACATCCGGCCAACCCGATCCTACAAAATAAGGACTTTTTATCGTATAGTTTTAAATACTTTGATGTATGAGTGCCCGCCTCATCAGGCAGGGGCGGCAGATTTCGCATGACAAGCATCACCAGCACGACATCACAGGCAGGCGCACAGGCCCGGCACGCAAACGCGAAAACACCCGGCAGCCTGCATATCAGCGCGCGCAGCATCGCGCTTGGCCTGGCAATGGTCGGCGTGCCCTTGCTGCTGGCGCACGTATTCGTGCTGACCATGAATTTCGGTTTCGGGCGTGGTTACCTCTTCGGCCTGGCGGAGAAGTTCAATCTGAACGATGAGATGAACTTCCCCACCCTGGTCGCCACACTCGAACTGTTTGCCTGCAGCGCCATGCTGGCGGCCAATGCGTATTTCCGTCCCGGTGGCCGCAGACAGGCTGCAGGCTGGTGGGTGATGTGCGCCATCTTTGCCTTTCTCGGCTTCGACGAGAATATCGGCCTGCACGAAATGACCAGCGGCCCGACCTCGCAGCTGCTGCAAGCCGACTGGGTGCCGGAATACGCCTGGATGCTGCCGTACAGCGTTGCCCTCCTCATCGCCGCGGCTGTGCTGCTGCCCTGGTTCCTGAAGGTCGACCGCGCCTCGCAGATCCGCTTTGTCATTGGCGGGGCGATCTTTGTTTCGGGCGCGCTGGGCATCGAGATTCTCGAAAGCGCCAATGTGAGCGGGACCGGGCCGGACGTACTGGCAGACGGCATCGCGCTGGCGGACGTTTCTCTCGGGCATGCCCTGCTGACGACCGCGCAGGAATGCATGGAATATATCGGCGCGGGCTATTTCCTTTATGCGCTGGTCCTGCGGCTTGGCGGCCTGACGCTGGGCGTCGCCCCGGCACGGGAAACCCAAGCCGACTAGGCCGCTTCGGCAACGATCCGCGCAACATCCTCGGCGTAGCGCTGGGCCTTCTTCTCGCCGACACCACTGATCTCGCGCAGCGCTTCGGGGCTGTCCGGGCGTTCGCGGGCGATTTCGGCGAGGGTGCGGTCGTGGAAGATGACGTAAGGCGGGACGCCGCGGGCCTTGGCCGTTTCCGTCCGCCACTGGCGTAGTGCCTCGAACAGGGTCTGGTCTCGTGTTGAGAGGTCATCCTGCAGTCCGCCACTGGCGAGGCGTGACGCCTTGCGGCGGCGTGCCCCGGCCGGATCAGCCCGCAGGAAGAGCGTCCGCTCTCCCTTGAACAGGGCCCGCGCCGCGTCAGCATCCGGCACCATCACGATGGGGCGCATCGCATCGCCGCCTTCGGCCAGCATGCCATCGTAAAGCAACGCATCGAAAATGCGGTTCCAGCCCTGTTTGGGCAGCTCCGCCCCAATCCCGAAGGTGGACTGGGCCGACAGTTCCTCATCGAGGCCATCCTTCGCCTGCCCCAGCAAGTGCTGGACGAGGCGCCCCCGCCCGACACGCTGACCACAGCGCAGCACGGCCGAGACAGCCATCTGCGCCCAGCGGGTAGCATCATGGCTCTCCCCGCCCTCGCCCCGGCAGATGTCGCACACACCACAAGTCTCGGTGGTCTCTTCCCCAAAATAGCGGCGCACGGCGCGGCGGCGGCAATCGTCGCCATCGAAAAAGGCGAACAGCTGGCGCGTCTTGGAAATCTGGACACGCTTCACCTCGTCCGGGGCATCACTCTCATAGGTCCAGCTGAGGGAGCGGCGCAGGTCTGCCGGGCCATAAAGCGCGATGCCTTCGGCAGGTTCGCCGTCGCGCCCTGCCCGGCCGACTTCCTGCCAGTAGGCCTCGATCGTTTTCGGCGGATCGGCATGGATGACGAAGCGCACGTCCGGCTTGTCGACGCCCATGCCGAAGGCGACCGTGGCGCACATGGTGAGGCCATCTTCCAGCAGGAAGCGGCGCTGACGTTCGGCCCGCACATTCGCGTCGAGCCCGGCATGATAGGCGAGCGCCGGGATACCTGCCTTTTCCAGCGCATCCGCAAGATCTTCGGTGGCATTGCGTGTGGCGCAATAGACGATGCCGGAGAGGCCCGGCCGCGCCTTGACGAGGCTGACGACGCGCTGCGTGCGATTGCCCTCTTTGGGTTCGGCGGCGAGAGCGAGGTTCGGCCGGTCGAAGCTTGAGACGTGCACGGAGGGCTTCGTCAGGTTCAGCTGGGCGAGGATGTCTTCGCGCGTCTTCGCATCCGCTGTCGCCGTGACGGCCAGGCGCGGCACACCGGGGAAGAGATCCTTCAGCCGCCCAAGGGCACGATAGTCCGGACGGAAATCATGCCCCCACTGGCTGACACAGTGCGCCTCGTCGACCGCGATGAGGGAGATGTTCATCTTCGCAAGGCGGTCCGCAAGACCGGTGCCGAGCGCTTCCGGAGACACATAGAGCAGGTCCATCTCGCCGCGCTGGGCCGCGTCGAGGGCGTCGGCGCGGGCGGAGAAATCCATCGAGCTGTCGAGCCGTTCGGCGCGTACGCCCGCCTGTTTCAGCGCGTCCACCTGATCCGCCATCAGCGCGATCAGCGGTGAGACAACAAGGCCGACGCCGGGGCGTAGCAGCGCCGGGATCTGGTAGCAGAGCGACTTGCCGCCGCCGGTCGGCAAGACGGCCAGCGCGTCACGCCCCGCCAGCGCATCGGCGATCACATCCTCCTGCAGGCCACGGAACGCCTCATAGCCATACACGCGCTTCAACAGCGCGCGGGCATCATCGAGGGTTGGGGCAGCAGGCATGGGCCTGTTGTGGCGAGCGCCGCGAGTCGGGGCAAGTGGGCGGGTGCGCACTGATTTGCTCTTGCAGGTTGCGCAAGGTTCCCCATGTCAGTTGTGGAGGACGAAGCATATGGCGGGGGACCCGCACAGACACACAAAATCCGAAGGCCTGAAAAGGCTGCTAAGGCGCCGGGGACGCCGTACCAAGACCGGCGCGAATACTGGCGAGAAAGTCTACAGCTGGGCCGAATACAGCCAGGTTAACTTCACGCCGAGCGGGGACAGATCAAGCCTTAGTTACGGGCTTGGCGCGCTGTTGATCATTTTCGCCATGTTGTTGGTGCCAGTGGTCGTTGGTGCTGTAGACGCGGTTATTCAGGGCAGGAATCTAACTGAGATACTGGGAGCCATCATCCAGTCGATCTTCACCTTCGCAGTCATCGGCATGTTTGCGGCCATTCCCATAGCAGGCATCATTGTCACTTACATAGCGCTCGACGGAGACACCAAGAAAAACCGCGAACGTCTGATTGCAGCGGCGGACAAGCTGCGCGCGAAACAGGCTGACACGCAGGACGAAGGCGCGAATCGCGCCAGATAGTTCCCTATGACAAACACGCCCTACCCGCCCGAAGCGCCGAAGGATTGCGCGCTGTGTCCGCGCCTTGTGGACTATCGCCATGCCGTCGCGGCCAAGGAGCCCACCTGGTTCAACGGTGCGGTGCCGAGCTTTGGCGATGAGAAGGCGGAACTGCTGATCATCGGCCTCGCGCCAGGCGTGACCGGGGCGAACCGTACGGGGCGGCCATTTACCGGCGACTGGGCGGGCGACCTGCTCTACGCGACCATCGACAAGTTCGGCTTCTCCAAAGGCAAGTTCGCCGCGAGCCCGGACGACGGGCTGAAGTTGACCGGCGCGATGATCACCAACGCCGTGCGCTGCGTGCCGCCGGAGAACAAGCCCGTCGGCGCCGAGATCAATGCCTGCCGCCCCTTCCTGCTCTCACGTATCGAGGCGTTGCCGAAGCTGAAAGTCATGCTCTGCCTTGGCAAGATCAGCCACGACTCCACCGTGCGCGCGCTCGGCCTGAAGCTGAAGGATTATCCGTTCGGGCACGGAACAAGGTATGAGGTGAGCGTTGGCCGGCGGGATTACCTGCTTGTCTCAAGCTATCACTGCTCCCGCTACAACACGAACACCGGCCGCCTGACGGCGGAGATGTTCGAGGATGTGTTCGCAATGGCGCGGGAGGCCATCGGCTAAGCCCGGGCGGCCTTCTGCGCCCTCAAAAAAGCCCTCAATCCATCGGTAAAAATTGCGGTTGTGCATGACGCTCGGCCAGATATAGTAGCTTTCGCTATCTTATGGGGGCTCCTGTCATGACCGAATATCCTGATCCGCAAGCTGGCGCGCCCGCCGCGATCGCGTCTCTGACCTCCATCGAATCCTTCGGGTTTACGGGCGGGCGGAACAGTTTCCAGGCCTTCTGCGCGGCGGCTTTCGCGCCGGAGATGCCTCGCCTCCTCCGCACGGACTATAATGAGCTGGTCGTCTATCGCCATGAGGACCTGCGGGTGCTGGGGGCGATGCCGGAGCTAGGAGCCGTTCCACCGCACGCGATGTTTCCGGGGCTTCACACACGCGACCCCGACGGCCCCGCCCTGCCCGGCGACGGTATCGGGCGCGTCATTTCGAACCAGGTGTTTACGCAAAACCCGCCGGTTCACGGTCCCATGCGGATGACGCTCTGGCGCGAGCTGAACCCCAAACAGGCCGCACAGATGGAGGAGACCGCACGGGAGGTTGTCCGGGAGATCCTGGACGAAGTGAAAACGCGGGACGAGATCGACTTCGCCGCCGATGTTGCCGGACAGCTGACCTTGCGCTTCTGGGGCCGCCTGATCGGCCTGACACAGGACGAGCAGGCACAACTGGCCGTCGCCATCGACGGCATGACCAACATGTTCCATCTGACCCTGACAATGGACGCCGTTCTGCTGGCCGATGAGGGGATGCGGGCATATGGGCAGATCATCGAAACGGCGGTGATGCGCAGCCATGCCGCCGGCAGCCATCCGCTTGTGGAAAGCCTGGCCGCCAGCCTGAAGCAGGTTGACGTCGCTAATGATCCGGATGTTGCCGGGATGGTTGCGGAAAATGTCGGAAAGCTGCTGGCGGGCAATCTGGTCGATGCCTTCCACACGGCGGCAGTCGGCGCGGCGAACATGGTCTTCACACTGCTGCGCTATCCCGATGTCATGGCGGAACTTCAGGCCAGCCCGGAGAAAACGGGCACGGCCGTCATGGAAGCCATGCGATGCGAGCCGCCCGTCATCGGGCTGAAGCGCTACGCCCTAGCCGATATCGAATATGAAGGCGTGATGATCCCGAAGGGGGCGCAGGTGCTGATGCTGTGGGCGGCAGGAAATCACGATCCCGCCGTGTTTGAAGCGCCGCAGGAATTCCGGCTCGACCGCAATCTGCGCGGCGTTACGACATTCGGCGGCGGGGCACATATCTGCGTCGGGCGGATCGTCGCCACAATGCTGGCGCAGGTGCTGCTCGAAGAGCTTGGCAGGCAGGACTTTGAGCTGGCCCTCGCGGACGAGGACTATCCCTGGTTCGAAAACTTTCTGATGTCGCAGATGATCCGGATGCCGGTGAA
>JACXUV010000076.1 GCA_014763715.1 Rhodobacterales bacterium | reverse complement strand
AATGCCTCTTGTTTATTGACCATCAACAGCGGCATCAACTCCTCTAAATCTAACTCTAATTTTTTTCCTTTTAATTCCATCTTCTATGATCCTTTTTTTTCTTGTCATCATAGTTGATTTTTGAATTTACAGAAATTATTTTACACTACCTAAATTTTTAACTATATGTTGAGGGTCTTCTTTTTTGGCACCAAATGAATATAGTTCATTTTTGGTAATATGTTCATAGATTAAAGAAATATCAGTTGGTTTACCAAAATAATTTAAAGTATCAACTACAACATCATGAATTGTTTGCATTTCCTAAACCTTTGATATTTTCTAAATACTTTTTTGTCTCTTTAATATGTTCTTCTGTAGCCAAACCTAAATATATTAGTTTAATCAATTCTGGTTTCCTAGTCTCCCAGTTTGTAATAGTTTTTGGATCAACATTTATTCTTTCTGCTAGTTCTTTTTTACTTATTTTCATTTTTACTTCCATTTGTATTGACAAAGAAGGAATAATTTACTATAATTTTAAAAAAAGGTAAAATATTTCCAATATGATAAATATAAAATACATTGATATAATGCCATTTGATATTTATATCGAATATTTCGACGGCAATTTTGAATACATATCTTTTACAAAAGCTTTAATGATTATAAACCATTATAAGCCACTAAGTATAAAATTCACTGTTAGCGATTCAGAGAAAAGCTCAAATTTTCTCAATAAACTACTAACAAACTATCACATATCCGATGATATCTTATATTTAAAAAACAGATAATTTTATCTAAACAAAACTATAAACTTTCTTCTTTTTCTCCTTGTTTTATTTTAATGTATAATGGTTCTACACGATTTGGAAAAAATTCAAATAAGCTATTATCTAATAAATCTGCTAGAAGATAATGATTCCATTCAAATTGTATTTTAGGCAAGTTATCTGAAATCATAAACAATAAATCATCCATTTTTGTTTCTTCATCTAATATTTCTAATATTTGTAAGTTGATTTTTTCTAACTCTGTTGAAGAGATATTTAATGCACTTAGTCTAATAAATTCTTCAGCATTTTTTCTAACAATAGATTTATATGGAGAATATAAATAATATAACATCACATTATTTTTAGATAATCCTCTTTTAGTAAAGAAGTTAAATAAATGATTTTTACTTAATACAGATGAAATATCTTGCAACAATGATGATTCAATGACATAGTGAAAATTTAAACTTTGTCTTGTAATTGGATAGTCTTTATGTACAATTCTTGTATTGCTAACTTGAAACTCTTTTTGAAATGTATTTTTTTTCAATAAATCAAGCATTAAAGTTTCTCTATTATAAGCATTGATGCAATTGAGCTCTTCTCTAAATTGTTCTACAATCATATTAATATATATAAATTGCATATCTTTAATAATTTTGTTTATAAAATCTATGATATTTTTTAATAGTGCATCTGAAAAATTTATATCAGTTTTTTTCATATACATAAAGGTATCAACAATCAAAATATCATCGTTTTTGTCAACTATTTGCTGAACTCTTGTTTTTGTAGTTTGTAATTTTTGTGATAATTCATCAAGTGCATAAACTCTTTTTTCATCCATTAAATTTATTATTGCATTGCCAATAATTCGTCTTTCAGTGCCTTCTTGTGCAACCCAAGGTGAATCATGGTATGAAAATTCATCAGGATATTTAATTTTTAACAATGAATGAAGTGCATATTTGCTTATGATACCGTACTCCATCAATGTTTCTTTATTGTCTTCATAATAATATTGTAAATCTATTTGTTCCGTTGTTTCAAGTGCTTTATTTAGATAGTTTAGTAAATCTGTAAAATCAAATTCATCTAATATAAATTGAATGTGCTTTATATGTATATATCTTCTGCCCCAATCCCACAGTATAATATTTCCTGTAAACTGTCCAACATTTAAGATATTTCTTATATTTTCATTTAAAAAGTCTCCAGGAAAATATTTTTCAAGAAGTAAATAAAGCTTATCAAATGTATTCGTATCAAATCCATCTTTGGTTAACAAATACATAAGTTCTACTTTGTCTCTTTTTCGTTTGTATTCAGACTTAAAAAAATATTTTTCGTCTACTACTGCTAAATCTTCTTGAGTAATCATAACCTCTATGATACTGTTAAAATTTAATCGCGTTGACAAATTTTTTAGAGACTTCAGTAAAATCTCTTTTGAAAATACTTCGTCATTAATATTGAGTTTTAAATATCTTAATAGATTAATATACTTAAACTTATCTTCTAAAACAAATGCATTTAAAGTAATATCTAATGTAAAATTCAATTTTGTTTTTAATATGTGTATTATGATTTTTTTTGTTATTTCATCTTTTAAAGGAATTTCATTTGTATTTAATATGCCAAATGTATTTATTAATTCTTTGATAAACATAACAAATTCTCTTGGTAGTGAAAATGACAAAATTTGTGAAGCTCTATCTTCAATTTGGCGAATTCTTTCTTTCGTTTTTCCTAAAACTTGACCAACATCAGAAAGTGTCAAATTGTCAACTATCCTTAGTTTTAAAGTATTGTATTGGTCTTCCTTTAAGGAAGAAAGACATTTTAAAATTGTTTCTTCAAACATGAATTTTAAAGGCGTGAAAATATAATTAGTTCCAATTTCTTCTAAAATATTTGCTGTTTTATAATTCTCAATATATTTTTTATATAAAAACTCGTCTTTTGTTTCTACGATACTTCGCAATTCTTTATGTGTAATAAAAAATTTATTTTTAGATTTTAAATAACTATATATTTCTTCTTGAAGATTATCAGAACTCATATTTTGATATAACAAATAAAAATGTAGATTTTTATCAAAATAATAGGATTCTAAAAAAGTTTCAGAAATCAAAAACACATAAACATATTTTTGTATTACTTCATTATTTATAAAATTTAGGTCATCATATGTTAAATACTTTTTTTCTTCTACTTTTCTCCATATCTTATCAAAAATATTTTTATCTATATAATGATTTAATTTTAAAGCCAATTTATTTAATATATCTATAACATCATCAAAAAATAAATTAAATTCATTCGCGATGATGTTTTCATCAAAATTCGTTTCAAAAAGTCTATTGATAAGTAACTGATCATTTTTTAGAAAATGATTGATATCTTCAATATTTGTATCTAACTTTTTTAATTTAATTTCTATTCTTTTTTCAAAAAATAAATCATTACTGAAAGATTTTATTAAAAAATCTGAAAATAGGCTTGCAGATATAATTTCACAATCTATTGAATTATTATTAGTAAGGTATTTATTTGTAGATAAATTGTCTATAAAATTCATGATATTAACAGATTTTCCAATGTTTCAAGATCTATTTTACATTCATTGTCATCTAGTTTTTTTATCTTTTCTTGATATTCAATTGCTTTCATCAGAAGAGAATGTAACTTTACATATTTAGAATAATTTCCAAGTTCACTGATTTTATTGATCGCATATGTGTCCATTTTATTATATTTGATTTTTTGGAGTGCAATATATATTGTTTTATCAATATCAATGTTTGGTTGTTCTGGTTCGTCATTTTTAGTAATTATCTTTTTTCTAATACTAATTTCATTATTTTCAAAGCTTATTTCATCACAATAAAAATAGATTTTTGCTAAATCTTGAAGTAATGAAGGATTTTCATCTATAAAGCTAATATCGTTAATCAAGTTTTTAATATTTTTATCTACTTTAGAACCTTGAGATACAATTAAATACGAATCAATTACATTATTAATAATGTTTGAATCTATATTAAAGTCTTTTAACACATTTTTTATATCTTCAAGATTATTATTTGATAATTTGTAAGCTTCTAAAATTATAGATTCTTTACTTTTATATTTTTCAAAAAGTTGTTTTATATCATTTACCATCCAAAATCCTCTTCCGCCTCTTTTGGTACCATGTTGTTTAGTTGTTCAGTAACTAAACGGCTAATAATATTAAATGAATCTTCAGGATGAATCAGTATTTTTTCTTTAATAATTTCTAAGCCTCCATTTGTATATTCTTCTATTATTTTCATATACGATGCAATATTTTCATCATTTTCTTTATTTAATTTAGTGATATCTCCAGCTTCGTGAAAAAGGATAACTGTATCAAAATATTTTTGCTGCTCATCTGTAAATAGGTCAATAGCGATAGGTTCACCAAATCCACCAGAAATAGGGGTCATTTTTTTCTCCTTTATCCCTAATGCTAGTGCAAACACATAAATTTCTGTCATTTTCTGGAAAAAACCTGTTTTTTTGTTCTTTTTAATATCCAAAATTTCAAAAACAATGTCTTTATCTTTTGCCTTTTTTAATCTTTTAGAGACTAATAAATTATTCATCTGATATCCTTGATATTTTTAATTTCTGTAAATTCTTCATCATCTAAAACTTCCATATCTACAGATAATCCATTATAATTGATCTTATTTGATTTAGATAAAGATAAACTCAATTTTGGTCTATGTGCTATTAGTACATACTGGTTTGAAATGGTTTCTTTAAATATTGGATACAAGTCTTTCCCATCATTCCATTGTTCTTGATTTAAAAGAATAATAACTTGAGGTGCCATATCTCTAACAACCTCTGAAATATACTGTTTATATACAGTATCAAATTGACCATATGGAGAATCAATTACAATTGGATATATTCCTGCGCCAGGGTCAATATCATTAGTATTTCTTTTTTGTTCTCTGTTTCTAGCCATATCAATTAAAGTTGAAATGAATAGTAAACTTATTAATTGTCCTTCACCATCTGATTTTGCAGAAACCACTTCTTCATCATCTCCCTCTGTAATAACTAATCTAAAATCATCATCAATTTTGGCATTTTTCTGAGCATGCAATATAGATTGAAATTTAGTATTCAATCTATTTGATAATGTATTTCTAATCTCTTCAATGATTCTTGTGTTTTCATCAGAAAGTATATTTATAGCCTCTGAACAAAATGCGATTCTATTTCTAACTAATTTGATTGCTTCGTTTTGTGTTTCGTATTTACTGATTTGAATTTCAATTTCTTTTAACTCAGAATCAATAGTTTTTAGTTTATCTTCTAATAGTGCTTTAGTTTTTATTTTCTCATCTCTATCATGTTGTATTTGTTTTTTTCTAGAGATAAGATTCTCTTCGTTTTGTGGAAGTTCATTTTCGATATTATCTTCTAATATAGAAAATTTTTGTTCCAATTCGTTAATTTTATCTTGAACAGATTTTATGTCATCTGATAATTTTTTATATTCAGATATGTAATTAAAAGGGATGTCTTTTTTAGCTTCAATAAAATAACTCAATTCATTTAATACATCTTCAATTGCTGATTCATCAGAAACTGTATCTATAATTTTGAGTAGCTTTTGATGATGTTCATCTCCATCATCAAATTGTGTGCCGCATATACACATATGATTTTCAATTAATTCTTGGATGAATTTTTTTCTAATTCCAACAGGTAGTACACCTGTTTCTCTTTTTTCATCGATGATTTTTTTAGTAGTTTCTAAAATATTACTTGAGAGTGCCAAATAAGCCTGTTGTACAATTTTATTTTTTTGTGTATCTACAAGTTCGTTATATTTATTTTTTTGAAGCTCAATATTTTTTACTAAGTCTTCTCTCTCTTTTGATAATCCTTTTATTTCTTTTACATTTAACAATTCAACTTCAATTTTTTGTAATATATCATCAAAAATTTCTATATCACCATTTATTTTTTCAATGTTTTCATGTATTTGTTTTTGTTCATCTAAAAGTTTTTCTTTTTGTTCTTCTGGTAGAGTATCAAGATTTCCTTGATCCTTTTTAATACCGTTTAATTCATTTGTGAATTTTTTACGAGCCTCTTCAATATATAACAAAGCTTTTTCTCTAGTATCAATTTTCATTATATTCTTAATACCATCTTGAACTTTTTTATAATTTGATTCATCTGCAAATTTTTGAACACCTTCTCCTTTAAAGAAAAAATATTCTTTCATAGCAGGGCTTAGTACCGTATTGATTCTTTCTTGTGGATTGTGCTGAGTTTCATTGTTAATTTGTACAACTAAATCTTTTTTTGTAATTTCTTGTTTTTTATTTACATTTTTTATAACAACACTTCTTTTAACTGTATAGTTTTTATTTCTATCTTCAAAAATAAGGGTTGCTTCAACTGTCATTTCAGCAAAGTTATCTAAACTTCTAAAAAGTGACTTATTAAGAAAAACATCTCTTTGGTCAACATATTCAAGTTCATCTCCACCATACAAACACCATACTATTGATGAAAGAAGTGTAGTTTTTCCGACACCATTTGAAGCATATACAAAAGTAACATGTTTATCATCAATAGGAGAAAAATCTATAATATTTTTTCCTTTAAATTGTCTAAAATTATTTAAAATTAATCTTTTTAGAATCATTTCAAAATCCTTCTTTCAACTTCTTTTTTTACCAATTCTTTTTTATTACCTTCTGATAAATTTTGATTATTTTCTATAATTTTATAAACTTCTTTTATAAATTCTTTAACAACTTCTTTATTTTCCACGACAACTCCTATATGTGTAATAAATTATATTTTGCAGCTAAATCAATTAATGGTTTTTCACAAGCTGGATAATTTAATGCCAGCCTTGCAAATTCTCTGTATCTTTTTAGTTCATTTTCTAAATATTTTTTTTGAAATTTTAAATCTTTACCTGATGTTAAACCTGAAGGCACAACCATAAAATCATATATCTCTGCGAAATCTTTACCTTTGAATTTTCTCAATACTCTTCCTCTTCTTTGAATAAACTCTTTAGGATTGGTACTGCTTGATAATATAAATGCTCTTTTCACTGATGGAATGTCAACTCCTTCATCTAAACACTTAATAGCAACTAATCCATCTATAGTATTGTCAGCTAAATTGTTAATCAAATTTTTTCTTTTTGTTTTTGAATCAGCATCAAAAGAAGTAAATTTATCAACAATCATACCTTTTTTTGAAAGCATTTGATAAACCTGGTCAACCATTTTAGTTTCATTTTCTTCGTCTTTAGTAGCTGCACAATAGAATAAATTATCTTGGGTTCTTAGTAGATTTTCATTAATCAATAACTTTTCCAACGATGGTAATTTATTTTTTGCACCTGATATTATTTTTGCTCTTTTTATTAATAAAATCTCAAGTAAACTGTTATCTGATGATTTTTCATACTGAGAAATTTTAGAAATCTTTTTAGACAACTCAATAAACTCTTCTTCTTCCTCATCCGTTAAAAAAACTAAAACAGGATAATAATTATAAGGTGTTAATTGACCAGCTTTTATTGCATCATCTAAAGTATATTCAAAAATTATTTTACCAAGGTAAGAAAGTATTGATGCAGTTCCCTCATCATCCAAGTGTCTTTGAGGAGTTGCAGATAAACCCAATCGATAAGCTGCATTATCTAAATAATTTTCTCGTATAGCTAATGAACCAAAATTATGTGCTTCATCTACAACTAGTAATAATTTATCTATTTGTTTTACCAATTCTTGAAACTTTTTACCAATATATGTGCTATTGGTAGTTATCATAAATAACTGTTTTTGGCTTCTTAAATTAAAAGCTGATATAGCTGAAGATAAAATAGGAAACCATTTAGATGAGTTTTCAAAACACTGTATAAACTCTATATTAAAATTTTTTGCTTCATCAGACCATTGAGTTAATAAATGCTGATATGGTACAACTACTAAAACACATAATTCATTTTGTTCTTGTAATAAATTCACGATTGAACTAAAAGCGGTTATCGTTTTTCCACTTCCTGTAGCCATACAAAGCAAACCTTTGTAATCGTTTTTAACCCAATTTTTGTATGCTTCTTTTTGATAATCCCTTAAAACAATAGAATTAGGGATAGTAGGATAATTCTTTTTTGTTTCAATTTGATTTTTGATTGGTATAGCATCATAAGGTCTCTCATTTGTTTTAAATTTTATCAATTTATTTTTTGAAAGCTCATCTAGTTCATAAATTAATAAATTTTTATCTTCACCATTCCAAATTTTATTAAATCTATCCAATGTTTCTTTTGCCAAAATCTTACTTGTTTCGTCTCCCCAAGATTTAAAAACAGAAATCGATTCATAGTTTTTATATGCTTTTATACTATCATTTTGTGAACCATTAAAAGAAACATATGAATTTTCGTGATCTATGAATATTCCAAATTTATCATGAAACTCTCCACCTTCTAAACCTTTAGTAGGAATTGCAAATCTAAATTCTAAATAGCCATCTGAAACTAACCATCCTAATAAATTTCTAGT
>JACXUV010000112.1 GCA_014763715.1 Rhodobacterales bacterium | reverse complement strand
AGGTCCGGGCTCTCTCCTTCGACGGAAGAGGCAGTTGATGTGTCGGCCTCTTCCTGCTCCGCCTGGCTGCCGGCATCCTTTCGGGAGAAGTAAAGTTCGAACAATTCATCGAAGGTGATCTTCTCTTCCGGCGATTTTGCAAGAACGCAGGCAAGGGAGTCCTTCAGCATGCCGCGGTCGGCATAGCCGACCAGCTTCAGCGTGTTGGCCGCATCCAGCGCTTCGCCGGTGGAGACCCGCACTTCGGAAGAGCGCAGGGCACGGATGAAGTTTGTCAGCGGGCGTTCCATTGCCCCGTCCTTCCCTCCGGTTTAGCCAAGGTCCGGATAGCCGGATGCTGTCCGGCTGCCCGGCTTCTGTGCGGCGGCTTCGCGCAGCATTTTCGGGATTTCCGGGGCAACCACGGCAATGTCGCTTTCATGCTTCAGCAGAACATTGAGCGTGTCGCGGACGAAGGTGTCGTCCAGGGCTGTGGCGTGGAGCAGAAGCAGCGTTTTTGCCCAATCCACCGTTTCGGCGATGGAGGGGCGTTTCTTGATGTCGACTTCGCGGATGGACTGAACGAAGGAAACCATCTGATCCAGCAGCGCTTCCTCGATGCCGTCAACGCGGGCGCGGACGATGCGGCGTTCGCGGGCGTGGTCGGGGAAACCGATATGAAGGTGCAGGCAGCGGCGTTTCAGGGCGTCGCCCAGTTCGCGCACATTGTTCGAGGTCAGAATAACCAGCGGCGGCACATTGGCGGCAATGGTTCCGATCTCCGGCACGGTCACCTGATAGTCCGACAGGACTTCCAGCAGGAAGGCTTCGAATTCCTCATCCGACTTGTCGATCTCGTCGATCAGCAGGACGGAGCCGGCCTCCTGTTTCATCGCGGTCAGCAGCGGGCGGGATTCCAGGAACTGTTCGGAGAAGAACAGGTCTTCGAAGGAAGAGAGCCGGCCGAGGGAAGCTTCCAGCGTACCGGCATCGCCAATCACGTCGTTCAGCTTCTCCTTCAGGATCTGCGTGTAGAGCAGTTGCTTGCCATACTTCCATTCGTACAGCGCCTTGCCCTCGTCGAGGCCTTCATAGCATTGCAGGCGGAGCAGCGGCAGGTCGAGCCAGCGCGAGAGCGAGGCTGCCAGGTCTGTCTTGCCGACGCCGGCCGGGCCTTCGATCAGGATCGGCTTGCGCAGGCCATGGGCCAAGAAAACAGCCGTCGAAATCTGCTTCGTGGAGATATAGCCCACGCCTTCGAGGCCCGCAGTAATTGCGTCAACGGAAGTCATCGGCTCGTAGCCGGTGGTAAGGTCTTTTGCCATGCTTCAGGGGTAGGGCCGGGGGCGAAGGCTGGCAAGACATATCGCGGGGGAAGCGGTAGAGACGTTGAGCCCAGCACCTTTACCCGGAAACGCCCCTGGCGCTCCGGCAAATGGGCCTGATTGTGGGTGATATCAGCTGGAGTCCGGCCAGTCTTTCAGCGCTTCGATCAGCTGCACGGTCAGGCCGCCGGAAACGAGGCCGAGCGCGGCAGGCATACTCTGCGTGTTCGGGATCGGAACGATGTAGGGCTTCGGCTCACCCTCGGCCCTCTGACGCTGCAGCGTACGGGCAAGGCACTTCGCCCGGCGTTGCGCATTCTTCAGCGTC
>JACXUV010000016.1 GCA_014763715.1 Rhodobacterales bacterium | reverse complement strand
CCAGCCTCGCCCGCCTGTTCGACCGCGCGGTGGACCTCTCCGAAATCAACAAGGCGGGGGTAAGCGCATGAAGGCCCTCTTTGCCCTGGCCTGGAAAAGTCTGCTTAACCGGCGCGCCTCTGTGATGCTGACGCTGCTGGCCGTGGCCCTGTCGGTCGCCCTGTTCCTGGGTGTGGACAAGGCCCGCACCGGCGCACGCGAAGGCTTCGGCCACACGATCTCCGGCACGGACCTGATCATCGGCGCGCCTACCGGCAGCGTGAACCTGTTGCTCTATTCCGTCTTCCGGATGGGCAATGCGACGGCAGAAGTGTCCTGGCCAACCTACCAGCAGATCGCGGCGCGCGATGACATCGCCTGGACCGTTCCTATCTCCCTTGGCGACAGCCACCGCGGCTTCCGCGTGATGGGGACGAACCATTCCTATTTCGAGCACTACCAGTATGGCCGCGGCCAGGCCCTGCACTTTGCCAAGGGCAAGGAGATGGACGATCTGTTCGACGCCGTGATCGGCGCCGATGTCGCCCGTGAACTTGGCTATGACATCGGCACCCCGCTGGTCCTGTCGCATGGCCTCGGCAAGGCCGATTTCGGTTCCGGCCACGAGAACCGGCCTTTCCGTGTCGTCGGCATCCTCGCCCCAACAGGCACGCCGGTCGACCGTACCGTGATCGTCTCGCTGGAAGCCATCACGGCGATCCATGTCGGCTGGGAGACCGGGGCGAAGAACCCGCTCTCCGACTCGATCACGGAAGACATGATCCGCAGCTTCAATCTGACACCCAAGACGATCACCGCCGTCTATGCCGGCCTGAAGCGGAAAGGCACGATCCTGCGCACACGGCGCGAGATAAATACCAATAAGGGCGAGCCGCTGATGGCCATCATTCCGGGCGAGGCGCTGGCCGAGCTGTGGAGTGTCACGGCCATGGCGGAACGTGCCCTGCTGGCGGTCTCCATCTTCGTGATCGCGGTCGGCGTCGTCTCGATCCTCACCTCCATCCTGACCAGCCTGAACGAGCGCCGGCGGGAGATGTCCATCCTGCGTGCTGTCGGCGCCCGGCCGGGGCACATCTTCGGCCTGCTGACGCTGGAAGCGGGCCTGATCGGCTTTTTCGGGGCTGCTCTCGGAATTGTGATCGTGCACGGGCTGATCATGATCGCCGGGCCGATCGTGATGCAGCGCTATGGCATTTCCCTTGGCGGCACAGGCCCCGGCATGACCGACCTGCTGACCCTGCTGGCCGTTACTGGTGCCTCATTGCTGGCCGGGGCCATTCCGGCCTGGGCAGCTTTCCGCAGATCCCTCGCAGACGGCCTGTCCGTGAAGTTGTAGCAAGGACGTCAAAGCCGTCTGGAACATCCCTCCCTGAAAGCCTAGAAACACACTCATGAAGCGTTCCCTCCTCCTCCCCGCCCTCATCCTGATCAGCCTCTCGCCCGCTTGCGGCCAGGCAACAGCCCCCGTCGCCGATGTCGAGACCACGGCTGGCGAAAACACCGCGACAGCCGAAGCGGCGCCTGCCGGTCCGCAGGTTGGCGACAAGATCGGCGAAAGCGATGCGGAAAAGGCGGCCCAGAGTTCCTCTGTCGCGGCCGCCGCAGCCGAGGCCCTGAAGGAAGAGCAGGAGATCCAGGCTCGCGGCGTGACCGAGATCGGCTGGGAAGACCTGATGCCGGAAGGCGAGGAAGAGCGCCTGCAGAAGATGTACGCCGCCCAGATGGCAACGCTCTATTCCATCCAGGAAGGTTCTGCTGCCGACACGGCCACGCAGATCGGCTCGTTCAACACGGTCGACACCTATGACGGCAAGAAGATCCGCCTGCCGGGCTACACTGTGCCGTTTTCATACGATGCCAAGGCCGAGATCAGCGAGTTCCTGCTGGTGCCCTATTTCGGCGCATGTATCCACGCCCCGCCGCCGCCGCCGAACCAGACGATTTTCGTGCGCACCGACAAGCCGATCCTCCTGAAGGACCTGCCGCAGGCTGTCTGGATCGAAGGCACGCTTCATGCAGAGAAACAGGAAAGCGACCTCGCGGACGCTGCCTACATCATCGATCTCACCCGGGTGGAGAAATACGAGTATTAATGACGGGATGCATGGCTGGTACCTCTGGCCGGACTCGAACCGGCACTCTGTTGCCAGAAGCGGATTTTGAATCCGCCGCGTCTACCAATTCCGCCACAGAGGCCCTTATCGGGAAGGCTCTCCTGCCCGAGCCGGGCCGCTCCGTCAATCTCATCCGGGCTGCATAATAACAGGACGCATTGAACGCGCATGAGTGCCACCGACGCCGGAACCGAAAAAACCCTCCTCCAGATCGTTGAGGCCATGGCCGCAGGCGCCCCGGAAGAAGGCTACACGCTGCGCGAAACCTTCGACCAGCTGGACGAAAGCGCCTTCGGCGCGGGCCTGTTCCTGCTGGCGCTGCCCTGCTGCATTCCATTCCTTTATGGCGTGCCGCAGGTCGTCGCACTGCCGATGATGGCGCTCGCCATTCAGATGGCGCTTGGACATGAGCAGCCCTGGCTACCGGATGCTCTGGGCAACCGCCGCATCGACCGCAAGGGTCTGGTCGCCATGGCGCAGGGCGGCCGCAAATGGCTGGGCTGGATCGAGACTTTTTCCCGCCCCCGCTTCAGCATGATCACCGGCCCGCGTTCCGAGCGCCTGATCGGCATCATCCTTTGCCTGTTCTGCGCCTCGATCCTGGTGCCCCTGCCGATGACCAACACGGTGCCCGGTTTTGCCGTGGCCCTGGCGGCCTTCGGCCTGATCAACCGCGATGGCTGGCTGGTCGTCATCGGTTGCGTGCTGGGCTTCGTCTGGGTGTCTTCCCTGCTGATCCTGGGACCGACGGCCGTGCTGGCCGCCATTCACTTCGGCAAGGACTGGCTGACGGGTCTCTTCGGCTCGTGACGCTGCGCCGCACTTTTGCTGGACAGACAGCATGATAGCGTGCCGGCGATGAGCTTCCTGAAAAGTCTTCTGAAGGACTGGAAATGGCCGGTCGCCGCAATGGTGGTGTCCGCCCTGATGCTTGCTGCGGCGCATGCCTTCGAAACGTTCGGGAAACTCTATCCCTGCCCGCTCTGCCTGCGCCAGCGTGAGGTCTACTGGGCGCTGATCGCAATGACGCTGACGGGACTCGCTCTGTGGAAGGTCCGCCCCACAAGGCGGTTCCTGGTCGCGCTCAACGTGCTCATCGGCCTCGTCTTCGGGGTGGGGGTGATCGTCGCCTTCTACCATTCCGGCGTCGAGTGGAAGATCTTCCCGCCACCGGAAGGCTGCGCAGGCGGCGGCGAGATTGACCTCATGAACATGGAAGCGCTGGACCAGCCGATGACCGTGCCGTCCTGCACCGATGCGCCCTTCTATATCCTGGGCCTGTCCATGGCCGGTTGGAACGGCGTCGTGTCAGTCATCCTTGCCACGGCCAGCTTCATCGCTGCGACGGCGACCTATCGCGGCCGCCACGAGGCCTAGATCACATCCAGATCAATCAGGCTGCAGGCGCTGTCGATGATCGCGTCCTCTTCGGTGCGCGGCGTCCAGCCCAGCACGCGACGTGCCTTCTCGTTCGAACAATGCCGCTCCCGGCCCAGTTCCGGAACCACCGCCTTCAGCGGCGGATTGATCAGCGTCAGCGCCTTCAGCAGCCAGTCCGGCAGTTCGCCCTTCGGCAGTTTCTTGCGGTAGTCCGGGAACTCGTCGCGCAGCACATCGGCCACTTCGGACATCCACATGAACCGCCCGGATGCGAGGAACCGCTCGCCAGCCGCTTCCGGTACGGTCATCGCTTTCACATGCGCATCGGCCACATCGCGCACATCCACGACGCAGAAGCCGACCCGCGGCGAGGCCGGTGCCTTGCCGGTCATCAGCTGGGTAATGATCTGGAGCGAGGTGGACACGTCAGCGCTCATTGCCGGGCCGAGCACGGCGGAGGGGTTGATCACCGAGAGTTCCATGCCAGCCCCTTCCCCGGCCATGTAATCCCAGGCGGCCCGCTCCGCGATCGTCTTGGACCGCGTATAGGCCGTGTTGTCTTCCAGATTGTCCGGATTGGACCAGTGCTCCTCGGTCAGCGGGTTCGGCCGGGCATCGCCCCAGCCATAGGCGATGGCCGCCATGGACGAGGTCATGACCACCCGCTTCACCCCGGCGGCCTTCGACGCCTTCAGGACGCGCAATGCCCCGTCCCGCGCGGGCCGGATCAGTTCGTCAGGGTCTTTCGGCATGACGGCCAGGAAGGGCGAGGCGACATGCTGGACATAGTCCATGCCCGCAACGGCCTCGTCCCAGCCTGCATCGCTGGTCAGGTCCGCCGCAACGATCTCGATATCCACCGGCTTGCCGGCATAATCGCTGAGAATCTTGTTGAGCGCCGCCCGCCGGGAAACGGAACGTGCCGTACCGCGTACTTCATGTCCCGCCTCCAGCAGCTGGTGAATGACATGCCCGGCGATAAATCCCGTAGCGCCTGTGACGAGAACCTTGGCCATGCGAATCTCCCTGATATGCGGTGATTAATGAACGATTCCGCCATTATTCACAAGAGGGCGCGAAAAAGAGGTGTGCCTCAGGCAGCCTTTGCCTGACGGCGCAGGCGTTGTTCGCGCAGGGTGATATAGGCCGTCGCGCCGATGATGATGGCCGTTCCCAGCCAAGTCCACGGCCCAGGCAGCGCGCGGAACAGGGCCCAGTCCACCAGAGCCGCCATGGGCAGGCGCAGATAGTCGATTGGGGAAAGGAACGAAGCGTCTCCGATCGCCATGCCCCGGATATAGAAATACTGCCCGGCCACGCCGCAGCCCCCCATCAAGGTGATCAGCATCCAGTCCTGAAGCGAGGGCATCACCTCCGGCATCTTCCAGATCGCCAGCGGCAACAGCATGGTCGAGGACAGGAAATTCGCCCAGATCAGGAGCGTCACCGGCCTGTGCCGGCGCGACAGCAGCTTCACCAGTGTGATCGCCCCGGCCATGCAGAAGGCCGCGGCCAGCGCCAGCAGCGTGCCGAGGCTGACCCCGGCCTGCGGTTGCGTCATGATGAGGACGCCAACGAAACCGGCCAGCGTCGCGCCCCAGCGATGCCAGCCGACCTGTTCCTTCAGCAACAGGGCCGCCAGCACCGTGATGAACATGGCGCGCGAGAAGCTGATGGCATTGAACTCCGACAGGGGCAGGCCGAACTGCGCCGAGACGGCATAGAAACTGAATATGAATCCCATCGTGCCGAACAGGCTGCGCAGGATCACCATGCCAGGCTGATGGATCCGGAGGATGTCCCATCCCTGCCGGAGGATCACGGGCAAGGTAAGAATGAGCGCGATGAAGGACCGGAAGAATGCCAGGAAGCCCGGATCGTAATGGGCGGACTGAAGCTTGGACAAAGTGAGGAACGCCGTGAAAACAACGCCCGACGCTGTCATCCAGAGTGCACCCTCAAGGTTGCGGGGCGCAGCGGCCTCGGTCACGTTGGAGACACCTGATGGATCTGGACTGATTGCCATGACTGCCTTTACGCCCTCCGAGGTCGACGAGATCGACGCCATCTGGCGCAGCCTGCCACCGGATCATATGTGGACCGGATGGGCGGCTGCTGGCGAGTCCCCCGAACAGGTCTGGATCTTCCGCACCCGTGCGCACTGGCGCCGCTTCCCGCTGGTCAAGACCGATGAGGGCTATGCCCTGTCGGACGAGAAAGGCCGCCGCGTGATCCGGGCCGCCTCCCTGCAGGAATTGCTGAGCGCCGTCGAGGCCATGCCCAGTCTGGGCACGGCCCCCCGCCGGAGTTGAGCGCTTACCCTTTCTCGGCCTGCATCGCCGCGGCCATCTGCTCGGCCTGTTCCGGTGTGATGCCCAGCGATTCCAGCAACGGTCCGCCGACGCTCTCGTCCCAGGAGTGGCGCGGACCGATTGTGATACCGCCATCGACGGTGAACTGGCTGCCCGTAATGAACGTGGCCGCATCCGAAGCGAGGAAGGCGGCCATTTCAGCGATGTCGCGCCCCTTGCCCGTCCGCCCGATCGGCTGCATGGCCCCGCCCTGCTGGGCCAGCATTTCGGCCATCTGGTCAGCCACTTCACGCGGCAGGCCCAGCGAAGCCCCGAAGATCGAGGTGGCGATAAAGCCCGGCAGGATTGCATTGACGCGGATCTTGTACTTCGCCACCTGCGCCGCTGCGATGCGCGAGAAGTGCGCCACGCCGATCTTCGCCACCGAATAGGTGATCGGCGCCCAACCGGCTTCCAGCGCGCTGATGGAAGACGTGTTGATGATGGAGCCGCCGGACTCCTTCATGTGGGACACGGCGTATTTCGTGCCGAAGAAGACCTGCTTCAGCAAGAGGTCCATCGTCTTGTCATAGCCTTCCTCGTCCAGCTCCTCGATACTGGCCGGGGTGCCGCCGCTGCCGGCATTGTTCCAGACCGCATCGATCTTGCCGAAATGGCTGACGGCGCCCTCCATCAGGGCCTCCAGTTCAGCGAGGTCCATCACGTCACAGTGGATGTAGCGTACCGTGTCGGTGCCGAAGCGCGTCTCCAGCGCGCGCCCCTTTTCGTCCTGGATATCGGCAGCGATGACTTTCGCGCCTGCTTCCACAAAGGTCTCCACGCCCGCAAGGCCAATACCGCTCGCCGCGCCTGTGATTACGGCAACCTTGCCGCTGAGATCCGCCATGATGTTTCCTCCGTTTTATATCGGCATCATGCGCGAGGGTTCCGTGCGGTTCGTCAAGGAAAAACCTGACAGTAGCGTCACGATTTTTTCGTCAGGCGCCGGGCTCCGACTTTCCGCCTTCGATGACGCGGAAGGCCGGCCGGTTACCGGGCTGCGGCACACGTGGCACTTCCTGCCCCTTTTCAGGCACTGCTTCCGTGGGAACGGCCTTCAAGACGGGCTTCGCCCGAGGGGGCGGCGTGGGGGCGGACGCTTCACGCAGGTCTTCCTCAAGATCATCATCAAGCTGGCGCACGCGTGGCGGGGTACGTTTCGTAAAGCTGCCCTTTGGCGGCTTCTTCCCGCCACCTGCTTTCTGGGAAAAGCCCTTGCGGGCCTTGCCGCGGGCTTTCTTGTCGATCTCTTTCAGCTTCACCTGCTGAAGGGCGGAGAGCGCCTCGCCGTCATCGCCCTTCATCGGGTCGGCAAAGGCAGAGCCGTATTTCTCGATCCGCTCTTCGACTTCTTCCAGGAACTGGCGCTCCCAATCGGACAGGGGCGGACCCTTGCCCTGCTCGGCAAGCTCCGCCGCCTTGCGCAGCTTGCGCAGAGCGGCACGCTTTTTCCGTTCGTCGACATCCCGGCCCATGGGCCCAAGTCTAGCCTGTTCCGGGTCTTTCTACAAAGCCTCAGGCTTCACCGAGCGCGATGAGATAGGTCTCCAGCATCATCTCGGCTTCCTCGCGGTCGGCCTTGTCGATCTTGCGCAGCTTGATCACCTGGCGCAGCGCCTTGGTGTCGAACCCGAAGGCCTTGGCCTCGGCATAGATCTCCTTGATCTGCTCGGCGACTTCTTTCTTCTCTTCTTCCAGGCGCTCTATCTTGGCGACCGTCTGGCGCAGCTTCTCGCGGGTTGCTTCGGTGAGATTCTCGATCGGGGCATCGTCCATGAGTCGCTCCAGTAAGTGTCCAGTGAATGGCAGAATCGGTGTCGGAATGAAAAGGGAGCCGCGTCTTAGCGGGTCTCCGGCGAAAGGGCCAGACGCCGGATGGTATCGGCGACCTCCTGCCCATGCCGGTGATGGGGCATGTGGCCCTCTTCCGGCAGGATGACGAGGTCGATTGCAGCCTGTTTCTTAAGGCGCGCCGTGTGTTTGGCCGGTGTAATCACCGTGTCCTTGCTGCCGGAGAAGACGGTCACCGGCACGGACAGCTCGCCATAGCGCCGGGACTGTTCGCCAAGTTCCCGGTCCAGCACGCGCACATCGCGGGCATTGGCGCGGAAGGCGGTCGGGCGGAACAAAAGTCCGATACCGGACTTTTCATAATAACCCTCCGGTGCGGGCGACGGATCGAACACATTGCCGATCCCGGCCTCTACCTGTGCCGGGCCGACCAGTGGCACGACCTGGCTGAAGGCGGGGCCAATCAGGCGCGAGGCCGCAAAGCGGTTGTACCAGGCATGGCCATCCCCGCCCCAGTCATGTGTCACCGGCGCCAGCAGGACCAGGCCCTTCACAAGGTCCGGACGGTCCAGCGCGACGCGCAGAGCAACAGCGCCGCCAAAGGAATGGCCCACCACAATGGATTTCTCGCCAAGGGCCAGCACCTCCAGCACACCTGCCATCTGTGCGGCCTGCACACCCAGCGTTTCGGCACGCGGCGGACGGGCGGAATAACCATGCCCCGGTCGGTCTGCCATCAGCACACGGAAATCCTGCTCCAGCCGCGGGGCCAGCGTCCAGCTGAACTCGCGGGCATTGGCACTGGCGCCATGGATCATCAGTACCGGGGGCCCGGCCCGGCCTGCCTCCAGCACATGCACGCCATAGCCGCCCACATCGACCTGCCGCCCGGAGGCCGGGTAGGCCTTCTGCGTGCGGGATGTGTAAGCGCCGGACGACAGGCCAGCCCCGAGGCCGGCCGCGCCACCCAGCGCGCCAAGCGCAATTACCGTTTCCGCCAGCAAGGTCTCAGAGCCCCTGCCCTTCGGCGACCTTGGCGAGGCGTTTCTCCGCCTGCAGCCCGTCGCGCATGAAGGGATAGATCGCCAGCGCCTCGCGCCAGGCTTCCAGCGCCTGGTCATTGGCGCCCATCGTCTCGAACATGGAGCCAAGCCCGGCCCAGGCCCCGAAATGACGTGGCTCAAGTTTCAGTGTTTCATTGAGGTCCCGCAGGGCCTCCGGGAAATTCTCCTCGGCCAGGAAGATGCCCGCCCGGCGGAACCAGGCCTGCGGATTGTCCGGTTTGATCATGATGGCCCGGTCGTAGAAGGTCCGCGCGGTGTCGGCGTCACCCACCATCTGGGCCTCGACGCCGCGCTCCATGATCATGTCCACGGTGGGGGAGCCCGATTCCATCCAGGAGGCCCAGATGTCCTGCGCGACATCATTGGCCTCGCTCTCGCTGGGCGCCACTTTCAGTTTCTCGAACATCTCGTCCGTCGGCACGGCCAGCGCTGGCAGGCCAGCACACAGGACGGCAAGGGCAAGGAGGAAGGCTCTCAACATGGATCCGATACTAGCCTGCCAATGCGGCCGGGCAATGTCCTGTTTCTGTCAGACTGTCAGAGAAGGCCTTCTGCCTCCAGCGCCGTCTCCAGCGCGCCTGCCGACCGGAAAAGATGCGTGCGGAAGCCCAGCGCATCGGCCGCCGCGATATTTTTCTCGCTGTCGTCGATGAAAAACACCTCGCCCGGTGCAGGCTGGCCCAGCATGTCGAGCGTATGGGCAAAGATGGCCGGATCCGGCTTCACAAGGCCGATATCGCCAGAGACGACTGTATGCCTGAACTGTTTCAGCAACGGGAAGTGTTCCAGCATCATCGGCCAGACTTCTGCGGGCATGTTGGACAGGGCGTAAAGCGGCACGCTGCGCGCTTCCAGACGACCGATCAGCTCAGGCGTGCCGTCGATATAGCCGTCAAACATCTCCATCCAGCGCCCGCCCCAGGCCCGGATCTCGGATTCATATTGCGGGTATTGCGCAATCAGCGGCGGCGCATTGTCGGCAAAGCTCACGCCCGCATCGTGGCGGGTGTGCCAGGCCATGCTGCAGATTTCTGAGAGAAATCGCTCGCGCTCTTCCGCGTCAGGCAGGAGGCGAGAATACAAACGGGCCGGCTCCCAGTCGAGCACGACCCGTCCAAGATCGAAAAGGGCAATTCTGGCGGTCATTTTCCCGCCTCATTGCCCATTCACGTTCCGCTCAGCCTTGCTTTGCTTTGAAGCGGGGATCGGTCTTGTTGATCACATAGACCTTGCCCTTGCGGCGCACGACCTTGCAATCGCGGTGACGCGACTTGAGCGATTTGAGAGACGAACGGACTTTCATGGGATGGCCCCGTGGGTCATAAGGAATTGGAAAGCGGTGCGAGTAATGAATCCGGTCATCAGAGTCAAGGACACGCGCTGTCATGCGCGGCTGTTTTCAGGAGCACACAAAGTGGCACGCTACGCGATCGCGCGCTCGCACATGGCTGGCGCGGCAATTCTGGCCGGTCTGCTGGTATCCTGCGCCCACAGCCCGCAGGCGGCACCCGGCACACCGGCCTCCCCGCCACCTGCCCCCAGCCAGCCTGCGCCGAATACCGGGCCCATCTCCTATAAATCCACCGGAAACAGGGACATGGACGAGTGGCGCGACGATTTTTCCGCCCGCGCCCTTGCTGCCGGACATGACCGGGCTGTGGTCCAATCCTTCCTGGAAAGCATCAAGCCGCTGGACCTTTATCTCGGCTCCAGCTTCCAGACCGCTGCTGTCGGCATCGACGACCAAGCCGAATTCGCCAAGCCGATCTGGGACTATCTGAAAGTGCCGCTGGGCAACAGCCGCGTCTCGAACGGGGCCGCCCACCTGCAGAACGAGGCAGACCTCTTTGCCGCGATCGAAGCGAAATATGGCGTGGATGCCGAATATGTCGCCGCGATCTGGGGCATGGAATCCTCCTTCGGCGCGGTGATCGGCAATTTCGACGGGCCGAACACGCTGGCCAACATGGCCGTGGAAGGCCGCCGCCGCAGCTTTGCCGAACGCGAATTGCTGACCCTGATGAAAATCGTCGAGCGCGGCGATGCACACCGGGATGAGCTGATCGCAGGCTGGGCCGGTGCCATGGGCCAGACCCAGTTCATGCCGTCCACCTATTATGCCTATGCCGAGGACTTTGACGGCGATGGCGAAAAGGACATCTGGAAGAATGAAGGCGACGCCCTCGCCTCCGCCGCGAACTATCTGAAAGCCTCTGGCTGGTCGCCCGGCCAGCCCTGGGGCATCGAGGTGATCGTGCCGTCGGGCTTTGATTTCTCCATGGCCGACGGCAATGAGCGCCGGATGGACACCTGGAAAGGCCTCGGCCTGATCCCGATCCGCGGGGGACAGTTCGAAACCGGCGGGGCGGACTTCGCCGAACTCTGGTTGCCCGCCGGGGCGACCGGGCCGAAATACCTGATCTTCAACAATTTCAAGGTATTCAAGAAGTACAACAATGCCGACTCCTATGCCCTCGCGGTCGGCCTGTCGGGCGATGCCTTCACCGGCAAGAAAGTGCCCGTCGCCGTCTGGCCCACCGACATCCAGCCGCTGACCGTGGCCGAGATCAAGCTCCTGCAGGCCGGGCTGAATTCGCGTGGCTTCGATGCAGGCGTCGTGGACGGCATTCCCGGCCGCAAGACCCGCACCGCGCTGCAGGGCTTCCAGAAAACGCAAGGCGTGGTGGCCGACGGCTACCCGACCAGGGAAATGCTGGCCCTTGTAACGGGACCTGGCACCGGCACGGCTTCGACCAACTGACGTCTAGGCGGCCTCTTCATCCGGATCGAATTCGCCAATCCCGTCGCGCAAGGCGAACCGGGCATAGAACCCCATGAACACCAGAAGACCCGCAGCAATAAGGAACGGAATGCTCGGGCCGACATACTGGTACAGGAACAGGCCGAAGAAGGGCGTGATGACATAGCCTGCGCCATTGGCTGAAATGACGAGGCCCGCCACATTGCCCTGCAATTGCGGCGAGACGGCGAGCGATGCGCCGCTGGAAAAGCCCGGACGCGCAAAGCCCTGCCCCAGGCCCAGCAGGAACTGGACGATGATCAGCGTGGCAAAGTCCTGCGCGACGACCATCAGCAAGGCCCCCGCCAGCAGCGGAATGCAGCCGCCCCACATCAGCGTCTTGTTGCGCAAATTCATGCGGGGAATCAGTACCAGTTGCGCCAGCAGCACGGCCATCGCCCCGACGGTGAAGGCCGGGCCGGTATATTGCGCCGCTTCCCGCCCGCTCACATTCAGCTTGTCCATGACGGCAAAGGCGAAGACCTGCGTGAGAATGCCGGTGGCCAGCGACAGGCAGACGGCAAAGACCAGGAAGGGCATGACATTCTTCGAATGCCAGAGGCCGCGAGCGCTGGTCTCGATGTCGAGATGGGTCGCATCCGTGATCGGATCGCGCTTTTCCGGCAGACGGAACCAGATCAGAGCCGACATGACGGCCGCGATGATGGAGGTCAGCAACAAGGGGCTAAGCAGACCGGCCGTCGCCACGAGCGCGGCAGCAAAGGCCGGGCCGACCACGGTGCCGACGCTGAAACCGGAGGAGATGAAGGCGATCTCGTCCCGTCGCTTGGCCTGGCTCGTCCGGTCGGCTACATAGGCCTGCGCGGCCGGGTTCGTGCCCGATCCGAACAGGCCAAAGAAAGACCGCGAGATCGCAAGGCACGCAAAGATCAGGAAAATATTGGTGATCAGTCCCGTCCGGGCGGCAAGGCCCGACAGGTAGAGCAGCAGCATAGAGACCGAATAGCCGGCAAGGCCCAGCGCCGCGACTGGCCGCCTGCCCATCCGGTTCGACTGCTTGCCCCAGAAGGGCGACGTGGCCGACCAGAAAAAGGCCGACAGGGCAAAGATCGCCGCGGCCATCCAGTCCGGCAGGCCCAGTTCGCGGGACAGTGGCGGCAGCACGGCCGCAATCAGCATCGTGTTCCCCGCCCCGATGGCCATCAGGCAGAAAAACAACAGGAAAAACGCGCCCCGGCGATCAGGGCGCGTTTGGTCTGGCGGCTCTCTGGTCCCCTCGCTCATGCCCCCTTCATCCGCCGCGTCCCGATCCTTGTCCAGACAGGAAAAATGAAGGGTACCTTCATCACGTCGCGTCAGGCAGAAGCCCGGCCGATGGCCATTTCCCTGTTTGATCTGCCAATATTTGCCTTTGGGTTGGACAGGAGGGAAACGGCGTCATAATCTTTCCATAGGGTTAATCTAGGCAGGCTGGGATGTTGTTTGGGAAACTCACGGGGAACGTTCTCATGTCGAACCAGTCCACCAAATCGGCCCGCCTCCTGTTGGGCGTTGCGCTGACCAGCCTGTTGCTTGTTTCGGCATGCGACCGCCAGAGCGAGCGGCTGGAACGAGCCCGCGAGATCGCTGACGCTTCGCTGAAGCAGATCACCGGCGAAACGGTCGTCGAACCTGCGGCCAAACCGGACCCGATGCGCTCCGTGCCTGTCGAGGCCCGCGCCATTGCCGGCAAGGTGATCAGCGACATTTCCGGCAAGCCGACCGACAGGCCCGCCTTCGCTGTCCTGTCCGTCATCGCCAAACCCGCGGACATTCCGCCCGCAGAAGCCATGGCCGAGATCGAGGATGGAGAGCTTTATCTCGAAGACGAAAGTGTCCTGGCGGACGTCATGGCCGAAGGACCTTCTGCGCCGGTCGCGGCTGCACCTGCGCCCGGGTCCGAATCCGCTGCCCGCGCGCCCGCCAGCCGCTCCCTGGAACTGTTCAGGCCTGAAATGGGCATCGCCCCGCGCGTGAAGCTGGACCCGAAGGCCCGCGAACAATCGATGCAGCAGATCGAGGATGCGACCAGGGCACTGCAGACCACCGCCGAGGCCCAGCCTGCGCCTGTCGCCAAAACCCGTTCGCTGCAGCCGCGCTCGCTCGAGGCAGCACCCATCGAGGAGCAAATGGCCGCGCGCAAGATTTCCCGCCGCTCCGTCGTCAGCCGGGATGCCATCGTGGCCCAGCGCGACGCCAATGCGGTGATGCTGGACACGCTGGCCAAGTACAAGATGAACGCCGAAGTGACACTGTCGCGCGAAGGCCAGATGGTGATCCAGGTAGCCGGTGCAGAGCCAACCCTGTTCTCGCCGGAAGACGCAAGCGACCCGACCCTGAACTTCCTCGCCATCGATGAAGGCAAGGGCTGTCCGGATCCGAACGATCTCGAAGCCATCGGGGCCGACCCGGTGCTGGCCACGAACTGTTTCGTGGAAGACCTGCGTGCCTCGGGCCAGTTCGAATATGTCGAGAAGGACTTCATCTTCGAGAACCAGTTCGTGCGCCGTCCGCCATCAGGCTCGCCTTCGACTTCTTCCGGCGTCACACCGGATAGCGGCACCCCCTCCACCGGCACGACCACCAAGCCAGTCAAGCTGGAAGTCACTCCCAATGACCCGCTGTGGGGCCTGCAATGGGACATGAAGCCGAGAGGCTCCGGCGAAGGCCAGTCGCTCGGCGGGGCAGGCTTCCAGGATTTCTGGACCCGTCAGGGCATTGAAGGCTCCTCCGATGTCGTCGTCGCCGTGGTCGATACCGGCCTGCAGATGAGCCATCCGGACATTGCCGCCTCTGCCAATATCGCGCCCGGCTGGGACATGGTCTCTGATCCGCGCATGGGCAATGACGGTGACGGACGGGATTCCGATCCGAACGATCCCGGTGATCTGTGCAATCCGGCCGTACCCGGATCGGCAGACTCCTTCCACGGCACGCATGTCGCCGGTACGATCGGCGCGGCCGCGTCCAACAATGGCGCAGGCGTCGCAGGTGGCGCCTGGAATGTGAAGATCGTGCCTGTCCGCGCCCTCGGCAAATGCGGCGGCCGCCTGTCGGACATCAACGATGCCATCCGCTGGGCTGCCGGCCTGATCCCGGCCGAAGGCGAAGACGGCAGCGAAGTGTGGAACGACAATCCGGCGGACATCATCAACCTGTCCATCGGCCTCTTCGAATACTGCCCGGCCTCCCTTCAGGATGCGATCGACTCGGTGACCGAGCGCGGCGCCGTCGTCGTCTCGGCTGCGGGCAATGCCCGGATCGACACGGCCTATTACGCCCCCGGCGGATGTGACAATGTCATCTCGGTTGCGGCCGGAAACGCGCTTGGCGAGATCACGGCCTATTCGAACTTCGGTGACGGCGTCGACATTCTCGCCCCCGGCGGAGAAATGGCCCGGGACGACAATCACGACTCCCGCCCGGACGGCATCCTGTCCACGAAAGCGTCCACCGATTGCTATGACCCGGTGACCGGCGAAGCCGTGGAAGACTGCTACTACGCCTATGAGCAAGGCACCTCCATGGCCGCACCGCACGTCTCGGCGGCCCTCGCCCTGCTGAAGGCACGCGATCCGGAGGCGACCTCCGACGAACTGGTCTCGGAACTGCTTGCCGCAACCGATCCGTTGGCGGACATGCAGTGCTCCGGCCTCTGCTCCGACTATCCGGGCACGACACCAATTGAAGGGTCTGACGGCATGTGCCGCCGCCCTTGTGGCGGGCGCATCCTGAACCTGGCCAATGTGCCGGTGAGCGGTGGCACCTCCGGCGGTGGAGACTGAATGAGCGGCGGTCAGACCCCCTTGCATCTTGGCGGACCACTCGGGCTTGCCGGACTCGCCATGCTGGCAGGGGCGACGGGCATCTTCGTGATGGCTGGCTCGAACATGGCCAGCCCCGGCGCGTCCGAAACGGAAATCGCGGCGCCCACCCGGCCGGCTGCGGACCTTCACCCCGGCGACCCGCTGCCGGTCGTCCGGCCGGCGGAACTGCCCGCATCGGCCGAAACGCAACGCCCTGCGGAAACGACACTGGCCCAGCTCAGCCAGGATGGGTCGGAAATCGTCTATATCGTCCGCATCAAGGGCGAACCTGAGATCGACGTCATCACCCGCAATTTCAAACGCGACCGCGCCGCGGCAGACATTGCCTGGGCCAATCTGCAGGCACGCTATCCCGTGCTGAAGGATTTCCGTCTGGTCGGGGCCAGCTATTCCGGTGAGATCCGGCTCGGCTACCGCCTGCCGCCCGGCCTGGAGCCAACCCGCGCAACCATCAATGAAATTCAAAACCGGATCCTTCAGGTCGACAGCGTCGCCTATGCCGATCCGGACTATGTGGCTCAACCCGGAAAGGAATGATTGCAATGAGGAAGCAGATCGCCCTTGCACTGGTGCCCGCCTGTGCCCTGCTGGGCCTTGCCGGCTGTGACAAGTTCATCCGGGGGATGGGTGATGATCCCGCCACGGAAATTTCCGAACCGGAAGAGGTTGCACTGGAAGACCAGGCCCGGACAGACACGGCACCTGCGGACGAGGCCGACAAGCCGGTCTACGCTCAGGCCGTGAGCGAAGAGGCCATTATCGACTGGACAGCGGCCCGCGCCGATGTCGCCTCGAATTCCAGCGCGGACGGCAATTTCACCGTCGCGGCAGGGGGCGATGCCCCGCCGGTTCCCGTTATGCTGCCGACCGGCATCGTGCTTCCGCAGGGTGCCGAGTCCGACGTGAAGTTCCAGCCGCTGAATGATGGCTATTTCGCTTTCTATCCGGGAACGGATTATAACATCGTCGTCAATGGCACGAACGAAATCATTGGCGACCGCGCACCCGGCACGACGGATGCGCCGATGCGGTTCATCCCGACCATGAGCGGGGCACAGGTCGCCTTCACCAAATATGGCGCCGACTATCTGATTGAGTTCGAGTGCACGCATGCCGATGGCGAACATGCCGACTGCATCAGTGAAGAAGACGCGCTGTCCATCGCCAACTCGCTTGTCGCCGTGAGGTCGCGCTGATGGCTGGTACGCGCTCCCTCCTTCTTGGTGCTACCGCGCTGCTGACGCTCGCAGCCTGTGACTTTGTCCGCTATCCGGGGGATGGCGGCCCGCCGCCCTCGACACCGGAAACAGGCCCCGCCGTGCCACCCGGCGCCCCAGGCCCGCCGCCGCCTTCCGCGCCCGTGACGGACCCTTACGGACAGGGCGACCAGCCAGCGGATAGCAATACGGATACCGGCGCCGACACAGATGCGGACACCACCCCGGACACTGATGTCACGGATACGGACGCGCCGGATACCACACCCGACATCCCAGATACGTCGACAGACGCAGACACGGACGGCACGACCACGCCATCCGACACGGTCGATCCCGGCACGCCTGACGCGGGTGACACAGATACTGACAGCCCAACAGATACGGATACGCCCGCGGATACGTCCACCGATACGCCGGATGACACCACGGACACGGCCGATACCGACACTACTCCCCCGGTGGATACGCCCGATGCGACCGACACGGATGAGCCGCCTGCCCCGATCGAACCGGCCTTCTCCTTCTATGCCCCCGGCGCCCTGCTGCCCGGCACAGGCGAAGGCGCGCCGGAAGACATGATCTTCGCGCCCGACATGGTGTTCCCGATCAAGGATTCCCCGGCCTATCTCCAGTCCATGGTGTTCACCTTCGGCGGAGGCATGGTTGGCGGCGACCAGTGCGACACACGGAACTTCGAATATCCGTGGCGGGACAATTTCTGCGAGACGCGCACATCGAACCGCAACTCGACCTATTGCCCAATCAACAAGATCCACCAGGGCCAGGACATCCGCGTCGGCACGCCAGACAGCTGCAAGTCCGAACGCGCCACCACCGCGGCCGACCGTACGGCCCATGAAGTGGTTGCCGTGGAAGACGGCGTCATCTCCAATGTCGGCTCCTACAGTGTGAACCTCCGCTCTGGTGGGCGGATCTACAAATACCTGCACATGAACATGGCCAAGCTGTCGGTGAAGATCGGCGACACGGTGAAGGCAGGCGACACGATCGGCTATGTCTCGAACGATTTCGGCGGCACGCCCACTGTGCTGCACCTGCATTTCGAGATCACGCAGAACAATGGCAATGGTGGCTGGGATTATGTCCCGCCGTACAGTTCGCTCGTTGCGGCCTATGAACGGCGCGAGAATGGCCCCGGCGAGCTGATCGATGACGGCGATGTCGCCATCGCCTCCGTGCCGGCCTTCGTGATCCCGGAAGGCGTCGAGATCATCGAATAGGCGTCAAGCCGGACGGAACGTCAGCGCCACGCCGTTGTTGCACCAGCGCTGGCCCGTGGGCGCGGGCCCGTCATTGAAGACATGCCCCTGATGCCCGAGGCAGCGGGCACAGTGATACTCCGTGCGCGTATAGAACAGCTTGTGATCTGCTTTCGTCCCCATAGCGCCCGGCAGGTGCTGCCAGAAGCTCGGCCAGCCCGTACCGGAATCGAATTTCGTATCGGAGGAAAACAGCGGCAGGTCACAACCGGCGCAATGATAGGTACCGTTGCGCTTTTCATGCTCCAGCGGGGACGTGAAGGCCCTTTCCGTGTTCTCGCGGCGCAGCACGCCGAAAGCTTCAGGGCTTAGCCGTTCCTTCCACTGCGCCTCTGTCAGCGTACGCCATTCACTGTCGGCATAAGGGTCTGCATCCGGCGCGCCCTGCCCGGTTTCGGCCGTCGCCGTACGTGAGCCGCCAGAACAGGCCGCAATAACGAAAGAGGCAGCCCCTGCGAACAGGAGGCCGCGGCGGGAAAGCATGTGCGTCGGCTGTTTCATGCCCCTTCCCTAGCCGGAGCAGCCCTCGCAGGCGACACAAATTCACGTGAAAGGACGTGAGCGGCCTCAGACGCCGCCATCCACCCAGACTTCGCCGGAAAGGTCGTCCAGCTTGCCCTGCATGTGCGCACGCACATCCTCCACGGCCTGGTTGTAGACCGCAGGGCCCAGCTGTTTCAGCATCAGGTCTATGATGGCCTCGGCGCGGAAATCGCTCAGATCCACATCGAACTCCGTCGCGAACAGGCGCTGCAGATGGCCCGCAAGGGCCTCACGCCGGTCGTCCGAAAGGGTCAGTGGCTTCATGTTTTTATTTTAGCACCATTCTGGTTGCGGCCGAAGTTCACGGCACCGGAATCCTGCCCCGCATCAATCACGGCCTTGCGGATCGTGCGCGCACGGGTGAACTCCTGCATCAGGAAGTCGCCATCCCCCCAACGGATGGCCCGCTGCAGGGCTGCCAGGTCTTCGGAGAAACGGCCAAGGCATTCCAGCACGGCTTCCTTGTTGTTCAGGAACACGTCGCGCCACATCACGGGATCAGAGGCTGCGATACGCGTGAAGTCCCGGAAACCACCGGCGGAGAACTTCACGACCTCCCCTTCTTCCACCGTTTCCATGTCGAAGGCAGTGGAAACGATGTTGAAGGCGATCAGGTGCGGAAGGTGTGAGGTAATGGCCAGCACGCGGTCGTGCCTGGCTGGATCCATTGTTTCGACTTTGGACCCAAGACGTGCCCAGAACGCGGTCAGTTGGGCGGCAGCCGCCTCATAGGCCTCGTCCTTGCCGGTCTGCGGCGTAAGAATGTACCAGGCATTCTGGAACAGGCTCGGGAAGCCGGCCTCGGGGCCGGATTGCTCGGTGCCTGCCACGGGGTGACCCGGAATGATATGCACGCGCCCGTCATCGGCGGCGGCCAGCGCTTCGGCAGCCTGCTTCTTGACCGAGCCGACATCTGACAGGATCGCACCTGCCTTCATGTACGGCACGGCGGCTTTTGCCACCGGCTCCAGCGCCCCGACAGGCACGCACAGGATCACGCAGTCTGCGTCTTTCACGGCATCAGCCAGCGTGTCTGCGACATCGCCCAGCTCCAGCTTTGCCGCCCGGGCCCGCACGTCATCGCTCACATCATACAGCGAGACGGCCCCCGCCGCGTCATAGGCCCTGGCGGCCCGCGCGATGGAAGAACCGATCAGGCCAGCACCGATAATGGCGATGCGTTCGAAAATGGGGTCAGACATTGGGAGCCTTCCGTCCTGCGAATTACAGCCCGCTCTGGTGGGCAATGCAGCCCCGCACGTCAAGGGCTCCGCCCTGTGGGCTGCCATGTGTCGCATTGAAGAGTGCGGCGCGGGACACGATGTGTCGTTGCAGTTCCCCCCCCGGAGTGCGTCCATGACGAAACCTTCCCCCATCGTGTCCGGCCTGCAGCTGAAATGCGGAAATTGCGGCAAGGGCAAGCTGTTCAAGAGCTACCTGAAGCTGAACGATGCCTGCCCCGTCTGCGGACGCGAGATGAGCAATGACGATACGGCCGACGGCCCGGCCTTCTTTGTCGGTTTCGGCGTGCTGATCCTGACGGCGCCTTTCATCTTCATCCTGCCCATGATCTCGATGCCGCTGGGCCTCAAGATCCTGGCTTTTGTCGTGATGTGCGCCGTAATGATCGGGCTGATCCTGGCGTTGCTGCCGATCGCCAAGGCCATCCTGCTGAATCTGCAGCTACAGCACGGCGCCATGGAAGCCGACTTCAGCAACGAAGACAAAACGTCCTGAGGCAGGCCTCCTGAAGCCCGCTGCCCAGAACCCGGCTGCGAAACTCAAGCCGCCTAGCCGGATACGGCCAGTTCGTCGCGCTCGCCGGTGCGGATGCGGATGACGGAGCCGATGTCGAGAATGAAGATCTTCCCGTCGCCGATTGTGCCCGTGTTTGCCGCCTGGATGATGGCATCGGCAAACCGTTCTGCTGCATCGTCGGCGCAGGCGACTTCCACCTTCACCTTGGGCAGCAGGCGCACTTCGTATTCGGCGCCGCGATAGACTTCCGTCTTGCCGAGCTGGCGGCCATAGCCGCGCACCTCGGAAACGGTGAGCCCCGTTGCGCCAACTTCGGAGAGCGCGTCGATCACGGCATCCAGCCGGCTCGGCTTGAAAATCGCTGTGACAAGCTTCATGTCGCTTCTCCTAATAGTTGCTGCAGGTGCGAAGTATCTTCCAGCGGCCCGGTACGTCAATGGCTTTCGCGTTTCGGGGAAGGTACGGAGCGAGGAATCCGTACCTTTTCGGTAACAGGTGCCGGCGCCCCGCCGCCCGGGCTTGCGTAGAGACGCTTCACTGCTTCCACCAGAACGACACCGCCAAGCCCTGGTGCGATGAGGCTGCCGATGGCCTCCCAGCCCTCTGCCGCAGACGTCACCAGCCCCGCCGACATGGGCGGCATGTAGAGCGCGCTGGTCGACGCGGTGACCTGGAACAGGCCAGAGGACAAGAGGTTCATCAGCTGCGGGCGGCTCCAGGGGCGCCCCTGCCCGAATGGGGTGCGCGTGGCCCGCGACCACAGCCCCGCCCGGTTCGCCGCCGCCAGCACGATCCGCCCTTCCGGCGCCGTGACCCGCCAGATTTCGCGGAGATATGTGCGCGGATTGCCGGCCTCTTCCAGCCCGTGCATCACGATCACCCGGTCGAACATGCCATCCGGAAAGGGCAGCCGGTCGTCCCCGACGCCGACACTGGCATTGCCCCGGCCTGAATAATCCCACTGCACGGGCCCATGCTCCAGCGGCACGGCGGCGACGATACGCGATGGCGCCTCGCCGAACGCGTTCAGCACCGGAACGGCAAAGCCGACCCCCAGCAGAGACAGCCCCCGCGCCTCGCCCCACAGATCCGTCAGCTTGCCGGACAGGATGCGCGCGGCTGCCTGCCCCAGCGGGGCGCTGTAAAAGCGTTCCAGCGTAACAGCATCCTGACGCATCGGATTCCCTGTGCTAGGCCGGTCTGCAGGAGACAGAGATGACCAAGATTACCCTCGACATACATCAATTTCCCTGCCTGAACGATAATTACGGCTATCTCGTTCACGAGCACTTTTCCGGCGAGACGGCCGCCATAGACACGCCCGACGCCGGGAAATATCTCTCCGAGGCGAAGCGGATGGGCTGGCACATCACCCACATCTTCAACACGCACTGGCACCCCGACCATGCAGGCGGGAACCTGAAGATCAAGGAAGCGACCGGCTGCACGATCTACGGCCCGGCCGGCGAGGCGGATAAAATCCCCGGCATTGATGTGAAGCTGAAGGAAGGCGACACGGTGGAGTTCGGCCGCGCGACCGCCCGCGTGCTGGACGTGCCGGGCCACACGCTCGGCCACATCGCCTATCACTTCGCAGAGCAGAACACCGCCTTTGTCGGTGACGCCCTCTTCGCGCTCGGCTGCGGCCGCGTCTTCGAAGGCACGATGGACATGATGTGGGCAAGCCTCTCCAAGCTGAAGGCCTTGCCGCCGGAAACGTGGATCTACTGCGCGCACGAATACACCCAGTCGAATGCCCGCTTTGCCGAGACCATCGAAACCGGCAATGAAGCGCTCGCCGCCTATGTGAAGCAGATCGACGAGTTGCGCGCGAAGGGCAGCCCGACGGTGCCGACCGTTCTCAGCCGGGAGCTCGCCACGAACCCCTTCCTGCGCGCGGACGTACAGGACCTGCAGGCCGCCATGGGCCACCCGGGAGACGCTGTCGCCACCTTCGCCGAAATCCGCGGCCGCAAGGACCGGTTCTGATGCAGGCCGCCGCGGGTGACCTCGGCGCGCGGGAAGTTATCCGTCTTCTGAACATGGTGCCGCACCCGGAGGGCGGGCATTATGTGGAGACGTTCCGCTCCCCTACCTTGGCGGGGCAGCGCCCGGCCTCCACGCTGATTCATTTCCTGCTGCAGGCCGATGAAGTTTCCGCCTGGCACCGGGTGGATGCGGACGAGATCTGGCTATGGCAGGCAGGCGGGCCGCTGGTGCTGACGACAGCCACGCCGGAGGGCACAGACCCACGCGCCGTCACGCTCGGACCGGACCTTCGCGCAGGCCACACTCTGCAGGGCATTGTTCCCGCACATCACTGGCAGACGGCCGAGACGCTCGGCGCATGGACGCTGCTGTCCTGTACTGTCGCGCCGGGCTTTGACTTTGCCGGCTTCGAGCTTGCCCCGGAAGGCTGGCGTCCCAAGCCCTAAACCTGCACCTAACCGCGCAGCCGCATGGCAAGACCGATCAGCTGCACCATCAGGGCCGTGGCCAGTTTCTCCCCCGGCGTCTTCGCGAACTTCCGGAAATAACGTTTCAGACTGTCCGCCTTGTGGGCCTGCACCTTGCCGCGCGGTGCATCCGATGTGGACGTGTAGTGCAGCGCACCCGCCTTTGGCTGATAGATGACAGAGCCACCCGCCTCGATCGCCCGGCGGCAAAGGTCCACATCCTCGACATGCAGGAAATAGGCTTCGTCGAACCCGCCGAGCGCCGCATAGTCTTCCCGCCGCATCAGGAAGAAGGCGCCGGATACCGCGCCGACAGGCACCGGCCCGGCAGGCGCAGGCTCGCCATCCAGCGTCCACTTGCCAAAACCGATAGCGTTCCACAGGGTCAGCGTATTGCGACGCGCGCCGCGCTCTTCCCGGCCTGTCAGGCCAAAGATCCGTCCACCCACAATGGCTGGCCGCTCTACCCCTTCCAGCGCCTCCAGCATGAAGGCCGTGGCACCGCGCTTGATGACGCAGTCCGGATTGCAGGCGAGCAGCATCTCCCCGCCTGCCAGCGCCGCGGCGCGGTTCATCGCTGTGCCGAAGCCCGGATTGTCCCCTGCCCGGATCAGGCGCGCCTTCGGGCAGGCCGCTACAAAGCGGTCGATCCAGGCCTGCTCCCCCGGCGGATTGCCATTGTCCGCGATGATGATTTCGGTAATCGCCTCATCGCCCTTCAGGGCATAGAGGCATTCATGCAGGCGTGCGCCGGTCCTGTAGGTCACCACCAGCGCACTGATCGCCGGCCCGGAATGGCCGATGGCGCTCACAGCGATACTCTCTGCCGTTTCGCCAGCAGGATGATGGCAACCGCCGCCAGCACCACGGTGGACCAGAATGCCTCGTTCCACATATTGTAGGCGAAGCTGAACAGGCTGAGTGCAACGCCGGTGACACCCGCAATCGCATAGCGGACATCCTCGCGCATCTGGTCAGGCTGCGGCAGGCGGAAGCCCAGCAGGACCAGTGCAAACCCGACCAGCACAGCCCCGATCAGACCGGTCTCTGCCCAGATCTGCAGCGCCATATTGTGAGGGTGCCCCGGCACGACAGGATAGTCCTTCCAGAAATCCGGCAGGCGGGCCAGCCAGTCAGGATGGTCCGCATAGGTCTCGCGCCAGCTTTTCGAGGCGGAAATACCATAGCCCGTCACCGGGCGTTCGGAGATCTTGCCGATCACGACCCGCCAGGCGGCAGAACGCGAATAGAAGGAGGCAGGCAGGTGCACATTGTAGGCGTCCAACAGCTTCAGCAACGTCCCCATCAGCATGGGCGCGGAAGCGATATAGGCGGCCAGCCCCGTGAACAGGACACGGAACCCTGCCTTGGGCAAAGCCCGGACCAGCCCCATTGCCGCCAGCATGAACACCATGCCGATCATCGCGCTCTGTGTGTCGAGGCGCGTGAATGTCAGAAGGCTGACCGCGAACATCAGCGCCACAACCGGCTTCCAGAAGAATTGCGGCCGGGTCGACAGGTAAGCAATCAGGACCGGCAGGACCAGCGCGAATGCGTTCGCGTTGCGCCCCATGTTCTGCACACCGGAGATCTGTTTATTGGGGTCTGTCCCGTAAACAGCCGTCAGGATGGGATCGGAGAAAATCGCGGAAAGCGCAAGGATCAGCCCCTGCACCGCAAAGGCCCCCAGCATCACGCGCGTGGAGACCTGCGCGCTGCCGTCGGCAATCCTCAGGGCGCCGCCCACAGCCAGCAGGGCGAACACCGCCGCCAGGAAGATCCGCACGCTGGACGCCTTCACGGCAAAATCGCCATGGAACAGGTTGCCGCTGATGAACCCCGTCGAGACAGGAGACCAGGCCTCGCTGATCACCACCCAGACGACAAACAGGAAGGCCAGGATGGCATAGACCGGCGGCGGCCATTTCGGCCGGGCAAGTGCCAGCGCCGGCAGGGCCGCCAGGCCCAGCAGAGGCGCATAGCCCTGGCCGCCTAGCGCCCCCATGACGGGCCAGAGGACGAAGACGGCGGCAAGCACGGGCGCATAGGACATGAGTCTCACTCTCTTCCCTCCCGCCCGTTTTGTCAGCCGTCTAAGTCAGATCAGGCTTTAAGGTCAGGCGCCAGGCCTTCCAGCGACAGGGCACTGGCTGCCTCGTCGAGCGAGATCATCTGCTGGGCGTTGGAGCCGAGCCGGCGCAGGGCCAGCGTCCGCTCCTCTGCCTCCCGGCCACCGACCACGGCGATGACGGGAACCTTCTGCAGCGAATGCTCGCGGACCTTGTAGTTGATCTTCTCATTGCGAAGATCCGTCTCGACCCGCAGGCCCGCCTTGCGCAGCACAGCGGCGGCTTCCTCGGCATAATCGTTCGCAGCGTCCGTGATGGCGGCCACGACGACCTGAACCGGCGAGAGCCACATCGGGAAGGCCCCGGCATAGTTCTCGATCAGGATACCCATGAAGCGTTCGAACGTGCCGAACACCGCGCGGTGCAGCATGACCGGGCGATGCTTGGCACCGTCCGATCCCGTATATTCTGCATCCAGACGTTCGGGCAGGACGTAGTCCAGCTGGAACGTGCCGCACTGCCACGTCCGCCCGATGGCGTCCGTCAGGTGGAATTCGAGTTTCGGGCCATAGAAGGCGCCTTCCCCTTCGGCATAATCGAAAGGCAGGCCGGCTTCCGTCAGGGCGTCGGCGAGGGCCTTTTCGGCGCGGTCCCAGTTCTCGTCCGTGCCACCGCGGACTTCCGGACGCGTCGCCAGCTTGTAGGAAATTTCCGTCAGGCCAAAATCATTATAGACGCGCGAAAACAGCTTCAGGAAGCGCAGCGTCTCGTCGCCGATCTGGTCTTCACGGCAGAAAATGTGCGCATCGTCCTGCGTCATCTGGCGCACACGCATCAGGCCGTGCAGGGCGCCATGGGCCTCGTTGCGGTGACAGCAGCCGAACTCCGCCATGCGGATCGGCAGGTCGCGGTAGGAGCGCTGGGCGTTCTTGAAGATCTGCACATGGGCCGGGCAGTTCATCGGCTTCAGCGCCATCAGGCTCGTCTCGGCCGGGATCTTCACCTCGGCCTCATCCGTATTCGGAATGAAGTCCGGCACCACGAACATGTTCTCGCGGAACTTGTCCCAGTGGCCGGATTTTTCCCAGAACACAGAGTCCAGCAGCTGCGGCGTCTTCACTTCGACATAGCCGTCCTCGTCCTGCGCGCGGCGGATATAGGCTTCCAGCTGGCGCCAGATCATGAAGCCTTTCGGGTGCCAGAAGACAGAGCCCTGCGCTTCGGGCTGCAGGTGGAACAGGTCCAGCTGCGCGCCCAGTTTCCGGTGGTCGCGCTTCTCGGCTTCTTCCAGACGCGTGAGGTGGGCCTTGAGGTCCTTCTCGTTCGCCCAGGCCGTACCGTACATGCGCTGCAGCATCTCGTTCTTCGAGTCGCCGCGCCAGTAGGCGCCGGCCAGCTTCATCAGCTTGAACGCCTTCGGCAGCTTGCCCGTCGATGGCAGGTGCGGGCCGCGGCACAGGTCGAACCAGTCGCCCTGGCGATAGATCGTGATCGCCTCGCCCGGCGGGATGATGTCGTCGATGATCTGGGCCTTGTAGTCCTCCCCGATCTTCTTGAACATCGCGATGGCTTCGTCCTTGTCCCAGACTTCGCGCACGATCGGGTAATCGGCGTCGACGATCTCGGCCATCTTCTTTTCGATCTTCTCGAAATCGTCGGACGAGAACGGCTCCGCGCGCGCGAAGTCGTAATAGAAGCCGTCATCGATCACCGGGCCGATCGTGACCTGCGTGTCAGGGTAAAGATCCTGCACCGCCTGCGCCAGCACGTGGGCGGCGTCGTGGCGGATCAGCTCCAGCCCCTCCGGGTCGCGGTCGGTAATGATGGCGACACTGGCATCCCCTTCCAGGGGGCGCACCAAGTCCCACATCTCGCCGTCCACCTTGGCGGCGAGGGCCTTCTTGGCCAGGGATTTGGAAATGCTCTCGGCCACATCGAGGGGCGAGGCGCCGTCGGCATAGTCTCGTTCAGAGCCGTCGGGCAGCGTTACTTTGATCATCGGTCTTCTTCTTCGATTTCGCTCGCCCGCAGGGGGCGTAAATTCCAAGTATCCGGAAAGCCTTATGCGGCGGCTTGCTTAGCGCGTCTTTACCGCTTTTCCCACCCTCAAAGCTGGCGGTCTGCAGTCAGGCGGCTTCCGGGAATGGGGAGAGCCCTACATGGTCCATAAATGGTGTTTACATGGTCCTGTACATGGTGTTCGGGCCAGTTTGGGCCGCACCTTTCAGGGCTCGGTTCAGGGCGTTTTTGGCGGGTGCATGAGGCGGGCGCGCACGGGTGCGGGCCGAAGGCGCGTCAGGCACCCCGGCGGGTTCGTGTGGTCAGAGCGGTGATCAGACGAAAATGCATGGCGGCGATATGTCATGCCTCCGGGGGTTTTTCAACTGGCTTGCACGCATGCTTCATACCCCTGCCCGACCAGTCGCCATAGCGCCAGGGCTGCCAGACCGGTACATCGGGCTTTGTCACAGGCGGGGGGTCGCACCCCATCGTGCCGCCAGGCCGGCAACGCAGGAACCGCGCCAGCGTCATCCAGAAGCCCGGCCACCAGCCGAACCGCGCCACGCATTCAGCCCCGTATTCACTACAGGTCGGCGTATGCTGGCACCGCGCCCCAAAGGCCCAAAGCACCTGGCTGGGTCCATGTTTGTAGATCCAGAGCAGCGCATAGGCGGCCCGGCGGCGCAGGCTGTTACCCGGCCCGCTACTTTGCTGGGGCACGGGCTGCGGCGCGTTTCTGCAGCGCTTCTTCGATGGCGGCAACGGCGGCTTCGAAGGCAAGCAGGGTGGAGGTGTGGCGGGGGGGATAGTCGGCCACGGGCTCCAAGTGGCGTAGTTCCCAGAAGCGGCCTTCGGGCGGGGCGCCGCCCTCTTTCAGCATGGCTTTCAGGGCATCGCGGGCCGCGATGATCTCGGAGACGGGCGCCCCGATGGCATGCTCTGCCAGGATCGCCGTTGCCGCCTGCCCGAGGGCACAGGCCTGCGGCTCCACCGCAATATCTGTTACAGTTTCGCCCGCCTCGTCCAGCTTCAGGTCGACATGCACGACCGATCCGCAGACGCGGGACACCTTGGTCACCGAGCCTTCGGCATCGGCCAGCCGCCCGACATGCGGGATGCCGGCGGCCAGTTCGAGAATGCGGTTGTGGTAAAGCTCGCTCATCGCGCCGAAGATGGCCCGGCCCTTCCGCCAGCGCAAGGCGGCGAAAGGGCATGGGACCGTCCTAGACCCTGCGCCAGGTCGAACCGCCTGCCCCGTCCATGATCTCGATGCCCTCGGCAGCGAGTTCATTGCGGATCCGGTCAGCTTCGGCCCAGTCCTTGGCGGCGCGGGCATCAACACGGGCCTGGACCAGCGCGTCGATCCGGGCATTGCCATCCTCATCGCCGCCCTGCTCCCAGTCTTTCGGGGTCAGCGTCAGCAGGCCCAGCAGCTTGCCTGCTGCCAGCAGGTTCGCTTTCGCATTCGCCATGGCGACCGCGTCCTTCTGGTCTGCCGCCGTGTTCGCTTCGCCCGCAAGTCGGGAAAGCTCGGCGAGCGCTTCCGGCGTGTTGAGGTCATCCTCCAGCGCGCGCAGCACGCCCATATCGCGGGCCTCGCCACCTTCGGCCTCCCACACCCGGCGCAGGGCGCCATAGATCCGGTCGAGCGTAGTCTTGGCCTGTTTGAGCAGGTCCTCGGTCCAGTCCAGCGGCGCGCGGTAATGCCCGCTCAGCATGGCAAAGCGCAGCACTTCGCCCGGCCATGCCTTCAGGAGGTCATGCACCAGCACGACATTGCCGAGCGACTTCGACATCTTCTCGCCGCTCATGTCGAGGAAGCCGTTGTGCAGCCAGTAATTGGCCATCACCTGCCCGTGCGCGCATTCGGACTGGGCGATCTCGTTCTCGTGATGCGGGAATTGCAGGTCGATGCCGCCGCCATGAATGTCGATCGTCTTGCCGAGGTGCTTCGCCGCCATGGCGGAGCATTCGATATGCCAGCCGGGCCGCCCCCTGCCCCAGGGGCTGTCCCAGATCGCATCTTCCGGCTCGCCGGGCTTGGCGAATTTCCAAAGGGCGAAATCGGCGGGGTCGCGCTTGTCGGCGTCGACTTCCACACGGGCGCCGGCCTCATTGTCTTCCAGCTTGCGGCCCGACAGTTTGCCATAATCGGGCATCTGCTTGACCGCGAACCATACGCCTTCCTTGCCGACATAGGCATAGCCCCGGCGGACGAGCTTTTCGATCATGTCGATCATCTCGGCCACATGGTTCGTCGCCCAGGGTTCGATACTGGGCGGCAGCACGTTCAGCGCGGCGATATCAGCATTGTAGATATCGGCATATTTCTTCGTGATCGCCGCAATCGGCTCGCCGCTTTCCAGCGAGGCCTTGATGATCTTGTCCTCGATGTCCGTGATGTTGCGGGCATAGACGATTGCGTCGGCGCCATAGGCACGCATCAGCAGGCGGCGCAGCACATCGAACACGATCGGCGGGCGGGCATTGCCGATATGGGCATAGTTATAGACCGTGGGCCCGCAGACATACATCGTCACACGTTTGGGGTCCTGCGGCTCGAAAACGCGCTTTTCACGCGCAGCGGTGTCGTAAAGGCGAATGGTCATGTGGGTCTCTGGATCGGGTTTGTTCGGGAATATGCCGGCAGGGTCAGCGTCTGACAGCCCTAATGGCGCGTTGTGGCCTCAGCGGCAACAACAGCAGCGGCAGGAAAGGGTCAGTGCGCGCGCGAACATGGGCCGGGCGATACCAGTTGACGCCACGAAAGGCAACTCGGCAGTGATCCGGTGACCTTCCGTCACCGTAGAATCCGCTGGAAACGGGGCACTTGCCCCCTTATGTTCCAGATTATCGCCCTGAGGGTACAAACTCCGGGCGGGCGTTAAGTCCGGGCAGAAGGCGTGAAAGACCTTCAAGGGACGCCCCGGCTCGACCCCCGTCCCTCAGTCGAAGGACTCCTACACTATGGCCATGGACGCCATCACACCGAAGAACGAAGTCGCGCGCGCGGAACCCGTGAAGCGCCCAACACAGGCTGAAGCGGAAGAAGCGGTTCGCACGCTGATCGCATGGGCGGGCGATGACCCGGCCCGCGAAGGCCTGATCGATACGCCGAAACGCGTGGTCAATGCCTACAAGGAATGGTTCTCCGGTTATACCGAAGACCCGGTGAAATACCTCTCGCGCACCTTCGAGGATGTGCAGGGCTATGACGACATCGTCATGCTGCGCGACATCGATGTGGAAAGCCATTGCGAGCACCATATGGCGCCCTTCCTCGGCAAGGCCTATGTCGCCTACATGCCGACCGAAGCGGTTGTCGGCATCTCCAAACTGGCCCGCGTGGTGGAGATCTTCTCCAAGCGCCTGCAGACACAGGAAACCATGACGTCCCAGATCTGCGACGCGATCACCGAAAGCCTCGCCCCGATGGGCACGGCCGTCCTGATCGATGCGGTGCATGAGTGCATGTCGACGCGCGGCGTGCACCACAAGGACGTGTCCACGATCACGACGCAGTTCACCGGCGTCTTCAAATCGGATGCAGACCTGCGTAACCGCTTCCTGCGGATGACTGGCCGCGGCTAAGGCGTCAGGGCCTCTCCCCTGGCGGAGAACTAGACGTGATTTTCAAGGAGGCGCTCGTAACTCGCGAGCGCCTCTTTTTCTATTTCGGCCGCCCTGCCGGTATGCACCGGCGTCTCGCCGGGCGGCGCGCCGAAGCCTGAGGATTTCCAGACCGCATCATACCAGTGCGGCGCCCAGGCACCGTCTTCGGGTTTTGGCCCCGGTGCCCAGCCGAGCATGGCCGGATCCCAGTCGATGCCAAGCGCATCGCAGAGCCGCGCCAGAACCTCCGGCGGGTCGGCGAGGATCCGGTCAGAGTCCACAACCGGCGGCGGCGTCCCCGTCCGCTGCATGATTTCGCGGTAGAGACGTTCCTGCTGAGGCACGCCGATGGCCTCCAGGCTGAGGCTGTCCATCTTCTTCATGTAGGACGCGATCACTCGCCCCGGATGGCGCACGAGGAAGGCGTGGCGGACACCGCCCACCCAGTCCAGCGGGAAACTGTCCAGCATGTGATGGGTCATATGTTTCTGGTAATGCAGTGTCTTGCCCGGCGGCAGCGGCGCCAGCATGTCCTTCGCCACGATGGCCGGGTCAGTCGGCTGCGAGGCGAGAATCTCTTCCTGCATCGGATGCACTTCCCCGCTCGCTACCAGCCAGGCGGCATAGAACGGCTCGTCCACGCAGACCGCCTCCGGCCGGGCCCCAAAGCTGCGCATCATCGTAGTCGACAGATTGCGCGGGCCGGACCACATCGCGATGCGGATCACGTCAGTCATGGGCGTTGCACTCATACAATCGGCGTCAGGCTGCGGGCCTGCAGCGCCTTGTAGGCTTCGCGGATCTTCTGCGAGACGGGGCCGTCGATGTTTTCGATATTCCGTCCGTCTACCTCGCGCACGGGCGTCACGCCAGCGAACGTGCCGGTGATGAAGGCTTCGTCTGCGGAGTAGACGTCGAACAGAGAGAAGCGCTTCTCGAACACCGGAATGCCGACTTCCCGGCAGACCTTGATGATATTGCCGCGCGTGATGCCGCCAAGGCAGTATTCCGGCGGGCTGGTCCACACTTCCCCGTCACGCACGATGAAGAAGTGGGTCGAATTACAGGTCGCCACGAAACCCAGCGGGTCCAGCATCAGCGCCTCGTCGGCCCCGGCCTTGTCGGCCTGGATACAGGCGAGGATACAGTTGAGCTTCGAGTGCGAGTTCAGCTTCTGGTCCTGCTCGGCCGGCCCCGTGCGGCGTACATGCACCGTGAACAGAGACACGCCGCGCTGGATAATTTCCGGCACGGGGTTCTTGTATTCCGGGATGATCACGATGGTCGGCTTGGTGATCGTGAAGCGCGGCCCCTGATACGGCGTCTTCTTGATGCCGCGCGTCACCATCAGGCGGATGTGCACGCCGTCCTGCATACCGTTCGCCTTCAGGCAATCCATCAGGCGGGCCATCAGCTCGTCCTTTGTCAGGCCGATGTCCATGTCGATGGTCTTGGCGCCTGCCCACAGGCGTTTCAGGTGTTCCGGCAGGAAAGCGATACCGCCATCCATGACGCGCAGCCCTTCCCACACACCATCGCCCAGGATGTAGCCGCTGTCGAAAACGGAAACGACGGCCTCGTCCCGTTTCTTCAGGTCTCCGTTCACCGAGATCAGGATATCTGCATTACGCGGATCGGTGAGATAATCATGCACGCCGTGGGCGTCTTCTTCCATCATGCGGTTTCCTTTGTGCATGTGCGGGCGAGCCAGCCGGCAATATCGGCAGCCACCTTGTCCGTACCCGGCTCATCCACGATCCAGTGCCCGTTCTGGGGATACTCAAGAAAGTCCCCGGCCACGGGCGACCGGCTGTATTTCTCGCCCACCTTGCGCACCGCCGCAGGCAGCGTTGCCCGGTCCTTGCCGGCAGCAATCGTCAGGGTGGGAATATTGATCTTCGCTTCGTCGATCTCGATCCCGTCAGTCATGTCGCCATAGACCCTCCCGGAATCATAAAGCGCGTCGGCATAGATGCTTTCGCGCAGGCGCTTGGGCACACAATTGGTGACGCCGAAATCGAAACCGGTCCGCCACACCTTGTAGGACTTCTTCCGGTTCTGCTGGATCAGGATGTTGAGGAAGGTGAACGCCACGCTCGGCCCGATCACCGCGCAGCCCTTGGGCTGGGCAGGCGTCAGGAACACGGCCTGTGAGACATCCCCCTTCTCGGCCAGCACCTGCGCGATCAGGCCGCCCATGGAATGGCCGATCACGGCAGGTTTCTCGCCACTCGCCTTTTCAATCTCATGCGCCTTGGCCGACATGGCCGCGATATAATCGTCGAGGCCCAGCTCACTCAGCGATTGGGGTGGGTTTTCCTTCACGCGGCGGCCGGGAAACAGAGTCGGCGCCTCGCATGTCCAGCCATCAGCCTCGAACACCGGAATCATCCGGTCCCAGACATCGCCGCCGCACCCGACGCCATGAATCATCAGCAAGGTCTTTGCCATGCCCATCTTCCCTCTGGTCTTCCCATGCCCTTCTTGCGGCCTCAGCCCTGGGGCACCTTGCCGCCAAGGACCGGCTCCGTCCAGCGCTCGAAGCGCACCGCCACTTCAGCATAGACCGCCCGTTTGAAGGGCACGACTAGCGAGGGGGTCTCTTCCAGCTGTGCCCAGCGCCAGGCATCGAACTCCGGCGTGTGCCGGTCCAGCCGCACATCGCTGTCGGAGCCCTTGAAGCGGAAGGCGAACCATTTCTGCCGCTGGCCGAGATACGGCCCCGGAAGGCGCTTCTTCAGGTCCGGCGGGAAATCGTAATACAGCCAGTCCTCGGTTTCCTGGAGCGTATCGACCAGCTTTTCGGGCACGCCGACTTCTTCTTCCAGTTCACGCAAGGCAGCCACGGCCGGGTCTTCGCCCTTGTCGACGCCGCCCTGCGGCATCTGCCACTGGAAGGCGCCGCGGCCATTGATACGACGCCCAATGAAAACGTGCCCGGCCTTCGAAAAGAGGGCCAGACCGACATTCGCGCGGTAGCGATCGGGATCTTGTTTAACCTGTGTCACCCGTGAGGATTTACAGGAGGCTGCTCAAGGCTGCCAGTACGAACGCTGCCATCGTCCGGAATTTCTGCCGCAGCCTGGGCCGCCAGGGCCGAGACAGGCGCCAGAACGATGCCCTTCTGCTCAAGGCCCGCCGACCAGGTTTTCACCATTTCGATTGTGATCGGGAAGGCATAGCCCGCGCCCATGGCCGCGCCATGCTCCAGCGCCTGGCTTTCCAGTTCCATGAACTCCGACGAGATTTCCTCTGCCGACAGCTTCGCATCGATGGCGGAATCGGCGCGCACATAGCGAAGGCGCGTCTGCCCGCTCAGCGCTTTCATGTTCGCCGCATTCAGGCTGCCATCGTCGACAAAGGCGAGGCCCCGGTCGGAGATGGCCTGCAGCACGGGCTGCATCGCGGCTTCGTCGTCACCGATCTTGGAGCCCTGGTAATTGATCAGGCCGAAATAGCCGGTCGAGCGGCCGAGGACCCGGTCAAGGCGCGAGCGGTTTGCCGCCTCGCCTGCATCGGCCAACAAGGTCAGCGGATGCATTTTCATGCGGCCATAGTCATAGGCTTCCATCGGCGTTTCGATCAGCACTTCATGACCGGCCGCGCGGGCGCGGTTGATCCAGGTCTGCAGGCTGGTTGCATCCGGCGCGAAGGACAGGGTCACTTCCGGCGGCAGCTCATCGATGGCGGATTTGGTGTGCGTCGCGTTGATGCCGAGCCCGCCGACAACAATCGCCACAACCGGCTTGTTGCCCGGATTGATGAACGGACGGGCATAAACGTCAGCCGGGGTACGGCCATCCGGCGCAATGCGCGGCAGGGTCATGCCATTCAGCGTCTCGGTCATGCCGGCAGCAGGGGCCTGCCCCAACGACACGACGCGGGTCACTTCGCCATAGGATTCGCCAGGCTTCACCAGCTTGCCATTGATACGCACACCGGCGGTGTCGGCATCCCCTTCCCCGACCGGCAGGTCAGCGGTGGCGGCAGCCGCCATCAGGGTCTCGCCCTCCGGCGCCTCAATGCCCAGGTCCGGCAGGTCCCCGGAACCGGCGTCTTCGCTGTAGTCCGGCGTCTCGATGGCCAGGCTTGCGCTTGCGATGTCGGTTTTCAGGCGCGTTTTCAGCGGCGGGGCGGCCGTGTCATGCGTATCGAACAGGGCCAGCGTCTGCTTCGGGCCAGCATCGGATGGATCGCCCATGAGGACGATCCCGGCGCCCAGCGCACCGGCAATTCCCCCGAACACCAACAGGCTGAGACCCGTGTGCACTATTCCCGTGCGCAGCGGTGACGGCTCAGCATCCCGGCGATTTGCCATGTGGCAACCTCGTTATCAAATCTGGTCGACTCTGAACGACCAGATTTGCATCATTCCGGTTAACAGGTTGCAAACGAAGGTTAACCGTTTGCTGTTATCCGGCCCGTTTCAAGCCCATGCTGGCGGTGATGGTGCCATCCTTCAGCATCTGCTTTGCGCGTTCCAGCTGGAAGTCCTCGCCCTTGTAGTCTTCAGGCGGCTGCTCGTCCGGCATGGAGAGGGCGCGGCGCTCGGCGCCTTCCTCGTTTTCCAGCGCATGCGGCAGGTCGGCTTCGGAGAAGCGCTTGATCTTGGCGAGTTCTTCCTCAGTCAGGCGGGCCTGCGAGATCGACACGTCCGGCTCGATGCCCAGCGCCTGGATCGAATGCCCGGACGGCGTGTAGTAGCGCGCCGTCGTCAGGCGCAGGGCGCCGCGGTCTGCCCCCAGCGGGATGACGGTCTGAACAGAGCCCTTGCCGAAGCTGGTCGTGCCGACAATGGTTGCCCGGTGGCGGTCCTGCAGCGCGCCGGCAACGATCTCGGAGGCCGAGGCAGAGCCGCCATTGATCAGCACGATCATCGGTACGCCCTTGAACACTTCGCCATTGTGGGCGTTGTAGCGCTCCACATCGGAAGCCCTGCGGCCCTGCGTCGAGACGACTTCACCGCCCGACAGGAACATGTCGCTGACCGAGACAGCCTGGTCCAGCAGGCCGCCGCCATTGTTGCGCAAGTCCACGATCAGGCCGCGCGGACGTCCGCCGGTCTTTTCGGAAATGCTGTTCACGGCCTCTTCAAGCAGCGGCGTCGTGCGCTCGTTGAAAGTGGAGATACGGATATAGCCGATATCATTGTCGTCGAGCTGCCAGGTGACGGATTTCTGCTCGATCACTTCGCGTGTCAGCGTCACATCGAACGGATCGACGCCCTCGCGCAGCACAGTGATGTCGATCTGGGTGCCCTTCTCGCCGCGCATTTCCTTGACTGCATCGTTCAGCGTCTGGCCGATGATCGGCTTGCCGTCGATCGCGGTGATCAGGTCACCCGGCTGGATGCCGGCACGGCTGGCGGGCGTGTCGTCCATCGGCGAGATCACCTTCACGAAGCCGTCTTCCATGGTCACCTCGATGCCGAGGCCGCCATATTCGCCGGACGTCTGCACCTGCATGGATTTGAAATCGTCGGCGTTCAGGTAACTGGAGTGCGGGTCCAGCGAGGTCAGCATGCCATTGATGGCCGCTTCCATGGCTTCCGGTTCGTCGATCTCGGTCACATAGTCCTGACGCGCGCGGGCCAGGATTTCGGCGAACAGCTCAAGCTGCTGATAGGTAACGGTGCGCGGATCCTGCGGCTGAGGCGGCGGGTCCTGCGGCGCCGCGATAGCGGAAAGGCCGACTGCCGTCGCTCCGAGGATCAAACCAACTCCGGTGCCAATCAGCAATGAACGCATGTTCCAAACCTCTCTCATGGGCGGGCTCAACCGCGACGCGGTAACCAGTCTGCCGGATTCATGACCGTATCGCCAAGTCTCAATTCCATATTGAGTTCCGGAGGTGGGTCAGACCGGTCCGGCATGCGGCCTACAGGCTCGCCCGTGGCCACGTTCTGGCCTTCGGTGACATAGATACGGCTCATTCCAGATAGAATAACATGGTATCCATCGCTCGTCCGCAAAATTAACATTGTTCCATAGGAACGGAACGGACGGGCATATTCGACCGTTCCAGCCACTGGCGCGGTGACCTGGGCCTCGGAGCGCGTTGAAAACGTGATCCATTCCGCCTTGCCGCCCGCGGCCAGCTTGTCGCCGAAAGAGTGCAGCACATTGCCCGCCACAGGCTGTTGCAGCCCGCCCAGCGCCGCCTTGCCCAGCGGCCGGGTCGAGGGGGATGCCGGCTTCGGCACCGGCGATTTCGGCGAGGCCGAGACCTGACGCGGCCGCAGCGCAGGTTTCACACCCGGTGCAGACGGCGCATCCGATTCCAGTGCCCGCAAGAGACCGCGCAGCGTATCGGCCTGCGCGCCAAGCTCCGCCGTGCGCGACTTCAGCCGGGCAATATCGCCGGAAAGGTCCTCGAACGCGCCCCGTTTTGCGGCGGCCAGCCGCTCGATCTCAACCTGTTTCAGGGCCAGCGTCGCCTCGGCCGCCTCAAGACGGGCCTTTTCGCCCCGGATGCGGCGCTCCAGCGTGTTCAACTCGTCGATCTCGGCGCGCACCGTTTCCGTCCGCGCGGCGAGGCGCGGGGTCGTCTCACTCATCAGGATGGCCCGGCGCACGGCCGTGTTCGCCTTTCCCGGAGAGATGACCAGCGCGGGCGGCTTGCGCCGGTTCGATGCGGCCAGCGCAGCCAGCAGGTCTTCAAGCGCCTGCTGGTCTTCCAGAAGAATCATCTGGGCAGCGACCCGCCGCGTGCCAAGATCGGCCAGGCTCTTCTCCGCCTCAGCGGCCTGTTCCTCCCGCCGCCGGGATTCCATGGCCGCGGCCAGCAGGTCGGCATCGACATTGTTGATGTCTTTCAGCGCATCGTCGCCGCTCGCCTGCAGGGCCGCCAGCTTCTGCTCCGCCACGCGCTTTTCTGCCTCCAGCGCGTCCAGCTCTTCCCGCGAAAACGTGTCCGGCGCGGCCGCCGCAAGCAGTAGCAGGGACGCAGCCGGGGCCAGGGCCCGAAAGACCCGGTGGCGAAAGAAGGAGATGCGCGAAGCAGGCTTCATCCGGCGAGTTTTGCCGAAAGATCATGACCTGCACATTAACCAGTCGGGCCGAGCGCCTGCCGAAGTGCGGAAATTTCATCGCGGATCAGTGCGAGCATCACGCCGTGACCTTCCACGGGAAAGGCCGGGTGTGTCAGGCAAACCTGCTGTAGTACCTGCAGGACAGAATGGAACGTATCGTTCACCAGCAGGTTTTCCGCCATGCCCGGCCCGTGCAGTACTCCGTGCAGCACGGCATTGCGGGCTGCTGCCACGGTCTCGATGTCCCGCACAGTCCGGCCCGGCAGTTCCAGCCGTTCCGGCGGGGTCAGATACTCCGCCGAACGGGCCCGGCGCAGCAACAGCGCGACCGGTGCCACCCGGTCCGGCTGGGAGGGGTCTGTCACATCCCCCTCCCCTGCACTTTCATAACCGGACAGCGCCGCAACCAGTCCGGCCTGAAGCGCCGAGACGAGCGCCACCGGCACCCAGCGCCGCCGGGGCGGGTCAGCCTCGCTGCCGGCGAGTTCCCGCCGGGCGAGCTTCAGCCCTTCCAGCACGGTGGCAAGGGCCGGGCCGATCCGCTCGCGCGGCGCCATCGGGACTTACTCTGCCAGGTCGGCCGGCTTGCGGAAGTCCCAGCCGGACTCTGCCGCGATATAGGCGAAGGCGGCATAGACGCTGACATTCTGGCGGAAGGCATCCGGCTCAATCTTGTCAAACGTGTCGTCGGGTGTGTGGTGATAGTCGAAATAGTCCCAGCCATCCTGCGCCGGGGTCACCACCGGCACGCCGGACCGGGCCAGCACGCCGATATCAGGCCCGCCGCCGGAAAGATTGTCGCCCGCGGCCACGCCATAGCGGGCCAGGACACCCTGGATCTTTTTCGCATAGTCCAGCGCCCCATCGCCGAACTTCGTCTGGAACTGCCAGATATAGCTCGCGCCATGATCGCTTTCGGCGGCCAGAACATGCTTGTCCAGCTCATCCGCATGCTGACGGGCATAGGCGTCACCGCCGAACAGGCCGATCTCCTCGGAGCCATATAGCACCACACGGATGGTCCGCTCCGGCTGTTCGGGCAATCCGTCGATCAGCTTGGCCGCGCCGACGACGATGCCGCACCCTGCCCCGTCATCGATGGCGCCCGTGCCAAGGTCCCAGGAATCGAGGTGGCAGCCGAGCAGGACGATTTCGTCCTTGCGGGTCGTGCCCTCGATTTCGGCGATCACATTGCCGGACGGGGCGGCCTCAGCCGTCTCCACGCCGATGTCGAGATTGACGCTGACAGGCCCCCGCGCCAGCAGGCGGGCCAGCTGGTCGGCATCCGGCGCAGACAGGGCCGCTGCCGGGATCGGGCCCATCGGTTTCGCCACGCCATCTGGCCCGCGCCGGTCGATCCCGCCCGTATGCGGGCGGCGGAAATGGTCGGTGCCGACGGACCGGATCAGGCAGGCCACAGCCCCCTTCGCGGCCGCCACTTTCGGACAGGCCGCACGCTTTGCCACAGCGAGGCCATAGCCTGCGCCGGTCTGTGTGCGGGTCATGAACTCGTCGATGAACACGATCTTGCCTGCCACAGCCGCATCATCGGCGGCCTGCAGGTCCGCCATCAATTCGAAGCGCACCACGTCCGCCTCAAGGCCACCGGCCGGTGTCGGCGCACTGCCGCCCAGCGCGGTGATGATCAGCGGCTGCGCACTCGCCCCGACGACGCGGGCGGTCTCATGCGTACGCTTCCAGTAAGGCACGGTGAAGTCTTCGACATGGACATTGGCAAAGCCCATTTCGGTCAGCTTCGCCACGGCCCAGTCACGCGCCCGTTTCTCATCCGGAGATCCGGCAAGGCGCGGGCCGATTTCGGTGGTCAGGTCCTCGACGAATTGCAGGCCGGTATTGTCCCAGCTGCCCGCAGCGGCCAGCGTGTTCGCTGTTTCCAGGATGGCCGCTTCCTTGTCGGCAGGGCTCGCAGGCGGCTCTGCGGTCGCGGTGATCATCTGGCACGCGGCAAGCGCGCCAAGGGCGGCGAGGGCAACAAGTCTCATCAGCTGTCTCCGGAATGGCTTGCGCGAACGCTAGGCCATTCCGGGACCGCTTGGAACCCATCGCCGCCGGATCAGAGCGCCGCAGCCATTTCCAGGATCGCTTCGACCGGCGGGCGGTCCTTGTAGCCCTCTTCCCGCATCACCGCTTTCACGGTGCCGTCAGCGGCGATGAAGATGATGGCCGGATGCGGAATGCCGTCATAACGCGAGCCTGCAGGCACATCCGGATTGCGCAGGTGATAGGCATCAATCGCGGCAGACCCGGTATCGGAATAGAGCTCGTAAGGCAGTTCCTTTGCGGCCTTGAAGTCCGCCAGCGTCTCCGGGCTGTCATAGGACACACCGATCAGTGTCCACCCCTCCCCGGCAAGCGGAGCGGCGGCCTCCTTCAGGTCGATCAGCTGTTTCTTGCAGTAGGGGCACCAGTCGGCAGACCGGAAGAAGGCGACGACCGTGCCTTTCTCTCCCGCAAGATCGGTAAAGCTGACTGCCCCGTCCGGCCCGGTAACGGTGACGGCCGGGGCAGGCTCGCCGACAACGGGACCAACCCGCATCTCCCCGGCCATGGCGGCGCGTTCGGCCTCGCTGGCCTTGGCAGCCATGGCTGCGTCAGAGGGTTCCTGCGCCACGGCGGCAGCAGGCAGGAGAGCGAGAAGAGAGGCGAGAGAGGCAGTGCGGATCATGGGCAGGGCTCCTTTTTCTGGCCCCAGCCCTAGCGGGGCCGCTTCTGACGCGCGATGCACGAGCGCGTGAACTCACGCAGCCGTGATGCCTGCCCAGACGCAGGATCAGCCCCGCCGGGCGCGCCATTCGTCGGCGCTCTGGCCATAAATGTCCCAGGTGATGTCGGTAAAGGGCGCCGGGGCCTGTGCCTCGCGCAACTTCCGGGCGCCGAGCTTTCCCGCCACCCGCAGCGACGCCGTGTTCAGCGGATCGATACAGTGAATGATCTCGTCCCAGCCCAGAATATCGACCGCATAGTCGATCGCCGCCGATACGCCTTCCTGCGCATAGCCCCTGCCCTGCGCCGCACGCGTCAGCCCATAGGCGATCTCCGTTCCCGGCCAGCCCGCCGGCTGCCACGGCCCGAGGCGCCCGATCCAGGCGCCGGTCGATTTCTCGATCACCGAGAACATGGAGTGGCCATTGATCGTCCACGCCCCGGCCAGAGTGCAAAGCGACCGCCACACCTGCGAGGGCGCCATGACGCCACCGATGAAGCGGGCGGTTTCCTCATCCGCCATCATCTCGCACATGGGGCCGAAATCCTCCGCCTGCGGCGGGCGCAGGAACAGGCGTTCCGTCTCGATTGTGGGGCCGATGGGGCGCATGGGTCGTGTCCTGACAGGAAGGAAAGCTGGGGCGCATGTCACCGGATTCCCGGTCCCGCACAAAGAAAAAGCCCCGCCGTTCCGGGCGGGGCTTTCTGCTGTGTCGTCAGGCCGCCTAGTTGCGCGGCGACATGATCGACAGGAGGAACTGGAACATGTTGATGAAGTCCAGATAGAGGCTGAGGGCCCCATAGGTCGTGGCGACCGAGATTGCCCGCACATTGCCTTCAATCTGGAAGTACATGTTCTTCAGGCGCTGCGTGTCCCAGGCCGTCAGGCCCGCGAACAGCAGGAGGCCGACCACCGAGATCACCATATGGAACATGCTCGACTTGAAGATGAACATGTTCAGCAGCGAGGCGACGATGATGCCGACCACGCCCATGATCAGGAAGGTGCCGAAGCCCGACAGGTCACGCTTGGTCGTGTAGCCATAGAGCGACAGGGCACCGAAGGCGATGGCCGTCGTCAGGAAGGCCTTCGACACGATGAACATGCCATCCGGCTGGCGCGCGTAGACGTAGACGATCGCGCCCATCGAGATGCCGATCAGCGAGACCACCGACCAGTAGACGAGGTTCGCCCCGAGCGGCGACGGATTACGCATCGCAAAGCTCGAAATGAGCAGAATGGCGAGCGGCGCGAACATGATGATCATGCCCAGCGGGCCGGTCAGCAGGGTCAGGGTCACACTCTCCGGCACCAGCGCACCGACGCCATAAGCGAGGCCCGCAGTCAGCAGGAGGCCAAGCGCCATCTTGTTGTAGACGCCCAGCATGAAGGCCCGCAGGCCCTCATTGACCGACATATCCATCGAGCCTGCGCCTGTCCGCGGCGTGTAAGCACGATTGAAATCATTCATAGGTTTCTAGCCCTTTCATTTGAACCGGCGGGATTTTTACCCGGAACATGCACGAAATATGGGAGAGGTTGCCCCACTTCGCAAGAAAAACCGGACATTCCTTCAGCGTCTTCATGACTCACCGGCTCCGCCGCCGATCAAAACACTTCAAGTATAGTTCACAAATACTTGAACGCCCGACAAGAAAACTTTGGAGCAATGCGTCGCATTACCAGTATTCGAAGATTGTTGGCACCAACTCTTCGCCAGTACATAGGCGACTTCAGAAGTGGATTGACTCACCTATACGCAAGGTTAATCTGATGAATCTGGCGCAGTTCCAGCAGTGGGGGCGCCAAAGCACTAGGGGATACAATTATGGCAGACGCATCGGCTTACGCCGAGAATATCAAGAAATACGCAAATGGTGGGTACAATCAGGCGGCCGCCGAGAAGATCGTGGGACATCTCGGCATCGCCCTCCGCAACAAGGACAGCTCCATCGTTGCCTGCAGCGATTCCGGAGAACTGGACCGGGTGCGGGAAAAGTGGTGCCGCGGCAAACTGGGCCTCGCCGAGAAACAGGGCGAACTGGACGCCGCCATCAAGACGGTCTGCGATCGCATGAGCGCCGAAGGCGGCCAGAAATCGCGGGTCACCTTCTACTACCTGCTGGCCGAACATTTCGGAAAGCTGGCAGAACTCGGCAGCTGATCCAGCCCATTTCAAAACAGACAAACCCGGCCTCTTTGGCCGGGTTTTCTTTTTCGGCGTCCGGGGGCAGATAGCACAGCATGTATCGTCTGTTCGCCGCCCTGCCCGTGCCGGAAGACCTCTGGGATGGCCTTGCCGCCCTGCAGGATGATCTGCCGGGAGCGAGCTGGCGCCCGGAAGACAATTTCCACATCACGCTGCGCTTCTTCGGCGACCTCACCCACAGTCAGGCCCGCGACCTGGACGACCTGCTGGGTACGATCCGCTGCGCCCCTTTCGAGGTGTCGATGGAAGGCACCGGCTGGTTCGGCCGGCGGGAGCCGTCCGCCGTCTGGGCACGGGTGCGGGAAAGCGACGAACTCCGCAGCCTGTCAGCCCAGTGCGAACGCGCCGCCCGGCGCCTTGGCCTGGAGCCGGACAAACGGCCCTTCACGCCGCATGTGACGCTGGCCTATCTGCACAATACCACGCTGGAAGACACCCGCCGCTGGGTCGAGACGCACCACGCCTATAGCAGCGGCGCCTTCACCGCGGACCGTTTCCACCTCTATTCCAGCCACTCAGCCAAAGGCCGCCCCAGCCGGTATGAGGCCGAGGCGGACTATGTGCTGGAATAGCAGCCTGCCCCGTCAGGACGGCTCAACGAAGCTGAGGTTCAGTTCCTGAATCAGCGGCGGATCATTCGGCGACAGCAGCAGCCAGCCTTCGATCGTCCCCTTCTCGCACGTCCAGGTGAACGTGCCGCTGAGATGGCCATCCGCCTTGAACGGCACGCCGGTCTCGCACGCGCCTGCCTGATCCTTGAGGGCCGCCAGAGCCCGCTCCCGCACAGGAATGGACGCATCCAGAAGGAAGTTCATCGCCAGCGTGTCTTCAGCAGGCGTAAGGCTGCCCTGCACATAGACCTCTCCAACCACGGCATAGGCATCTGCCAACGGCGCGCTGACCGGCCATTCGCGGCTTGGCATCTCGCCTGCGCGCACCAGCTCCAGGGCCGCATCCCGGACCGCCCGCGACGGGGCGGCATAAGTCCGGTTGGCAAAGGCGAACACGCCGACACCGGCATCCGGCATCAGGAGGACGTTGGAGCCGTAGCCCGGATACCCGCCGGAATGCGTCAGGGTGAAGCCCAGCTCACACTCCTGAACAAAGGAAAAGCCCATGGCATAGGTCACCGCCACCGCGCAGGGATCGCCGTTCGGCTGGTCGTCCCGCATGTAGACCCGCGGGAAATCGAGCCCCTGGGAAAGTTCCCGCACGCTTGAGCGTTTGACCGGCCCGGTTTCTTCCCCGTCACGCGGCGGCCAGGCATCCAGCAGGAAAGCGACCCATTTCTCATAGTCGCTGGCATTGGTCATCACCCCGCCCATGGCCCCGAACACGCCGGGCCCTAGTGCAGGCTCGCCGGAATATGCCTCTTCTTCCCACCGATAGCCGAGTGCGCGGCGGTCCTGGTCCACGGCATAGACGTCATAGCCGGTAGACGTCATGCCCAGCGGCAGCATGATCTCCGTACGGATATAGTCCTCATAAGGCATGCCGGAGACATTGGTAACGATCCGCCCCAACAGGGCGTATCCGAAGTTCGAATATTCATAGGCCGTCTGCGGCGCGCGGCTGAACGGCACGCCCTGTTTCAGGACTTCGGTGAACACCTCTTCCGGCATGTCCTGCTGGCGGTCGCCCCAGGGATTGTCCGTCACAAGGCCGCTGACATGGGCCAGCAGGTCACGCACGCGGATACGGGGGGAATCCGTGGTCGGATAGGTCCAGTCCGCCAGTTCCGGCACGTAATATTCCGCCGGTGCATCCAGGTAGAGCTTCCCCTCATCCCGCAGCTTCAGGATGGCCAGCGCCGTGAAGGCCTTGCTCATCGAGGCGATGGAGAACAGCGAGTCTTCCGTGACCGGCGCCTCGGTTTCGAGGTTTGCCGTACCGGATGCCTTGAAATAGGCCAGCTCGCCATCCTTCACGATGCCCCAGACCAGGCCCGGCACATGTTTCTCGGTCTGATAGTCCAGGAACAGCGCGTCGATCCGGTCCGTCACATCTGCCGGAATGGCCGGGACACCGGCAGGCTCCTCTGCACTCGCCCCGAGGGCAGACAGGGCGGCAAGCGCCGAACAGGCGCCGAAGGTTCTCAGAGAATGGAGAAAATTTGCACGGAAAGGGCCGGCAAGCCGGTGTGCAGTCTGTCGTGTCATGTTGTGGTTTTCCTCTGTCCCGAACATCACGTGAGCCGGACGGAACCTAGCTGCGGCCCGGACAGGGCGGCAAGCGGATCAGACGAAAAAACCAGAGAAAAGAGAATGGTGCCGCTAAGGTGACTTGAACACCTGACCCCCGCATTACGAATGCGATGCTCTACCAGCTGAGCTATAGCGGCCAAGACCATTCCGAAGGCCCGCCTCATACCGGCAGATGACCTGTTCGGCAAGACGCTTTTGCCACCCCTGTTCAGCGGGGCGGCAGGCGCGCTCAGTCTTCGTCGGGAGCGTAGTCCAGCGGCGGGCTGAGCGGACGGTCCGGTGCCTTCGGGGCCTCGGGCACGGATTGTTCGGTTTCCGGGCCCGGCAGCGCCGGCACACGGCCCGCTTCCAGCTCCCGCCCATAGGATTCGTAACGCGGGTGCACCAGGTCCCCGACATCGCCGAAGGCATAGACGAGACGAGACCAGCCCTGCTTGTCGAAATCGAAGGCATTGCCCTTCGGATCAATGTCCGACCAGTCCGGTTCCCGCGAGGCGGAGACTGCCATACGGCCCCAGCGGGTGGCCTCCGACTGGTCGCCATAACCTCTCAGCGCCCGCTCCATCAGCAGGCAGAGCCGCGCGGTCGGGTTCTCTTCCACCAGCAGCGCGAGGGAGCGGATTGCGCCCACCCAGTCGGCCTTGTCCATGGCGATTTCCGCCATCAGGATCTTGCTTTCACGGTGGTTCGGATGGGCTGCGATCAGCGCCTGCAGGCGAGCGGCGATATTCGCCTGTGTGTCCTGCGGCACGAGGCGGCGCGACAGCTGCGCCAGCGCCGGGTGCGGACGGGCCTTCCAGCCCAGTTCCAGCACGCCCTGCGCGGCCTTGGCCTTGCCGTCCACCATCAGCGCCTTGGCACCATGGAACGCAGCCGGCGGGAAGCCCGGTGCAGACCGGATCGCTTCGGCAAGCGCCTTCTGCGCGTCAGTCTTGCGGTCATGCGGCAAACCAACTGCATACGCCGTCAGCAGCACGGCACGGCGGCGGCGCAGGCTGTCGCCCTTGATCAGGCCGCGCTTCTCGCCGGTCACCAGCGTGTCGAGCGCCTTTTCCCACTCCCCTTTCGAGACCTGCAGGTCGAACAGGGAATTGAACGGCCAGTCGGCGGAGGATTTGAGGCTCAGCGCTTCACGCGCACGGGTCTCCGCCGTCAGCTGGTCGCCGCGTTCGGAGGCCGCCATGGCAGACCCGCGCAGGCCTGCAAGCTGACCGCCTGGCAGGCGTGTCAGCTGGCTCCAGGCACGTTCGGCCCCGGCCCAGTCATCGTTCGCCTCAGCGGCGCGGGCCTCCAGCAGCAGTTTCAACCGCTCATCCTCGGCATGCTTGGCGGCCTTGCGGGCAAGCTTCAGCGCCGCATCGGCGTCCCCCGCCTCAGCCGCCAGCAGGCCCTCGGTCAGCGCGGCATTCGCCTTGCGCGATTTCGACCGGCGGCGCGAGCGGGCAATCCGCCCCGGCAGCACGAAGATGCCGGACAGGATCCACCAGGCCGCCGCCATCAGGCCCGACAGGGCCAGCACCAGCGCCACAGCCGCGCCGGACTTGATGGAAATCTCTTCCGCCCCGATCGGCACAGTCACCTTGCCGGGCAGCGTATAGGCCCACCAGCCGAAGGCGAGCGCCGCGATCAGCACGATCAGAAGCACGAGAAACACGATGATCCGGTTCATGGTGTCTTGGCGCCCCCATCCGCCAGGGCGAGGCGCACGGCCTCCAGCGAAGTTTCCAGAGTGATGCGCCGTTTCGCATCTTCGGTCCATCCGGACATTGCCGTGCCCGGTGGTCCATCGAGCCGGGCTGTATACGCCACGGCGTCTTCAAGGTCACCCTTTTCAAGGGCCTCTCCGGCGCGCGAGATCAGCGCGAACGGGTCGGCATCCGTGCCGTCCGCCTTGCGCACGGTCACCGCGCCGCCGAAGAATTTGTTGATCCAGCCCCAACGCCCGGACTCTTCCGTCGGCACCGTGCGGCGGGCCGCATCTGCCGACGCGCCGAAGGCATCCTTCAGCTCCGCCAGGGTCGGCGCACCTGTCGGTGCCAGCGGCCCGAGGGCACGCACATCGTCCACACCCGGCAGGGCCGAACGCAGGGCGCGATAGTCAGCCTCAAACGGCTCCCCCCGGCGCGAGGCCGCCTCGATGGCGGAAAGGGCAAGCGCCGCCTCGGCAACAGAGCTGGCAGAGGCCGCAGCCGCCCGCGCATCGCTCTGCTCGGTCTGCACACGGGCCAGCATGTCGGCGAGGGAGCGGCCCTGTTTGGTCTGTTCCAGCGTCGAATCCCGCAAAGTGGTGAGATCCCGCTCCAGCGCCTCAACCCGGGGGCTGACATCCACCGGCAGGGGCCGCGCCTCAAGCGCCGCAATCCGGTCAGACAAAGCGGCAAGCGCGCGGGCCAGTTCCTCCGGCGCAACCATCTCGCCCATATCGACCGATTCCAGCGCCCCAAGACGTGCTTCAATGCCTGACAGGTCCACCGGGACGCTACCGCTTGTGGCAGGCAGATTGTCGATCCGGTTGGCCAGCGCGTCGATCCCGGCCTTCAGGGCCGCACGATCATCGGGCCCCGCCTGTTCCAGCTTGCCGACCCGGTCGTTCAGGGCGGAGACTTCCTCGCTCGCATTCCCGAGCCCGCTCGGCATGACGATGTGCGCGCCGATACCGATCGCGCCGCCGAGACCGGCCGCCATCAGGCTCATCACACCAGCGCCCAGCCAGCCGGGACCGCCAGTCTTCCTGGCAGCTTTCGACTCCTCCGGGGCCGGTTCAAAATCCGCGTCGATCGGCTGGGCCGGGTCGACGGAGCTTTCGGGGATAGAATCGTCTGTCATCTCGAATCCGGTTTCAACCTGCCCACACTCGCACAGGATTCCGACGGCTTAAAGGCCACCGGCCACAGCGGCGAGCGTGGCAAGCAGTGCCGTCTCGTTCGGCGCGTCGGCAATATGGATCGCGGCCACCTCCCTGCCCAGCAGCGGGCGGGCTGCCGCCTCGGAGATCGCCACGATGATCGCCTGGTCCAGCGCCCCGGCCGCCCAGGCGAAGGCCGCGGCCGCCTTGGCCGAATGCACCAGCACACAGGCAGGCCCTGCGGCCAGCATCGCCTCCACGTCGGGCGGCAGCTCATCGGCGGGGCGGGTTTCGTAAAGGGCCAGGAAATCCGCCGGAATACCGCCAGCCTTCAGCCGGGCCACAAGGTCTCCGGCGGCGGCCTCGTTTGCCACATGCATCACGCCTCCGGTGCCTTCCGGCAGGCCCGCCAGCAGGTCTGCCGCCAGATCCACCGCATCGCCCGCGCCTTCATGCACATCGGCAAAGCCGGCCTCGCGCGCCGCCTCTGCCGTGGAGGGGCCGACACACCAGGCCTTCGCGCTGCGCAGGCTGCTCGCCCCGGCCAGGAAGCGCACGCCATTGGCGCTGGTGAAGACGAGATGCTGCACGCCCGACAGATCCGGCAGGGCCACGTCCAGCGGCGCCAGCGCCAGCATCGGCGCCGCTATCGCGTGAAGGCCCATCGCCTTCAGCCGGGCCATGGTTTCGGATGCGCCGGGCTCGGCGCGGGTCACGATGACCGGAAGGCTCACCAATCCCCCTGGAAGGCAGGCAATTCGCCGCCCGCCAGCTGGCGGACATCATTGGCGATGGTCTTGCCGAGGGCTTCCAGCTGCACTTCGCTCGCGCCCTTCCGGCAGGTGCCTTCGGCGCGCCAGCGGGCGCTGCCATCCATGGCCAGCACTTCTCCGACAAGATGCCATTCTTCGCCCTTGTCGAACGTGTGCGCGGCGATCGGCGTGCGGCACGACCCGTCCAGCGCCAGCAGGAAGGCCCGTTCGATGATCGCAGCCGCGGCCGTCGGCACATGGTTCAGGCTGTGCAGCACGGCAGCCACGTCAGCATCCGCATCCTCGCGCATCACCACGCCGATAATGCCCTGCGCGGCGGCAGGCAGCATCTCGGTCAGCGGGATCGGGTTTGCCACCGCCTGCTGGCCAAGGCGCGTCAGCCCGGCCATGGCCAGATAGGTGGCGTCCGCCTGCCCCTCTTCCAGCTTGCGCATCCGGGTGGCGACATTGCCGCGGAAGGTGACGATCTCAAGGTCCGGCCGTAGGGCGCGCGTCTGCGCTTCGCGGCGCAGGGAGGCCGTGCCCACCTTCGCGGCTTCCGGCAGGTCCATCAGGCTTTTTGCCTTGGGAGAGAGGAAGCCCTCGCGCGGGTCCTCACGTTCCGGAAAAGCCGCGAACACTTGCCCGGCCTCAAGCACGGACGGCACGTCCTTCAGGCTGTGAACCGTCAGGTCCACTTCGCCACGCGTCAGCGCCGCGTCCAGTTCTCGGGTGAACAGGCCCTTGCCGCCGGAATTGATCAGCCGCTCGGTGGTCAGCTGGTCGCCGGACGTGGTGAAGGTGACGATCTCGCCCTTCATGGCGCCGCCGGAAGCTGCCTCGATCCCGGCAGCGATCTGATTTGCCTGAATCAGGGCCAGTGGTGAACCACGCGTACCGATCCGAAGCGTTCTGGGGGTATTTGTTTCAGTCATCACCTTCCCCTAGCGCCGGGCGTGCCGCTTGCCAATTGACAGAGCGCCGCGGAAAGCGCTACGACGCCTTATCGTTTATCGAGAAATTCCTGTTCGGAGACTTCCATGATCAAACCTGCCGTGTCAGCGCTCGCGCTGGCCTTCGCTCTCGCCGCCTGCGGACAGCCGGCCGAAAAGACTGCCCCGCCCGCCGCCGCGACCGAGCTGACCGCCGACCAGAAAGCCGAGATCAGCAAGGAGCTGAACGACTGGTTCGATGTGAAGTTCGAGGAGGCGCTGCAGGAAAGTCCGATCATGATGACCTTCCTCGGCCGGAAGGATCTCAACGACAAGATCGACTGTTTCTCCCGCGCCTGCGCCGATGACAATCTGGCCCGCCAGAAGGCCGCCGTCGAGGACATTAAGGCGAAGTTCAACTATGACGACCTGTCGGACGCCGACAAACTGTCCTGGGACCTTTTCGAATACCAGTACAACCAGGCCGCCGAAGCTGCGAAGTACCGCTATAACGGCTTCGTCTATGATCAGATGAACGGCCCGCAGGGCTTCATGCCGCAATTCCTGATCAGCTTCCACAATGTCGAGAATGCCGACGACATGCGCGCCTATGTTTCGCGGATCCGCGAAACCGCCCGCGCCCTCGACCAGGCAACCGATGTGGCCCGCGAGAATGCCGAACACGGCACGCACGCCCCGAAATTCGCTTATGAAGGCGTCATCGACCAGTCGAAGAAAGTCATCACCGGCGCGCCGTTCACCGATGGCGAAGACAGCGCCCTGATGGCTGACGTGAAGTCCGAACTGGCAACCCTCGTCGCCGACGGCAAGCTGACGCAGGACGAGTCCGACGCGATCCTCGCCGATGCCACCGACGCCATGACGGGCGTGTTCAAGACGGCATTCGAGAACATCATCGCCTTCGCGACTGAAGACATGGCGAACTCGCCGGATTCCTCGCAGGCCGTGGGCGCCTTCCTGCAGCCGGACGGCGCGGCCTATTACAATGAGCGCCTCGCCAACAACACGACCACGTCGATGACCGCAGACGAGATCCACGAGATCGGCCTTGCCGAAGTGGAGCGCCTGCACAAGGAAATGGAAGCCATCAAGGACCAGGTCGGCTTCGAGGGCACGCTGCAGGAATTCTTCACCTTCCAGCGCGATTCCAAGGACGACCCGCGCTTCTACTATCCGGACACGGATGAGGGACGCCAGGCCTATATCGACGACGCCACGGCGAAGATCGAGAACATCAAGGCCAAGCTGCCGGAATTCTTTGGCATCCTGCCCAAGGCAGACCTCGTCGTGAAGCGCGTCGAAGCCTTCCGCGAACAGCCGGGCGCCGCCCAGCACTACTTCCCGGGCACGCCGGACGGCTCGCGCCCCGGCACCTATTACGCCCACCTCTCCGACATGAAAGCCATGCCGAAGGGCGAGCTGGAAGTGATCGCCTATCATGAGGGCATCCCCGGCCACCACATGCAGATCTCGATCGCGCAGGAGCTGACCGGCGTGCCGAAATTCCGGACCCAGATCAACTTCACTGCCTATGCCGAAGGTTGGGGCCTCTATTCCGAATGGCTCGCCAAGGAATTCCCGGGCACCTATGAGGACCCCTATTCCGACTTCGGCCGCCTCGGCTCCGAACTCTGGCGCGCCGTGCGCCTCGTCCTCGACACCGGCCTGCACTCCAAGGGCTGGACCGAGGAACAGGCCGTCCAGTACTTCCTGGACAATTCCGCCATCACCGAGGCGCAGGCCCGTTCGGAAGTCCAGCGCTACATCGTGATGCCGGGCCAGGCGACGGCCTACAAGGTCGGCATGATGAAGATCCAGCAACTGCGCAAGCATGCGGAAGAAGAGCTTGGCGACAAGTTCGACATCCGCGGCTTCCACGACACCGTGCTCGGCGGGGGCGCCATGCCGCTCGACCTGCTGGAGCGCCGCGTCGACCAGTGGATCGAGGAACAGAAGGCCGCCTAAGGCCGCTATGTTCGCACACACGGACTTCGAAACAAACGGCCGGGCCTGGTTCCGCAATGCGGTTCCCCCGGCCGACCTCGAACGCCTAGCGAAGAGTTTCCCAGCTGATGGCCGGGCGGGCGACCGTCCGGCCACGGACTCCGAGGCCGCTCATTATTTTGCCGGCCCCAACCCCGTTTCCGATATCGCCGCAGTGTTGGGCCTGGCCCCGGCGCCAGTGCGTCTCGCGGTCTTCGACAAATCGCCTCAGACCAACTGGGCCGTCCCCTGGCACCAGGACCGGGTCATCGCCGTGACCGGGCGGCACGATATGCCCGGTTACCGCAACTGGCTGCCGAAAGATGGCTACTGGCATGTAGAGCCGCCACCTGAAATTCTGCAGGACATGGTCTTTGTTCGCGTACATCTGGATGCCGCCGACGAGACCAATGGCTGCCTCCAGCTGGCCCTCGGCTCACACCGCTCCGGGGTCGTCTCCTCCTCCGACGCATCCAGCCTCGCGAACTCTCTGCCCATTGAGAATTGCATCGCCGCACCCGGGGACGTGCTGGTCGTGAAGGCCCTGACCCTTCACCGCTCTGCCTCTTCGGCTGCAGCTTCACGCCGCCGCGCGATCCGCATCGATTACGTCGATCGGCTGGCGCTGCCCCCTCCGCTCCAATGGGCGCTCCCGGCCTGATACCCACAAACTAGTCGGGTCTGACCGACGTCGGGGCAGGGCTTGCATCATGCAGGCCCTGCCCTACGCTTTTGGGCACGAAAGACTTGGAGCCAAAGATGGACCTGGCCTTCAGCCCTGAAATCGAAGCCTTCCGCGCCAAGGTGCGGACATGGTTCGAAACCGAATTCCCGGAAGACATCATCCGCAAGTACAAGGCCGGCCTGCCGCTGACGACGGCGGAGGTGCGCCGCTCCGAAATGGCCCTCGGCAAAAAAGGCTGGCTCGCCACCGCCTGGCCGGAGGAATATGGCGGCCCCGGCTGGGGGATCGAGGAACAATATGTCTTCGACGAGGAACTTGAACGCGCGGGCGTGCCGACGGTCACGCCCATGGGCGTCATCTATGTCGGCCCGGTGATCTACACGTTCGGCTCGGACGCCCAGAAGGAACGCTGGCTGCCCGGCATCCGCGACGGTTCGGTCGGCTGGGCGCAGGGTTATTCCGAACCCGGCGCAGGCTCTGACCTCGCCTCCCTCCAGTTCAGCGCGAAGCTGGACAATGGCACCTACACGCTGAACGGCCACAAGATCTGGACCTCCGCTGCCCAGCATGCGGACTGGATCTTCCTCCTCGCCCGCACCTCGCAGGAAGAGAAGAAACAACAGGGCATCAGCTTCATCTGCTGCCCCCTCGATGCGCCGGGCGTCACGGTGAAACCGATCATCACGATCGACGGCAACCACGTCCTCAACGAAGTCCTGTTCGACGATGTCAAAGTGCCGGAGGAGAACCGCATCGGCGAAGCCGGAAAAGGCTGGACCTATTCGCAATACCTGCTGGGCTTCGAGCGGACCTCCTATGCCCGTATCGGCGGCAAGCGCGCCATGCTGCGCCATGTGCGGGAGGTGGCCAGCGCCACGCCGGACGGTTGCGGCGAGCGGCTGATCGACGATGCCGGCTTTGCCCGGCGCCTCACCGAAGCCGAGATGGCTGTGGACGGGCTGGAGATGACAGTTTTCCGCGTCCTCTCGGCGGCTGCCCAGGGCGGCTCACCGGGTGACGCGGCCTCGACAATCAAGATCCTTGCGACGACGACCCACCAGCAGAT
>JACXUV010000111.1 GCA_014763715.1 Rhodobacterales bacterium | reverse complement strand
TTGCGCCAATCGTCGAGGACCTCGGCGTCACGCGGCTCGGCCCGTGGTCCCGGCGGCAGATAATCCGGCTCCTCTTCCATGGGACCGGGCAGGAACCAATGTCGCGTTTTCTTCACTATTTCAGCACGTGATTATAACTTTATTCCTTGATGATACCGGGATAACGCACATCATTTTTCAGCTTAAGGCTTCAATTTTGGTTCCGTATTTCAGCAAGTGGCAGCATAGGTGGCATATGGCGCAACAGATCTGGAATTTTGCATATCGATGATGTCCGACGGCTTGGGCTTGAGCAACAAGGATCGCGTGTGAGCTGGACCGGTGGCGCGTTGCCCTTGAATCGGGTCATCTTCAATTTGTGTGGCGGGACGGTAGCATTCTCACCCACAACCATTCTGGACCGGCCCGGCCGTACATGGCGCGTTTGAGGCTCTTCACGCGATTGATCTGACCTTCTGCTTGGCCATTGCTCCATGGCATCTCGATGGCGTGTTTGACCGCATCGAAGTCCCAGTTCAACCTGCGGGCAAAGCGCACGAGTGGCGCTAGGTCGGCCTCGATCGCGTCACAGGTCCATGCAGGGAGCGGGTCTGCTTCGCGGCCGCGCAGGATACCGATTATCCGGCAGTTTGGATGCCCGAGGTTCACCGCGACGCTCGTGGCACATGGACAGGCCGTGATGGCAGGCGAAATCGCGCGATGATGATGGTGGGAATTTTGGAACTCAGAACCGCACATCAGCCCCACAATGCATTTTGGAAAACTGACCGAGCGGAGCCCTATATTCGAAGTAGTTGGCGCCTAAATACGACAGAAGGTTTTTCGTGTGCACACGACTGACCAAGCCTAAGAACGCAGCCAAAACCAGAGGACGGCCACCGCGATTGCTGCAAGGGCCACAGGAAAAAGGAGTGGCGCGCGCCGCCGAGGTTTGATCGAAGCAGCGCCCGTCCTGGACTGCCCGAGACGCTCCCTTCCGGTCGGCGTCAGAGCATAATGACCCGCGCGCGGGACGCGCAAGAGGCCAACATCGACAAGGTGCTCAGCCAGCGCCACAACCTGTGGAGCGCTTCCGTCGAGATCGAGCTCTCCATTCTCTGCCGCCTCGGCGCACTCAAGCAGAGCGGTCCAGGTGGAGGATGACGCATTCCCATTCGGCGGGGCGTCTGAGGTGTCTGCGCTCATGACGTCAGCCACCGTTTCGCGTCTTTTCCCAGACACGCGTCCAGGCCACACGTTCGGCTGGGCGGACCAGCCCGTCCCGCTCTAGGCGCCGCAGAAGGTGCAAGATTCCGCTGTTGCTCATGCCAAGGGCGTCACGAAGCTCTGCCTGTGTGCGTGGACGCTCAAGCGCGGAAAGAACATAGCGGCGTCGCTCCTGTGGATCAAAGGACTCTCGGCGCCGCCGGCGCTCCGACGCGACTCTCTGCATCACGCGGCCTCCTCGTGGGCGTCGACACCGTCCTCAAGGCTCTTGAGCGCGTCCTCTATGGAGGCGGCATAGAGGACGAGTGGCCGTTTCAAGCCGTGCGTCACGAACACGCGCTGGATGTCGCGGCTTGCCCCTGTCAGCCAAAGGGCCACGCCACGCTTGTGTGCCTTGTGCGCAAGGCCCTCAATCATGTTGGCCCCGGTGGAGTCGAG
>JACXUV010000075.1 GCA_014763715.1 Rhodobacterales bacterium | reverse complement strand
ATGCCGCGCAACCTCTTCGCCCAGGTCGTCTTCCACCAGTGCAAGCGCCAGATCGATGCCGGCTGTAATGCCTGCAGATGTCCAGAACTTGCCGTCCTGTACAAAGATCCTGTCCGGCTCGACGGTAACGGCGGGAAAATAGCGGGCCATGTCCTGACACCGGCGCCAGTGCGTCGTAGCACGCCTGCCGTCGAGCAATCCTGCCGCCGCGAGGAGGATTGAGCCCGAGCAGACTGATGTCGTCCGACGCGTCTTGCCTGACATATTGCGGATGGCATCGAGAAGCGCCTGGTCATGCACCGCCTGACGCGTGCCTTCGCCGCCGCTCACGATCAGCGTGTCGAGTACTGTCGCTTCCTGCAGGGCATCTGTGTGCATCAGGATACCCGAGGATGCTTTTACGGGGCCTCCGCGCAGTGAGAGTACCCGCAAACGATAGGGTGGTGGCTGCATGCCGCGCACTGGCATTTCAAAAACGGATATCGGCCCGGCTGCATCGAGGAGCTGAAAGTCCTCAAATATCAGGACGCCGATTTCACGGACGCATTGCTTGGCGGAAATCATTGGAACTATGTCCTTTCTGCCAAATCGAACCTAGGCGAAGCTCGGCTGGTCAGCAAGGAGACAGCCATGAGCAAGGGCTTCACAACCGTGTTTGCCGTCTACGATAACATGACTCATCTGGACTTTACCGGACCACACCAGGTCTTGTGCAGACTACCAGGGGCTCAGACCATGATTGCCAGTCGCGATGGCGGCGATGTCGTTGCCGAGGGAAATCTTGTCATCGGCCACACCGGGAAACTGGCAGACATCGACCACTGTGACCTCATTTGCGTGCCCGGAGGCGTCACGGCAACACAGGTCGCTTTGGACGAGGCGTTTGTCTCCGAGGTGCGCCGTCTCGGCCGTGAGGCAACCTATGTGACGTCCGTTTGCACAGGATCCCTTATCCTCGGGGCGGCCGGGTTGCTTCAGGGGAAACGTGCGGCCTGCCACTGGGCGTGGCGTGATCTGCTGACCGAGTTCGGTGCGATCGTGGACGAGGGCCGGGTCGTGCGGGACGGAAACACGTTCACAGGGGGCGGGGTGACTGCGGGAATCGACTTCGCGCTGACCATGGTGGCCGAGATCGCGGGAGAGGCTTATGCCAAGGCGCTGACGCTCGGCTATGAATATGCCCCGGCTCCACCATTCCCGGGTGGCCGGCCGGAGCTGGCCGAGGCGGATACCCTGTCCGCCTACAATGCGCTCATGCAGCCGCTCATGGCGGAGCGCAAGGCAGAGGCCCATGAGGCGGGCGAGCGGATGCGGGCTCAGGCCGGTTTGGCGTAAAGGTCGTAATCGTCGGCGCCTGTGATTTTCGCCGCAACGATATCACCGGGCTTCAGGTGCGTTGCCTCTTCCAGATAGACCACGGCGTCGACTTCCGGGGCATCTGCCTTGGTGCGTGCGATCATGACGCCGGGTTCTTCATCCGGGCCATCGATGATGACATCCTGCACCGTGCCGACCTGTGCTTCGGCACGGGCCGCGGAGACTTCAGCCTGTACCTGCATGAAGCGGTGCCAGCGCTCTTCCTTGACCTCGTCCGGAACATGACCCGGCAGGGCGCGGCTTTCGGCATGGGCGACGTTTTCATATTGGAAACAGCCCGCCCGGTCGATCTTCGCTTCGCGGATGAAGTCGAGCAGGATCTCAAAGTCTTCCTCGGTCTCACCGGGGAAGCCGACGATGAAGGTGGAGCGGATTGCCAGCTCGGGCACGTCGCGGCGCCATTGCTGAATACGCTCCAGCACCTTGTCCTGTTTTGCCGGGCGCTTCATCGCCTTCAGCACGTTGGCAGAGGCATGCTGGAAAGGGATGTCCAGATAAGGCGTGATCAGTCCTTCGGCCATCAGCGGGATGACCGCATCGACATGCGGGTAGGGGTAAACATAGTGCATCCGCGTCCACACGCCGAGACTGCCGAGGCCCTTGGCGAGATCCAGGAAGCGGGTCTCGTATTCCGTGCCGCGCCATGTTTCCGGCTTGTAGCGGATATCGAGGCCGTAGGCTGATGTGTCCTGGCTGATGACCAGCAACTCTTTCACGCCGGCATTCACAAGCTTTTCCGCTTCCGTCAGCACATGATGGATCGGCCGGGAGACGAGGTCACCGCGGAGCTTCGGGATGATGCAGAAACTGCAACGGTTGTTACAGCCCTCGGAAATCTTCAGATAGGCGTAGTGACGAGGGGTCAGGCGCAGGCCGGACTCCGGTACCAGATCCAGATGTGGATTGTGCGGCGGCGTCAGGTGCGTGTGCACCGCATCCATGACAGCCTCATACTGGTGGGGGCCGGTGATGGCCAGCACCTTGGGGTGGACCTTCTCGATCACGTCCGGCTCGGCACCCAGACAGCCCGTCACAATCACCTTGCCATTCGCCTCGATGGCTTCACCGATCGCTTCGAGGCTTTCATCCCGGGCGCTGTCGAGGAAGCCGCAGGTGTTTACGAGCACGAGATCGGCCCCCGAATAGTCCGGTGCGATCTGGTATCCTTCTGCGCGCAGGCGCGTGATGATCCGCTCGGAATCTACCAGTGCCTTGGGGCAGCCAAGCGAGACGATGCCGACTTTCGGCTGCGTCGGACGGATCGGGGCGGGGCGGGTGGTCGTGTCCATGTCCGCTCTGCTATATTGAAAGTGTGGGACAGAAAAGCGGGAGGACGCACCGCATGGCCGACAACACGGATACCAAACCGAACTTCGGGCGCCTGAGACTCATCCAGATTGGCGCGCTTCTTGTGGGCGCTGGCGTCCTCGTCCTGTCTTTGTGGCTGATGGGCCAGTTCCGGAAACCCGAGCTGGCACCCATCGTCATGGCGTTCGCCTTTGCCAGTATCGGCTTCAGCGGTCTCTTCTATTTCGGTGCGCTGCTGCTGGAAGGATCGCTGCAGAAATACATCCTGTCAGACGAAACGGTCATCAAGGGTGACAATGTCGAGATGGTGACCAAAACGGCGTCCAGCGGCGATCCGGAAATCGACAAATGGATCGGCACCTATGCGTTCACGCGAAACCTGTTCGGCATGTCGCTTGTGCCGGTCCTGATCCTGATCGGCCTGTATTTCCTGGCGTAAGCGATCAGGCTTCTTCCAGCTCGATGCCTTTTTCCTTCAGGAACTCACGCAGCTCGCCGCTTTCGAACATCTCTTTCACGATGTCACAGCCGCCGACGAATTCGCCCTTCACATAGAGCTGGGGAATGGTCGGCCAGTCGGAATAGGTCTTGATGCCTTCACGCACGGCCTGGTTTTCCAGCACGTTGGTGGCGACGTATTCGACGCCCAGATAATCCAGCACCTGCACCACAACGGAAGAGAAGCCGCACTGCGGGAAGGTTGGCGTGCCCTTCATGAAAAGGACGACGTCATTGCTTTCTACGGCCTGTTTGATGGCGTCGAACGTGGCTTGGTCGGTCATGATGGGAGTCTCCAGATTTCCCGTGATGTGTGGTGGGATTGGGGCGGCGTCAAGCGTGCCGCCCCATCCGGTTCAGTCAAAGCCTAGTCCCAACCGCAGGACTGGCCTTCATTCTGCTCTTCCAGATACTCGGTCAGCGGGGCGAAATACTCGACCATGGCGCTCGCATCCATTTCACGGGTGCCGGTGAACTTCTCCAGCGTTTCCGGCCACGGGCGGGACATGCCGGCTTCCAGCATTTCATTGAAGCGCTCGCCCACTTCCTTGTTCCCGTAAATCGAGCAGCGATGCAGCGGGCCTTCCCAGCCAGCCTGCTCACAGGCCGCTTTGTGGAACTGGAACTGCATCACGAACGACAGGAAATAGCGCAGGTAAGGCGTGTTGCCCGGAATGTGGTATTTCGCACCGGGGTCGAACGCATCTGCCGGGCGCGGGCCGGGCGGCACGATGCCCTGGTTCTTCAGGCGCAGGTCCCACCAGGCCTGATTATAGTCTTCCGGCTTCGTCGTGCCGTTCAGCACATCCCAGCGCCAGCTGTCGACGGTGAGCGCGAAAGGCAGGAAGGCGATCTTGTCGAGGGCCGTCTGCATCAGCAGGGCCGTATCAGCATCAGAGCCGGGCTTCTCCTCGTCGGAGATCAGGCCGATCTGCTCCAGATATTCCGGCGTGATCGACAGGGCGATGAAATCACCGATGGCTTCATGGAAGCCGTCATGCGCGCCGTTCTTGTAGAGGTATGGCTGGTCCTTGTAGGCGCGCTGGTAGAAATTGTGCCCCAGCTCGTGGTGAACGGTGAAGAAGTCTTCCGAGTTTACCTCAGTACACATCTTGATGCGCACATCCTCTTCATCGTCCAGATCCCAGGCAGATGCGTGGCAGACGACTTCCTTGCCTTCCGGACGCACGATCATGGACCGCTCCCAGAACGTTTCCGGCAGGGGCGCGAGGCCGAGGGACGTGAAGAAGCCTTCGCCCGTCTCGACCATCTTGATCGGCGTGTAGCCGCGTTCGTTCAGGCGTGTGGTCAGGTCATAGCTGACCGGGGCCGTATCCGGCTTCACGATGTCATAAATGGACGACCATTGCTGGGCCCACATGTTGCCGAGCAGGTCGGCACGGATCGGACCGGTCTTCGGCTGGACCGCGTCGCCATATTGGGCGTTCAGCTTCGTGCGGGCGTAGCAGTGGAGATCCTTGTAGAGCGGCTCCACCTGGCCCCAGAGGCGTTGCACCTCTGCTTCCATCTCTTCCGGGGGCATGTCGTAGTTCGACAGCCACATCTTATCCAGCGTCGGATAGCCAAGCTCCCGGGCGCCTTCATTGGCGAGGGCGACCATCTCTGTGTATTCGTCCTTCATCGGCGGCGACACGGTGCGCCAGCCTTCCCAGACGGCTTTCAGTTCTTCCGGGTCGCGGGACGTCTCGATGATGGTCGACGCCTCATCCAGATTGATCATCTCGCCCTTGTACTCGAACTTGCCCTTGCCATAGGTCGAGCTGAGATCGGTGGTGATCGCAGAGAGCTCCTCCGCTGCGCCCTCGCGCGATGGGGCGGGGATTGTGATGCTGCTGCGCAGGATGCGGATCTTGCGGGCGACATCATAGGGCATGATGTCGACGTCGTATTTCTTCGACTCATTGGCGAGCGAGACGGCGAGTTTGGTCATCTTCGCGCCGGCTTCGGCAGCGGCCGCGTCAGTCTCGTCCGTGATATTGGTCTCGTTGGCCCAATAGGCGAGTGCCGTAACCTTGCTCAGCGCGGCCAGCTCGCTTTCGGCGCGTGCGACGAAGGCCGTCGCCTCGGCGATCTGGGCTGCATCGGGATCAGCTGCCGGGGCTTCCGGAGCCGCTTCGGCAACCATCGTTTCTGTAGACGCGGGCGTCTCGTGGGTACATGCGCCAAGCGCCGCGCAGAGCGCCACGACGCTGACGGTCAGGGTAAGTTTGGACATGGGAATTTCCTTCTCCGATTGTGCCGGAGAAGACCGTGAACCCTTCGTAAGGTCAATCGCGTGACTGAAGTTCAGGGCGCCCGTGTCTTGAGAGCGAGGGCGTGCAGTTCACCGCCCATTTTACCCTTGAGGGCAGCATAGACCATCTGGTGCTGTTTTACCCGTGACAGGCCAGCAAACTGGCTGCTGACGATCTCTGCCTGCCAGTGGTCATTGTCGCCTGCGAGGTCGGTGAGCGTGATTTCCGCCTCCGGAAAAGCTTCCGTCAGGTGGTCCATCAATTCATCGCGCGGCATGCCCATGGCTCACTCCTCATTCCATGCGTTCAATTGGGCGGCACGGGGCCACCCGTCAAGCGCGACGCTGGATGCCTTGCACCGCGCGGAGCGGGCTTCTACCGTCCTGCCACACCGTATGCAGGACAAATCATGAGAAAACAGATCTGGCCATTTCTCGCCGGGCTTTCCGCATTTCTGGTGCTGATCCTGTTCTGGTATCTGAACAAGTCCCCGGTCACGGAAGAAGTCTCCATCCCTGTGCCGAAGGGACAGTATGTCGATGCCGGGGAATTGCTGCATCTGACAGAAGTGCTGTCCAACGACGCCCTGGCAGGCCGGGGTATCGGCACGCCGGGCGGTGAAGCAGCGGAAGGCTTCCTGCGCAAGCGGTTCGAGACGCTGGGCCTGACAAAGATCGGGGAGTCCTACGAGCACCCCTTTACGGTCCTGCCGCCGGCAGATGCGGAAGAGGGCGCCCCCACGCACGGCACGAACCTCATCGGCATCATTGAAGGCAACGCGCCCGGGCAGGGCAAAATGCTGGCGATTACGGCGCACTACGATCATCTCGGCGTGATCGATGGCGAGATTTACAATGGCGCCGACGATAATGCCTCAGGCGCGGCAGCCCTGATCGCGGTGGCGACCTGGTTCACGCGGCACAAACCGGAACACGACATCCTGTTCGCACTCATCGATGGCGAGGAACATGGCTTCCTAGGTTCACGGGAACTGGTCCGGTCCGGCGCAGTCGACATGGCGCGTGTGGCGCTGAACATGAACTTCGACATGGTCAGCCGGTCTGACGTAAATGAACTTTACGTCTCCGGCACGTATCACAGCCCTGGTCTCATTCCGCTGGTCGAGCAGGTCGCAGCCGACGCCCCCGTCAATTTGATCATGGGGCACGACAGGCCGGAGCAGGAACATGATGACTGGACCCTGGGGTCAGACCATGCGGCCTTTTACGAGGCCGGAATCCCGTTTCTGTACTTTGGTGTCGAAGACCATCCGGACTATCACCAGCCCACAGACGATTTCGACAAGATTCCAGTCGGCTTCTTTGTCAATTCCGCAGACACGCTGGTCATGGCCGCAATTGCGGCTGACGAGTCACTCGATACGCTGGATCTGACCCTTCGGGAGAAGGAGCCCGGACCTGAGACTGAGTGAGCCTTGAGCGCCGGTCAGTCCACAGAGTTCATATAGCCGGGTAACCAGCCTTCATTGGCTTCACGAAGGGTCGCCAGCGGCACGTTCATGACTTCGGACGCCCCAGCCTGCACCGTGATGGCCGCCGCGGAGCTGCCTTCCGGAACATGCCCGATGATCTGATACTTCACATCCGGATTAATCGCTTTGGCCGCCTCAAGGAAGGCCGCTTCATCCAGCTTGGTGGAGAGAAGATAGCGCGCCTGGGATTCCCCGAAGAGGCAGGCGGAAACTTCGCCATCGTCGGCGAAAGAGAGTGAGACACCCGTTCCGGAGGCAAGCGCCATCTCGGTGGCTGCACATGCAACGCCGCCATCGCTCACATCGTGCACGGCGGTGACCAGGCCTTTGTTGATCAGCTGGCGAACGAAACCGGCATTGCGTTTCTCGATTGCGAGATCCACGGAGGGCGGCGCGCCAAGGGCCTCACCCTTAAGCTTCAGGACTTCACGGGCATACAGAGATGCGCCCAGTTCATCCTTGCTGTCACCGACCAGTATGATCGTCTCGCCGGGGGCCGCGCCTTTCAGCGTTGCCGTCCTGGACAGATCTTCAATCAGGCCCACGCCACCAACCACAGGGGTCGGCGGGATCGCAACGCCATCGGTCTCGTTGTAGAGGGACACGTTGCCGGAAACGACCGGGAAATCGAGTTCGCGGCAGGCTTCCGCCATGCCTTCGATCGCCTTGACGATGTAGCCCATCGTGTTCGGCTTTTCCGGGTTGCCGAAATTCAAATTGTCGGTGATCGCAATCGGCATCGCGCCAACCGACGACAGGTTCCGATAGGCCTCAGCCACGACCGCCTTGCCGCCTTCATAAGGATCTGCAGCAACATAATGCGGGTTACAGTCGGAACAGATGGCCAGCGCCTTGTTTGTCTCGTGCACGCGAACGATGGCCGCGTCACCACCTGACTGGGAGGAGTCGATCGTGTCGCCCATCACGTGGCGGTCATACTGTTCCCAGACCCAGCGCTTGGATGCCATGTCCGGGCAGGACATCAGTTTCAGGAGAACTTCGCCATAATTTTCAGGCGCCGGGTATTTCGAAATATCCAGTGGCGCACGTTTCGGCGGTTCGTTCCACGGGCGGTCATAGTTTGGTGCATCGTCAGCAAGCGGCGACACCGGAATGTCGCAGACGGTTTCGCCAAACTGTTTCAGGACGAGATGGCCGGTATCCGTGGTTTCACCGATGACTTCGGCATCGAGATCATATTTCTCGAAGATGGCCTTTGCGACATCGATCTTGTCCGGATAGAGCACCATGAGCATGCGCTCCTGGCTTTCCGACAACATGATCTCGTAGGCAGTCATGCCTTCTTCGCGCTGTGGCACCTTGTCGAGGTCCATCATCACACCGATGCCTTCGCCGTTCTCGCCGCCGCTGGCGGCCATCTCGACGGAGGAGGAAGTGAGGCCAGCTGCGCCCATGTCCTGAATGGCCTGAATGGCATCTGTCGCCATCAGTTCCAGGCAGGCTTCGATCAGCAGCTTCTCCGTGAACGGATCGCCGACCTGAACTGTCGGGCGCTTTTCCTCGTCCCCTTCGGAGAACTCCGCAGAGGCCATCGTGGCGCCGTGAATGCCGTCGCGCCCGGTCTTGGAGCCGACATAGAAGATCGGGTTACCGGGGGTCGCGCCACGCGCATAGAAGATCTTGTCCTGATCCGCGAGGCCCACGGCCATCGCGTTGACGAGGATGTTGCCGTTATAGCCTTCGTCGAACTGGGT
>JACXUV010000002.1 GCA_014763715.1 Rhodobacterales bacterium | reverse complement strand
CGATCAAGAAAAAGTATCTTGAGCGCGAGCTGAAGAAGCTTGGCAAGAAGGGCAAGATTGTCGACGTCGAGGTTTCGCCCGCCGACTAGAGCCTGCCCGGCCGTTGCCTGGGCCTTCGCCTAGTCTTCCTCTGCCGCCGTAGGCGCTTCCACCCGTCCCATGAACATGACCGTGCCCGTTGGCTTGTGCCGCAGCGCGATCAGGAAGGGATGATCGGCGCGGAACTCTACCGGCTCTTCATCCGGAATGAAGATCGCTGTGCGTTCCATCATGATCGCTGTGGCAGCGGCTGCTTCAGTGCCTTTCTCGTCGATGTCGAGGAAGGTTTTCTGCAGCACCTTGCTGATCGCCAGGTCGCCGGGGCCTGCCCATTCGATCAGGCCGGAGAAGTCCTCGCGGAGGCCACATCCGTCAGGCCATCCTGCGCGTCCGGGAGGATCACAGTGAGAGCATAGTCATCCCCGGCATAGTCGAGATCCAGCGCGGCATAGCTGTCGCGGGAGAGGTAGCGCGCCTTCTTCAGCGTCTGGCTCATCAGCTTTGCGGTGATCTCGCCGGTCGGGGCGTAGAAGGTACCGTCCTGTGTGGCTTCGGCCTTGAAAGGGCTTTGCCAGTCGGCCTTGAACCAGACGGCATTGGTGAGGATCAGCTCGGTCAGGCCGGGACGGATCGCGCTGGGCGGGATCAGGTCATGGATCTTGTCATTGGTATGATCCTCGACCCAGGTGTTGATGAGCTTTGCGGCGGCGGCCGGCTGATTGAAATCGACCAGCGCGACCTTGGCCTTCATGATGCCTTCCACGGTGTTCTGGTAAGGCGCCTGCAGGCTGGAGCCTTCACGTAGCCAGACGGCATTGGCGACGGTCAGCTTGGTCTTTTCCGTGTCGGCCGTGACGGCCCGGTTCAGCGTGTTTTGTGTGCCAGCAAAGGCTTCCGCAGGCACGCTGTCGAAACCGAACACGCTACCCATCTGTGATGCGGTCTCTCCCGCAGCGCCCGGATAGAGCAGGGCGAAGGCTTCGCTGACCGAGGCTGGCGAAACGAAGATGTTCCCCGGCTTGCCATCCAGCGCGTCATAGAGCGACCAGGCGAACAGGTTGTTGCCATGGGCGAGCGGCTTGCTGGCTTCCAGTTCGTAAACGGCGATCGGCACGGGTTGCACCTCCTCTTGCGGAATGACCTGAACGGGGTCGATCAGATTCTCTTTGTCCGAAGGTGTGGCCTGGGCTGGCATGGTGGCGGCGTCCGGCGCAGCGGGCGCTTCCGGATCTGTTACGGCAGCAGGCTGCTGGCATGCGACAAGCGCGGCAAGGGCGGTGAGCGCAGGGATGATCGAAAGGCGCATGGGTGTCCTCCGTATGGTTTTCTTACCATACCACCCATGAGCGGATTTCGTGACTATTCTGCGGCGATCAGCGTTGTTTTCGTTGTGGGCAACTTGCCCTCTGGCCAACCGGCCCAGAGATCTGCTTCTTTCAGCCTTGCAGCCTGAAGCGCTGTATCCTTCACATGCCCGAACCCGCGAATTTCGTCCGGCAGGGTTGCGATCATCACGGCCAGCTCATGGTTCTTGCCGGTCAGTTCGGAAGCAATGCGTTCCAGTCCGGCGAGATAATCATCCCGCAGCTTGCGTTCGTGCTGGCGCTCCTCGGTGTAGCCGAAGAGATCGAATTTCGTGCCGCGCAGGCCTTTGAACTTTGCGAGCAGTTTGAAGCCCAGCATCATCCACTGGCCGAAATGCTTTTTCTCGAAATGGCCGTGCTGGTCCTTCTTCGCGATCATCGGTGCGGCAAGCCAGAAGCGCAGCTTTCCGCCCTTGAACTGGCTGGCGAGCTGCTTTGCGAATTTCCCATCCGTATAGAGACGGGCGACTTCATACTCGTCCTTGTAGGCCATGACTTTATAGGCATAGAAGGCGGCGGCGCGGGCGAGCTTTTCGCCGGTGCCGAGGCTGCTTTCGGCAGCGCGGATTTTCGCGACGGTTTCACGGTAGCGCTCAGCGTAGGCTGCGTTCTGGTATGCGGTCAGGCGGGTGGCGCGGTCTTTGATCAGTTCGTCCAGCGTCTGTTCATGCACTTCGCCGCGTGGATCCTCCTGACGGATCAGGCGGGCAGGATCTGCCGCCGCGATCCGGCCGATATTGAAGGCGGCCATGTTGTCATCGACCTTCGTTCCGTTGAGGCGGATGGCACGGTAGAGCGCGCGCAGCGAGACCGGCAGACGGCCTTTCTGCCAGGCAAAGCCTGCCATGATCATATTGGTGTAGATCGCATCATGCAGGTAGCCGACGGCGAGGGCTTCGGCGTCGAAGGCCTCGAATTCAGTTGCCTGCCGTTTCACGCGTGCAGAGAGAAGATCGCTTTCGAAGCGTTTGGAGCGGTTACGGATGAACTCGCTCGTTGGCGTGACGTCGCTGTTGGCATAGGCGGCCGTGCGGTCTGCATCCATCAGGTTCAGCGCATCGCCGCCCGCAGCCACGACCAGGTCGCAGGCGATGACGACATCGGCGCTGGCAGGTGGCACACGTCCGGTTGAGATCATGTCCGGTTCGCGGGCAAAGCGGATGTGGGAGAGGACCGGTCCGCCTTTCTGGGCAAGGCCTGTCATGTCGAGGCTGGAGGCGGCATGACCATCCACATGGGCTGCCATGGCCAGCACAGCTGCAACCGTCGTGACACCCGTTCCGCCAACGCCTGTGAACAGGACGTTGTAAGGCTGCGCGAGGCTCGGCGTTTCGGGCAGGGGCAGGCCATCGGCGCTGAATTCAGGCCGCGCCTGTTCTTCCCAGGCAGGTTCGCCATCTGTGATGGTCACAAAGCTCGGGCAGAAGCCCTTGAGACAGGAAAGGTCCGTGTTGCACGTGGACTGATTGATCCGGCGCTTGCGGCCAAGATCGGTCTCCACCGGCTCCACCGAGAGACAGTTGGATTTTACCGAGCAATCGCCGCAGCCTTCGCAGACCTCGGTATTGATGATGACACGTGTACGGTCTGGAGCACGCAGGCCGCGCTTGGAGCGGCGGCGTTTCTCGGTCGCGCAGATCTGGTCATAGATGATTACGGAGACACCGGGCGTTGCGCGCAGGCTGAGCTGCACATCTTCCAGGTCATCGCGGTCATAGATTTTCACGCCGCCGGGCAGGCCCTTCACGTTCGCGTAGCGGGTCGTGTCCTCGGTGACGATGACGATGGTGCGCACGCCCTCGGCACGTACCTGCTGAGCGATCTGCGCCGGTGTCTGGCCGGACTCCACATGCTGGCCGCCGGTCATGGCAACGGCGTCATTATAGAGGATCTTGTAGGTCATGTTTGCGCCGGAGGTAACCGCGGCGCGGATGGCAAGGCTGCCGGAGTGGGAGTAGGTGCCGTCGCCCAGATTGACGAACACGTGCGGCTCGTCGGTCGCCCAGTGCTGGCCGACCCAGGCGATGCCTTCGCCGCCCATCTGGCTGGTCATGTCGGTTTTCCGGTCCGGCATGAAGTTCGCCATATAGTGGCAACCGATCCCGGCCAGCGCGCGGGAGCCTTCCGGCACAACGGTCGATGTGTTGTGCGGACAGCCGGAGCAGAAGTGAGGTGTGCGGACAGTCGGGGAGGCGTTGGTGCGTGCAGCTTCACCAGCACGGCCGACGCGGTCGAAATAGGCGTTTGCGCGCGATGTGTCCCAGCCTTCGGGGATCACTTGCATCAGGGCGGCGGCCATTTCCGGAATGGTGATAGAGGCGATGTCCGACAGGAGGCGCTTGCCATTCCGGTCATGCTTGCCTTCGATAATGGGGCGCTGCCCATCGGGCAGAGTATAGAGGGCCGAGCGGAGCTGGTCTTCGATCAGCGGGCGTTTGTGTTCGATGACGAGCACACGTTCCAGCCCTGCGCAGAATTCGCGGACACCTTCCGGTTCCAGCGGCCAGGGCATGGCGACCTTGTAAACGGTCAGGCCGAGGCGCCCGGCTTCCTGTGGGTCGATGCCTAGGGCCGCGAGGGCCTCGAAGACGTCGCGTGCGGCCTGTCCGGTCACGATCACGCCGATACGCGGCTTCGATGACGGCAGGATCACATGGTCCAGCCGGTTGGCGCGGACATAGGCCTGCGCGGCGGGCAGCTTCACCTGGCGCAGACGCTGTTCCTTGAGCAGCGGCGTATCGCCCCGGCGCATGTGCACGCCTTCATCGGGCCGGACGAAGTCTGGCTGCACGATGTGGAAGCGTGAGAGGTCAACATTGACCACCGATCCAGAATCCATCGTGCCGGGGGCCTTGCCGTACCAGATGCCGAACAGGCCATCATATTTTGCCCCGGGGAACAGGCCGAGCTGCTGGCTGCCCCAGACGGCGGTGGCGCCAAGGTCCTCGTTCAGACCTTCCCAGAATTTGATGTCATGGGCGTCCAGCCATTTTTGCGCCGCCCGCAGTTGCTGGTCATATCCGCCTAACGGAGAGCCGCGATAGCCGGAGATGAACCCCGCCGTATTGGCGCCATTGCGCAGATCGAGGCGTTTGCGGTCAAGAGGCAGGCGGACGAGCGCTTGAATGCCCGTCATGTACGCCTTGCCCTCGACAAGATCGTATTTGTCGTTCAGCGTAACTTCACGATGATGCATGGGTAATCTGTCCGCTCCAAGGAACTGGAAGATTATTCGATAAAATGCACGAAAAAGCTTGCCTTTCTTGCGCCATTTTTGTTAAATGGAGGCATAATATGCCTTTAAATGCGGGGAGCCTGGAAAATTGGCCCAAGAAATTGACTCAGTTGATGCCAAGATTCTTGACATCATCCAGCGGGATGCGGGGCTTTCCGTCGCTGAAATCGCCGACCGGGTGGGACTTTCTTCCTCCCCTTGCTGGCGCCGGATCAAGCGTATGGAAGAAGCCGGGTTCATCCGGGGCAGGGTGACGATTCTCGACAATTTTGCCCTCGGGCTGAATTTCGAGGTGATCGCCAGTGTAAAGCTTGCCCTGCCGAACCGGGAAAACCTGCAAGCCTTTGAGGACATGGTCCTGGCCTGGCCGGAAGTGACCGAGTGCATGACCGTGACGGGGCAGGTGGATTACATGGTTCACGTCGTGACCACCGACATGCACGCCTATGACAATTTCCTGCGTGACAAGCTGCTCGGCTCCGCGCTCGTTTCGGATGTGCAGTCGCGCATCGTGATCCGCGTGGCGAAGCGCACGACGGCCCTGCCGCTCGACCTGGTCGAGAACGTGAAATAGCTCAGCCCCTGTAGGGACGCAGGTACCTGCCCTCGAAGACGCGTTTGGCCCAGTGAAATAGGCGCGAGGAGGGCAGGACGAAGCTGTGGTCCTCGCTGCGATACACCAGCATGCCCTTGTCGAGGGAATCGATAATACAGGCGAGTTCCGGCTTGAAGCGGGCACTCGCCGGCTTGCCTGCGAGTTCCGCCAGCAGATTGTGCGCAGCAGCTTCCGCCTGAAGGTCGGCCATATGGGCCTGTTTGGGCAGCCAGTCGGGCCCCGGATAGCTGCCGGCATCCCCGGCCACATAGACATGGTCCGCGCCGGTTACCTTGCCGCCGCCATCAGCCTGGAAGAAACCGCCGGGCGACAGGGGCAGGCCGCTTGCTGCGGCCCAGTCCGGTCCGGTCAGCCCCGGCATGAAGAGAGTGAGGTCTGCCTGGATGGTGTCGCCCTCCGTTTCGACGCCTGTCTCGCTGAAGCCCTTCAGCTTGTGGCCGAGATGCTTGTCGATGTTCCGGCGCTTCATCTCTGCGAGCAGGCCATCGACAGCCTTGGCGCCAAGGCGTTGGCCGGGACGGGGAGAGGGGTTGAAGAAGGTCAGTGCGACGCGGTCACGGCGGCCCTGCTTGCGTAGCCAAGTGTCGATGCCGAACAGCATTTCGAACATCGGTCCGCCGCGCATCGCGCCTTGCTCTTGTGGATTGGTCGCAAAGCCGAGGGCGATGCGGCCTGATTGTAGCGCTTCAAGCCGGTTGCGTATGGCCTCGGCGGCTCCGATGCCTTCGCAGATCGTCAGGACGTGTTCGATGCCGGGCAGTTTCTTCAGGAAGCGCCCACCCGTGGCGATGATCAGGCCATCATTGGCGATCTCACCGGTATCCGTCAGCACGGTACGCCCACCATCCTTGAGGCTCGTCACTCGTCCGGCATGATACGTCACGCGCTGGCGGGCAAAGAAACCGTCGAGCCTGTGCACCAGTTCCTCGGGCTTTCGCAGACCTGTCGGTACCCAGATCAGGCTGGGCAGGTAATGGAATTCCGGGCTGGGCGCGACGAGGGTGATGCGGACATCCGGATCGGCCTTTCGCAGCGTGCGCACAGCCGTCAGTGCGGCAAAACCGGCGCCAAGGACAACGATATGACGAGACACGGCCGACATGGGGCGAACCTCCTTTAGGTAGTCTTCAGCAATGATGTTTCGCGTCATTGAAAGTGGCGCAAAAAATGCCTCTTATAATGAGGCAATTCGTCCCGGTTCGAAAGACGCGCTTCTGCGGGTGCTCAGGAGAGGTCCAGATGGAAGAACTGGTTGAACGCGCTACCAACATAATCGGCGAAGGCGTCACCATTTTTGAAGCCATGCTTGCGATAGAGCGCAAGTGCTGGCTCGAAGGCCTCGCCTGAGCCTGTCTCGAGGCTCACTCGCCGGTAGCCGCGTGCGCGCGCCAGATCCAGCAAGGCATTCAGCATGGCTGTCGCCGCGCCGCGCCGGAGACTATCCTTCCGCGTGCGCATGGATTTCAATTCGCCATGGTCTGCGGCCAGCTGTTTCATCGCGCCGATAGCCAGCAGCGTGTCCCCGTCCCAAACCGACAGGAATGTTATATCCGGCTGCTGCAGGCCGGAAAGGTCCAGAGCGAAGCTGTGACCGGGCGGTGAGGTGTCCGCCATGTCTTGCAGGTGCTGGCGCAATAGTTCCCTGACTTGCGGGTCGTCGAAGTCGCCGGGCTTGATGATCATGCGGACTCCAGAATCAAACGAGCCCGGGAGACTATCCCGGGCTCGCTGAAATTTAAGTCATGTTTCGCCCGCAGGCGAGGGGCTTATGCGCGCTCGAGGCACATGGCGATGCCTTCACCGCCGCCGATGCAGAGCGAAGCAACGCCTTTCTTGAGGCCTCGGTCTTCCAAGGCAGCCAGCAGCGTGACGATCACGCGGGCACCTGAAGCGCCAATTGGGTGACCCATGGCGCAGGCGCCGCCGTTAACGTTCAGTTTGTCCTGGCTGATGCCGAGTTCCTTCATGGCGATCATCGGGACGACCGCGAAGGCTTCGTTGATTTCCCAGAGGTCGACGTCGGAAACTTCCCAGCCAGCCTTCTTGAGTGCTTTTTGCATCGCCGGCACCGGAGCCGTGGTGAAGTATTCCGGTTCATGGGCGTGGCTGGAAGAGGAGACGATCGTCGCGATCGGCTTCAGGCCACGCTTTTCGGCTTCGGATTTTTTCATCAGGACGAGGGCAGCGGCACCGTCGGAGATTGCGGAGGCGTTGGCAGCCGTCACCGTACCGTCCTTGGAGAAGGCAGGCTTAAGCTGGGGAATCTTGTCCGGCATGGCTTCACGGGGCAGCTGGTCGGTGTCCACCACGGTTTCGCCCTTGCGGGTTTTCACGGTGACCGGGGCGATCTCGCGCTTGAACTTGCCGTTCTTGGTCGCTTCCTGCGCGCGCTTCAGCGTTTCAAGCGCATAGGCATCCTGCTGCTCGCGGGTGAACTGGTATTCGCTGGCAATCATGTCGGCGAACTGACCCATCGGGCCGCCTTTGTACGCATCGGACAGGCCGTCGAGTGCCATATGGTCCTCAGCAGCCATGGTGCCGTACTTGTGGCCCTTGCGGACGTTTAGCAGGTGCGGCGCATTGGTCATGGATTCCATGCCACCAGCGATGACGATGTTCGCATCGCCTGCGAGGATGGCGTTGCGGCCCATGACAGCGGCCTGCATGCCGGAACCACACATCTTGTTGATTGTGACGGCTTCGAGCCCTTTGTCCTGGCCAGCCTTGAAGCCAGCCTGACGGGCCGGGGCCTGACCCTGACCGGCGGGCAGGCAGTTGCCCATGATGATCTCATTTGCATCGCCCGGAGCGAGTCCTGCTTCCTTCACCGCTGCTTCAACGGCAATGGCGCCAAGCTCATTTGCGCTGAAACCGGCGAGGTCTCCGAGAAGGCCACCCATCGGGGTACGGGCCATGCCAACGATTACGACCGGATCCTGGTCAGCCATATGCGTCTCCTTGCTGCATCTGCGTGCTGTTCTACTTCGGAACGCACAAAGCGCCTGACAAGGGGGCTCGTCAAGCCCGACCAAAGGTCAGGGCAGGTGCGGCATACTGGGGCAGGTTGTATTGTTCGGCGGGCCGGTGGTGTGAAACGGAAAGAAAACGTTCCGGGGGATCAGCCTTCCAGCGCGAGGCCTGCTTCGAGCCCGTGTTGCCAGACGACCCGGGCAGGGCCTTCCAGCCCAACGGCGCGTGCGTGCAGGAAAACAATAGGCGGCAGACTTTCATTGGTCGGGAACCGAACCCGAGCCCCTTTCGAGGAGTAGTCCAGCACAATGCCTTTCCGGCGATATCCGGAATCGTAACTGACAGCGGCTTCGCGGTAGACCTTGGCGCGCTCCTGGCGTGCCATGTTCGGCCCACGTGGACGCGTGGTAATGGCTGGAGACGGTTGGGCCAGCGTACGCTGTATCCGTCCCAGATCAGGCGTATCGGGTTTCTTTGTCCCAAAGAGGCGCGGTTTCATGGCCATGGCGTAGTTTCATGCGCTCCAGTCGCGATACAACTCCACCCAGGAAGCAAAAAGTAGACCTGAACTCTTAACATCCTGTTGAGCAAACAAGTTAAAGGCGGCGCAATCTGTAGCGCCGCCTTCAGGTTTCAGGATTCTGTATGCGTGTCTACCAGATGCGGACCCGCTCTTCCGGAGGCAGGTAAAGCGCATCGCCCGGCTGAATATCAAACGCGGCGTACCACTCATCCAGGTTCCGGACGATGCCGTTGACCCGATAGTTCGGCGGCGAGTGCGGATCGGTCAGCATCTGCTGGCGGGTCGCTTCATCCCGGTATTTCGAGCGCCAGACCTGGGCCCAGGACATGAAGAAGCGCTGGTCGCCGGTCAGCCCGTCGATCACCGGGGCTTCCTCGCCATTAAGCGACATCTTGTAGGCCCGGTAGGCGAGGGAGAGGCCCCCAAGGTCGCCGATGTTCTCGCCCAGCGTCAGCCGGCCGTTCACGCAGGTCTCACCATCATCGAGCGGACAATAGGAGGAATATTGGCGGGCCAGGGCATCCCCCAGCTGGCGGAAGGCCGCCAGGTCTTCTTCCGTCCACCAGTTCTTGAGCACACCATCGCCATCATACTTGGCGCCCTGGTCGTCAAAGCCGTGTCCCATTTCGTGCCCGATGACGCCGCCAATCGCGCCATAGTTCACAGCCGGATCCGCCGAGATGTTGAAGAAGGGCGGCTGCAGGATGGCTGCCGGGAACACGATCTCGTTGAAGGAGGGATTGTAATAGGCGTTGATCGTCTGAGGCGTCATGAACCAGCGGGTCTTGTCCACCGGCTTGCCGAGATCAGCGATATTGTCCTCGGTTGCCCATTTCTGGGCTGCGACGGCATTGTCCAGCGCATTGTTGCCAACGACGAGCGTGTCATAGGTCTTGAACTCATCCGGATAGCCGATCTTCGGCGTGAAGGCGTCGAGCTTGGCTTCGGCTTTCACTTTGGTGGCTTCGCTCATCCAGCCGAGGTCTTCGAGGTTTGCCGCCATTGCCTTGCGCAGGTTTTGCACAAGGTCGTCCATCGCAGCTTTGTTTTCCGGTGGGAAGTAGCGCTCGACGAATACTTTGCCGATGGCTTCGCCCAGCGTGCCCTGCGTTGCCTGGACGGCACGCTTCCAGCGTTCGCGTTGTTCCGGCTGGCCACGCAGCGCCGTGCCGTAGAAGGCGAAGTCTGCATCGTCGATGTCCTTGGGCAGGACGCTGGAGAAGTCAGACAGGAAATGCGCGGTCAGGTAAGCCTTCCAGGTGTCCAGCGGTGTGTCGCGGACAATCTGGAACATGGCCGGGAAACCGCCGCCAAGCTTGGTGGCGTCTTCAGCAGAGATGCCGGCCGCGTCGAGTTCTTCCTGGGTCGGCGGGATTTCCGCGACGAGGAATTCCGTCTCGCCGCCCACACCCATCGTATCCAGGGCCCGGACCAGCGGGAAGTCGCCTGCCATTGCGACGAGGTCACCCTTGCTCACCTTGTTGTAGGTAATGTCAGGATTGCGTGCGAGGGCGCGATCCCAGTCGGATTTGGCGATCTCGGTCTCGAGGTCCAGCACTTTTTGTGCTTCGCCAGCAGCGTCTTCGTAGCCAGCTTTTTCCAGCATGAAGGTGACGAGCTCGAGGTATTTTGCGCGCAGCTCGACTGATTTGTCATCTGTCTTCAGGTAATAGTCACGGTCCGGCAGGCCGAGACCGCTGATGCGCATCTGGAAGATGTTCGTGTCCGGGTCTTTGTCGTCAGCGAAGACGAAGCCGCCGACGGGGGAACTGAAGCCAGGCGTAGCGAAGAGAACGGCGAGATCGTCCAGCGACTGGATGGCGTTGATCTTGTCCAGATAGGGCTGTGCCGGGGCGAGCCCTGCAGCATTGATGGCGTCGGTGTCGAGATAGGCATTGTAATAAGCTGCGACCTTGCCTTCTGGCGTGTCGGTCGATGGCTTGGATGCGGCCAGGTCATCAATGATCTTGCGGACGCGCTGTTCGGACTTTTCGGCCAGGAGGTCGAACGAGCCGTAACGGGAGCGGTCGGACGGGATCACAAATGAGTCGAGCCATTTGCCATTGGTCCAGGCATAGAAATCATTTCCTGGTTTAACGTCCGTATTCTGAACGCTGAGGTCGATGCCCCAGTTTCCCCAATAGTCCGGCGCAGAGAGTTGCAGGCCTTCACTGGTTTCATACTTGCCGTCTGCATTGGCCACCGGCGGGGCAGAGGCTTCTGTCGCCGCAGTCGTTGCCGATTCAGCGGGGGTGGATGGCTTGGGTGCGCACCCGGCCAGCAATGCGATTGCAGCGGTGCCCATCAGAAGGTGTTTCATTCTGAGTCTCTCCTTGCTCAAATCTCATGCCCCCTGCAGCGAACAGGGGGCATGCTTCATAACGTTGTGGTAGCAGATCATTCAGCTGGCGCCATAGGCGGATTGCCGCTGTTACTGCTGGTCCCGATCAATTCTTCTTCGTCGATCGTCACGTGTCCGGTGTATCCATCGCCGATATGGCGGAATGGCTGGCCGCCCCATGTCCAGGCGAAGACCCGCTTGATCTCCGCACCGATCACATAGAGCGCGGGTACCAGGAACAGCGAGATGAAGAGCGCGAACCCGACCGCCGATCCGAGCGCCACGAGCATGGGCTTGAGGAACTGGGCCTGCACCGAGCGCTGCGAGAGCAGTGGCAGGATCCCGACCATTGTTGTCAGCGAAGTCAGCAGGATCGGACGGAAACGTGAGACGCCTGCATCGACCAGGGCCTGGACGGCACCGGCGCCTTCGTCCCGGCGTTTATTGACATAGTCGATCAGCACCAGGTTGTCGTTGATGACGACCCCGGCAGCGGCTGCAATCCCGAAGAAGGAGAACAGGGCCATCGGCGTGTCCCAGAGCCAGAGACCGAACAGCGCGCCGGCATAGGCAAAGGGCAAGGCCATCATTAGCAGAATTGGCTGGGCATAGGACCGGAAGGCGATTGCCAGCAGGATGTACATCGCACCGATTGCCATCAGAGTCAGTCGGCCGATTTCGCTCATGAACTGGTTTTCTTCCTCAAAGCCGCCGGCTTCACCGCGTTTGATGTCCGGGAAGCGTTTCTGGAAGTCAGGCCAGAAGTTCTCTTCCATGTCGGACATGATTTCGCCGCGCCCGCCTTCGCCCTTCACTTCGGCAAAGACATAGACCGAACGCATCCGGTCGCGCCGCTGGATACGGTTGATGCCGGGAGCATAAGAGAAGTCGGCAACCTGTGTCACCGGGATCTCGCGACCGTCAGTGGTACGCACACGAAGCGAGTTGAGACTGTCCAGGTTCTCGCGTGCCGATTCCGGCAGGCGCACCATGACGCGGACGTCTTCGCCCTCGCGCGGGAGGCGCTGGACTTCCTCGCCGTAATAGGCCTGGCGCAGCTGGCGTGAGACATCTGCAAGCGTGACGCCAAGCGTTTCGGCGCCGGGCTTCATGCTGATCCGGATTTCTTCGGCGGCTGAAGACAGGTTGTCGCCGATATCATAGACGCTGGAATAGGTTGCCAGCTGGGCCTTCACGACGTCTGCGGCGTCGCGCAGGTGATCGAGGTTCTGGTTGCTGAGCGCAAACCGGACGCCCGTGTCGCTGTCATTGAAGGTGAAGGCGAAATTGATCTCCTCGGCATCCTGGATCTCACCGACATTGTCCCGCAGGATTTCGGCGAGGTCCTTGGACCGGATCGTATCCGGCCGGTCTTCCGGTGCAGCGAGACCGACGAAGGCGCGAACGTTCGTGCCATAGGCAATCACGGACGCATCCCGGATCAGGCCGTCCTTGATTTCGGGATGTTCCCGCTTGGTCTGCTCTTCGCTTTTCTCGATGCCGGCCTGCAACTGGTCGCGCACCTGGATGAGGCGCTCATAAGGTGTGCCGTCCGGCATCTCGATCTGTACCTGGATCAGGTCTGCTTCGATCTCGGGCATGAACTGGAAAGGTACGAATTTCAGGCTGGACAGGCTGAAGGCCAGGTAAAAAAGGCAGAAGAAGAATGCCGTCGTCGCATACCGGTAGTGCAGCGCAAATTCGAGTGCTGGCTTGTAAATGTAGTTCGCAAACCACAGCAGGCTGTCGGCGATCCGCCGCTGGATCTTCATGAACGCGCCGCTCGCGCCGTCGAAGCTCTGCTTCTTCATGTGCGCAAGGTGCGCCGGCAGGATCAGCATACATTCGATGATCGAGAAGGAGAGGGCGGCGACCACAACGAAAGTGATCTGCTGGGTGAACTGCCGCTCTGGACCGCTGAGAAAGGCCCAGGGAAGGAAGGCGATGATCGTGGTCAGGACGCCGAAAATGATCGGCTTCAGAACCATCTGTGTGCCAACAATGGCGGCATCCAGGCCTTCACGCCGGCCGCTCTCGACTTCCTTGTGGATGTTTTCCCCCACGACGATCGCATCATCCACGATAACCCCGATCACAAGGAGCACGGCAAAGGTGGACAGGATGTTCCAGGACACGCCGAGATAGGGAAGGATCAGAATGCCGCCGCCGAACGCCGTCATGATGCCCACTGTCACCCAGAGGGCCACCGTCGGGCGGAGGAACAGCAACAGCACGATCATCACCAGCACTGCACCCTGCATCGCTGACGACATGATCAGATCCATGCGGTCGTTGAAGGCTTCGGAATCGTCCCAGAGGATGTCGATCTTCACGCCTTGCGGCAGGATGCCGTTTTTGGGGTCGTTGGCGCGTTCCACATAGTCGCGGAAGCCCTTGGTGTATTTCACGACATCCATCTTGTCCGGTGCGGGGATCATGACGAAGGCTGTTGGCTCGCCGCCATAGAGAGCGCTGAACTTGTCGGAGACGAAGCCGTCGATAACGTCGGCCACATCCTCGACGCGGACGGTGCCCTCTTCAGTGGTCTGGCGGATGATGATCTTGTTGAACTGGTCTTTCGTGTCGGCCAGCTGGCGGGTCGTGATCGAAACATCGCCGGTCGAGGATTCGATCCGGCCGCCGGACGAGTTGAGGGACGACTGACGGATGGCATTGGCCACGTCGCCAAAGCTAAGGCCGAAACGGCGCAGTGATTCCTCGGTGACTTCGATGTTCACCTGTTCATCCAGCGTGCCCTGCAACTCGGCAAGTTCGCCGCCAGGCAGCTGCGCGATGTCATCGCGTACCCGGTCCCCGAGGCGTTTCAGTTCCCGTCCGTCGACCTTGCCATGCACGGCGAGGCCCATGAACTGGCCACGATTCTCCCAGCGTTGAACCTGTGGCTGGAACGCGGCTTGCGGCAGATTGTTGATCTGGTCGATGCGGAGTTTCACCTCGTCCAGGAACTGCATCATGTCGATGTCGTTCTGGCCTTCGATATTGACCCAGCCGGACCCTTCCGTAGACGTCGAGGTAATACGTTTTACGCCGTCGAGATCGGCCACGGCTTCCTCGATTCGGGTCACGATCTGCTCTTCGATGTCCTGCGGCGAAGCGCCGGGCCAGGCCATCGAAACGGTTGCGCCATTGAAGGTGCCAACCGGGAACATTTCCCGTTCCATCGCGGTGTATCCGAAGATGCCACCGACGAAGCAGACGATCATGAGAAGGTTTGCGGCAACGGCGTTGCGGGCGAACCAGGCGACGATCCCGTTCATTCGGCGGCTCCCTTGGCGCTGGTCAGGCGCATGGCGGTTTCCTCGTGTTCTTCCTCGTCCGGCGTGTCTTTCACCGGTTCATAGGTCTTGATGGTGCCGTCGGCCTGGCGCTCCATCACAGTGATGTTCATCCCGTCGAAGGCGGCCTGGATGGGGGAGGTCACGGCGAACTCGCCCTCGTCGATGCCTGTGCGGACATAAGCGCCGTGCGGATCGGAATAGATCAGGTCCACCGTCCGGACAGACAGCGTGCCCTTTTCGGCATCGCCGATGAAGATCCGGTCGTCGCCGCGCAGCGAGGCGCGGGGCGCGATCAGTACATCCGGGATCGTCTTGCCTTCGATGACGGCGTTGACGAACAGGCCGGGCGCCATGGGGGCGCCATTGTCCGCACCCCTGCCATAAGGATCCTGGAGTTCGGCAATCACGTTGATTTGACGGGTCTGGGAGTTGACCGCGGCTGCCGTCCGGACGACTTCGCCTGTCCAGTGGCGTTCGACTCCTCCGACGACGGCGGTGAAGTCAACTTTCGGGCCGGGCTCGTTGGTACTGGCGGCAAAGGCGAGCGGCAGGCCGAGGCGGCCCATTTCCTCGTCATCCAGCGGCAGCGACACTTCCACGACATCATTTGCGAAGATGCGACCCAGCGACTGGCCTGTGGCGACCACCTGACCGATGTCCACATCGCGTTCCCACACACGGCCGGAGAAGGGGGCGTAGACCGCTGTCCGCTCCAGCGCGAGTTCGGCATCCTTCAGCTGCGCCTTGGCGGCGTCGAGTGCGGCGCGGGCCTGGGCGAGCTGCGGTTCGCGGCGGGCAAGGGGGGAGGCATCCGCCAGGCCGAGATCCTCGATGTCCTGACGGGCGAGTTCAGCTTCGGCGATTTCGCGGGTCAGCGTCTGTTCGGCAGAGGCCACGCCGGAACGGGCGCGGACAACGGCCAGTTCATAATCCGCTGCCTCGACACGGATCAGGACCTGGCCCTGCTTGATGAAGCCGCCATCGATAAAGTCCGGCGAGACATAGGCGATGCGGCCGGAGATTTGCGGCGCCACCACGATCTCGCGGCGTGGGCGCACTTCACCCTGTGCTTCGACCGTGATCTGAAGATCGCCGCGGCGAACCTTCTCGGCAAATACGTTTAGGCCGACGCGGGCTTCTTCGGCCTTCTCCGGTTTCGGCTTCAGGTTCTGCAGGACGAATGTGCCGCCGACGCCAAGACCGGCGATGATTGCGAGGGGGGCGATGATAGCGATGACACGGGCCATGGATGGAAACTCCTGGGGCTTACTCTACGGCGGCTTGAGCGGGCGTTGTTGCGGTCGAAAGGGGCTGGACCGGCACGCCGCCGCCGAGGGCGAGGTGATAGGAAATGCGGTTTGCGGCGCGATTGGCGCGCGCTGAAATCAGCTGGCTTTCAGCCGTCAGCCGGCGCGTCTGGGCGTCGATGAGGTTGAAGATCGTCAGCGTGTCGCTGGTTGTATATTTACGCAGGGCCAGCTCTTCAGCCAGCTTGGCTTCCTGAAGGGCGCGCACCTGGGCGCTTTCCTGTTCGGCCAGATACCGGTCCGCCGCGATGGCATTCTCGATCTCGGCCCAGGCGGACAAGGCGGTGCTGGCATAATTGGCGACAGCGACTTCGGCCTGCGCCACAGCTGCATCGCGCTGGGCATCCAGACGGCCGCCCTTGAAGACCGGCAGAACCAGATTGGCGACAAGACGTGCAGCGATCCGCTCCGGATCAAAGGCATCCGCCAGGTCCGCTTCGCTTGTGGACACGCTACCCGACAACACAAAGGAGGGCAGCATGGCAAGCCGGGCGGATTCCGCGCGCATGCCGGCGGCTTCAATCCGGGCCTCGGAGGCGGCGATGTCCGGGCGGCGGGACAGCAGAAGCGCAGGATTGCCTTCCGGCTGAAGCGGGCCGAGGGCCGGAATGTCCGCAGAGGCGGAAATCTCGGCAGCCGGATAACGGCCGAGCAGGGTTTCGAGTCGGCGGGCGGTTTCCCCGGTGATCTGGCGGCGCGTTGCGATGGCCGCTTCGGCATTGGCGAGGGCCGAGCGCGCGGTCCGCACGTCGAGCGCATCGACCAGGCCGCGCTGGAAGCGGCGTTCTGTCAGCAGGCGCACGCGATCGCGGGCGTCATAGGTCTGTTCGGCCACGCGCTCCTGCGCCAGCGCCTCGTTCAAGTTGACCCAGGCAATGGCGGTCTGGGCGGCGAGCGACAGTTCGGTGGCGGCAAGGTCGGCTTCCGAGGCGGCATAGTCGGCGCCAGCTGCGTTCACGGAGGCGCGGATGCGGCCCCACAGGTCCAGTTCCCAGCTGGCGTCGAGGCCGACACCATAGAATTCGCTTTCGTTGCGCTGGATGCCGTTTGCCGTTTCCACACCAGTCGACGTGCCGCCGGCTGTCAGCGAGGCATCGAGGTTGGGGCGGCCGGCAGAGCGGGCGGTACGCGTGGCGGCTTCCGCGGCCCGCACAGCAGCGGCGCGCGATTGCAGGGTTGGGTTGTGCTGAAGCGCTTCTGCCACCAGCGAGTTCATGACCGGGTCGTTGAACTGGCTCAGCCAGTCGCCCTGGGGCGCCTTTCCGATCACGCCGCTTGCGGCCCATTCTGCCGGCGCATCCGGGGCTTGCGCAAAGAAATCAATGCGTTCGCCTGCCATGCCGCCAAGATTTGCCGGGGAAGAGGCACACGCCGCAAGAATTGCCGTGCCTGCGAAGAGGAATGATCGTTTCATGCCTGCGGCATTGCTCCTGTCGTTTCTGAAGTGCGTTACGTGGGGGCTATTCGATTGTCAATGAGAAATTATCGACTTTCAATAATTGCGATCTGGTGAACTGCGACAATTCGTGAGGGCCGCGTCTTTGCGGGGCTTGGCATCGCTTCACTGTCGCGATAGCGCCTCAAAACGACATATTTGTGGAAGGGATCCTGCCGGAACGCTGTATGAGTGACGCACTGATCACCGCAGCCCACAAGGGCACCCAGAAGAGCGTACGCCGTGCTACCACGCTGCGTATCCGTGACTTTATCGTGCTTATATCGTGCTTCGCTGCGGTTCTGCTCCTGCTTCTGGTGACCGGGTCGATCGGTGTGATCGAGGCATTGGCCGCCCTGATTGCGGCCGGGGCCGTGGCAGCGGCCTATTATGTCGGTTCGGCGACGGTCCTGCCGCCCTCTGCCGCGGCCGATGGTGTGCCGGCCAATGCCGCGCCGGGGCCATCGACGGCCTCCATTCCGCTGAAGGCCCTGCCGCTGCCTGCTTTCGAAATTGACCTCGATGAGCGGATTGTCGCCTTCAATGCCGAGGCGGAGGACATTCTGCGCCTCGACAACCGCGTGCGTCCGCGTGCCTCGACGGTGATCCGGTCACCTTCGCTGCTGTCTGCCATCGATAAGGCGATTCACACACAGGTTGACGCGCCTCTGGCGGTGGAAGTCGATGCGGGACCGAACGAGACCTGGCGCGCGCACGTCTCCCGTCCAGTCGATACGGGGCGGGTGCTGATTGTGCTGGAAGACCTGACACCGCTGCGCCGGGCGGCCCGCGCGCGGTCAGACTTCATCGCCAATGCCAGCCATGAACTCCGCACGCCGCTGACCGCTCTGTCGGGATTCATCGAAACGATGCGCGGCCCGGCGAAGGACGATAAGGAAAGCTGGGGCCGTTTCCTCGACATCATGGCGGTCGAGTCAGAGCGCATGTCGCGCCTGATTTCGGATCTCCTGTCGCTGTCGCGGATTGAATCGTCCGAACAGGTCGCCCCGCGCGATCAGGTGGATATCCAGAACATCATCGTGTCCGGCGCAGCGGCCCTTGAAGGGTTTGCAGACGAGCGCGGCATCCGCCTGGAAGTGTCCGGCACGAGCGATCCATTGCTCGTCATTGGCAATCGGGACGAGCTGATCCAGGTGGTCGAGAACCTGATCTCGAACGCCATCAAGTATTGCCGCAAGGATGGCGCCGTGCGCGTCACTTATGGCTTTGCGACAGATACGGTCGAGGCACGCGCCAGGGCTGGCCAGGCCTGGGAGGGCAGCGAGCGCATGACGCTGCTGCAGTCCGTTAACCGGCCGGGGCCGGGGGAGCCGGCCGTCTGGGTGCGGGTGGAAGACGAGGGGCCCGGTATCGAGCGCCAGCACCTTCCGCGTTTGGGGGAGCGTTTCTACCGGACAGACCAGAGCCGCGGCGGCAAGATCACCGGCACGGGGCTCGGCCTTGCCATTGTGAAACACATCATGGCCCACCATCGTGGCGGCATGGCCGTGGAAACGGTGATGGACAAGGGCTCGGCCTTCGGCGTGTGGCTGCCGGCGATGCGGGCCAAAACAGACGCGGCCTGAGCCGCAGGCCTGATCAGTCGGCGCGGGCCGTCCGGTGATGCGCGTCGAACCAGTCCGTCATCATGTCGCCCGGCATACGGCCGAGATCCCGGTACCAGGCTGGCAGATTCTGCAGCATTTCCGCCGTATCGCCCCAGCGGCGCAGGTTCACGTCTGCTGCGGCATGGAAGGCGTCGCGCAGGCGGTTCTCGTCCAGCGGTTCGAAGCCGCCAAAGCCTGACAGGCCCGCAAGGCTCTTCTGCATGACCAGAGTGGTTTCGAGAGTGGCAGCTGCAACGGACAGCGTCGCGCGCCAAGGCATGAGCCAATATTCCATCAGTCCTGTATCCCTTTTCTGACTTAAACAGTACGCCTCTATGCTGCATCGCACAACAAGACTCATGCCAAACGGCGTCCAGATGCGGCGCAGCTCCCTTTTTGCAGGAATTTCAAAGGGATCTGCGCCGCGTCCGTGGGCGTTTGTGTCAGATCAGAACCAGGTCCTGACACCAATCAGCAGCCGGGTTTCATCCGGATCGCCCCCTGCGGCCTCAATCCGGTCTGCCGTGCTGCCAAAGGCGTTGCTGTATTCGACGCCGATATAGGGCGCGAATTCCCGCCGAATTTCATAGCGCAGCCGGAGGCCCGCCTGCAGGTCTGTCAGGCCGGTGCCGAGGTCGCGTTCCGGTATGTCCTGCGCCGAGAGGTTGGCGGCCAGACGGGGCTGAAGGATCAGCCTGTTGGTCAGCAACAATTCGTATTCGGCTTCGAAACCGGCGGTTAGGTCGCCTGAGTCGCTGAGATAGGCGGCACCGTGAACTTCGAACCAATAGGGGGCAAGGCCCTGGAAGCCGAGGACGGCATGGGCCTGTCCCTCCGGTTCGAAATCGTAGCGGATCCCGCTCTGCAGGTCGAAATAGCGCGAAATGGCGTGTGACCAGAGCAGTTGAACTTCGGCGTCAGCAAATTCCTCATCGTCGAAGGAGTATTCGCCTTCCGTCTTCAGCCAGATCCTGTTGATGTCGCCGCCATACCAGGCATCTGCATCCCATACGCCGACAGTCTCATCATCAGAGGACTGAACTTCGGCGCGGTTGACCATGATCATGCCGATGGGGGTGTTGCCGTCATGGGCCTGCATGTGCTGGCGGGCGGCATCCATTTCAACCGGATCGAAATAGGCATCCGCCTGAGACCATGGCTTTTCGGATGTGGAACTGCTGCCATGGTCATGGGTCTGGGACGAAGCCGTCATGGCAAAAGCGAGTGCGGCGCCAGTCGTGAAGAGGAGCTTGTGCATCACTTCATCTCCTCATGCATCTCATGGCCCATGGCAGAGTGATCCATGGTCTCATGGTCCATCATGCCGTGATCCATCGCGTCATGATCCATTGTCTGGTGATCCATCATTTGATGGTCTGGTGGCATGTCATCCATGCTCTTGTGTTTCTCCTTCAATCTGTCCCCGGACGGCAGGACGGAGACGACCTGCATCATGCCTGCATGCATGTGGTAGAGCAGGTGGCAGTGGAAGGCCCAGTCGCCGACATGATCGGCCGAAACGTCGAAGGAGAGTTTCTCTCCCGGTTTCACGATCACCGTATGCTTGCGCGGCTTGTGGTCTCCGCCCCCATTGACGAGATCGAAGAACATGCCGTGCAGGTGGATCGGGTGCGGCATCATCGTGTTGTTGATCAGCGTCACGCGCAGGCGCTCGCCTTCATGGAAGATGATTGGCTCTGTCACTTCCGAGAACTTCACCCCGTCAAAGCTCCACATGTAACGTTCCATGTTGGAGGTGAGGTGGATCTCCATCTCCCGGCCCGGCGGTCGCAGGTCCGGGTTGCGGGTCAGGCTACGCAGCTGGGAGTAGCGCATCACGCGGTGGCCGACATCTTCGAGGCCGATGCCGGGCTCGTCGAGACGGCTCATCGGCATCATGGCGACATTCGCAACGCCGGGGCCGCGTTTGATGGTTTTCTTCTCGACCGGCCAGTTGGCCTCTTCCGTCATGCCGTGAGCGGAGTGATCCATGTCCATCCCGCCCATGTCGTGGCCCTCATGGCCAGACATCTCCATCGTGCTCATGTCATGTCCCATCGCCGCATGGTCCATTTTGGAATGATCCATCATGGAGTGGTCCATACCGCTCATGTCCTTGCTGCCCATGTCCATATCGCCATGGCTCATCGCGCCATGATCCATGCCCATGTCCTTCATGGTCAGGGTCGGGACGGCACGCAGGGCTGGGGCTTCGGCACGCATGCCGGGGCGCGGACCGAAGGTCGCCACCGCCTGTCCGGAGCGGTCGATGCTTTCGGCCACGAAGGCATAGGCGCGGTCGTCCTTCGGCTCGATGATCACGTCATAGGTCTCGGCAACGCCCATCTGGAACTCGTCGACTTCCAGCGGCTGCACATTGAGGCCGTCAGCCGCCACGATGGTCATCGGCAGGCCGGGCAGGCGGACGTTGAAGATTGTCATGGCGGAGGCATTGATGATGCGCAGCCGCACGCGCTCGCCCGGCTGGAAGATGCCGTTCCAATTGTCCGCAGTTGAATGGCCGTTGATCAGATAGTGGTAGGTCGCGCCCGTCACGTCCGCGATGTCGCGCGGCGACATCCGCATCTGGCCCCACATGGTACGGTCTTCCCAGGTGGCGCCGAGCCCGCGTTCCTTCGCATCCTTCAGGAAGTCCCCGACGGTGCGCTGCTGGTAATTATAGGCATCGCTCATCTTCTTGAGCTTGGCGAAGATCCGGTAAGGGCTCTCGAAGCTCCAGTCTGAAAGGACCAGCACATATTCCCGGTCATAGGCGACCGGGTCGTGATGGTGCGGGTCGATGATGAGCGGGCCGTAGAGGCCTTCCTGCTCCTGCAGGCCGGAATGGGAATGGTACCAGTAGGTTCCGGCCTGCGGCACGGAATACTTGTACGTGAACGTCTCGCCAGGCCGGATGCCGGGGAAGGTCACGCCGGGAACGCCGTCCATCTGGAAGGGGACGAGCAGGCCGTGCCAGTGAATGCTGGTATCCTCGTCCAGCGTGTTGGTCACGTTGAGCGTGATCTCGTCGCCTTCGCGGAAGCGGATCAGCGGTGCGGGCAGTGTGCCGTTGACGCCGACTGCCTGGCCGGTACGTCCGTCGATCTGCACGGGGAAGCGCCCGATGGACAGGTTGAACTCTGTGGCGGTGGCATTTGAGAGGCCAGTATTGCCGTCGCTGGCGCTGCGCGCCCAGGCGGGCAACAGGCTGGCAGGCAGCAGGGACGAAAGGCCCGCAAGGGCGCTGCCCTGCAGGAAAAGCCGTCGGCTGAACATGGGAATATCCTTCTGAATTGAGGGGGAGGCGGCATTAGCGGTAGGCGCGCGAAAGCGCAGCCCACCGGGCCGGTCTCAATTCAGGAAGCGGGTTTTCAGTTGCAGCGGCGTTCGCCTTGGCGGACCGGCGGCCTGATAAGCGGTTTGTCCCGGTGGCCGGGCGGGAAGCGCTGAGATATGCAGGCGTTCTACAGGCCGGACAGGGAGAGCGGTCGTGGCAATCGGCAGGGTCGCCACAGGGGCAGACTGGGCCATCTGTGCCAGAAGCTGGGACTCGGTCCCGCAGTGTGGGCAGGCGGACTTGTCATGATCCGGCGCCTGCATCTCGTCGCACGCATGGCCTGCAGGCATGCTGTGGGCCATCTCCATGGCTGCCTGCGCCGGTACTTGCGGCACGTCACAAGCACACAGCGCCTGCTGTGCAGCAAAGAACAGGGCAAGACCTGCCAGGAAGAGACTGCGGAAAACCGTCATGACATTCCTTGGAAGCTAAGCCTTCTCTACACCGGTCACGCCCCGGTTCAAAGCCGTCCTGCCATCACGCCTGCGTCAGGGATCTTCCCGATTCTGCCCCGTTTTCGCCGTTTGCGAATGCGATTAGGCTGTCATCATGCCTGAGACGCTGCCTGGTCATTTTGTTCCTTCGCCTGCCCGCGGGCGGGTGCTGGTGTTTGATTCCGGGGTAGGGGGGCTGACCGTGGCGGAGGAGATCCGCGCGCTCGGCCCGGCGCTGGGCGTGCACTATGCCGCCGATTCCGGTTTCTTTCCCTATGGCGACAAGTCTGACGACGCGCTGCGCGAGCGCCTGCCGAAAGTGGCGAAGGCCCTGTGCGACCGGGTGCGGCCGGATGTATTCGTTATCGCCTGCAACACGGCCTCGACGCTGGCGCTGTCCGAAGTGCGGGCCGTGCTCGACATTCCGGTCGTCGGCACCGTGCCAGCGATCAAGCCCGCTGCCGGGCTCACGCAGACGGGAACGGTGGGCCTGCTGGCGACGCCCGGCACGATCCGCCGGGCCTATACATCCGAACTCATCGAGAAGTTCGCCGGTCATCTGCACGTCATCATGCATGGCAGCATCGAACTGGTTCGCTTGGCCGAAGCCCATGCGCGCGGGGAGGACATTCCCATCGACAGGTTCGCGGAAGTTCAGGCGCCGCTGTTCGATGTGCCGGGCGGGGAGAGGATCGACACGATCGTTCTGGCCTGCACGCACTTTCCGCTCGTGCGCGGCCAGCTGATCGCCAGCGCGCCTCAGCCCGTCAGCTACGTGGATTCAGGCGCGGCCATTGCGCGCCAGACGATCCGTGTGCTGCCGGTGGAGACTGAGGCGCGCGGCGTCGGCGGTCAGGCCTTCCTGACCAGCCCGCCGGAAGACGAGGCGGATCTCGCGCTCGTCCTCAGGCGATACGGCTTTCCCGACCTTCAGAGCGTGGCCATCGATCCGATGGAGACGACTTCTGCGCCGACCGACCCGTAAAGGCTTGGCCACGGGGCGTCCTGCACTTCCACAACTTCGCTTTCGCCGAAGCCGTTGAAGCGGCTGGACATGGCGCGGCCATAGGCGCCGAGATTGCCGAACTCGATATAGTCGCCTTCGCCAAGGTTCGCCGGAAGCATGATCTGCTCCGGGAACTTATCGGTCGAATCGCAGGTCGGACCGTAGATGGTGTAGGCTTTCATGCCCTTCATCTTGCGGCCGTTCCCGGCGATGGCGCGCATCGGGAAGTTCCAACGCTCGTGCACGGCATCGTAGAGGGCGCCATAGGAGCCATCATTGATGTAGATCGCATCTTCCTTCACCAGGTCGATACGGCACAGTAGACTTTCCGACTCGGCGCACAGGGCGCGGCCAGGTTCGCACCACAGCTCAGCGTTTTCGAGAACAAACATGTTTTCGAACGAGGCTTCGACCATTGCGGCATAGGCTTCCAGCGAGGGCGGGGCGTTGTCCGCATAGATCGACGGGAAGCCGCCACCGACATCGACGATGTCGACCGTGACGCCTGCCGAGATGATGATGCGCGACACGTCTGCCATGGCGGTTGCCCAGGCTGTCGGCTTCATCGCCTGGCTGCCCACGTGGAACGAAACGCCGAGTTCGTCGGCATGACGGCGGGCTTCGCGCAGGATCTCTGCGGCGTCGTCAGCGCTTGCGCCGAACTTGCCAGCCAGCGGCAGGGCGGCACCGTCGCACGAAACCGCGACACGGACGATAATCGTGAGGTCCTTGGCGTAGCCGGTTTCCTCTAGGATCTTGTTCAGTTCCGCCATCGTGTCGGTGACGAAGATCCGCACACCGAACTCGCCGTAGGCGCGAGCAATGGCGCGGCGGTTCTTCACCGGATGCAGGAAGGCGATGCGCGCCGAGGGGAACCGCGTACGGATCAGTTCGACTTCGGTGTCGGAGGCGCAGTCGAAGCTACGCACGCCGCCGGCCCACAGGGCGTCGAGCACGTGCTCGCCCGGATTTGCCTTCACGGCATAGAAGGGCTCGGCCGAGAACGTGTCACGAAACCATTTCGCAGCCGCGCTGACGCGCTCTGGACGGAAACACCACACGGGCAGGTCCGGTTGGGACTCGCGCACAATATGAATTGGGGTAGCATAAGTGTGCATGACACCTAACCTCCAAAGGGCTTTTAACCAGCTTTGGGCGTTAGTACGGGGGCCCCCACCGAGTGGGTTAGCGCAGAGTGTCCGCCACATCTCTATATTTCGAGAGGCGATGTAGGGGACAAACTCCGGGCACGCAAGAAAATTTTTTTGTGCGGGCTGAAATTTTTCACGAAACCTTCTTCGTCGAGGCCTGTAGCGTTTATTGAAGAAGGCTTAGCGTATTTGGCGAGACGCCGGATTCCGGATAGGTGCGGGCATGACTGGGAAAGAATTAAGCATGACTTGTGCACGCCCTCCGGCCTTTGTGCCAGTACTTGCTGCCCTGGCCCTGTGTCTGGCGCTTCCGGCCTGTGGCCGTACGGATCTGTCGAAGCTGGAAGTGGGCGACCGGATCGTCACGCCGTCCATAACCGGCATCGACGCGGAAAAGATCAAGATTGTCGGCTCGTCCACGGTGTCGCCCTTCGCGACGGCGGTGGCCGAGCAGTTCGGCGCGGTCACCGAATGGCCGACGCCGGTGGTCGAAACGACCGGCACCGGGGGCGGGTTCAAGGCCTTTTGTCTCGGGACGGGCCCGTCCCAGCCCTCGATTTCCAATGCCTCGCGCCCTATCAAGGACAGTGAGCGCGCCCTGTGTGCGGCCAATGGCGTCAACAATCCGGCAGAGATCCGCATCGGCTATGACGGCATTGTCATTGCCAACTCCAAAGCCGGGCCGGATTTCGACATCACCAAGGCCGAGCTTTACCGAGCCCTCGCCAAGGACCTGCCGGACGGGCAGGGCGGCTTCGTGCCCAATCCCTACAAATCCTGGAAGGAGGTCGCACCTTCCCTGCCGGACGAGCCGATTCTCGTGTTCGGTCCGCCGCCGACCTCGGGCACACGCGACGCCTTTGTCGAGCTGGGTATGGAGCATGGCGCGCTCAGTGATCCGCAGATGAGCGCGCTGCACCAGCAGGACGAAACCGCCTTCCTGCAGCGCGCCCACACGATCCGCACGGATGGGGCCTGGATCGATTTCGGCGAGAATGATGCGGCGGTCGTGCAGGCGCTGACCAAGACGCCGACGGCCATCGGCATTCTCGGCTTTTCCTTTCTGGAGCAGAATGCAGACCGGGTGAAAGCGGGGCTGCTGTCTGGCGTGACCCCGGATTTCGAGCACATCAAGGATGGCGATTACGGTCTCTCCCGGATGCTTTTCATCTATGTGAAGCGCGAGAACCTTGGTTCTGTGCCGGGGATTGCCGACTTTGTGGAAGAGTTCGTGTCAGACGGCGCCATGGGGGTGGATGGCTACCTGCTCGACAAGGGGCTGATCCCGCTCACCGATCAGGACCGGGTGGAAGAGCAGGCGCGCGCGGCTGAGTTGAAGACAGAAACCGGAGGGTGAAGCCGACTGAGCCAGAGGGTCAGGACGTCTCGTCCGTTTCCTCGACGGCCTTGGGACTGTCTTTCGGCTTTGGGCTCATGTCCAGTAAAGGTGGGATCACCAGTTCCAGTGGCTTCTTGCGGCGGCGCAGGCGGATCTTCTGCCAGAAGCGCTTGCGGGCCGGGGCGGGCAGGGGCTGCAGGTTCTCTATGAAGGCCTCTGCGCAGGCGCGCCAGCTGTAGCCTTCGGCATATTTGCGGCAGGTTTCCCGGTCGAGGTCGAGACAGGCGATGGCGCCGGCGGCAAGGTCTCCGCCAACCGGGGTGATCGTGCCGGCATTCGATCCGGGGATCACGTCGCGCGGGCCTGTGGCTTCAAACGCGGCAACCGGCGTGCCGGACGACATCGCCTCCAGTACGACCAGGCCGAATGTGTCGGTCAGGCTGGGGAAGACGAAGACGTCGGCGCTTGCATAACAGGTGGCGAGATCTTCGTTGAACCGCGCGCCAAGGAACTTCACGTCCGGATAGCGCTTTTCCAGTTCTTCGCGCTGCGGGCCGTCGCCGATGATCACCTTGGTGCCGGGCAGGTCCAGCTCGGCGAAGGCTTCGATATTCTTTTCCACGGCCACACGGCCGACATTCAGGAAGATCGGGCGCGGCAGGCCCTCGAACGGGTCGTCCGGCTGGCCTTCCCCGATCCGGCGGGACGGGTGGAAGAGGTCGGTGTCCACCCCGCGGCCCCAGGCGACGAGGTTGATGAAATCCTTGGAGCGCAGCTCCTCCACCATGGAGGGCGTCGGCACCATCACTTTTCCGGAGTATTTATGGAACCAGCGCACAAAGCCGTAGCCCCATGACAGCGGGATCGGCAGGCGGGCAGAGACGTATTCCGGAAAGCGTGTGTGATAGGCGGTCGAGAAGGGGTGTTTGATCTTCAGGCACATGGCGCGGCCGGCCATGCCGAGCGTGCCTTCGGTCGCCACATGGACGGCGTCGGGCTCGAACTCGTTGAAACGTTCCTCAATCGCGCCCCGCGCGAACAGGGCCAGCTTGATTTCCGGATAGGTCGGAAGGGGCATGGTCATGAAACCCTGCCCGGGATGTACGATCTCCCACTCATGGCCCATCGCTTCTGTCTCGGCGATGACGCGCTTCATGGTGCGCACGACGCCATTGACCTGAGGGTCCCAGGCGTCTGTCACAAGCATGATCCGCATATGGACTCCCATCGATGCCACGCAGCCGAGCGCAACATGGCGGGCTTGGGCAGGACCGTAAAGGCCCGATTCGCTGTCCACTGCCCTCGCGCTTGGTTTCGAGTGGCGATATAGATTTTCCACAATTCGGTGAAACCCTTGAAAGGTCTGCCCCGATATTCCGGTTTTGTACCAAAGTCATTGCTTGAATGGATGCTCTGCGATGTCCGATACACTTGCGCCCACCCAATTCGTCTGGGACGCCCTCGATTCCAATAAATTCATCGACGAGGAGGCGCTGCTGGATGCGCTCCTGAAGGAGGGCCCGGTCAGCGACGAGCTACGCCAGGCAGCCATGCGCCGGGCGCTGGACCTGGTCGAGACGGCCCGCGCCCGCGGGCGGCGCAAGGGCATGATGGAGAGCTTTCTGGAGGAGTTCGGCCTGTCGAATGCCGAGGGCCTCGCCCTGATGTGCCTGGCCGAGGCCCTGCTGCGCGTGCCGGATGCGGAAACGCGCGACGACCTGATCGCAGAGAAGATCCGTTCCGGCAATTGGGGTGCCCATCAGGGGCAGTCGGACTCCTGGCTGGTGAATGCCTCCACCTGGGGGCTGATGCTCACCGGGCGGGTCATCGGTGTGCCGGCAGCGGCCCACAAGGGGCCGGGGCATTTCATCTCCAGCCTCGTGCGGGAAAGCGGGGAGCCTGTGATCCGGGCCGCCATGATGCAGGCCATGCGCATCATGGGCGAGCAATTCGTCCTTGGGCGGAATGTGAAGGATGCGCTGAAGCGCGGCGGGCGCATGGTGCGCCAGGGCGAGGCCGCGCATTTCAGCTTCGACATGCTGGGGGAGGGCGCCCGCACCGCCGCCGATGCCGAGCGCTACCTGAAAGCCTACCAGAATGCCATCGAGCAGGTGGCCGCCGACAAGGACAAGTCTCTCGCGCCGGAAGCGGCGAATGGCGTGTCGGTGAAGCTTTCCGCGCTGCACCCGCGTTATGAAGCCGTGAATGAGGCCTGCGTGATGGAGGAGATCTATCCCGGCCTGTTCGGTCTCTGCGAGCAGGCGGCCAGGGCGAATATCAATCTTTGTCTCGATGCGGAGGAAGCCGACCGGCTGGTGCTGTCGCTTAAACTGTTCGAGCGCCTGGCGCGTGAGCCGTCCCTGAAGGGCTGGACGGGCCTCGGCCTCGCCGTGCAGGCTTATCAGAAGCGCACGGGCGGTGTGATCGAAAAGCTGAAACAGCTGGCGGGCGACACGCGCCAGCGCTTCATGGTGCGCCTCGTCAAGGGCGCTTACTGGGACAGCGAGATCAAGCATGCCCAGGTCGAGGGCTATCCGAACTTCCCAGTCTTCACCACGAAGCAGGGGACGGACTTCCACTATCTTGCCTGCGCGAAAAAGCTGCTGGAGGCGAGCCCTGTCCTTTATCCGCAATTTGCGACTCACAATGCGCACACGCTGGCCACGGTGGACCTGATGGCGGATGCCATGGGCGTGACGGCGTTCGAGTTCCAGCGCCTGCACGGCATGGGCGAAGCGCTGTATGGTGCGGCCAAGGCGGGCAATCGGGTGCGGGTCTATGCCCCTGTCGGCGCGCACAAGGACCTGTTGCCCTATCTTGTCCGCCGCCTTCTGGAGAATGGTGCGAACACCAGCTTCGTGCATTCCTTCCTCGATCCGGACGTGCCGGCCGAGCAGGTCGTGGCCGATCCGATCACCAAGGTCGAGGCGGGCCCGCGCCGCCATCCGCGCATTCCGACGCCGCCGCGCCTCTACGGGCCGGAGCGGCGGAATTCCGCCGGCATGGACCTGTCGCAACAAAGCGTACGTGATGACATCGCCTCGGCCATCCGCACCTTCCGGGACAGCCCGGCGATTGCCGCCGGGGCCATCGTCTCCGGTGTGCCAGAGACCGGCGGCGGGGACCTTTGCCGCGTGCCCTTCCACAAGGAAACGGTGCTGGGTGCCTGCAAGGAAGCCAGCGAAGACGCCATTGATCGCGCCCTGGATGCGGCGGTTGCCTTCCAGCCGGGCTGGGACAGGCTGGGTGGCCCGAAACGGGCAAGCCATCTGCGTGCCATGGCGGACATGCTGGAAGAGAACGCTCCGCGCCTGATCGCCCTCATGGCGCAGGAAACCGGCAAGACGCTGAATGACGGCATCGCCGAAGTGCGCGAGGCGGTCGACTTCCTGCGCTATTACGCCATGGGCGCCGAGAAGGACTTTGCCGCGCCGGTGCGCCTGCCGGGGCCGACGGGGGAGACGAACCATCTGTCCCTGAACGGACGGGGTGTATTCTGCTGCATCAGCCCATGGAACTTCCCGCTGGCCATCTTCACCGGCCAGGTCGCCGCCGCGCTGGCGGCAGGCAACACGGTCGTGGCGAAGCCTGCCGAACAATCGCCGCTGATTGCCTTCGAGGCCGTGAAGCTGTTCCACAAGGCGGGCTTGCCGGTGGACGCACTACACCTGCTGCCGGGCAAGGGCGAGACGGTGGGGGCGAAGCTCACCGCTGACCTGCGCGTGTCGGGCGTCTGCTTTACCGGCGGCACGGGCACGGCGCGCCTCATCAACCGTACGCTGGCCGGGCGTGACGGCCCGATCATCCCGCTGATCGCCGAGACGGGCGGGCTCAATGGTCTCTTCGTGGATACCACGGCCCTGCGCGAGCAGGTGCTGGATGACATGATCACCTCGGCTTTCGGTTCTGCGGGCCAGCGCTGCTCGGCGCTGCGCATCGCCTTCCTGCCGAAAGCCACAGCCGATCACCTGATCGAAGGCCTGATCGGCGCCATGAACGAGCTGAAGCTGGGCGACCCGGCCATGCCGGACACGGACATCGGCCCGGTTATCGATGCGGAATCGCGTGACATGCTGCAGGCACACCTCGAGGACATGAAGTCATGCGCGAAAGTGCTGCACCAGATCGATGCTGGCGTCATCGGGGCAGAAGGCTATGGCTTCGGCCCGGCCCTGGTGGAGCTGTCTTCGCTCGATCAGATTACGGAAGAGAAGTTCGGCCCCATCCTGCATGTCATCCGCTACGACCCGGACGATATCGAGAAAGTGGGCGCCGCACTTCACGCCAAGGGCTATGGCCTGACGCTGGGGGTCCACTCGCGGCTGGACAGCTTCTACAAGGAAGTTTGCGAGGCCTGCCCGGCAGGCAATACCTATGTGAACCGCTCGATGATCGGCGCCGTTGTTGGCGTCCAGCCTTTCGGCGGCGAGGGGCTCTCCGGAACAGGACCGAAGGCGGGCGGGCCGCATTATCTCCATCGCTTCGCCACGGAAAGGGCGGTGACCGTGAATATCACGGCACAGGGAGGTGACGCTGAACTGCTGAGCCTGTAGAGGAAAAGACCATGAAACATGCCTTCGTCCTGTCCGCCGCGCTGCTGATGACCTCCATTCCTGTGGCTTGCGGGCAGGCGGCGGAACCTGTGGAAGTGCCAGAAGCGGTCATCCCAGCAGCAGGCGAAGCTGCTCCGGAAGCGGAGGTCGATGGCGGGCAGACGGCAAATGCCGAAGCCTTGCAGAAAGACCAGCAGGGCATCGATGTAGCGAGCCTGCCGCGCTCCATCATCGTGGATGATGGGGTGCTGAAGGCAGACATCCGCTTCGATGAAGCCGTCTTCTCCCTGGGCCCTGCGATTGCGGCAGATGTGGTTGACGACGCACAGGTGCGCCTCAAGGCCATGCAGGAAGACGCCGAAGCCTACAAGGAAGCCGACCCGGACTATTTCCGCCCCTATGACCTGAAGATCGACTGGCGGGTTTCAGGCGCGGCAGGCCAGCTCGCGAGCCTCGAAGGCTTCGTCTACACCTATACTGGCGGCGCCCACGGCAATTACATGACCGACGGGCGTATCTATGATGCGAAGACGGGCGACCGGATGCGTATTGGTGAGTTGTTCATGGACAAGGACGCGGCTGCGGCGGCTCTTGCCGATACGGTGTATGACGCCATCGCAAAGGCAAAGACCGAACGCAATAGCTCCATCGGCGGCTACGACATGTTCCTCGGAGAGTCGAAAGATGCCCTCTCCGTCTCAGATATCCTGGCTGGCAATGTCAGCCTGGTCGCCTCGACGGAAAAGGGCAAGCTGGGCGGTTTCGTTCTGCATTATGCGCCCTATGAAATCGGTTCGTATGCAGAGGGTGCCTATCACGTCACCGTGCCCGAGGCTGACTTCCGTGCTTTCCTGAAACCGGAATACAGGCCGCTGTTCGCGGGGACGCCCGCAGAAATCAAACGCGCGGGTAACTGAACGCAGGGCGGGGATCCGTCAGGCGTAATCCTGGCGAAGGCGACGTGCTTCTGACATGACGCATCTCATGGCTCGATGAGCGTACAGCCGAGGCCGTGGGTGAATTGAGCTGCTGCCTTTACCCGGCCCTTATGGGACGTTGCGCGCGTTATATTATTTTTATCCGTATAGGAAATTCCTCGCATGTCGAAGGTGAAGTCACCCTGGCAACTGTCCATTTCGCGTCCGGCGACATGCAGGCAGGAACAGACCTGCTTGGCGCCGAGAGCTGTCAGAATCTCCGCCTGGGCGAGTCCGTCGGCATGGGCCACCTGCTGGTTGGGGTGAAATGTAACGCCCAACCCTGCGGCGAACAAAGAAATGCCAATGATAGCAAGAAGGGCTTTGACGTGCTTCACTTTTTTCCCCTAAGTCCGGATCGGGACAATAGGAGAAAAGCGCGATGGCGCGCAACTTATTCTTGATTTGCCTGGCTTTCGCACTTGCGCCTTTTGCAACGGCGCAGGCGCTCGTGCCGATGCCGGCCCAGCCTGACGGGCAGGCCTGGCCGACGGCCGGATGGGAGACGGGTGAACTGCCGCCTGAGACTGCCGACACCATTCATGCCCTGCTGGATCTGGCCATGGTGGGCAACAGGGATGATCTGGGCGGGGAGACGCGCGCTGTCGTGATTGTCCACCGGGGCAAGCTGGTTGCGGAAGCCTATCGGGAAGGGTTTGGTCCCGACACGCGGCAGATGTCGTGGAGCCTCGCCAAGTCAGTGACCTCGGCGCTTGTCGGCCGGGCGGTGCAGCTGGGTCTTGTCCAGGATATCGATGCGCCTTTGCCGGGCGTCTTCGCTGCAGATGATCCGCGTGCGTCCATTACCTGGCACCAATGGCTGACGATGACGGACGGGCTGAACTATAACGAGTTCAATTCTGACCAGCTGGTGAAGAACGATGTCGCGCGGATGATGTATGGGCACGGGCGGTTCGATGTCATTGGCTATATCCGGGACTCTTTCCCGCTGGCCTATAAGCCGGGTACGCGCTGGAATTATTCGACAGCCGGTTTCAGTGTTGTCGGCCGCGCGCTGCAGGGCGTGATCGGACTGAACGGCTGGTGCTCGACAGTGTCTTCGCAGAACGGCTGTGCCCCGGATGACGTGCCCATGGCGGCCTGGATCCGGCAGGCCCTGTTTGATCCCATCGGCATGGATGCCCAGCCGGAATTTGATGCGGCAGGCACTTATCTGGGCGGCTCGCACGTCTGGGCCTCGGCGCGTGACTATGCGAAGTTTGGCTTGCTCTACCTGCGCGACGGTGTGTGGGACGGGCAGCGCCTGTTGCCGGAAGGCTGGGTGGACATGACCCGCAGCGCGCCGCCCGGCGACGCGACGGATTTCTATGGCGCAGGCTTCTGGCTCACTCCGGCCGGAGAGGATGCGTTCTACTCGCAGGGGCATGAAGGCCAGACGATCTGGATCGTGCCCAGCCGTGACCTGATCATCGTGCGCCTTGCGCTGATGGAAGAGAATGACGCCAATTGGAATGCAGACCTGGAATGGAACCGGGACCTGACCCGTGCTTTTCCGGAAGTTGGCGGGCTATAGACGGGCCGCGCCGGATGTATTCATGGTCTATTCATTGGATTGTTCACGGTCCGGAGCGGACACTTATCCAACACCTCAGTCGCCGCTCACCTTGAAATGCGCCAGCAGGCTGGTGACCGGTTTGGACCGCTCATCCTGCCAGGCCTCAGCCCGGACGGAGCACATGCGCCGGCCCATTTTGGTGATGGTCGCGCGGGCAAACGTGTCCTTGGCGTGGCCCTGGCGTAGATAGTCGATCGTGATGTTGATCGGCCGAGGCGGGCGCTCCAGATGTTCGGTCACGAGGTAGACCTGCGCCATGGCGGTCAGCTCCAGGAAGGCGGCAATGGCGCCGCCGTGCAGGGCCTGGATCGTGAAATTACCGATCAATTTCTGCTGGAACGGCATGATGGCCGTCATCTCGTCGCCCATGACTTCGCAGCGCATGCCGATCTCTTGCGCAAACGGTGTGCGGCCGAGGAAGGCCTGTACCTGCTCGGCACGAGAGGGGAGAAGTTCGTCAGCCATTAGAATTTCCTCAGCGACTCGACAGAGCGCGGCTTGTTGATGGCGAAGGCCCCAGCAGCAGCGGCGATCACCTTGTCCCGGCTTTCATGGTAGGCCCAGGCATGGGTGAAGCAGACATTGCGGGTGATGTGATAGCACTCGGCCTCGCCCAGGATTTCCCTGTGCGGCTCGGCGGGGCGCATATAGTCGATACGCAGGTCCAGCGTGGACACGAAACGGGCTTTTTCGAGTGATGAGCTCGCCGCCATGCCTGACAGGTTGTCGAGGAAAGACGTCAGCACGCCGCCATGGATCACGCCGGTATCAGGGTCGCCTACAAGACGCTCCTTCCAGGGCTGAACGCCCCAGACGCGGCCCTTTTCCAGCTTTGTGACGCGGAAACTCATCCGGCGTCCCCACGGGATGCCACCGGTCATGATTTCCAGGTTTTCGCCCATGACCTGCCAGGGTTCGAGGGTTGGCGTGGCGTCATCTTCCATATGGGGCCTCATTCATTTGACCTGCCTTTCGCCTCGGATAACATCCGGCGGGAAAAGAACATACACATGACCTCAGGTCAGGAGGAAACTATGGCATTTGAAGGCGCGGGCAAGCCGAAAACCTGCATTATCGGGGCAGGGTGTTCAGGCTTCACCATGGCCAAGCGGCTGAAGGATCGGGGCCTGCCTTACGACTGTTTCGAGATGTCGGACGATATCGGCGGGAACTGGTATTACAAGAACCCGAACGGGGCCTCCTCCTGTTACCAGAGCCTACATATCGACACCTCCAAATGGCGCCTTGCCTTCGAGGATTATCCCGTGCCGGAAGACTGGCCGGATTTCCCGCACCACGCCCAGCTGCTGCAGTACTTTCACAACTATGTGGATCATTTCGGCCTGCGCGACACGATCACCTTCAATACGGCCGTGACAAATGTCGAGGACCTGCCGGGCGGGCGCTGGAAGGTGACGCTGTCGACCGGGGAAAGTCGCGAATATGACGCTGTGGTGGTCGCCAATGGTCACCACTGGGACGCCCGTATGCCCAGCTATCCGGGGCATTTCGATGGTTACCAGGTGCATTCGCACAACTATACCGACCCGTTCGAGCCATATGACTTCCGCGGCAAGCGCGTGATGATTGTCGGGGCAGGGAATTCGGCGATGGACATCTCGTCGGAACTGTCCCAGCGCCCGCTGGCTTCGAAACTGTTCATCTCCATGCGCCGGGGTGTCTGGGTGATGCCGAAATACATGGACGGAAAGCCCGCTGACAAGGCGGTGCTGCCAGGCTGGATGCCGGCGAGCCTCGGGCGGAAGCTGGCGCGCAAGAAGATCAAGAAAACTATCGGCATGATGGAAGACTATGGCCTGCCCAAGCCTGACCATGAACCGCTGGAAGGTCACCCGTCGGTCTCCGGCGAATTCCTGACCCGCGTCGGCTGTGGCGACATCACGCCCAAGCCCGGCATCGAGCGGCTGGACGGTGACGGCGTCGTCTTCACTGACGGCACGCGCGAACAGATCGACGCAATCATCTGGGCCACCGGCTACAATGTGACTTTCCCCTTCCTGAAGCAGGACGACCTGACGCCGAAGGACAATGTCTTCCCGCTCTACAAGCGGATGGTGAAGCCGGGTCGCGAGACGATCTTCTTTCTCGGCCTTGCCCAGCCGTTGCCGACGCTCGTGAACTTCGCAGAGCAGCAGTCAAAGCTTGTCGCTGCTGCACTGGATGGCGACTATGCTTTCCCAGATGCGGCAGAGATGGAGCGGATCACCATTGCGGACGAGAAGGAACACCTCGGCCACTTCTATGACAGCCCGCGTCACCGTATGCAGGTAGACTTCAACCTCTACTGCCGCGACCTGATGAAGGAGATCGAGAAGGGCATGAAACGCGCGAAGGTCCACGCATGAGGCAGCTGCTGGGGGCTGTCTTCACACTTGTCTTCCTGGCTGGCTGTGCATCTTCGCCAGTGCCGACCGAGGTGCGGACGTATACGCCGCCACCGGGCCCGCCGCAGGTGTCCGCTCCCTCTGCTGCGCAGGGCAGTTTTCAGCCGAACGCCTATCTCCGTTCCTGCGGGGGCATCTATGTCACCAACGCCCCGCCGATGGACGATGATTTCTGGGTGGTCGACTACAAGCCGATCATCGTCGTCGGCCAGGTCGTGATGGCCACGGCGCCAGCGAATGATGTGTGCCTGTCATCCGGCTTCGGTATCCGCTCCACGCGCCGCCATGACGGGATCGACCTGCAATCCATTCCGGCTGGGCCGATCTATTCGGCGGCGCCGGGCCGCGTGCTGGAGGCCCGCGTGTCGACCGGCTATGGCAACATGGTCATGATCGACCATGGCGGCGGGGTTTACACCCGTTATGCCCATCTGGCGCACATCACCGATGGCATCCGCCCCGGTGTCGAGGTCGGCTTCGGCCAGCAGATCGGCATGATGGGCCGCTCAGGCAATGCAACTGCGATCCATCTTCATTTCGAGATCCTGACCGGCAACTACAACAATCCGAGAGGGTCAAAGGGGCTGAACCCGCGCAACCCGTTTGAATTCCCGGCCTACGAGCCTGGCAGCTAAGACGTCCGGTCTTTGGGGGGACAAGACAAGATGAAGAGCTTTTTCGATCCGGACCTGTTCGCGCGGACCTATCGGGACCCGATGGCCTGGCTGACACTGCTGGTGGACCTGCTGCCGGTCATCGCCGTGCTCTTCTTCGGCTGGAGTGCTGTGCCTTTGGTTGCGCTCTACTGGCTCGAGAATTTGATCATTGGTGCTTTCACCATCCTGCGCATGCTGGGTACGGCGGCGAACAATGTGCTAAACTTGGCGGGAGCGGCCTTCATGGTGCCGTTCTTCACGGTCCACTACGGCATGTTCTGTTACGGGCACGGTATTTTCCTGCGCAGCTTTGCTGGCGGAGGGGAGGGGGCGGGGCCGTTCGGCGGTGCCCCCCTGTCCCTGATCGACTGGGCGCTTGGCAGCGGGCCGCACATGATGTGGTTCGTGTCCGCAATCATTGCCGTGAACGCCGTTTTCTATCTGGTCGATTTCATTCTTCGCGGAGGCTACCGCGAGGCCCAGATACAAACGGAAATGTTCGCCCCCTATGGGCGGATCGTGACCCTGCATGTCGCGATCATCCTCGGGGCCGGGCTGATGATGGCTTTCGGGCAGCCGCTGCTAGGTGTTCTCATCCTGATCATGCTGCGCGTGGCATTCGGCATGATCCTGAACATGCTGCGTCAGCGCAGGATCGAAGGGGGCAGTAATCCGGTCCTGAACGCGGTGGCAGAGGCAGGGTAGGCGCATGACGCTCAACATTCCCGCCATCGCGGCGCAGGCAGAACTGCACCACCAATACCTGCTCGGCCTTGAGCTGATGGTGGCGACGCGGGAAGGGCCTGCCGTCGTTGGCGACTGGATGTTCCGCCTGTTCCGTCGCCAGCATGAGGACAAGTTCCTGTCCTCCTTCCGCAAGCTCGGCCTCGATGGCCTGCCGGATGCGGTGGCGTGCGCGAAGTATCACGTCCTCTCCAACGGGGTTGGCGGTGTGACGGTCGAGTACATGGAAGAGAGCGACACCAAGGCCTGGGTGCGCTTCCGCTATCCGCGCTGGATGTATGATGGCGCAGTGATCTGCGGCGTGCCGGTAGAAGCAAGCCGGGGCTTCCTGCGCGGCTGGTACGGGCAGAACGGCGTCTCGCTCGGCAATCCGCGCCTCGGCTTTGTCTGCGTGTCGGAAGACATGACGGGCCAGTTCGGCCTGTGCGGCTATTTCCGCGAATATGATTACGACCTTTCCGAGGAAGAACGCCTCGTCTTTGCGCCGGATGAGCGTCCGCCGCCTTTCGACCCGGCGAAACAGCCTGTGCCCCCGGTGGGGGAGTGGACGGGGGAGCGGTTGGCGAAGGCAAACCGCAACTACGCGGTCGAGTATATCCGCAATGGCGTGCGCGAACTCACGAACGTGCTCGGCCATGAACGGGCGCTGGAGCTTTGCCGCCTGGCCGCGCGGCTGACCGGTCTCCAGCATTACCGGCATATGGCCGATGCCGTAGGCGGCGTGGATGGCGGACCGGCGCAGGCGGCGGCCTTCCTGCAGGCTATGTTTGAAGGGATGGGAGATGCGTGCCGTGTCGAGGCGTCCGCTGACGGCGCGGTCCTTCACCAGTCCGGCCTTCGGATCGTGCGCGGGCTGGATGGGGCAGAGCGCGAAACGCTTCTGGCCTGCTGGACCGAGATCTGGCGCGGGGCGGTCCACTCGCAGCGGGCCTTCATGGATGTGAAGGTGGAACCGGCCGGTGACGGGCTGACCTGGACGATCAGCCTCCCGGCAGGCTGAGTGCGCCTGCCTATTGTGCAAGCTTCTGATTCTGTTGGGATCAAATGCATTGCAGCTCTGCGCGTATATAAAGTTGACACATGATGACGCCTTCGGTCACGATATGTAGAGCGAGGACGGGGAAGTCATGACAATCGACGTGAAAACCGTAGCAGATTCAGGCAAACGGGCCCGGTCCAAGGCGGCCAACCGCCGGGCGATTCTCGATGCCGGCCGGCGCGTGTTCGCACGGATCGGTTTTGAGGCCACCACGGTGCGGGACATCATCCGCGAGACCGATCTGGCTGCGGGCACGTTCTACAACTACTTCAAGTCCAAGGAAGAGGTCTTCGAGGCGATCGCGGAAGACTCCACGCAACGCTTCCGCGACATGCTGAAGGATGTCCGCGCCAGCGCCCGCACAGCGCAGGACTACATGCATGACGCCTATTACGCCTATTTCAGCTTCATGGCTCAGGAGAACCGCCAGGCCATTGAGGACGGCGCGCCGCACATTGCCCTGATCGGCGTGCGTGTGGATACGCCGGAAATGTCGGCCGTTGCTGCCGAGATCAGCTCGGACCTTGAACGCATCCTTTCGGCAGACACGTCGTCGAACATCGACATCGATTACCTCACCGCTGCCGCCATCGGAATCGCCCGCGAGATGGGCGAAGTCATGCTGCAGCGCCGCCCGGTCGATGTTGCCGGGGCGACCGCGTTTGCCTCCGGAATGCTGATGGCGGGCGTGAAGGCGCTTGCCGCGAAGTAAGCCTGTTGCCCCCTTGGCGATTGAGGCGAGGCAGGTCTAAGCTCCCCCCGATAATACAACAGGGGAGCGGCCATGAGCCTTCAGCAGACCATCACCAAGCTTATCATGAAGCTGCCCGGCGGCCTGCTCGTGAAAATGGCTGGCGGCAAGCCGTTGACCATCCGTGGCCGCACGCTGGAGCCCCAATTGCAGGTCATGATGTGGAACGGACGCAATGCGCCGCCGCTATCCAGCCTGCCAGCTGAAACCGTCCAGGCTGTCACCAAGGAGACGCTGGCATCGGTGGCCGCCCCGATCGAACCGGGCGTGCGCACCGAGGACCTGACCATTCCTGGCCCGGACCACAACCAGATCCCCGCGCGTATCTACCGGCCCGACGGGCAGGACCCGAAAGCCCCTCTGATGGTCTATTACCATATGGGTGGCGGTGTGATCGGCGATCTCGAAACCTGCCATGCCTGGTGCTCCATTCTGGCAGCCCGCGTGAAATGCCCCGTCCTATCTGTCGACTACCGTCTGGCCCCGCAGCACAAGTTCCCGGCGGGGATCGACGATTGCTGCGCCGCCTATGAGTGGGGCATGCGCAATGCCGCAAAATTCGGGGCGCCAGAAGGTGCGGCTGCTGTCGGCGGGGATTCCATGGGTGGCAATTTCTCCGCGATCATCTCCCAGGAGATGCAGCGCGAGGACAAGCCGCTGCCGGTCATGCAGCTGCTGATCTATCCGGCGATCGATCTTGTGGAAGAATTCCCCTCCCACAGGGAATTCGGCGAAACCTTTTCCCTGTCTACCGACACAATGAATTGGTTCATGGACCAGTACCTGCCGGAAGGCTTCGACAAAGCCGACCGGATGCTCTCTCCCGGCCAGACCGGTCATCTTGATGGCCTGCCGCCGGCTGTTGTCATCACGGCGGGGCATGATCCGCTGTGTGATGAAGGTGACGACTATGCCCGGCGCCTGAAGGATGCCGGCGTGCCGGTGACGCACAAGCGTTATGACAGCCTGGCCCATGCCTTTACGGCTTTCACCATGATCTCGCCGGGCTCGCGCAAGGCGTGCCTCGAAATCGCGGACATGGTCCGCGCTGTTTACGCAAAGCTTTAGGAGCGCTCTTTGAAAGCGCTTGTCTGCCACCAGATCACGGATGATTTCTCCGGGGTAGAGGTGCGGGATATTCCTGTCCCGCAGCCGGGTGCAGGTGAGGTGCTGGTCCGCGTGAAGGCGGCTGGCGTGAACTTTCCTGACCTCCTGATGAGTCAGGAGAAATACCAGTTCAAACCAGACCTGCCTTTCACGCTGGGCATGGAATGCGCCGGTGTGATCGAGGCCGTTGGCGACGGTGTCACGGACTGGGTGCCGGGTGATGAGATCATCGGCGGCAACAAGACCGGCGCCTATGCCGAGTACGCTGTGCTGCCCGCTGCAGGCCTGTCGCGGAAGCCTTCGCCATTCAGCTTTGCCGAGGCTGCCGCTTTTCCCGCAGCTTACATCACAGCCTATGTTGCACTGGTACGCCGGGCAAACCTGCAACCCGGCGAAACCCTGCTTGTCCACGGTGCGAGCGGCGGTGTCGGCATGGCAGCGGTGGATGTTGGCAAGTTGCTCGGTGCAACCGTGATTGCCACTTCAGGCTCGGATGCAAAGCTCGACAAGGTGCTGGCCTATGGCGCGGACTATGCGATCAATGCCAGCCAGGGCTTCCGTGACAAGGTCAAAACCCTGACCCATGGGCGCGGCGCAGACGTTATTTTCGACCCGGTTGGCGGCGATGTGTTTGACGAAAGCGTGCGCTGTATAGCCTTTGATGGGCGCCTGCTGGTCGTGGGTTTCACATCCGGGCGCATTCCCGAGGTGAAAGTGAACATGCCGCTGATCAAGGGCTTTTCCGTTGTGGGTGTGCGCGCGGGCGAATACGGTCGCCAGTTCCCGGAAAAAGGCCGTGAGAACCAGGCGGTGATCCGCCAATGGGCCGAAGAGGGTAAGGTGCACCCACATGTATACAGGGAAATCCCGCTGGATGACTGGCGTGAAGCATGGCGCTTGCTGACCGACCGTGAGGTCGTCGGCAAGGTCATCCTGATCCCCTGATTTAGAAACGAAAACCGGAGCCATAGAGAGGATATCCGATGTCGAACGAACTTCCCGAAACAAGCCTGCAAATCCGCACGTTGGTCACGCCGGAGGGCAAGCTGGAGCTTTCCCTCGTTGAAACCCCGGTCAAGGCACCAGGTCCTGACCAGGTGGTTGTGCGGGTCGAGGGGACGCCGATCAACCCGTCAGACCTTGGCCTTCTGGTCGGCGGTGCGGATATGTCGACGGCCGTTCAGGGCGGAACGAAAGAGAGCCCGACGATCACCGCCGATGTGCCGGCAGGCGGCCTACGCGCCATGAAGGCCCGCCTTGGCCAGTCGCTGGCTGTGGGCAATGAAGGCGCAGGAACCGTGATTGCGGCTGGCGACTCCCCCGCGGCACAGGCCCTGCTCGGCAAGATGGTCACCTGTCTTGGCGGGAACATGTACCAACAATACCGTACACTGCATGTCTCGCAGTGCATGGCGTTGCCGGACGGCACGACGGCAGAGCAGGGTGCATCCTGCTATGTGAACCCGCTGACGGCGCTGTCCTTTGTTGAAACGATGAAGGCGAAAGGGCATTCCGCCCTCGTGCACACGGCGGCGGCCTCGAACCTTGGCCAGATGCTGAACAAGATCTGCCTCAAGGATGGGGTGCCGATCCTGAACATTGTCCGCAAGGAAGAACAGGCAGAAATCCTGCGCGGCATTGGTGCCAAACATATCGTCAATTCCACCTCGCCGACCTTCATGGAAGACCTGATCAACGGCCTCGTCGAAACCGGTGCGACCATGGGCTTTGATGCCATTGGTGGTGGCACGCTGGCGGGCCAGCTGCTGATCGCCATGGAGGCGGCAGCCAGCCGCAAGATGCAGGAATACTCGCGCTACGGCTCAGGCACCGAGACACAAGTCTACATCTACGGCCGCCTCGACATGTCGCCGACCATTGTGCCGCCGGGTGTCGGCTTCGCCTGGAACCTCAGCGGTTACCTGCTAACACCATTCCTTGAGAAGGCATCTCCGGAAGTGCGTGCACGTATGTACAAACGTGTCATGGACGAACTGAACACGACGTTCGCGAGCCACTACACGAAAACGATCTCGCTCGCAGAGGCGCTCGATCTGGAAACGCTCCATGCCTACAACGCAAAGGCAACCGGTGAGAAGTATCTGATTGATCCGACCCTGTGATTAATCGCAAAGGTGGTGTTTATTTTATCCAATAAGTAGACACTGCGCGAATATGTTATAGTGTATCCCCCTTGGTCGTCAGGCAAGACGATTCACAAGGGGGATGCATATGACACGAACAATCTGGGTGCCTGCTGGCATCGCGCTGGTGACCGTCCTTGCAGCTGGTATCTTCATTGGCTCACGGATTACCTTGCAGGCCAGTGCGGACCTGGTCGATCTGTCGGCATTGCCGGAAGACTTGCGTGAGCAGCACCGCCATGAAGCGTTTCTGGAAATGGAAGCGCAGAATTATGCCATGGCCAAGGAAATCATGGCCCAGCAAGAAGCCGAACGTGCGAAGCGTCCTCGCAAGACGTTGCCGGATGGGATCAAATCCGTGCCTCTGGGGCGGATGTATGAACCTGGACCTGATATACACTGGCCTGAGAATGTCAGCGGGGAGATCGCCCAAGCACTTGAAGACGCACGGGATGGCTGGGTAATTCTGAACTATTGGGCCAGCTGGTGTGCCCCATGTGTGCACGAGCTGCCGGACATGGGTGCTGCTGTGCCGCTCTACGCGAATAAGGGAGTCACCCTGATCGCAGTTAACACAGATCCGATGCAAAAGGACACGACAGAATCCGCCGAAAAACTGTTTGCCGAAAAGGGCGTCGAAAACCTTGTGCCGTACATAGCAGACAAATCCGGCGTGGATGCCTTGCTGGCTGCCAGCGGCCAGTCGATCGCAGACATGTCGCTACCTACGAGCATTATCTATGCGCCCGGCGGTGTCCCTTACGCCACGTTCTCTGGCGCCGACACAAAGGCGGAAACAGTCTGGACGGCAGATGCGACCTTGCAGTTTCTGGATCAACTTGTGGCACAGAACTGACGCTTCAGAGCAACCTGTCTTCCGCGATTGTCACAGTGTGATCGCGTGTCTTGAAGAGAATGATATCGGCCCGCTCCTTTAGCGGAGCGATATTTTCTCTCAGGTTTGGCAGGTTGATCCGCTCCCAGACGGATTTGGCGAATTCGAGGAGCTCCGGCTCGGACATGTGCAGGAAGTTGGCATAGAAAGAGGCCGGGTCGGTCCGTGCTGCATTCCACAGGCGGACAAAGCGCTCCAGGAACCAGGCAAGGATATCTTCCTCCGCTGCGTCGAGATATATCAGAAGGTCCGGTTCACCGGTGCCTCGGGGTGGCGGCGACAGGGGCTGGAAGCCAAGCCCTTCCAGGATCAGCACGTCAGGTTTCTGGATCCGGCGCGTTAGGGCAGGGTCTATGTCATAGGTCACATGACTGTAGGCCGGAAAGGCCGCCTCCCCATCGCGCAGGGTGGTCAGTGCATCTGCAAGAGCCTGCCTGTCATAGGTCTCCGGGTAACCCTTGCGTAGTGTGAGATCCCGTTCGGTCAGCACGCTGTTCGGAAACAGGAAGCCATCCGTCGAGACCGTCTCGACGGACATGGAATCGTCCAGCACTTCGGCGAGCGCTCCGGCCAGAGTGGTCTTGCCTGATGCAACAGATCCGGTCAGAGCGGCGATCAGGCCATCCTTTTCTGCCTGCAGCTCAGAAAGACGGGCGGCCAGGGCATCAATACCTGCCTGTCCGTTGTTCTGCGGTGTTGATGCCATGCCTGACCGACCTGATTGTTGCGAGCCGCTCGCAGCCTATACGGTTCGTTTGGCCTTGTCCTCTGCATTTGTGCTCTCGATGGCGGAGCGGGCCGCGGCCCATTGCTCATCGCTCCATGCGGTCAGTGCGCTGAAGTTGCCTCCGGAGGCATTATACATGCCGCCATCGATCGCGATTGTCTGGCCATTGATGTATTCGCACCCGGGCGCCATCAGAAGGACTGCAAGGTTCACCAGCTCGTGCATCTCACCTACCCGGCCCATCGGGTTTGCTACACCGCGCTCCATGCTGCTTTCCCCGGAATCCGGTGACAGACGGGCCCATGCGCCCTTGGTCGGAAAGGGGCCCGGTGCGATGGCGTTGAAACGCAGGCCATAGCGGCCCCACTCCACGGCCAGCGATTGCGTCATCGTGTTGACCGCTGCCTTCGACATTGCAGAGGGCACGACGAAGGGGCCTCCATTCCAGACCCAGGTGGTGAGAATGGAGCAGACATTGCCCTTGAGTTTCTGATCAATCCAGCGCTTCCCGATATCGTGCGTCATGTAGAAGGAACCGCGGAATACGATGTTGGAGATCGCATCGAAACCGCGAATGGACAGGTCTTCCGTGCGGGAAATAAAGTTGCCTGCGGCATTGTTCATCAGGCCGGTCAGGGGGCCGTGCTTTGCCCAGATTTCGTCATTCATGTCGGTAATCGCCTCGGCGACCCGGATGTCACAGGCATGGGGAACCACCTTGCCACCATGCTTGTCCATCAGTTCGGTGGCGGTTTCCTCGCAAACGCCGCCCCGCCGACCGCAGATGTGTACCTCTGCGCCGAGCTTCAGGAAGCCTTCGGCCATCTCCTTGCCAAGGCCGGTGCCGCCACCCGTGATGAGGATACGTTCCCCCTTCATCAGGCCGTCGCGATACATGAGTTTTGATGTGTCCATGATGATCCTCCCGAGATCTTTTGTCTTTGAGAGATCATAAGGCCAGCCCGCAGGCTGAACAGCCCGTGACGCCGCGTCAGTTGATTGCAGGCCTATTTGCGAAATGGCAGGCTGGCGAGGCGCCAGAGCACCCACAAGGGCAGCACGATCGTTGCGCCTGCCAGGGCAGGCTTCCAGAAATTGCGAATGGCCCAGCCTGCTGCGGCGAACGCCTGTTTCACGATCATGACCAGCGCACCGGGAATGTTTGCCTGCTGCGTCGCGGGATTGAAGTTTGCCGCCATGACGAAGAAGCCGACAAGAATGCACAGGCCTGTCAGCTTTAAGGCGCCCCAAGGGCTGATCCCGAACAGGCGTAGCAGGAGCGCGCGCTTTGGCGGCACGCCGGGTTTTTCCGGTCCCGCTGGGGGCTGGACTGGCTCGCTGGGTGTAGTGGACTCAGCCATTGTCCACAGGTTTCATGGGTGGCGGCGGGGTAGAGGGCTCCCCATGCTCCGTCTTTGCCTTGTACGGAACATAGACCACATGCTGGAATGGAATGCTGACACCGTTGGCGTCAAACGCTTCCTTCACGGCCTTGGTCACATCGGCGCGCACATCGACAAATTCCGGCGTCGCAACATAGGCCCGCAGTCGCAATTGAACGCTGGAGGAGGCAAGGGCGTGCACGCCGACCCACGTCTCGTCATTGGCAAGGATCCGCGGATGAGCATCTGCCACTTCCCGCACCAGCCGCATGGCGAGATCCATATCGTCGTCATAGGAAATATCGAAATAGAGATCGAGCCGGCGGCGTGTTTGGCGCGTATGGTTGATCAGCGGCTCGGCCCAGACCTTGTCATTCGTGATGGAGACGATCTTGTTGTCGATCTGCTTCACCTGGGTGAGGAAAGGCGTGATGTCGATCACTTCTCCATCCAGGCCCGCCGCACTGACATAATCGCCAATCCGGAAAGGGCGGAAGATGGCGAGCATGATCCCTGCGGCAACGGCCTTCAGCGTGTCTTGCAGGGCAAGGCCTATGGCGAGGCCTGCAGCGCCGAGCAGGGCGGCAAGTGAGGCTGTCGGGAAACCCAGTTGTGTCAGCGCAAAGACAATCGCAACGGCGAAGATCAGGTATTTGAACAGCGAGGCAGCGAAGGCGAACAGGGTGTCGTCAGCTCCGGCGCGCCGGTGCGCTTTGCGCCCGAACCGACGCAGCGAGCGGGCAACCCCGTTTGCAATGATCACAGCGAAGACGAGGATTGCCACAGCGCCGATGGCGCCCGGTCCGCGCTTCTCCACCATGGTCTCCCAGTCATAACCTGCCAGCCCCAATGGAATGGGGCTGAGCAGGATCAGGGCGAAGATACGGGTGACGGACGCGGCAAGGTCCCAGTTGGACCCTTCGAATTCCTTGTCCTTCGAGATTGCCTTGCGGCCGATCAGCAGAACAAGCCGGCGGAGGAGGCCGGCCGCGATCCAGACGGCAATCGCCGACAAGAGCACGACGCCCCACTTCTCGACATAGGGCTCAATCGCTGCGGCCCAAGGTGGCCAGCCGGTGGTATCGATCTGGAAGTTCATGCGAATCTTCTGTCATGCGCCGTTACCGCATTCAACTGGCTTCAGCTGGCCTCCCGGGTAATGTTCACCTGGTGCGGATACGGGATCGAGATGCCGGCGGCGTCGAGGGCCTCTTTGACCGATTTGGTCAACGCCCAGCGCACTTCCCAATAGTCAGCTGTGTTCACCCAGGGACGTGCCACGATGTCCACCGAGCTGGCGCCCAGCGTGTTCACGCGGACCACCGGGGCAGGGTCTGCCAGGACGCGGGCATCTGCCTTCACTGTGCGCTCGATGACCTCCATCGCATTCTCCAGGCCATCGCCATAATCGACGCTGAAGACGAGATCGATACGGCGCGTTGGATAGCCCGCATAATTACGGATCACACCTGAAATGGCCTGGCTGTTCGGCACGATGATCTGAACATTGTCGGGGGAGGCGAGAATGGTCTGGAAAAGATTGATGTCCTTCACGGTGCCGCCTTCACCAGCCAGCTCGACATATTGTCCAACGCTGTAGGGGCGGAACAGCATGACCATGATGCCGGAGGCAATATTGCCGAGTGCGCCCTGAAGGGACAGGCCGATGGCCAGAGTCATGGCGCCGAGAATGGCGACGAAGCTGGTGGCCTGAACGCCGAACAGCTGGAGCGCCGCGATGATGGTGGCAGCCGTGAGGAACCATCGCGTGATGGAGGCGAAGAAGCTACCCAGCGTATCGTCGATATTCTCGCGCTTCAGGGCCTGTTTGCGTACGAGGGCAGCGATCCAGCCGGAAATGCGCAGGCCGGCAATCAGCACAATGAGCGCCCCGACAGCCTTCAGCGCATATCCTGCCAGCACTGGCCAGTTGCTGGCGAGCTGTGCTTCCCAGTCGATATTGTTCAGGAATTCCATTTCTTACTCCGTATTGAATTCACCGGGACAGTCGTTCCATCCGCGCCACGCGCCAGACGCAGGCAGAGGATCAGAAGTCCGGATATTATGGTCATGATGGCAAGCCACCCCATGCCGGTCACTGTCCAGTTGTTGATTGCGACGCCCAGAAGCCCCCAGGCCAGAGCGCCGAAAAACCAAAGGCTGCGGCTCACGTAGCGCGCATACGCCCATGAACCAAACGCAGTGGTTCCCAGAACGATCCATAGCATCTGCCAGGGAAAGTCTGTCGGCCTATAGCTGCTGAAACTGCGAATCAGCAGCGGGACTGAGATGCCGAATGCCACAAGGATCCAGCCGGAGAGCAGTCCGGTGGCCATGTCGGCAACAAGTTTTGCGGGGCTTCCTCCCATGCCGCGCAAGCGATCAAATCGCGCGGCGGCCAACCATGAAAAAACGGCAATCGGGATCAGAAGCAGGAAGTCGAGCGGCTGTGAGGCAATCAGCTGTGCGCTCAGCATCCACACGATATTGGCAACACCGGCGAGCGCGAGTGGCACGGCAACGCGCAACATCCATGGCTCGCGATAGCGCCATGTGATGCAGGCAAAGGCAATATATGCCCCAAAAATAAGGCTCCAGATCGAAAAGAATGCGGGCAGCGGTTGTTCGGGAGCTTCGAGGCCACGTGTGGCTTCGCCGATCGGTATGCCGATTCCGAACAGGGGCGCCATGGCGCCGGCAAGTGGCTGGAGGATTCCAAGCACGATGAGTATGAGGGGAAAACGCGATTTCATCGACACGCTGTGTGGCAGGGTTCGCATGTGAAGAAAATTGCGCCGAACTGAAAAAAAGCAAGGCAGGCGGGCATTTTTACGCTATTCGCCTGCCGACTCACTTGAGTCGGAATAGAGGAATTTGCTCATGGCAAAGAAACCTGTGGCCACGAAGGCCGCTGCGAAACCCGCCGCGAAAGCGGCAACCACCACGCGCAAGACCGCGGCGAAGCCGGCTGCGAAAGCAGCTGCAAAACCGGCTGCAGCAGCAGCTCCGAAGAAGGTCGTCACCGTCACCCTGCGCCAACTGGCTGCTGAGCTGGCTGAAACGCATGGTCTGACGAAAAAGCAGACGGAAGCCATCCTGGGCGATCTGGTCACCATGACCACGAAGCGCCTGAAGAAGGGCGAAAAAGTCCGCTTTACAGGCCTTGGCACGATGGAAGTGCGCAAGCGTCCGGCCCGCATGGGTCGCAACCCGGCAACCGGCGAAGCCATCAAGATCAAGGCTTCCAAGAAAGTTGCTTTCCGCGTTGCGAAAGAACTCAAGGAAACCGTCTGATAGCAGACGATCTTCCAGATCCTTTAAGGGCCGGGCGTCAAACGCGTCCGGCCCTTTTCTTTTATTCGGGCAGCATCGCTTCAAGTGTTTCCAGCCGGTCTGCTTCAGCGGCGGGTTTGTCCCAGCGGATGCGGTTGATACGCGGGAAGCGCATGGCAAGTCCGGATTTGTGACGCGCAGAACGTTGCAGGCCTTCGAAGGCGACTTCCAGAACGATTTCCGGCGTCACTGACCGCACAGGGCCAAACCGCTCGATTGTGTTCTCACGGACAAACTTGTCGAGTTCCTTCAGTTCCTCATCGGTGAAGCCGAAATAGGCCTTTCCCACAGGTGTCAGCACATCGCCCTTCCAGACACCGAAAGTGAAATCGGAATAGAAGCCGGATCGCTTGCCATGCCCGCGTTGGGCGTAGAGCAGCACGGCATCGACAAGGAACGGGTCGCGCTTCCATTTATACCACAGCCCTGCCGGGCGTCCGGCGACATAGGCGCTGTCCCAGCGCTTCAGCATCAGGCCCTCGATCTCTGGCGCGGGCGGGTGCATGCGGAACTTGTCGAGTTCACTCAGGCCGGTCACGGGTACGAGGGGGGAGAGGTCCAGCTGTGCCGAGCCATGGTCTGCGATGAAGGTTTCAAGGGTGTTCCGCCGGTCGCGGAAGGGCAGGGCCCGTAGGTCGCGCGTGCCATCGTGGAGGATGTCATAGGCGCGGATAAAGGCCGGATGGGTTTCCATCTGGCGCTTTGTGACGGTTTTCCGGTTGAGGCGCTGTTGCAGAGCATTGAACGGCGCGACGCCGGTGCCGTCTTCCGCCCGGATCAGCAATTCGCCATCCAGCGTGCCCTGGAAGGACATGCCGGCCAGAACGTCCGGAAAGGTATGGGAAATGTCATCGCCGGTACGGGTGTAGATGCGCCGCGCCGTGCCTTCCACGGAGGCCTGGATGCGCACGCCATCATACTTCCATTCCGCTGCAAAGGCCTCTGGCGTGATGAGGCTTGCATCAACGGCATCCGGGGTTTCGCGGTCGGCTTTGGGGATCAGGGGATGGGCCAGCATGACAGGCCGGAAGGGGGCGGAAATATCCGGTGACGGACGGTCCGCATGTCCTTCCAGCCAGGCGAAGAGTGGCTCATAAGGGATCGCCAGACCGTGCCAGATTTCCTCGATCTCGGTGATATCCACATTGCCGAATTCCGCCAGCGCGACTTTGGCCATCCGCGCGGAAACACCGATGCGCAGGCCGCCCATGATCAACTTCAGCAAGGCCCAGCGCCCGGTTGCATCTAGCCCGTCCAACCATGATGCGACCAGACGCGGCGCCTCGGCGCGGGTTGCCGTCTCCAGCGTTTCGACAATTTCCGACAAGGGCGGGGCGCGGTTCGCCCGGCGCTCACCCTGCCAGACGAGGGAGACCGTGTCGGCAAGATCGCCCACATAATCGTAGGACATGTTGAACAGGACCGGGTCCATGCGCTCTTCGGCGAGGGTGCGGATGGCGGCAGGCTTGATGCTTTTCAGGTCCAGCTCACCCGTTAGTGCTGCCAGGGCAAAGCCGCGATCAGAGTCCGGAGCTGTGGAAAAATAGGATGTCAGCAGCCGCAGTTTGCCACTGCGCGACGGCGTCAGCAGCAGGCGTTCCAGCAGGTCGGCAAAGGCTTGCATATGGCGTGTATAGCGCGGCCTGAAGCGTCAGGCACAGGGAGAATGATGCAAGGGAACCGTCCGGCTTCCGGCGGCTGAGACCGGAAGCCGGGAATCCGGTCGCTTACTCTTCGTCGCCCATGTTATCCTCCAGGGTCACAGCCCCTTCAAAGATATGGGTGAGGTCTGTCATTTCCGCCAGAGCCTGCGTTACATTTTTGGCGCGGCGTTCATCGAGGGAGCCGGTACAAGCGGTATCGTAGTTGATGCGCTGACCGGTTTCGCCCCGGCTGATATGGATGAAATAGACATTGCCGCGCCCGATATATTGCGGGCAGGCGTCGGGATTGTCCTTGGTTATGTCGAGCACGCTGTCCGCATCGTCAAACCCCTGCGCCTCGAAGGCGGCTGCAACGTCGGCATAAAGGTTGCCCGGGGCGATGCCGGAATAGGCGCCATCCTCTGCGGTGCGCTGCCAGTAATTGTCCGGGTCCAGCATGACGTTGACCACCGGGCAGGCGCCGGTGCTGCAGTCCATGATGGAGATGCTGATCGTGCCTGGCCCGCCGGTCGGCAATTCGTAGGCTGCCTCTGGCACGGCAGGCTGCGGCGCGTACCGGCTGGGCATATCCGCGCTATGGCTGGCGCACGCGGCGAGGCCGAAGCCGAGACCGATGGCCAGAAGGGCCTTGGCGCGTGTCACTTGCAGGCCCCCTCATCGGCATCGCACAATGCCATCACATCACTCAGCCAGCCCGAGTAACCCTGCAGGTTTGTGTAGCGGCCATTATAGTCCCCGGCGCAGAACTGGCCTGTCTCCCGGTTCTGTTCGACGACGGAGAGAACGCCGACCGCCGTTTTCGAGCCGTCTTCTTCCGTCACATAGAGCGGGCCGCCGCTGTCGCCCACGCACGGGCCAGCGCCGCCCTGGCTGGCGACATAGATGGTTGCGGGGCCCGTACCGGTGATGCGGATGCTGGCAGCCAGCAGGTCGTTGGACAGCAGGCCGCCGAAATGTGTCAGGCCCCATCCGGCCATGTCGCCGGTGGGATAGTTGGCTGGGGCCAACGGCTTGTCCGTTGCGCCGTAGCGGGCAACCGGCACATCGCCGAGGGCCGCGACCTCGTCATCCGACAGGCGGATCAGGGCGATGTCATTGGCATAGCCGTTGGCCGTGCCGGCATAGCCGCCATGGCAGATAGCGAACTCACCTTCGGTCGTGTGGGCGAGGGGAGAGCGCAAATTCTCCGCCGTGCCGATGATGCGCAGTTCCTCGAACGGCTCATCCACGCAGTGGGCCGCCGTGACCAGCCAGTGATCCGCGATACGCACGGCGCCGCAATGCCCCGTCGAGATCAGGCCGTCCTTGGCCGGTTTCACCGGTTCGATCTTCACGATGCCGGGGAAGTTGACGAGGCTGGCGGCGAGCGCGTTGACCGCTTCGGCACCGACGGCGGGCTCTTCCAGTTGCGTCGCCCCGGCCACGGCGCCCACGGTGAGGGTCGGCGTTGCCTCACGAGGCAGGCCGCAGGCGGCTGCGTTCAGTTCCGCCAGCGTAGGCGCGTTGCTTGCCGCTTCGGTCTCTGTCGTCTCATCTTCATCATCTTGGGGGACCTGATCTGCTTCGTCGCCGACAATGCTTTCCGGCGAGACGAGGGCCGTTTCCTCATCGGCTTCGGCCGTGACAGCATCCCGGTCGACCGTCGGGGTTTCGCCTTCAGCGGCTCTGTCCGTGGCGGTTTCGGCGACAATCTGGTCCGAATCGGACGTCGCATCGTCTGCCCCTTCAGGCGCAGTTTTGGCGCTGTCCTGTCCGGCCGGATTGAATACCGGCAGGCGGACTGCATCGCAGGCAGGCAGGGCAGCAAGCGCCAGCAGCGCAGCCCCGGCAAGCAGGTGGCGTTTCATTCTGAAATCCCCTTCTGGAACACCGTTCAGCGCAGTTAATGCCGGTGCCGCTGGCGGGGTCAACCGGCCTCTTCCTCATAGCCGACAAGGCGCAGCGGCCGGGCGCGGCGTCCTTCGAGCATCGCCCAGCGTACAAGGGCGTCTTCCCGGCCATAGGTAACCCATAGCTCGTCGGGGTTCACCTCCCGCACCGTGCCGGTCAGTTCGTCCCAGTCGGCATGATCGGAAATGATCAGGGGCAGCTCCACACCACTGGCTTTCGCGCGCTGGCGCACGCTCATCCAGCCGGAGGCAAAGCCGATCAGCGGGTCCGGGAAGCGCTGCGCCCATGTGCCTTCGAAGGAGCCCGGCGGGGCGATCACGACCTGGCCGCGAAAGGCTTCCCGCGCTGCCTTGGAGGTGTCGTCTGTCGTAGCCGGGCGCAGGTCTCCCATCGGCACGCCAGCCTCCTCATACACGGCGCAGAGCTTCTCCAGCGCGCCATGGATGTAGATCGGCGCGTCGTAACCGGCGAGGCGGAGGTGGCGGATCATCCGCTGCGCCTTGCCGAGGGAATAGGCGCCGATGCAGTGGGTGCGTTCCGGGAAGTCCGCAATGTTGCGGAGCAGCTTGCCCATCTCGTGCTCGGTCGGCGGGTGCCGGAAGACCGGCAGGCCGAAAGTTGCCTCCGAGATGAAGACGTGCGTGCCGTCGACGGGATCGAAACCGGCACAGGTCGGGTCCCACCGGCGCTTGTAGTCTCCGGTGAAGGTCATCCGCAGGCCTTTGTATTCCACCGTGATCTGCGCCGAGCCGAGGATGTGCCCGGCGGGTGTCAGCCAGACGGAGACGCCATTGATGTCGATGACCTCGCCATATTCCAGTGCCTGCGTGGATTTTGCGAAGTTCTGTCCGTAGCGCGCCGCCATGATGGCCAGCGTATGCGGGTGGGAGAGGACGGCGCCATGGCCGCCGCGGGCATGGTCGGAATGGCCGTGGCTGATGACGGCCCGGTCCACCGCGCCGCGAACCGGGTCCAGATAGAAATCGCCCGGCGGGCAATAGAGGCCCTTTGGCGTTGGTTGCAGCAGGAGGTCCGGGCGAAGCATGGCTGGATTGTAGGCGTTTGCCGCGTTGCGGGAAGGGGCTGGTGTCGGTCCCTTTCTCTTCGTGGCCAAGTGGGGTAGGCGGCTGGGCCGCATTCCCCGAACCAAGGGCTTTTCCCATGCAAGTTGGCATCGATTTCGGCACATCGAACACGTCCATCGCCGTTTATGGCCCGGATGGCGCCGATCTGCTCATGCTTGAGCCGGAGACGACCTCCATCCCGACAGCGGTGTTCTACGGGGCGGAGTCCGGCGAGTACGCCATCGGCACGCAGGCCGTGAGCGCCTATGAGTCCGGCGAGGAAGGCCGGCTGATGCGGTCGATCAAATCGGTTCTGGGCTCGTCCCTGATCGACGAGACGACGGAAGTGGGCCGCAGGCGCCTGCCTTTCCGCGATGTGATCGTGCACTTCCTGCGCCGGGTGATCTCAAATGCCGAAGCCCTGACGGGTCAGCGCGTCGAGTCTGTCATTCAAGGGCGTCCGGTATCATTCAATGACCGGCATCCCGACCTCGACAAACGTGCCCAGACCATTCTGGAAGCCTGCCTTCATGAGGCAGGCGTGGCCCATGTCGAATTCCTGGACGAACCTGTAGCGGCAGCGCGGTCCGTGAAGTTTCCGGGCGGCCGGGAGAGGCTGATCTTCGTCGTCGATATCGGTGGCGGTACGTCTGATTTCTCGGTCGTGCGTATTTCGGCAGACAATGCCGGGTTCGACGTTCTGGGCAGTTCAGGCCTCTATGTCGGCGGCAATGATTTCGATCACAAGCTGAGCTTCTTCGAATTGTCCCGCTTGTTCGGGAACTGGGAGACGCTGGAGCTGAACGGACTGGTCGCGCCATCCGCGCCATACTCGACGCTGTCGGACTGGAAGAGCCTGAACAAGCTCTACACGCGCGATACGCAGAAACTGATCCGCTGGATGATCCTCAACAGCCCGAACAGCAAGGGCCTGCAGGCCTTCGACTATCTGGTACGCAACCACGAGGCCCACACTTATGCCAAGCGTACCGAGCAGATCAAAATCGGCCTCAGTGCCGCGGACCAGCAGACCTTCGTCTATGAGACTGCGGATGCCCGGCTTGAGAAACAGGTGGCGCGCAAGACATTCGAAGACCTGATTGATGAGGCGCTCTCAAGGATGGACGAGGTGGCGAGTGAATGCCTGACGCAGGCAGGTGTGTCGCCGGATCAGATCACCGATGTGGTGATGGTTGGCGGCTCCACTTTCATCCCGTTGGTGCAGGCGCGCCTGGCCGGGCGATTCCATAACGCAGATGTGTCGGCGAATGACCGGTTTGGGGCCGTGGCAAAAGGGCTGGCGGTCCATGGCGCGGCAACGGCCCGACGGTAATTGGCCCGCTGGGCGTGCTCCGGTTCCGGGGGCGGTATCAGGCGGCCCGAGGGCTGCGGAACAGGTGGTTGATCTGCTTGAACTCGGCGTTCGCCGCATCTGCAGATAGCTGAGGCGCCAGCGTATGGCGTTTTCCATCTGGCGCGATCAGCGCGACACGCCATGTGTCAGGTCCGTCCGAGGAGGCGTCCTCCATCACCTCCAGCCGTGCGCCATCGGTTGGCCCGAAGGTCTGGATGTTTGGCCGGCCGAGCAGGGAACGTGTAATGATGCGGATGCGTCCGGGCCGGATGGTCCACAGGACGTTGCGGCCATAGAGGCCGAAGAGGATAACTGCGACGCCGACACTTCCCGCGCCGAGGATGAAAACACCGGCAATCGCGGAAAAGGGCGTCAGCGGCCAGAGCAGGCGGCGCAGGTCCCAAATGGGCATGAGGCATGCGAACAGGCCAATGGCGACAAGGAAGATGCGCACAGCCATGGGCTGTTTGTAGCGGTATTTCAGGATCGTTTTGCGCTGTGGCTGGTTCATTCAGGCCCCCGATGTGCCGACACTAGCCGGGGACGGTAAATCGCGTGCGAAAACGATCGATCGAATTGGCGCATTCAGGCGCTGTTTTGCGCCTGCTTCCTGGCTGCCCTGCTACCTTTAGATGAAAGCGAGTTCGCCCGAACAAACTGACTTGCCATACTTGCGACATGAAACGCTGTGCATAGACTTCCCCCGTGTAGAGGGAGAGTTTTGACATGCAGCCAGTCCGTTCCATTTTTGCCTCCGCTGTCGCGCTGGCCGTGGTCGCCTTGCCGTCCATGGCCCAGGAAGGCGGCAATACGGACCTGATGGACAAGTCGCTGGCCGCAGGCTGGAAGGCGAGCTTCATCTGCTCCGACACGTTCGTGGCGGGGATGGACCTCAACACGCTGGAAGATAACGACCTCGACGGCATCTACACCGATTTCCGCCGCGCCTATGACCGCCTGCCGGAAGCGCGGATCGACCGTAATGAGCAAACGGTGAGCGTGCAGTACGACGCCTCCATGCCGCCGCGGATTGCTGCTTACCGTCCGGGCTTCGGTTGCACCCAGCTGCCCTCCGGTGCGGATGAGACGATGATCGGCTACCTGCCGCGCTTTGCCGCCTGGCCGGATGCGACCGGCGAGGACCGGGGCAGTGCCATCGGCTCGAACGTGAAGGTCAGCCTGCGGACCGAGGAAGCCGAACGTCTCGACATTCCGGTCTCCTTCGCCTTCGACGAGCGCACCTATGGTAATGGCACGCGCACCAGCGCGGTGGTCGTGGTCAAGGATGGCCAGATCGTTGCGGAGCGCTATGCCCGCGGGATTGACCATGAAACGCCGCAGCGCACCTGGTCTGTCGCCAAGTCGATCACTGCGACGGTGCTGGGCGCGGCCCGCCGGCAGGGCATGATCGACATTGATTATCCCGCCGTGATCAAGGCCTGGGATTCCGGGGCCGATCCGCGCCGCAACATCACGATCCGCAACCTGATGCACATGGCCAGCGGTCTCGACAGCGGCGAATCCGGTTCGCGCACGGACCGGCTGTATTTCGGCGGCGGCCGTGTGGTCGACCAGGCCGCGTCCAAGGTGATGGAGGCGATGCCCGGCAAGCGCTTCAAATATGCCAATGACGACACGCTGATCGCCATGCGCGCCCTGCGCGAAGCGATGGATGATGACAGCAAGTTTCACAGCTTTCCGTACGAGGCCGTGCTGCACAAGATCGGCGCGCGTCACACAACGATGGAAGTGGACTGGAACGGCGATTTCGTCTCGTCCAGCCAGGTCTGGTCGACCGCGCGGGACCTTGCCCGCGTCGGCCAGCTCTACCTGCAGGATGGCGTGTGGGGCAATGAGCGCATCCTGCCGGAAGGCTGGGTGGATTTTGTCCGCACGCCCGCCCCGGCGCAGCCGAAAAGCGGGGCCGGTTACGGCGCGCAGTTCTGGCTGATGACGGATGCGGCCGGCGTGCCGGCAGACACGTTCTACATGGCTGGCAATCGCGGCCAGTATGTCGTGATCGTGCCCAGCATGAATGCTGTCATCGTGCGCCGCGGCTTCGACGTGATCGGCGGTGCCCGGTTCGACATCAACAGCTTCACGCGCGACACGCTGATGGCGCTGCAGGCGGCTGAGGACGAGCGCAATGGCGCAGCTGCCCAGCGCGAAGCCATCGAAGCGGAAATCGACGCCGAGATCGACCGCCGCCGCGCCCGCAGCGAAAAGGCCATTCAGGCGATCCGTGAGGAAATCCTCGCCAAGTACGGCCTCACTGAATAAGGGCGGAAGAGCGCCTAGCGCTGTCCCATCACGCTTTCGGGCGCGCTTTCGGGCAAGGCGACGAGATTGGTGATCTCGCGCCGTTCGCTCTGCGTGAAGGGCTGCATCATCGCATTGCCGCTGAGGTCCAGCGTGAAGTCGCGGACATAGGTGCGCCCGTCCGGGGCGGGGGCGCAGTCCACCTTCATGCGGAAACTGTCGACCCGCGCCACCATGGCGGGCTTGAACGGCTTGTCGGAGAACATCTCGAAGGAAAGAATGGCGGGCGCTTCCTTGGAAACGGTCACGCGGCCTGTGAGGTGCTTGTAGACCTTGGCGGTTTCCTTGTCGTCGCCGGGCAGGGGCGTGAAGCTGTAGACGGCAGCCTCGCCGGATTCCGAAATCATCTTCGCATCGGCGGGGATGTTCCCGCTGAAGCTGCTGCACCAGATCTTGTCGCCGGATGTCGTCTGTTTCAGCTTTTCATATTTCGCGGCGGCCTCGCCTTCCAGCGTGCCGGCATCAGGCGTGATCAGCGTCAGGCGTTCGCCTTCGGGGCGGGACGGATCGACCTGCGCTTCGCCCTTCAGCACATCATCGTCGATCTTCATGTCAAACCTGTAGGCAGGGCCATCCGTCGGTGCGGCGAGGGCTTTCTCCAGCGGCGTCTCGGCAAAGGCCGGGCATGCGAGCAGGGGAAGGGCGGCCAGAGGCAGGCGGGACAGGCAGGCAAGGCGCATGGGTTTTCCCTCAGCTTGGAGCGAAGAGCGTACCTTGCCGGAAAGTGACTGGAAAAAAACCTGCAAACATCGTGTCTTGCGGTAGTTTAATCTGATCCCATGCCAGACAGCGCCCATCCCCCCGCATTTACCTTGCCCGAGCCCTTCGCAGGCTGGTTCGGTGCGCGCGGCTGGTCGGCCCGACCGCACCAGTTGTTGCTGGCAGAGGCGTCGCTGGCGGGGGAGAGCGCACTGCTGATCGCGCCGACGGGCGGCGGCAAGACGCTGGCGGGTTTCCTGGGTAGCCTGATCGAGCTCAGCCAGCAGGGGACACGAAAGAACTCAGGAATCCCCGCCCTACACACACTCTACATCTCGCCGCTGAAGGCGCTGGCGACGGATGTACAGCGGAACCTGATGATGCCTGTCGACGAGATGGGCCTTGGCCTGCGTATCGAGACACGCACCGGCGACACGCCCGCTCATGTGCGCCAGCGCCAGCGCAAGACGCCGCCGGACGTACTGCTGACCACGCCGGAACAGCTCGCCCTGTTCATCGCGTCCGACCATGCGAAGGAATTCTTCGCGGACCTCAAATGCGTGATCGTGGACGAGATCCACGCCATCGCGGCTTCGAAGCGCGGGGACCTGCTCTCGCTTGGCCTCGCCACGCTGGCGAGCTGGGCGCCGCAGTGCCGCTTCCTCGGCCTGTCTGCCACAGTGCGCGACCCGCAGGGGCTCGCGGACTGGCTGGACGTGCGGGCGGACGGGAAGGGCGTGCGCATCCTGCAGGCCGAGGGCGGTGTCTCGGCGGACGTCGATATTCTCATTTCAAATCAGCGCATTCCGTGGAGCGGCCATTCCGGGCGGTTCGCCGTGCCGGAGGTTTATGAAGCCATCAAAAAGGCGACGATGACGCTGGTCTTCGTCAACACGCGCAGCCAGGCGGAGCTGATGTTCCAGGAGCTGTGGAGCGTCAACGAGGACGGCCTGCCGATCGCGCTGCACCATGGCTCCCTGTCGCGGGAGCAGCGCTCGAAGGTCGAAGCCGCAATGGCGGCGGGTAAACTCAAGGCCGTTGTCTGCACCTCGACGCTGGACCTCGGCATCGACTGGGGGGAGGTGGACCTCGTCATCCAGATGGGCGCGCCCAAGGGGGCCGCGCGCCTGATCCAGCGGATCGGCAGGGCCAATCACAGAATGGATGAGGCGAGCCGCGCCGTGCTGGTACCGACCAACCGGTTCGAAGTGCTGGAATGCCGCGCCGCCGAGGCTGCCGTGGAGGCCGGCGAGATCGACGGGGAGGGCCTGAGGCAAGGCGCGCTGGACGTGCTGGCGCAGCATGTCATGGGCCGCGCCTGCGGCGACGGGTTCGACCTTGCGGAGCTGTACGAAGAGATCGTCCGGGCCGGGCCGTATCAGGATCTGGGCTGGGACGACTTTGAAAGGATTGTGGATTTTGTCGCCACCGGTGGCTACGCCCTCAAGACCTATGACCGCTACCACCGTATCGTGCGCCGGCCGGACGGGCGCTGGGTGGCGCGCACGCCGCAGGACGCGCAGGCCCACCGGATGAATGTCGGCGCCATCGTCGAGGCGCCCATGCTGTCGGTGCGGCTTGCGAGCTTTGCCGGGAAGCCGCAGGCGGGAGAGAAGCGGGTCATCCGCGCAGGCCATAAGCTGGGTGAGATGGAAGAATACTTCCTGTCCCAGCTGACGCCCGGCGACACGTTCCTGTTCGGCGGTGAGGTGCTGAGCCTTGTAACCATTGAAGGTTTGGACGCGCTCTGCATCCGCGCCAGCGCCGACCGGCCGGCGATCCCCAGCTATAATGGCGGCAAGTTCCCGCTGACGACCTTCCTGGCCGACCGTGTGCGCCACATGATCCACAACCCTGAGGAATGGCGCCATCTGCCGCAACCCGTACAGGAATGGTTCGAGATCCAGCGCCTGCGCTCAGAGATCCCGCCGCCCGATCATCTCCTCGTCGAGACCTTCCCGCGCGGGGACCGGCACTATCTCGTGACCTATCCCTTTGAGGGCCGCCTTGCGCACCAGACGCTGGGCATGCTGCTGACCCGGCGGCTGGAGCGGATCGGGGCCAAACCGACCGGCTTCGTGGCCAGCGAATACGCCATGGCCGTCTGGGGCATGGAAGATTTGAGCCCTGTAAACATGGAAGAATTGTTCCATCCGGACATGCTGGGCGACGATCTTGAAGCCTGGCTGGACGAGAGCGCCCTGATGAAGCGCACCTTCGGCCAGTGCGCCCAGATCTCCGGCCTGATCCACCGCAATTTGCCCGGCAAGGAGAAGAACTCACGGCAGGTGAGCTTCTCCACAGACCTCATCTATGACGTGCTGCGCAGCCATGAGCCGGACCACGTCCTCCTGCAGGCGGCACGACAGGATGCGGCGACGGGCCTCCTGGACGTGCGGCGTCTGGGCGAGATGCTGGTGCGCATCAGGGGCAAGATCGACCATGTGCCGCTCGACCGGATCAGCCCCTTTGCCGTGCCTGTCATGCTGGAGATCGGGAAGGAGCCCGTCTTCGGCGCGAGCGTGCAGGACGCGATCCTCAGCGAGGCGGAAGACACGCTGGTGCGCGACGCGATGCGTATCGATTAGGTGTTGGATAGATCGGCCTCCGGGACCATGTAAACACCGTGTAAAGACCGTGTATACACCATGTAAACACCGTGAATCCGGGCGCGCGGCATTCGTCATTTGACCGCCCCGCCGCGGCAGGCCAGAGTCGCCCACATGACCGCAGCCCTCGCAAACCGGCGTGAAGAGACCTTCCTGCATCTTGCGGGCGAGATGCTCGTGCCGCTGCCGGAGGGCGGCCTGTGGTGGCCGGGCCAGCGCCTGCTGGTCGTCTCGGACCTGCACCTTGAGAAGGGCAGTTCCTATGCGAGCCGCGGCCAGATGCTGCCGCCCTATGACACGGGCGCGACGCTGGCCGTGGTCGAGCGGCTCTCGGCGCAGCTGATGCCGCAGACGATCATCTCCCTCGGCGACAGTTTCCATGACCGCGCGGCGGAGCTGCGCCTGCCGGAACCCTATGCCGAACGCATCCGCGCGCTGACCTCTGCCCATGACTGGATCTGGGTGGAAGGCAACCACGACCCGGACCCGCCCGCCCATCTTGGCGGCCGGGCGGAGAAGAGTGTGCGGCTGGGGCCCCTCGTCTTCCGCCACGAGCCGGAAGGGGAGGCAGGCGAGGTGGCCGGGCACCTGCACCCCGTCGCGAAAGTAAAAGGCCGTGGACGGAATGTCCGCCGCCGCTGCTTCGCCAGCGACGGCGCCCGCCTCGTCATGCCCGCCATGGGCGCCTTCACCGGCGGCCTCAACGTGCTCGACGAAGCCTTCGGCAAAGTCTTCCCGGAAGGCCTGACAGCCTTCGCGCTGGGCGAAGGGAAAGTGTTCGTGCTGTCAGGCGGGAGTTTGCTCGGCGACGTGCCGCGCGGGGCGCAGTGGAAGTTGTGAGCAACGTTGTCTTGTGGGCAGCGTGAACAAACCGGGAAACTAGTAAGATTTCATTAACCGTTTCGGTTAGAGTCCGAAATGGCATCTGATTCGGTTCGCTACAGAAACGAGTTTGCTGCTGAGTGGAATGGTGCCTGAGGCTACGATCTCGCCTCTGTACTGCGACCAAGGAATGGCGGCTAACCTCGCCTTGGCGTCGTCCAGATCACGAGCGCGTATCTCAAGCGCCCATTCCGCTCCTTCGTGGCGGTACTCAAACAAGTACCGTTTGTAAGAATCAAACAAAGGAGCTTTCTCCATGTACTACTATGTCTACAAGGACGCTGCCAACCAGTGGCGTTGGACTCTTTATGCGGCAAATGGCCTTAAGGTCGCCAATTCTGGTGAAGGGTACTTTAACAAGAACGACTGCCTTCACGGGCTGGACCTGACCGCCAACTCGCGCGGCCTTCCCGTCAAGTTCGCTGCTTAGGCGCTTCCGGGGGCGCGGGCTTAGTTCCGCGCCTCTTTATTCTCCTTCTCCTCATGCAGCTTTGAACGCGTCATCTATGCGAGAGTATCGTTGAAATTGGAGGAACCATTGGACGAAAATACACCACCATCCGGCTTCTCGGAGATTCTCAACGACCTTCAGAATTTGCCATGGCGAAAGCATGCGGAAAATCTCGGGATAATTTCCATTCTTTGGACAAGACTGGAATTACAATTAGATATTCTGCTTGTCGGGCTCATGACGGGAACAGACGAGACTATTCAGTCCGTATTTCTTGGTAGTCAGTCCATGCGAGATAAATGTAATTCGGCCAAAGTCTTAGGACTACACAGAAAGGTAAGTGAGCAATGGTATGATCAGCTCACGAACCTACTAAACAAAATAGACAACGAAATGCGGCCAAATAGAAATCGCTTAACGCATGACTATTGGCTTGCCAGTTCTAAGCCGACTGACGACATGGTGAAGCTGAACCATCAGCCAAAGGTTGTCCGTCCACAATCAAGAACCTATGCGATCAAATATCACGACGCAGAGGAAGTAAGCATTAGTCGCTTGGTCGTATTTCAGATTCAAATACTCTCGGCCATCGGAGAGCTAATGTCATTGATTGGGGGGCTGTATTCCTCAGATGCTGACGTAGAGAAGGTGGAATCGAATTCTGAATCAGAATCAAATAGTAGCCAATAAATAGGTGGAGCGCTGAGGCGCACCTGAATAAAGTGAGGCGTAGCTTTCTGTTCTGGGCGCACGCCCAGTCTATCGAGAAGTCTTGTAGGACAATATTCCTCCCTCACTTGACCGTAGGCAAATAATCCTATAGCGCTGGCCTTCGCGAAAATGGCGGAGTTTGGCCTTATGCGGCACAAGGATATCTGGCGGGGGATTGACCAGTTGGCGGCCCATCATGGGCTGACGCCATCCGGCCTTGCGCGGCGGGCGGGGCTGGACCCGACGGCGTTCAATCCGTCGAAACGGGAAGGCGCCGATGGCCGCCCGCGCTGGCCGAGCACGGAGAGCCTTGCCTGCGTGCTGGACGCGGTGGGCTGCGGCTTTGACGATTTCGCCGCGCTGATTGATGGCCGCCGGGGCGCGACCGCGCCGCTGATCGGCTTCGCGCAGGCGGGCCGCGATGGCTATTTCGACGATGCCGGATTTCCGCTGGGGCAGGGCTGGGAAGAGGTGCGCTTCCCGGGTCTCGGCACGGAAACCGTCTATGCGCTTCAGATCAGCGGCGATTCCATGGAGCCGGCCTATCGCGCGGGCGACCGCATCATCGTTGCCCCCGGGGCAGAGGTGAAAAAGGGCGACCGGGTCGTCGCGAAAACCGTGGAAGGGGAGGTGATGGCCAAGGTGCTGGCGCGCAAAAACAGCCGCACAATCGCCCTCGCTTCGCTGAATCCGGACTATCCGACCCGTGAGTTCAAACCGGCTGAAATCGCCTGGATCGCGCGGATTTTGTGGGCCAGCCAATAGAAATTGTTGACACCCTTGTGACATCCGGTGCTTTGCAAAACCCTCAAAAGCGGGTGATTACGCGCGCATGACTGACAAGCCCATCGAAGAGCCGACACCGCAGGAATCGCTCGACCCGGAAAACTGGGACGAATTCCGCGCGCAGGCCCACCATATGCTGGATGCCGCCATCAACCGGCTGCAGGATGCCAGACAAGGCCGCGTGTGGACCGAGCTGCCGGGCGAGATCAAGGACACGCTGAAGGCGCCGCTGCCCCGCGAGGGCTGGGGCGTGCCGGACGTGATGGAGCGGATGGAGACGCTGCTGCCCTATGGCGCGGGCAACACCAATCCGCGCTTCTTCGGCTGGGTGCATGGCTCTGGCACACCGGCGAACCTGCTGGCCGAGATTGCTGCCAGCGCGATGAACGCCAATGTCGGCGGGCGCGACCATGGCGCCATCTATGTCGAGAAACAGGTCGTCGCCTGGTGCCGGGAATTGTTCGAGTTTCCGGAAACCGCGAGCGGCATTGTGGTCTCCGGCACATCCATCGCGACGATCATTGCGGTGAAAGTGGCGCGGGATGCGCGGCTGAACTTTCACAGCCGCAGGGAAGGCATCTGCGGGCATGGTCTCGTCGGCTACACGTCGACCGAGACGCATTCCTGCGTGGCCCGCGCGTTTGACCTCTTGGGCCTCGGCACGGACGCGCTGCGCAAGATCCCGGCGAATGACCGCTTTGAAATAGACATGGACGCCCTCAAGGCCGCCATCGCCGCTGACCGGGAAGCGGGCCTGACACCCTTCATCCTGATCGGTACGGCGGGCACGGTGAATGTCGGCGCGATCGACCCGCTGGAAGACCTCGCCGATCTCGCCGCCGAGGAGGGCATGTGGTTCCACATTGATGGCGCCTTCGGTTCGCTCGGTGTGCTGAGCGACCGGGTGAAGGGTCGCCTGACCGGTGTGAAGCGCGCGGACTCGCTGGCCTTTGATTTCCATAAATGGCTGCACGTCAACTACGATGCAGGCTTCGCCCTGATCCGGGACGAGAAGCTGCACCGCGCCGCCTTTACCGACCGGCCGGACTATCTGAAGGCCAAGGAGCGCGGCCTTGCGGGCGGTAATCCGTGGCCTGTCGAATACGGGCCGGAACTGTCGCGCGGTTTCCGTGCCCTGAAAGTGTGGGCGCAGATCGCGGAATTCGGCACCGATCGCCTCGGCCGCATGATCGAGCGCAATTGCTATCAGGCGTCTTATCTGGGCGAACAGGTTGAGAAGACGCCGGGGCTTGAGCTGCTGGCGCCGGTGGCACTGAACATCTGCTGTTTCCGCCATACCGAGCCGGGCCTTTCCGATGCCGTGCTGGACGCAATGAATGACGAGATCGTCATCCAGCTGCAGGAGCAGGGGATCGCCGCGCCGTCCACCACGCGCCTCAAGGGGCGCCTCGCCATCCGCGTGAACATCACCAACCACCGCACTGCGCGTGCCGATCTCGACATCCTGCTGCAGGAAGTCCAGCGGATCGCCGCCTCGCCGGAAGTTGCGGCGGTGAAAGAGGCAGCGCTGAAGGATGCCGGTTAGGCCCTTGCCGCAACGACAAGAAACGGTCACAAGTCACTGATGGACTGGGGTAAGCTAAGATCTTTCCACGCTGCCGCGGAAGCGGGCAGCCTGACCTCCGCCGGCGACCGGCTGGGCATCTCGCAATCGGCCGTTTCGCGCCAGATCGCGGCGCTGGAGGAGACGCTGGGCGTCTCGCTGTTCCAGCGTCATGCGCGCGGCCTGGTGCTGACCGATGCCGGGCACACGCTGTTCCGGTCCACGATGGAGATGGCGCAGGCCGCCGCTTCGGCGAATACGGCCCTGCGCGACCAGCAGGAAACGCCGCAAGGGGAGCTGATCGTGTCGGCCCCGGTGGCCTTCGGCTCCACCTGGCTGGTGCCGCGCCTGGGCGGCTTTGTGAAAAAGCACCCGGACCTGCACCTGGACCTGCGTCTCGAAGACCGGGAATATGACCTGCTGAAGCTGGAGGCCGAGTGCGCCATCCGCCTGTGGGCCGCCGACAAGGCAGACCTGATCCAGCGCAAGCTCGGCACCGTGGCGACGAACCTTTACGCTTCGCCGGAATACCTGAAGGCGAACGGCATGCCGCGCACGCCGCAGGACCTCGATAATCACCGCATCATTGCCTATGGCGATGAGACCTCGCCGCTGCAGGAGATGAGCTTTGCCTGCCGCGTGGGCCGCGACGACGCCCCGCCGCGCCCGGCGACGCTGAAGGTGAACAATGTCTTCGCCATGCTCCGCGCCGTCGATGCCGGCCTCGGCATCGCCGACGTGCCGGACTATATGGCCTCCACCATGCCGCGGCTGGTGAAGGTTTTGCCGGAGAATGTCGGCCCGATCTTCGACCTCTATTTCATCTACCCGAGCGATCTGCGCCGGTCCAAGCGGGTTGCCGCGTTCCGGGATTTCGTAACAGCTGAGACAGAACAGCTACGACGGGTAGCCATGCGACCGGTCTAGATGAACGTGCGTTAATCATGCATTTTTGCATGATTGATCTGACGGGGTGGTGGTTGTGCGCCTGCGAAAAGGGCCTATCTAGGCGTTATGCCAAGGGTCCCGGGCATTACCCAATCCTTCCTCCGATTGGGCGTTTCCTCCCCCTTCGGGACCCGATACTCACAAGCCCGGCGCGTCAATCGCAGCCGGGCTTTTTTTTCGATCCTCAATCAGGCCGCGGGATTCCAGTCCGCCAATCACGATATAGACCGCCAATGCGGCGAGTACGGCGAACAGGTATGACCCCTCATACCCTTGCGTCCAACCGGGCATGGAGTCCGCCGCAGCCTCATCGAACAGGCTGATGAACCAGGCCGGCATGCCCTCACCGAAGAAACTGGCCAGAGCACCGGCCACCATGGCGCCGAGGGCCGCCATCTCGCGTCCAAATTTGGAATGCAGTCCGATCAGCAACGCCACCGCGATGCCGGCTGACCCGAAGGCGGAGGCGATTTCGACAAGCCCCTTGATGGTCTCGCCCGAGGCCGCAATCGCATAGGCAAGGAGACCGGCGAGCAGGGTGAGCGAGCGGCCGAAGAGCAGTTTGCGAGGTTCCGGCAGGTTGCGCGCCACCCGCTCGATCAGGTTCCGGCTGGCAATGGCGGAGACGGCGAGGAGCGTCGTGTCCACCGTCGACAGGATGGCCGAGATCAGCGCCCCCATCAGCACGGTGTACATGAGCGGGGAGAGGTATTGCCGCGCGAGTTCCGGCAGGTAGCTGTCGGTGCTTTCCGCTTCGAATCCCGCCGCATGGCCGAGCAGGCCGATGATGAGCGGGATTGCGCCCAGCACCAGGTAAAGCCCGGAGGCGAGGTAACAGCCCATGCGGGCAACGCTGGCGGACTTCGCGCCGAGGAAGCGGGAGATCGCCTCCTGCGCCACAAGTGAGCCGACAATGGGGATCATCCAGGCATCAATCGTCGAGAGCCAGCTTTCCTTCGTGCCGTCCTCCTCCGTGAGGCGCCATTGCAGCTGTTCCGGCCCGATATGGGAGAAGGAGAAGTCGCCGGTCGCGAGCACGGTGACCAGCAGGATGACGAGACCGGTCATCATCACGGCGCCCTGTACCATGTCGGTCATTGCGTCGCCCAGAAGACCGCCAATGGTCGTGTAGGCGATGATGATCACGGCCCCGGCGAAGAGGGCGAAACCAAGGTCTATGCCCGCTGTTTCGGACAGGATCTGGCCCATGGCGAGCAGCTGGGCGGAGGCCCAGATGATCGAGGTGGGAATGGTGAGCACGGCGGCGGTAACCTCCGCCCGCTGCCCGAAGCGCAGCTGCATATAGTCCGGGAAGGTCATCACGCCGGACGCGCGCAGCTTGTAGGCGAGGAACAGCGCCATGCCGATCAGGCAGAGCGTGTAGCCGAACGGGTCTGCGCGCCCGCCGGCCAGGCCTTCCTCGGCAATGGCGCCCGAGGCGCCCATAACCGTCTCCGCCCCGAACCAGGTGGCGAAGACCGAGACGCCGACCATCAGTACACCGAACCGGCGCCCGGCGACAAAGTAATCGGCTTCGGAATTGACAAACCGGCTGGCCCAGATTGCGATGGCAAATTGCAGCACGATATAAACCGCAAGCGCAGCGACCATCCGCCAGATCTCCCGTCTCAGCCATCCATGATGGCGAAACGGTTATGACGTTTTGGCCGCCGCGCAAGCGGTTTGTTCAAGGACGCCGGACGTCAGATGCTGGCGCGCAGCATCCAGGCTGTTTTCTCGGCAATCTGGGCGCGCTGGGTGAACAGGTCGGCGGTGACGGCGTCGCCGCTTTCCTCTGCCACTTTCAGGCCTTGCTTGGCCACGCGGCTGATCGCTTCATGGCCTTTCACCAGATTGGCAACCATGTCGTTTGCGTCCGGGATGCCATTGTCCGGCTTGATCGACGCCAGGTCCATCATCTCGCCGGGGGAGCCCGGCGCAAAATGTCCGAGCGCCCGGATGCGTTCGGCGATTTCGTCGAGTGATGCCCAGAGGTCATTGTACTGGGTCTCGAACATGGTGTGCAGCGCCTGGAAGCGCGGGCCCGTCACGTTCCAGTGGTAGCCATGGGTCTTGGCGTAAAGCGCATAGGTCTCGCCCAGCAGTTTCTTCAGGGCATCCACGGAGCTCTGGCGCTCAGCTTCGGTCAGTCCGATGTCGATAGGCATGAAATTTCTCCTTCTCGTTACCTTGACCATATGGGGATTGGCCGCGAATGCAGCCAATCGAATGGTCGCAGGCAACCTATAGAAAAAATCTATTTCAAGGCTTCGCAGAAGCGCTGAATCCGGATGAGGGCCTCTTTCAGGGCTGCGTCCGACGTGGCGTAGGACACGCGGAAGGCAGGGGAGAGGCCGAAGGCCGCGCCGAACACGACGGCGACCTTTTCGGTTTCCAGCAGCTCCGAGGCGAAATCCTCATCGGTTTCGATCACCTTGCCGGACGGGGCAGTCTTGCCGATCACGCCCGCGCAGGACGGATAGACATAGAAAGCCCCCTCGGGGGTGGGGCAATGCAGGCCGGGGCATTTGTTCAGCCCTTCGACCACCATGTCGCGGCGCGCCTGGTAGGCGGCCTTGCGGACGGGCAGGAAGTCCTGTGGGCCGTTCAGGGCCTCGATGGCGGCATACTGGCTGATCGAGCAGGGGTTGGAGGTCGTCTGGCTGATCACCTTGCCCATGGCCTTGATGATCTTGTCCGGCCCGCCGGCATAGCCGATGCGCCAGCCGGTCATGGCATAGGCCTTGGAGACGCCGTTGATGGTCAGCGTCCGCTCCCACAGGGCGGGCTCCACCTGGGCGATCGTGGTGAACTCGAAATCGTCATAGACGAGGTGTTCGTACATGTCGTCGGTCATTACCCAGACCTGCGGATGACGCAGCAGGACGTCGGCGAGCGCCTTCAGCTCCTCACGGGTATAGGCCGCGCCGGTCGGGTTCGACGGCGAGTTCAGGATCAGCCATTTGGTCTTCGGCGTGATCGCCGCTTCCAGCGCATCCGGCGTCAGCTTGTAGTTCGAGTTCGGGCCGCATTCGACCTTCACCGGCTCGCCGCCCGCCATCAGCACCATTTCCGGATAGGACACCCAGTAGGGGGCCGGGCAGATGACTTCGTCGCCGGGGTTCAGCGTGGCGACAAGGGCGTTGTAGATGACCGGCTTGCCGCCCGGTGCGACGTGGATCTGCGCGGGCGTGTAGGTCAGGCCGTTCTCGCGCTTGAACTTGCCGCAAATGGCTTCCTTCAGCTCCGGCAGGCCGTCGGCAGGCGTGTACTTGGTCTTGCCTTCGTGGATCGCGCGGATGGCGGCTTCCTTGATATTGTCCGGCGTGTCGAAATCGGGTTCGCCGGCGCCGAGGCCAATCACGTCATGGCCAGCGCGTTTCAGCTCGGCGGCCTTGGTGGTGACGGCGATGGTGGCGGAAGGTTTGACGCGGTCCAGCGCGTCCGACAGGCGGATATCAGCAGCCATGGAAAGTCCTCGGATGTCCGGCCGGACAGAAGCATCCGGCCGCGCCCGCCATACGCTTCGCGGCGCGCGGCGGCAAGCCCCGCCTCCGCGTCATTTCGGGCATTTTGGCGGTTAACGAAAACCTGACGCAGACCAGAAAATCCGGCTTCAGGAGCGGGCAGGCCCGTTAAGCGCAATGTGCCATGATGCGCGTCGCCTGGAGGGGCTTCTTCCGTATGGAAGGATAAAAAGGGCAATAAGAAAGATGTCGTCTCAAACGGTATATGAGAAGGCAGAGCAGGAATTCATCGACATGGTCCGCGACCTTGTCGGAGATATAACGCACTGGTTCGGTCGGCTTTCGGATGTGGAGCGGCTGATCGGGCTCGGCGCTTTCATCCTGATGCTGTTCCTTCTGGTTCTGGTCAAATCTGCCTCCCGCGAGCGGGTGCCTGGCAAGACCCGTAATTTCACGGGATCTTTTATCCTGGTCGTCACGTTCAGCTTCCTGGTGGGAATGCTGCTCGATACGCCATACGACCCGCGCAACTTCGTGAACGAAGACTTCATACGCAGCATCTTCTAGCGCTCGCATTCATGCGCCGGCTCGCCTATTTTGCAGGGCATGGAGACTGAATCGCCGGGCGCCGCCCCCTTGCGGGGTGTGGACGTCATCAAGGACAATCTGACCCGCCTGCCGGCAAAGCCGGGCGTCTACCGCATGTACGGGGACGCCGATGAGGTGCTGTATGTCGGCAAGGCGCGCAACCTGAAGGCGCGTGTCTCGAACTATGCCCGCCTTGGCGGCCACACCCAGCGCATCGCGCGGATGATCGCGCTGACGCGGCGGATGGAATTCGTCGTTACCGAAAGCGAGACCGAGGCGCTGCTGCTGGAAGCAAGCCTCATCAAGAGCCTGAAGCCGCGCTTCAACGTGCTGCTGCGGGACGACAAATCCTTTCCCTACATCCTGATCCGGCGCGACCATGAAGCGCCGCAGATCAAGAAATATCGCGGATCGAAACAGGACCAGGGGGACTATTTCGGCCCCTTCGCCAGCGCAGGCGCGGTGATGCGCACGCTCGACACGCTGCAGAAGGCCTTCCTGCTGCGCACCTGCGAGGACAGCGTCTACAATGCCCGCACGAGGCCCTGCATGCTGCACCAGATCAAGCGCTGCGCCGCGCCCTGCGTCGGGCTGATCTCTATTCCCGACTATCAGGAGCTGGCCAATGAGGCCGCAGACTTCCTGCGCGGGAAGGGAGCGGACCTGCAGAAGCGCCTTGCGAAGGAGATGGAAGACGCCGCCGAAGCGATGGACTTCGAACGCGCCGCCGCCCTGCGCGACCGTATCCGCGCCATCGCCCATGTGCGCGGCAGCCAGGATGTGAACCCGGACGATATCGAGGAAGCCGACATCTTCGCCATCGCCATGGAGGGCGGCGTGTCCTGTGTGCAGGTCTTCTTTATCCGCGCGGGGCAGAACTGGGGCGCAACGGCGCACTATCCGCGCCATGAGCGAGATCAGACGGCGGAGGAAGTGCTGAGCGCCTTCCTCGTGCAGTTCTACGACAAGCGCCCGCCGCCGCGGCTGATCCTCGTCTCCGACATGCCGGAACAGGCGGAGCTGATCGCAGATGCGCTGAGCCTGAAAGCCAACCGCAAGGTGGAAATCCGGAGGCCGGAGCGCGGCAGCAAGAAAGACCTCGTCGCGCAGGCCGCGCGCAATGCAAGCGAAGCGGTGACACGGAAACTGTCGGAAACGGCGAGCCAGGCGCGCCTCCTGAACGAGGTGGCGAAAGTGTTCGAGCTTGAGAAGCCGCCGGAGCGGATCGAGATCTACGACAACTCCCACATCCAGGGCACGAATGCCGTGGGCGGCATGGTGGTGGCGGGGCCGGAAGGCTTCATGAAGAACGCCTATCGCAAGTTCAACATCAAGGACACGGCGATCGAGCCCGGCGACGATTACGGCATGATGCGCGAAGTGATGCGCCGCCGTTTCAATCGCGCCAAGAAGGAGCGGGAGGAGGGTGACGCCTCCAACTGGCCGGACCTCGTGCTGATCGATGGCGGCCTTGGCCAGCTGAATGCCGTGATCGAGGCGCTGGCGGAAATTGGTCTGACACCGGACGATGTGACGCTGGTCTCCATCGCCAAGGGCGTGGACCGCAATGCGGGCCGGGAACAGTTCTTCCGGCCGGGCAGGGCGCCCTTCAAACTGCCAGAGAACGCGCCGGTGCTCTACTATCTCCAGCGCCTGCGCGACGAGGCGCACCGCTGGGCCATCGGCGCACACCGCCAGAAGCGCTCGGCTGCCATTGGCAAGTCACCGCTTGACGAGATCGAAGGCATCGGGCCCGCGCGGAAGAAGGCACTGCTCCACCATTTCGGATCGGCCAAGGGTGTCTCCCGCGCGAAAGTGGCGGACCTGATGGAAGTCGAAGGCGTGAACGAAGCCCTCGCCGAACGCATCCACGGGCACTTCAACGGGGGCTGAGTTCGCCCCGGTGGGCGCGTGCCGCGAGGTTTGCGAGATAGCTTTCCATCAGCGCGACGAGTTCATCTTCCAGCACTTCTGTGTCCAGCGCCAGTTCGGGTTCGGCTGCAGCGGCGCGCAGCAGGTAGATGACGGCATGGGTCAGGATGAAGGCGGATTCCTTGCCAAGGGCGAAGTCGAATTCCGCCCGTCCACTGATGGAGTCGAGAAAGGTCAGGTGCTGGCGGCCAACTTCGGCTTCGCCGCCTGTGCGGAAGAGGGCATCTGACAGGACCATGCGGGTTTCGGCCGATCCCTGTACGCCTTCCATGAGCGCCCGGACGATGGCGCGCACGTTGCCTGTCTCTGGGCCTGTCTCTGGCGATCCGAGCAGGATAGAGGTGATCTTCTCGCGCATGGCGTCGCTGTGGCGCTGCCCCATTTCCAGCAGGATCGCCTCCCGGTCAGGGAAATACTGGTAGAGCGTGCCAATGGAGACGCCCGCCCGGTCTGCGATGCGGCTGGTGGTGAGATGGGCGAGGCCATCGCTCTCCAGAATCTGAAAGGCTGCCTCCAGAATGGCGTCCACCGTGGCGCGAGCGCGGGCCTGTTTCGGGTTTCTTCTTTTCTTTTCAGCCACTTGAGCGTGTCCGGTCTGGGCATGAGGGCGTGACCCCAGATGCGAATGGAAAATCTGAGGATTTCTTACATTATGGAGTCTGACGCGTCTGAAACGCAACCGGAGACCAGGAATGACCGCATCGCTCGAAGATGTGCACAAGCGCATTGAACTCCAGAAAACGGCACTGCCGGTCATGTATGGAGACGTGGATTTCTCGCTGGTGCCTGAGCGCTATACGGACGATATCACCGTCAGCTCCATGAAGGAGTATGCGAAGAAGTTTCCGCCGCCACCCGCCGACATGGTGGCGCGGGTGAAGGCCTATACGATGCTGGGGGACATTCCTTCGGATGCCTATGCCGCGCTGATGCCGCAATATGGTTTCAAGCGCCTGGTCGACATGCTGACCACGGCCTGTGACGAAGGCATCGAGGCTGTGCCGGATGCGCCGCCGGAGCTGGCCGCCCTGATTGCGGAAATGGAAGTGAAGCCGGACTGGCTGGACATGGACCTTGTGCGTGAAGGCGCGCGGCTGAACCGGTTGCCTATGGCGGAAACGTCGCCCTGGATGATCCGCGGGGCGTTCCTTGCCACCTTCCTGAACAAGTATACGGCCTTGCCGATGGCGCTGACCGGCACGCTCAGCCATTCGACGGCCTCACGCCGGGTGAATGAGACGGCGACCTTCTTCACCGTCACGACCCTGCCGGGCGCGCTGGAGCCGCGCGGGGAGGGGTTCAAGGCCGCCGCCATGGTGCGCCTGATGCACTCCATGGTGCGCTTCAACGTGCTGCGCCGCGTGAAGGGATGGGACCAGTCCGTCTACGGTATTCCGATCCCTCAGGTGGACCAGATGCCGGCGGGCCTGATCGACGTGTTCCTGCTGGCCTACAAGATGATGGATGAGGGGCGGACGGAGTTCACGGCCGAAGAGCGCGCCCGCGTGGAGTTCAGCCGCTATCGCTGTTACCTGCTGGGCTTGCCGGAAGACCTGCTGATGGATACGCCGCAGGGCATCATCGACATCATGAATGCGCGCAGCGCGTCGATCCGCGCCGGGTTTGACGATGAAACGTGCGGGGCATTGGTGCGGGCGACGCTGTCGACCTATCTGCCGCCGACAAAATCCATCGGCAACCAGATCCACAATGCCCTGGAGCGGCGGCTGGCGCGGCTGGTCCTGGTGCAGCACTTCCTGGGTGGCAACAGCCAGATGGCGCGCGATATCGGCGTGCCGGTCGGACCGCTGGATTATGCCGTGGCGGCTGTCCTGTTTCCGATGATTGCGGCGAAAATGGCGATCTACAAGGCGGCACTGAAAGTGCCGGGCCTGCGCGGGCTTGTGGACCGTCACCTCGTCGCCAAGCTCCGCCGGTTGCTTGTGCGCTACGGCCATGCCGAGTTCACAACAGACGCGTCAGCCTACCGCCAGGCTGCGCCGGCTGTCCCGGCGGAGTAGAGGGGGAGCAGCGGCTGGTCCTGCTCTCCGGGCTGGCCGCTGCTGTTCCTTATATGGTCCGTAGACTGATCCGGATCAGTCGCCCTGGTCCATGGCGACGATGATCTGGGCGAAGCCCTTGGAGATGCGGCCCATATTCTCGACTGACATGCGCTCGTTCGTGCCGTGGAAACCGGTCAGATCCATTGGGGTCAGAACGGCCGGGGAGAAGCGATAGACGCGCGGCGTGATCGCCGTGGCGTAACGTCCGTCGGTCGCGCCGATCACCAGGGCCGGGGCGACAGGCGCGCCGTCACCGGTGGCTTCGGCGACGCTGGCCAGCACGGCATAGGGGCGGCCGTCTGTGGGCGAGACCGGCGAGGCCGCGCTGCCGCCATCTTCCGGCGTGCCGACTTCAATACCGTCAATGCCCTTGGTCACGTCCTTCACATGCGCCACCACGTCTTCCACCGTATCGTTCGGATGGACACGGAAGTTCACCATGGCGGTCGAGCGCTGAGGCAGAACGTTTTCCTTGGCGGAGCCGGACAGCATGGTCGGCGCCGTCGTGGTGCGCACCATGGCATTGCCCGCAGGCGTCGCGGAGAAGGACTTCTCCACCATGCCGCCGAACAGCCACATGTTTGCAAGGGCCATCTTCTGCATGAAGGGCATGTCGCCAGCCGAGGCGCGCAGCAGGTCAGAGACTGGCGGCTTGGTGAAATCGGCCGGCATCTGGTTTTCGTCGAGCGCGACGATCGCCTTGCCAAGTTGCACGTTCGCGGAATCGCGCGGCGGCATGGAGGAGTGACCGCCCGTGCCGACCGAGGTGACCTGAAGCGTCACATAGCCTTTTTCGGAGACGCCGATCATGCCCATTTTCGCGCCGGTCAGCGGCGACGGGTCGAGGATGGCGAAGCCTTCGTCGATGGCCATGACAGGTTCGATGCCGCGCGACTTGAGCAGCGCGATACTGGCTTCGGCACCGGCGCCGAGGACTTCCTCGTCATGCCCGAACTGGAGGATGATGGTACGCTTCGGCTGGAAACCGGATTTCGCCAGCGCGTCCACGGCTTCCATGATGCCGATCAGGTTGCTCTTGTCGTCGAGGGCGCCGCGTCCATAGACATAGCCGTCGATAATGTCCCCGGCGAAGGGCGCGCCGGTCCAGTCGCCTTCGGTGCCGATATTGACCGGCACGACATCCTGGTGCGCCATCAGCAGCAGCGGCTTCAGTGAGGGATCAGAGCCCTGCCAGGTGTAAAGCAGGGTCAGCGTGCCGGGCACGATTTCCTTGGTCATGGCGGCATGGGCGGCCGGATAGGTCGCTTCCAGCCAGTCATGCAGTTCCAGCCACGGGCCTTCCTGGCCGGGGCGCGGGTCGCCGCTGGCCAGCGTGATGGTTCTGAACCGGATCGCTTCGGCAAGGTGGCCGGCCGCCGTGTCAGCGGAAATGGCAGGGGCTTCCGGCAGCTCGACCCGGTCGCCGACCGGAGCGCCGCCATAGGTGAAGGTACGATAGAGGACGATCCCGACAATCAGAACAAACAGGGCGCCAAGCCCCAGCAGGATTTTCTTCAGCAATGTCAGGCCCTCCTCAGCACAGGGCGCGAACCGTCACCATTCACCCTAGGTTCGTCAAGCCGCACTTGCCTAAAAAAATGACTTGGCCGTCACGATTTTGCACGGCAATCATGCAAATATGACTGACGCTCCGGCCAAGCGCCTGTCCCTTCCGAGGGTTCTTGCATTTTCGTCCCTGAGTCTGCCGCTGGCGGGCGTCGGCTTGCCCGTGGGGGTGTATCTTGCCCCGCTCTATGCACGGGAAGTCGGCCTCGGCCTGGAACTGACCGGCATTCTCTTCATGCTGCTGCGCTTCTGGGACATCTTCACCGATCCGGTGATGGGCTACCTGGTCGACCGCTATCGCAGCCCATGGGGGCGGGTACGCCATTGGGTCGTGCTCTCGGTGCCGATCCTGGGGCTGGCAACCTATTTCGTCTACATGCCGAGCGTGGGGGAGGGACCGGCCTATTTCGTCGGCTGGATGCTACTCTTCTATATCGGCTTCACCCTGCTGCAGACGGCGCGTTCGGCCTGGGTGCCGGCCATCGCGCTCGACTATGACGACCGGTCGCGTTTCTTCCAGTGGGCCGAAATCATCAGCGTGCTTTCCATGCTGGCCCTGCTGGCAATCCCGGCGGTGCTGGAGCTTGCAGGCTTCGGGATCGGGCGGATGGGACAAGTGGCCGTGATGGGCTGGGTGCTTCTGTTTTCCCTGCCGCTGACGGCCTTCCTGGCCTGCACCTTTGTTCCGGACGAGGCCGTGCGGGGTGACAAGGGCGCGGCCCAGAAGTTTCGTCTGCGGCCCTTCATTGCGGCACTCGGCAACAAGTATCTGGGGCACATCCTGCTGCTGGAACTGCTGACCGGGACGGCCATCGCGGTGACGTCGGCCAACTATCTGTTCGTGGCGGAATTCGTCTTTGGCCTGTCCGACGGCATGTCCAGCCTGATCCTGATGTTCTTCTTCCTGATGGCGGTCTGCGCCCTGCCGTTCTGGCTGAAGCTGGCCGCCCGGACGGAGAAGAGTGTTGCCTTCAAGATCGCCGTGCTGACCTCGTTCTGCAGTTTCATCATTTATTATATCGCAGGTCAGGTCGGCGGCTTCTGGCCGCTCTTTATCGGGGCCTTCTTCAATGGCGCAGCCTTCAGCGCCCCGATCGTGCTGACCCGGTCCATGACGGCGGACGTGGTGGAGTGGCAGGCATCCCGGACAGGCGAGAACCGGTCCGGCATCTATTATGCGGCGGTGACCAGCGCCTACAAGGTCGGCAACAGCCTGGCCTTCGGCGTCGGATATCTCATCCTCGGGCAGATCGCAGGCTTCCACCCGACACAGGACAATTCGCCGGAGGCCATTCAGGGCCTGCTGCTGGTGTTTTGCGTCCTGCCCGGTGCGCTCTATCTGCTCGCTGCCCTTGCGGCCTCCCGCTATCCCTTCAACCGGGCGATGCAGCAGGAAATCAGCAAGTCGCTGGACCCGCGCGGACCGGAAGTGCTGGACTAGAAACCGCCGCCTTCCGCCAGCCATTCTGTCTCAGCCCCTGTCGACTCCCGGCCGAGGGCCTTGTTGCGGTGCGGGAAGCGGCCGAACTGGTCGATCACGTCCTTGTGGGCCTTGGCATATTGCAGCGTGTTCTCGACCAGGCTGCGGAAGCCTTCGCGGGACTCGACCAGCAGGTCCGTGAATTTGGCGACCGAGGCGTCCTGGTCTTCCGGCGCTTCGGAATGTTCGAGCGGCAGGTAGAAGAAGATCCGTTCAGCCTCCGACAGGCCCTTGTCCTGACCCAGGGCGAGGCCGTCCTTGCAGAGCAGCAGGGCGAGATCGTCCTGCGCAAAGGCGCGCGGATTGTCGCGGAACAGGTTCCGGCTGAACTGGTCGAGCACGATGATTGCGGCGAGACGGCCGCGCGGGCCACGGGCGGCCCAGTCCTCCGCTGCGGGCAGATGGCAAAGCGTCTCCAGCAACTCGCCGAAGCGTGTGCGGATCTCGGTGTCGGTCTCCGCCGATTTGCCGAACCAGAGCTTGTGCTTCTCACCTGCCGCATCCGGCGAAGCAGAGGCGCCCCCGATCCAGTAGTCGATGACATCCTGCGGGGTGGGGAGTTCACTCATTTATCCGGCCTGCCTTTCAGGTCTGGGGGCAACAATCATGTAATTGACCGAGGTGTCCTCGCTGAGGCGCCAGGCCCCGGTCAGGGGTGCGTAGGAAACGCCAATTGCCGCTTCCGGTTCCAGTCCGCCTTCAGCCAGCGCATCGCGCACGGTTTCCGGTGGCAGGAATTTCGACCAGTCATGCGTGCCGCGCGGTAGCCAGCCGAGCACATATTCGGCCCCGACAACGGCGGTCGCCAGCGCCTTGGCGGTCTTGTTGAGGGTCGCCACGATCATCAGCCCGCCGGGGCGGACCAGGCTCGCCGTGTCCTTCAGGAACTGCGCCGGGTCTGCGACATGTTCGACCACTTCGAGGTTCAGCACCATGTCGAAAGGCGGCTCGCCGGCATCGATCAGGCCTTCGGCTGTCCCAGCGCGATAGTCGATTTGCAGCCCTTCTTCCTGTGCGTGGGTGAGGGCCGTCTTGATGTTGGCTTCCGAGGCGTCGACGCCGGTGACGGACGCGCCAAGCCGCGCCATCGGTTCGCAGACCAGCCCGCCGCCGCATCCGATGTCGAGTAATCTCAATCCTTCCAAGGGCTTAACCTTGCCCGGCGCGATCCCGAAATGCTGCTCTGCCGTCTCGCGGATGAAGCGCAAGCGAACGGGGTTAAATCGGTGAAGAGGGCGAAATTTACCCTTTGGGTCCCACCATTCTGCAGCGATGGAGGAAAATTTTTCCACTTCTGCCGGGTCGATGCTGGGGGTGCGGGGTGCCCCTAGGGAGCCTTCGATTGTTTTCACCATAGTCTAGCAAACCTGTTTGATCCGGCTTCGAACAGCCCCTATGAGGGCGCTAATAAGGGTAAACCCGTTTCTACAGGATATAGGGCGAAATGGCGCGCACGGTACTGAAGTTTGGCGGCACCTCGGTGGGAGACCTCGATCGCATTGCGAACGTGGCCGAAATCGTGAAGGCGCGCGCCGAGAAGGGTGAGCACCTGGCTGTGGTTGTCTCGGCTATGTCCGGCGAGACCAACAAGCTGGTCGCACTGGCCGAAGGGGCAGCGGGCAACAACCTGCCGCGCGAGCTGTTCGATGATGAATATGACGTCGTCGTGGCCTCGGGCGAACAGGTGACGGCCGGTCTGCTGGCCCTGGCGCTGCGCAAGCGCGGCCTGAAGGCACGCTCCTGGCTCGGCTGGCAGCTGAAGCTGAAAACCAACAAGAGCCACGGCAAGGCCCGCATCATGGGCTTTGACGATTCCCGCCTGCCGGACTCGATTGATGCTGGTGAGATCGCCGTGATCGCGGGCTTCCAGGGCGTGACCGAGGACGAGCGCGTGGCAACGCTCGGCCGGGGCGGCTCCGACACCAGCGCCGTGGCCGTGGCCGCCGCGCTGAACGCCAAGGTCTGCGACATCTACACCGATGTCGACGGCGTCTACACGACCGACCCGCGCATCGTGCCGAAGGCGCGGCGGATCGAAAAAATCTCGTTCGAGGAAATGCTCGAAATGGCCTCGCTGGGCGCCAAGGTCCTGCAGACCCGCTCTGTCGAAATGGCCATGAACCATAACGTGCCGGTGCGCGTGCTCTCCAGCTTCCTGAAGCCCGGCGAGCCCAATCCCGGAACCCTAGTCTGCGCAGAGGAAGAAATCGTGGAAAAGCAGGTTGTCAGCGGCGTCGCCTATTCGCGTGATGAGGCAAAGGTCACCCTTTACGGCATGCCGGACAAGCCGGGCGTGTCGGCGAAACTGTTCGCCGTGCTGGCGCAGGCCGGGATCAATGTCGACATGATCGTGCAGGCCAATGCCCGCGGTCCGGACCGGGCCAACATGGTGTTCACCTGCACCGACCGCGACAGCCCCTTCGCCAAGGAAACGCTGGAAAAGATGAAGGACGAGATCGGCTTCGAGTCGATGGAGGTCACCCGTGACGTCTCCAAGGTCTCGATCATCGGCGTCGGCATGAAGAGCCATACCGGCGTTGCCGAGACCATGTTCCGCGCGCTTTCCGAGAAGAACATCAACATCGACGTCATCGCGACCTCCGAGATCAAGATCTCGGTTCTGATTGCCGCGCCTTATACCGAATTGGCCGTGAGAGCATTGCATACCGCCTTCGGCCTTGACGCCGAGTGAGGGCGCTTGCGACAAGCAGGTCCTAGATGGCCTACAACCTGCCTGCCACGCGTCTGCTGATGAATCGCCTCCGCCAGATCATGGCGGAAGACGGTGAGACACGTTCCCGGCTCGACAATGTGGTCCGGCTGATCGCCTCCACCATGGTGGCGGATGTCTGCTCGATCTATCTGCGGCATCGCGGCGGGCAGCTGATCCTGATTGCCACCGAGGGCCTGAAGCCGGAAGCCGTCGGGAATACCCGCCTGTCGGCCAATGAGGGCCTTGTCGGCCTCGTTTCCCGCCGGGCCGAGCCGATGGCCATTCAGGATGCGCCGCGGCATCCGTCCTTTTCGTATCGCCCGGAAACGGGGGAGGACCCGTTCCACGCCTTCCTGGGCGTGCCAATCCTGCGCGGCGGCCGGGTGATTGGCGTGCTTACGGTCCAGAACCGGACCGAGCGGGTTTATGGCGATGAGGAAATCGATTCGCTGCAGACCATCGCCATGGTGCTGGCGGAGATCGTGGACCGCATTGATCCGGAGCATCTCGACAATGGCGCCGGGCATAAGCGCACGCGCAATCCGGCTTCGCTGCGCGGGCGTGTGTTCTGCGAAGGGCTCGGCTATGGCCGCGCCGTGCTGCATGACCCCGTCGTGCCGGCGGCGAAGTTCTTTGCCGGCGACCAGGAAGTCGAGGCCAAGCGTCTGACGCGGGCGCTGATCGGGCTCAAGGCGTCGATCGACCGGATGATGGCAATCGACGGGGCCGTGCTGGGCGATGACCCGCGCGATGTGATGGAAACATACCGCCTGCTGGCACACGATCCGTCCTGGGCCGAGAAGCTGCAGGAAGGTGTCCGCTCGGGCCTCTCGGCAGAAGCCTCGATCGACCGGGCGCGCCGGGAACACCGGGCCCGCCTGCAGAATGCGCGCGATCCGTACCTGCGTGAGCGGCTTCACGACCTGGAAGACCTCGACAACCGCCTGCTGCGCATCCTTGGCGGCGATGAAGGCCGCCCGGAGATCACAGAGGAACGCAGCGTACTGGTCGCCAGGCGCCTCGGCCCGGCGGAATTGCTGGAATACGCCAATACCGGCCTGCGGGGCATCCTGATGGAAGAGGCGGCAGCCTCCTCCCATGCCGCGATCGTGGCGCGCGCGCTGGGTATCCCGACGCTGGGCGGCATCGAGGGCCTGACCACGCGGATCGATCAGGGCGACTGGCTGATCGTGGATGCGGAGCAGGGGGTGCTGCATGTGCGCCCGGATGACTCGCTCTATGATGCCTACAAGGCGCGCGTGGCCCTGCGCTCGGAACGCCAGGCCGCCTATGCCGCGCTGCGCGACAAGCCGGCCCGCACGAAGGATGGCACCGATGTCCGCCTGATGCTGAATGCGGGCCTGGAGCTGGATCTCGACATGATGCAGCAGGCCGGGGCTGACGGCGTGGGCCTGTTCCGCACCGAATTCCAGTTCCTCGTCTCCGAGACGTTGCCGCGCATGGATGACCAGATCGAGCTCTACAAGCGGGTGCTGGACAAGGCACACGGCAAGCCGGTGATCTTCCGCACGCTGGACCTTGGCGGGGACAAGGTGCTGCCCGCGCTGAACCTGCAGCGGGAGGAGAACCCCGCGCTTGGCTGGCGGTCGATCCGATTCGCGCTGGAGCACCGGGGCCTGTTCCGCCGCCAGCTGCGGGCGCTGATCCGCGCCGCGGGCGAAGCACCTCTGACCGTCATGTTCCCGATGGTGACCGTGCCGCAGGAATTTTTTGCAGCCAAGGAACTGCTGCTGAAAGAGGTCGAATGGTCTGCCGAGGCGACCGGGAAGCGCCCGTCCCATATCGAAGTCGGCGTGATGCTGGAGACCCCGGCGCTGGCCTTCAGCCTGTCTGAACTGGCAGGGGAGGCGGAATTCCTGTCCGTCGGGACGAACGACCTTATGCAGTTCTTCTATGCCGCCGACCGGATGACGCCCGCTGTTTCGGATCGGTACGACCTTGTTTTCCCGAGTGCCCTTCGTTTCCTGAAGATGGTTTCCGAACAGTGCCAGACTCATGGCATCCGGCTGTCCGCCTGTGGCGAGGCGACCGGATCGACCCTGTCGGCGCTGTGTTTCATTGCGCTCGGGTTTACCAAACTCTCCATGTCGGCCGGGTCCATCGGACCTGTCAAACGTATGATCAGAAGCCTTGATCTTGCAGCGTTTCGGGCCGATTTCCTGAAGGCGCTGGATAATCCGTACGATCCGTTCCGTAACCAATTGTTAGCTCTTGCGGCTGAGCATGGCGTGGAACTGGCGGAAGGTTGATAGATTGGCCCCGTGAGTTAACTTCGCTCATGGACCATTTCTTGCGCGGTGGCGTGATGTTTCACGACTGCTTGGGCGATATTGGACGAACATGGCACACGACGACGACACCCTTCACGAACAGGCTGGCCCGCAAACCGGGGGCGAGGGCAAGGTGTTGACCGAAGCCGAGCGCTTCCTGAAGGCCAAGGAGGTCTTCGAGACCCGCTCCTATGAGGGCGAAGAGCTGCGCATGGGCCAGGTCCTGCGCCGCGTGCGCGAGATCAAGGGTCTGGAATTGCAGGATGTTTCGAAGGCGACGCTCCTGCGCAAGGACTACCTCATGTGGATCGAGCGCATGGAAGTCGGCGAGCTGCCCAAGGGCGGATACCTGACGGCCATTCTCGGCACCTATGCGAAATTCCTCGGCCTGCCCGAGAAGGACGTTGTCGCCATCTACACCAAGGAGTGCGGCGCCGTTCAGGAAGTCAAAGAGGCTGCGCCTGTACCGAAAATGGGTCAGATCGCGGCCGAACGCGCCCGCTGGCCGCTGGCGCTGGCCTCGGCAACGGCGCTGATCGCTCTGGCCGCAGGCGCCATTGGTGTGTCGCAGGTCATGCGGCCTGCGCCCGAAGTGCCTGAAACGGCGGCCATCGTGGCGGTTAACGGCGCCCGCGACAGCCTGTTTGCAGAAACGGATTCCCGGCGCCCCGTGCCGGATACGCTGCCGCTGGAACTGGTGGCTGTGCGCCAGGGCTGGCTGGAAGTGCGCGGGGCTGACGGCACCATTTTCCGCAGCCGCACCATGGCCGAAGGTGAGACCTATTTCCCGCGTCTGAATGCTGGCTGGACCGTGTCGGCCCGCGATGGCGGCGCGTTTGAATGGCGCGTCGGCGACATCGTGGTCAGCCCGCTTGGCCCGGATGGCGCGGAAGTGTTTTCGGTCAGCGTCGACGAGCAGCTGGCCCGCGCGGCAGAGGTCGCGGCCCCGGCCATGGCGGCCAATGGCGGCAGCAAGGCGACCCGCTGAGGCAGTTGAAGTTTCCGTAAACGCATTGCCGGATCGGCGCGAACGCGCCATCTAGGGGCCAACAGGCACCAGAGGCACATGACATGAGCCACAATCCGATCCGTCCATGGCGTGACATCACACGCCGCAAGTCCCGGCAGGTCCGGGTTGGCAATGTCCTGGTTGGCGGGGATGCCCCCATCGCCGTGCAGACCATGACCAACACGCCGACGGAAGACGCGGCCGCCACTATCGCGCAGATCCAGCGCGCGGCAGAGGCAGGCGCTGACATCGTGCGCGTCTCCTGCCCGACGGAAGAGGCGACCGCCGCCATGCCGGAGATCTGCAAGGCATCGCCGGTGCCGATCGTGGCGGACATCCATTTCCACTACAAGCGCGGCATCGAGGCGGCAGACGCAGGCGCCGCATGCCTGCGCATCAATCCCGGCAATATCGGTTCGGCTGCCCGCGTGAGGGAAGTCGTCGCGGCGGCCCGCGCCAATGGCTGTTCCATCCGCATCGGCGTCAATGGCGGCAGCCTGGAGCGTCACCTGCTGGAGAAATATGGCGAGCCATGTCCGGACGCGATGGTGGAAAGCGCGCTCGACCATGCGCGCATCCTCGATGATCTCGGCTTCCACGATTACAAGATCTCGGTGAAGGCCTCCGACATGTTCCTGACGGTCGCGGCCTACCAGCAGCTGGCGGAAGCGACGGATGCGCCGCTGCACCTTGGCATTACCGAGGCAGGTGGGCTTCGTACGGGTACGGTCAAATCCTCCATCGGCATGGGCGCGCTGCTCTGGGCCGGCATTGGCGACACGATCCGCGTGTCCCTGTCGGCGGATCCGGTGGAAGAGGTGAAGGTCGGCTTCGAAATGCTGAAGTCACTCGGCCTGCGCACGCGCGGCGTGAATATCGTGGCGTGCCCCTCCTGTGCGCGTCAGGGGTTTGACGTGATCAAAACGGTCGAGATCCTGGAACAACGCCTCTCGCACATTCACGAGCCGATTTCGCTGTCCATCATCGGCTGTGTCGTCAACGGCCCCGGCGAGGCGGCGCTGACCGATCTCGGCTTCACGGGCGGCGGCAAGGAAAGCGGCAAGATGTTCGTGGCCGGACGGCCCGATCACAATGTCTCCAATGCCGACATGATCGAGCACATTGTCGAACTGGTCGAGCAGAAGGCCGCCCGTATGCGGGCCGAGCGCGAAGACGCCGAGGTCGCTGCGGAATAATCCTCAGAGCGGTTTGCAGCTGCTTTCCGGGATCAGGGCGGCAGCGGCGTCATAGGCTTCCTGAGATGGGGCGAGGCGGCGGACCAGGGCCAGCGCTTCCGGCTGTTTCACGCGCACGATGTCTGCCGTTCCGGCATCCGGAACATCCTGAGCTTCCGTCGCGACGATCACCTGCCGCATGACCGGCGTGCCCGTCACGCGGGCGTCGAGGGAGCCGGCATAGACATTGTCTGTTGTCGCAGCGAACACCGAGAGAGAGCCATAGTCCGGCCAGGCAGGCGCGGTCAGCTTCACGGGGCCGCCGGACAGGTCGATCAGGCAGATGGCATAGGCAAGGTCCGGCGCAGGGCGCACGACGGTCTGTGTTTCCGGGCTGGTCCGCGGGCTCATCCGCCATGCGTTCTCCGGCAGTCCGCCTTCCATCATCCGGTCACGGACCTTGGACATGATCTTGCCGGGCAGGGCGTTCAGCACGACGAAATGCGCCAGTGCAAACGTCACGAGGAAAGCGGCGAGGCCGGTCAGGAAGCCTTTCATGATCCTTGCCCTCCGCAGGAGAGGCGCTGGATGGCCGGTGGGGGCAGGGTGGCATCGGGGTCTGAAATCAGGGCGGCCGCCGGTTTGTAGAGGCGCAGGGTCAGGTCGAAATCGCCTGCGGCGCGGCTCGACACCCAGCCGCCTTCAGACGGGCGGGTGGGGGACACGGTGAAGGCCCAGTCGTCTGCGCGGCCTTCGGCGGCGGCTTCGGTCAGGTCATAGGAGAGGGCATCGTCGGTATTGTCCGGCAGGTAGCTCTCTCCATTGTAGAGCGTCACCGACCACCAGAGGGCTGGCATCCCCTTGCCGCTGACGCGGTAGGTGCAGTCTTCCGTCAGGTGCTTGCCGTCATCGTCCACGGCCTTGGTGAAATAGACGGCTTCGCCTTTGGTCAGTGCCAGCAGGCCGTGGCGGGCGATGCGAGCGCGTGTCCACGGATTGGCGGTGGTGGAGCCGATCGTCCAGTCGCTCTGCCAGCCATCGGCATCCACATTGCCGGACAAGCGCACGCCCGAGCCGACCATGCCCGCCATCACGAGGGCGGAAGCGGCACCCGCGCCGAGGCCGAGGATGCCGCCAATCAGAAGGGAAACCAGTTTCATGCCGGCAAGCTAACGGGCCAGCGCCGCCCGGCAAGCCTGAATCTGGCCGTTGGGGCCTATTCCGCAGGGGCAGGCAGGGGGCGGCTTTTCATCATCGGTTTCAGGCCGAAGACGGGCCGCAGGAAGCCGACGCGGCGGATGACCAGTTCATGCAGCAGCGCGCAGCCGCCGAAAGTGGCGAGGATCACCAGCGGCGCTTCCACCCACACGCCGAGGCCCTGCCGGGTCAGCCAGTACCCGGCCATCACGGTGATTGTCTGGTGCAGGATGTACCAGGGGAAAATCGCTTCGGTCATGTAGGTGAGCGCCTTGCTCGGGCGGTTCAGGTAACGCTGGGCGAGGCCAAGCAGGGAGAGAATGGCCATCCAGGCATAGAGCGTGCGGCCGGCCTCATAGACCACCCAGGCGGTGTCACTCATCAGGTCCCGGTGAAAGCGTACCCAGGTCTGCGCCGCGCCGAGCGCAATGGCGAGCGTCAGGACGAGGGGGAGCGCCCGGTGCACCGCGTTCCAGAAGTTCCGGTCCTTGGCCAGCAGGAAGCCGGTCATCAGCAGGAGCACATTGTGCGCATGCTGGGCCCAGTCATTCACCAGCGCGTGCGTTGTCGGAAACAGAGGGTCCAGCGTGTAGAGGATCACGACATGCGGCAGCATCAGGCCGAGGGTCAGCATCAGGATGCCGCCGGGACCATGGAACAGGCGCGCGGTCACGCGTTCTCCGGGCCCGGCCATCATCCGCGCCAGCGGCCGGACGAAGGGGGCCAGCAGCAGTGTGTAGACCAGCAGGTAAACCACATACCAGAGATGGTTCCAGGTCGGGGTGATGATGGAGAAATCCGATCCGAAATCGAGATATTGCGGCCAGAACTGCCAGAAGCTGCCGTGGAACTCGCCGCTTTCGACCAGCTGCAGCCAGCTCTGCGGGGCGACGATGACCGCCATGCCGAACAGGATCGGCAGGCCAAGGCGTACGACACGTTCACGGGACAGCCGGGCAGGGCCCAGCTTGTCGGCCAGGAAACGTAGCGCGACGCCTGAGATGAAGAACAGGAGGGCCAGCCGCCAGGGGTTCAGCAGCAGCATCAGCCATTCGGCGCCGGGACCGGCATGCACACTTTTCACGTGCCAGTCCCACGTCACGTAGAACATGCCGGTGTGGTAGAGGATGAGCAGGCCGAAGGCGATGACCCGCAGCCAGTCGAGATCGTAACGGCGCGGGAAGGCAGGTGTCTGGGGATGCGCAGGCATGGGAGGAACTCCTTGTCTCATGGCGGCAGACTGGCCCCGTCCCGGTGGGGCGTCATGGCCAAAGGGGCGCGCGGTGGATGCAGGGGATAAACGGCCCGTCCCAGGGACAGGCGGCGGCGATCAGGGACGAAATTCTGCCTTGTCCCTTCCGCCCTCCGGGGCGGTTATGGCAGGACAGGCCGGATGAGTGCGCCGATCCGCCCCCCTGAAACCGAAGCCGACCGCAAGGCCGACCGGTGGGCACTGGCGGGATTTGTCGTCTTCATGCTGGCCTCGTTCGTGATCCAGGCGACCTCGATCCAGCTGGAGGACAGGCGCACTGAACTAGAGCCGTGGATCAGGGAGGCGGCGTCTCACCTCTCCCTGCTGTTCCTGGTGCCGTTCTTCCCGCGCACCCTGGACATCGCGCCCCTGTCACTCAGCCGCTGGCGCTGGTCCGTGCCGGTCCATCTGGCGGCCTGCCTGGGTTTTACCGTGCTGCATGTGCTGGGCTTTGTCCTGCTGAGGAAACTGACCTATCCGGTTTTCCTCGGGCACACTTATCATTTCGGCCTCACCGATCCGCTCAACTGGATCTATGAGGGGCGCAAGGACGCCTATGGCTATGGCATCACGATGCTCATGTTCGCGCTGGCCCGCATGGCGATGCAGAACCGGCTGGAAGCCCGCGCCATGGATGAGGTGGCCTCGCGGGAGAAGCGCCTGATGCTGAAATCCGGCGGGCGGACCATCCTGCTGAATGCCGGGGACGTGATCCATGCAAAGGCGGCGGGGAACTATGTCGAGATGGCCACGGCCGGAAAGACGCACCTCGTCCGCATGACGCTAACCGAACTGGAACGTCTTCTGGGGGAAGCCGGGAGCCGCCATGTGCGCGTGCACAGGTCTCATATAGTCCATCTTGATCATGTCATGGTCATCACGCCGACAGGGGAAGGTGATGCCATGATCGAGCTGGATACCGGGGAAATCGTGCCGGGGTCGCGCCGGTATCGCGACCGGTATGCACATCCTGCATAACCACTATTTCGTGAACGCACTGGCCTGCGTGGAGAATGACGCTAGGGTCGGCAGCGGTGAGGCCGTTCATGAAGACAGGTAATGTATGATCCGCCCCGTATTCTGGTTCCTCGCCCGTTTGCCGCTCCTCGTCCTGATCCTGGTGGTCGCGCTCGTCATGTCGAGCTGCACCATGCTGGGCATGAACTATGCGAGCCTCGAAACCGCCAACAAGCCTGCCCCGTCGCCAGCCCTGGATCTGCCCGCCATCACGGCTGAGGGCGGTCCTGAGCGTGAGGCGCTGAAGCATAAATTCGAGGATGTGCTGTACGGGCCGTGGCCTGCCGGCATGCCGGTCAGCTTTGGTGACTGGCATATGATCGACCCGAACTATCTGGACGGCCGGGGAACCCTGGAAGAGGTCGCCATCACGGTCGGCAGCGGCGAGGGCGCGCGCACGTTCAGCCTTGTCACGGCATTCCCGAACGCGTCCGGGCCGGTGCCCGTCGTCATCAGCCAGACCTTTGCCGATACCTGTTCGGTTTTCCCGGATGAGCCTGTCGCCAATGCAGACGGCACCATCTGTGACGGCAGCATGATGGAAGGCTTTCCCGGCTGGGCGGCAACGCAGATCTTCGGCACCTATATCGCGCTGGCTCCGGTGGAGCGCTATTTCGATGCCGGCCTTGCCTATGCGAGTTTCTATGCTTCGGACTTCATCCCCGACAGGAAGAAAGAGGCGCCCGAAGCCATGGCGGCGCTGGGCGGACCGGTGAACCCGACTTCGGCGTTGATGGCCTGGGCCTACAGTTTCTCGGCCGCCGTGGACGTGCTGGATGCCGATCCGCGGATCGATCCGAAGGGGATCGCGGTGATGGGGCATTCCCGGCATGGCAAGTCGGCCCTGATCGCCGCGGTGTGGGACCGGCGCATCGCGGCTGTCGTGGCGCACCAGTCCGGTTTTGCGGGCGCGTCGCTGTCGCGCTCCGATACCGGCGAGCGGCTGGACCGGATGGCCAAGGCCTATCCGCACTGGCTGGCACCGCAGGCGCAGGACTGGACGGACAGGCTGGAAGACATTCCGGTTGACCAGCACGAGTTGCTGGCACTGGTCGCGCCGACACCGGTCCTGCTGGGCAATGGACGCCGGGATGTCTGGTCCGATCCGAATTCCTCCTTCCGGGCGGCGGAGGCGGCCAGTGCAGCCTATGAGGCGACAGGGCATGCTGGGCTGACCGTGAGCGGCATGCGGGACTTCGATCCCGCAGCGGGCATTTCGTGGTGGCTACGTCCTGGCGGGCACAGCGTGGTTTCCGAAGACATCGATGCCTTCACGGTATTCCTGCACAATCATCTCGTTGGGGAAGGGGCCTCACAATACGCTGTTCACTAGGCTGGGCGCGCAGTAAGCTTAACAAAAACAGTGCTCGGGGAGGGCCATAACATGCTGACCAATACTGCTTTTCTGTATCCTGTTCTCGCGCTTGTCGTGTGGACGCTTGTCATGTGGCTGTGGATGTATGCCACGCGGATTCCGGCCATGCAGAAGGCCGGGATCAATCCGGACGACGCCCGCCATCCGCATACCTATACGGACAAGATGCCTGCGAATGTCCGTTCGGTTGCCGACAATTACAATCACCTGCACGAGCAGCCGACCATCTTCTACGCCCTGATGTTCTTCGCCGCGCTGACCGGCGGAGCGGACCATTTCGCGACGTATGTGGCCTGGGCCTATGTCGGCCTGCGTGTGCTGCATTCTTTCGTACAGATCCTGTCGCCCAAGGTTACGTTGCGTTTCATGGTGTTCACGTTGGCATCGGCCGCTCTGCTCGTGCTGGCGGGCAAGGAAGTGATCCGCATCCTCACGCTGGCATAGAACCGCCTGAAGGGGCTTACCAGTTGCCATAAACGGCACTAGAGAAGCCGCCATGGCAAGCATTTCAAATACCCGCCTCCAGCAGGTGATCGACCGCTTCGAGGAAGTCGAGGCGCGCATGGGCGCGACGTCCGATACGTCCGAAATCATCGCGCTGTCGAAAGAGCACGCAGAGCTGAAGCCTGTCGTCGACAAGGCGAAGGAGCTTCTGTCTTCGCGCAATGGGCTGAAAGAGGCCCAGGCCCTGGCTGCAGGCAGCGACAAGGAAATGGCCGAACTGGCCGAGATGGAAATCGACGAGCTGAAGGAGAAGCTGCCTGCGCTGGAGAAGGAAATGCAGATCCTTCTGCTTCCCAAGGATGTCGACGATACGGCCGACATCGTGCTGGAGATCCGCGCGGGCACCGGCGGGGATGAGGCGGCGATTTTTGCCGGAGACCTGTTCCGCATGTATTCGCGCTATGCTCAGCTGATGGGCTGGAAAGTGGATGTGGTCGATGCCTCGCCCGGCGATGCGGGCGGTTACAAGGAGATCGTGGCGAACGTTTCCGGCGACGGCGTGTTTGGCCACATGAAGTGGGAAAGCGGTGTGCACCGCGTGCAGCGCGTGCCGGCGACCGAGACGCAGGGGCGTATTCACACGTCCGCAGCAACCGTTGCCGTTCTGCCTGCACCGGAAAATATCGAGATCGACATCAGGCCCGAAGACATCCGTATCGATACAATGCGGTCGTCCGGGGCAGGTGGACAGCACGTCAACACCACTGACTCTGCTGTGCGCATCATCCACCTTCCGACCAATATCATGGTGACCAGCTCGGAGAAGTCCCAGCACGTCAACCGCGAGAAGGCGATGGAACAGTTGAAAATCCGCCTTTACGAAAAGCAACGCGCCGAGGCCGATGCCGAACGGGCTGAGGCGCGGGCCAGCCAGATCGGTTCGGGCGACCGCAGCCAGAAGGTCCGCACCTACAATTACCCGGAAAACCGGGTGACCGATCACCGGATCGGTCTGACACTCTACTCCCTTGATCGCATCGTTTCTGGCGACAAGCTGCAGGATGTGATCGAAGCACTGATCACGGAAGACCAGTCGCGCAAGCTTGCTGCCATGGAAGAGGCGGGCTGACCGTCTGGCGAGTGACGGGATGGAGGTGTCCTGCGTGCAAACCTATCTGGACTATCTCCGTGATGGTGTGCGGCGCCTGCGTGAAGCGGGAATCGACGAAGCATCACATGAGGCGCGCCTCATCCTGATGGCAGCGTCCGGTCTGTCCCGCACTGGGCTGATCTCTGCCGAGACTGAGGCAGTTCCGGAAGACGTAGCCGGGCGTTTCGACGAGATGCTCCGTGAGCGGCAGACACGCCGCCCCTTGCAGCACATACTCGGCACAACGGAATTCTACGGCCTCGAATTCATCTGCGATCCGCGCGCTCTCATTCCCCGGCCGGATAGTGAAGTCGTGGTCGAGGCGGCCTTGCGCCTTATTCCGGATGGCCAGGCCATGATTGTGGCAGATCTGGGAACAGGCTCAGGCTGCCTTCTGTCGGCGATCCTCGCCAACCGGCCGGACGTGCGCGGCACAGGCGTCGAGGCGAGCCCTGACGCGGCCAGTCTCGCGCGGGAAAACATTTCCCGTCTTGGCCTGGCAGGCCGGGCCTCTGTGTTTGAAGGCAGCTGGGCAGACTGGCCGGACTGGGAGGGGGCAGGCTTGGTGATTTCAAACCCGCCCTATATTGCCAGCGCGGAAATCGGGACGCTCTCGCCGGAAGTGCGCTTGCATGATCCCATGGCCGCGCTTGATGGTGGGGCAGATGGCCTGCACGCCTATCGTGAGATCATCTCGCTGGCCGCGGCACGTTTGCCACCCGGCGCTTGGCTTGTTTTCGAGATCGGCCATGATCAGAAGGAGGCCGTGTCCGGACTGCTGGAAGCGGCAGATTTTGCTGCGATCGGTTCTGCCAGGGACCTCGGCGGAAATGATCGTGCCGTGTGGGCACAGAAACGCAGCATTTGATACTTACATTTTCGCTTGGCGCCCAAAGCGTTACAGGATACAAGAATCGTGTGAAACGAGATGAGCGGGTTCCATTGGTGTCCCTCTTCGATCACAGGCTTCGCGCAAAAATAGGGGCTGTGGCCAGCTGAACTTAACGGCCAGCGCGACGGGAACTGCCTGCACAGACACAGCAGGCGCATGAACATGGGACTGACTTCATGAAACGCTCACGCGGGCGCAACCGCCGGTCAGGCGGGAACAACCAGAATAATTTCAACAATCCCAACCGGCACTACGAATCTGTCGGTCCGGATGTGAAAATCCGTGGATCGGCCCAGCAGGTACTTGAAAAATACCAGCAATATGCGCGCGACGCCCAGACCAATGGCGACCGTATTCTCTCCGAAGCCTATTTTCAGTTCGCCGAACATTACCAACGCATCGTTGCCAAGCAGCAGGAAGCCCGCGATCGCCAGCAGCAACAGCGTGGCGGTAGCCGTGACGACCGCGATCAGGGCCGCCGCGACAATGCCCGCAATGATGGCGATGATAATGCGAGCGAGTCCGACAAGGATGATGAGGAAACGGCGGAAGCCAGCGTTGAGCGCCGCGACAGTGCGCAAGAGCAGGACAACGGCAGCGATGACGCAATGCGCGTGATCGACGAGGATGATGCGGCTGATGAAGCCGAAGCCTCTTCCGATGAGGAAAAAGGCGAGAAGGACAAGACCCGCCGCCGGACCACGCGCCGCAAGACCTACAAGAGCCAGGACAAGGAGGCATCCGATGATGCCGATCCGGCTGAGGGCGTTCTGAAGACAGTGTCCCGTGGCCGCCGCAAGGCGCCGGAAGAGGGCGCAGAAGCTTCCGCAGAAGCAACCGACTGAGGTCTCGTGCCTGGTCAGAGCGAAGAGCCCGGTGTGCTTCAGGCCGCCGGGCTTTTCTTGTTGGGACAAACCCGCCGCAGGGGAGTTGCAACACCGGAATCCATTCCCACATGTGCTGTGTCGGGTCATGGCTCTGCTGCTAAGCGGGGGGCTGGCGCCTGAAAACAAATCTGCCTTTGAAAGGGGATGATACATGAATATTGAGCAATATACTGAACGCGCCCGGGCCATCGTTCAGGGAGCCCAGACCGCTGCGCTTGCCGCAGGTCATCAGGTTCTGACACCGGCGCATGTCCTGAAAGAAATGCTGGAGGATCGCGACCAGATGGCCGTGAACCTCATCCGCGCCAGTGGCGGGCGGCCCGAGCTTGTCGTTCAGGGTGTCGATGCCGCGCTGGGCAAGATCCCGAAAGTTTCCGGTTCAAATACCGGGCTGCGCCTCGAGCAGGCCGGCGCAAAGCTGTTCCAGGATGCCGAAGCCCAGGCGAAGAAGGCGGGCGACTCTTTTGTTACCACGGAGCGCCTTCTGCTGGCGATTGCCGGCCTGTCAGGTGATCCGGCTGCAGACGTTCTGAAAAATGCCGGGGTGACTGCCAAGGCGCTGGAAGGGGCGATTGCCCAGCTGCGCCAGGGCCGCACGGCCGACAGTGCCAATGCTGAAGAAGGCTATGAGGCTCTCAAGAAATATGCCCGCGACCTGACTCAGGATGCCCGTGACGGCAAGCTCGATCCAGTCATTGGCCGGGACGAGGAGATTCGTCGCACCATTCAGGTGCTTTCGCGCCGGACCAAGAACAACCCTGTCCTGATCGGTGAGCCCGGTGTGGGTAAGACCGCTATCGCTGAAGGCCTCGCCCTGCGCATCGTCAACGGTGACGTGCCGGAAAGCCTGAAAGGCAAGAAGCTGCTCGCCCTCGACATGGGCGCGCTGATCGCCGGTGCGAAGTTCCGTGGTGAATTCGAGGAACGCCTGAAAGCCGTGCTGAACGAGGTTCAGCAGGCCGAAGGCGGCGTGATCCTGTTCATCGACGAGATGCACACGCTGGTCGGGGCCGGGAAGGGGGACGGGGCAATGGATGCCTCGAACCTTCTTAAGCCCGCGCTGGCCCGCGGTGAGCTGCACTGCGTGGGCGCCACGACGCTCGACGAATATCGCAAATATGTCGAAGGCGATCCGGCGCTTGCCCGCCGCTTCATGGCGGTGTTTGTCGATGAGCCGACTGTGGAAGATACGATCTCGATCCTCCGTGGCCTGAAGGGGCGTTATGAGGCGCACCATGGCGTGCGCGTGTCGGATGCGGCGATTGTCTCAGCAGCCACCCTGTCGAACCGCTACATCACTGACCGCTTCCTGCCGGACAAGGCCATCGACCTGATGGACGAGGCCGCCTCGCGGTTGCGCATGCAGGTCGACTCCAAGCCGGAAGAACTGGATGAGATTGATCGCCGCCTGCTGCAGCTGAAGATCGAAGCTGAAGCGCTCAAGAAAGAGAAAGACGCCGCTTCGAAAGACCGGCTGAACACGCTCGAAGAAGAGATCTCTGAACTGCAGGCGCATTCCGATGAACTGACGACGGCCTGGAGTGCGGAGAAGAACAAGCTCAAGGGCGCTGCCACGGCAAAAGAGCAACTGGACCGGGCTTATGCCGAAATGGCCGAAGCCCAGCGCCAGGGCGACCTTGCCAAGGCATCGGAGCTGAAATTCTCGACCATTCCGCAGCTCGAAAAGCTGATCCAGGAAACCGAGGGCAGTGAGGACGGGGCAGAAGGCCTTGTCTCCGAAGTCGTCAAGCCGGAGCACATCGCCGCCGTCGTCTCGAAGTGGACGGGTATTCCCGTCGACAAGATGATGGAAGGCGAGCGTGAGAAGCTGCTGCATATGGAAGACGCCTTGCGCAAGCGGGTGGTCGGACAGGATCCGGCGCTTGAAGCGGTTTCCAATGCCGTGCGCCGTGCGCGTGCCGGCCTGCAGGACCCGAACCGTCCGATCGGCTCGTTCCTGTTCGTCGGTCCAACCGGTGTCGGTAAGACGGAGCTGACCAAGGCGCTCGCCGAATTCATGTTTGACGATGATACGGCAATCCTGCGGCTCGACATGTCGGAGTTCTCGGAGAAACACTCCGTGGCCAGACTGATTGGGGCGCCTCCGGGCTATGTCGGGTATGACGAGGGTGGTGTGCTCACCGAAGCTGTCCGCCGCCGGCCATATCAGGTCGTCCTGTTCGATGAGGTCGAGAAGGCCCACCCGGACCTGTTCAACACGCTGCTTCAGGTGCTGGATGACGGCCGCCTGACAGACGGGCAGGGCCGCACGGTGGACTTCAAGAACACGATCATCATCATGACGTCGAACCTCGGCGCAGATGCCCTTGCCTCAGGCGAGGAAGGGGACATCTCCGAAGGGGCGAAAGACGCCGTGATGAGCGCCATCCGCGCACACTTCCGGCCGGAATTCATCAACCGGATCGACGAAATCGTCTTCTTCAAGCGGCTTGGCCGCGGCGAGATCGACCATATCGTCGACATCCAGATGGAGCGCCTTGAAGGCCTGCTGAAAGACCGGAAGATGAAGCTGGAACTCAGCCTTGCTGCACGCAACTGGCTGGCGGCTCGCGGCTATGATCCGATCTACGGGGCCCGCCCGCTGAAACGTGTGATCCAGAAGGAGTTGCAGGACCCGCTGGCCCGGCTGCTGCTGGAAGGCCGCATCCATGATGGCGAAACCATCCATGTCGATGTGGAGGGCGATCAGCTCACCATCAATGGCGTACCCAACGACTTCGCCAAGGGCGCCGCTGTCTTGAACTGATGCTTGCGTCATTCAATGCTTGATTGATTTCTCCCGCGCACTTAGCGTTCTCGCCAAGTGTGCGGGAGGATTCTCATGAACTGGAGCAGGTTGCTGGTTTCGGCCGGTGTGGCAGCGCTTTGCGCATTTCAGGCGTCGAGCGAAACATCCGGAGAACTGGCTGAACTGTTCGGCCGGGCGGATGCGATCACTCGCCCGCGGCTTTCTCCAAATGGAACTTTGCTGGCGACCGGATGTTCGCCCGCGATCATGCCGACGATTTGTGTTTTCGACCTGTTCAATGGTGGTGACTCTGTCGTTGTCCCGCGACTGGCAGACGTGCGCCTGGTCGATCATTATTGGGCAAGTGACGACACACTGATCTTCGATATCGAGGCCTTTGATACTGTGAATACGGTGAGAGGCCTGCGCGATTACACATTCGAGCGGGCGGTTGCTTTCAATCTGAAAAAGCAGGAACCGGTCATGCTTTTGCGCGATAACCGCGCCTGGCTCGACACGAACAATCTTGCTGCAATCGAGCCGTCTAAAGATGGCAAGGCACTGTTCTCAATCGTCGTGCTCGCGGAAGATGGATTCAATCATGAGCGCCGGGTCGAGGTAGACTCGAAATATGTCTACAACCTGATGGAAGTGAATCTGGAAACGGGCCGATCGAAGATCCGTAAGAAGATGACCCAGAGTGTCGTGGATGCCATCCTCTCACCGGAAGGGGAGGTTCGTGCAGAGATCCGTTACGCGGATAAAGGGTCGATCGGACATGAGGTTTCAGTGGTCGCGAATGGCAGGACGATTTTTGAGCGTAGCCGGCTTGAGTATAATCCCATCCGTGTGTGGGGGCTCGATGCGACGGGCGAGAACCTTGTCGTCTTCCTTGCCGAAGGGGAGCCTTATGGTCTCTTCAGGATGGCATTGAGTGATGGCACTCTGATCCCGATTAATGATTATGGTGGTCTTGTCGGTCCCGTCATTGACAGGCGAATGTTGAACGTCGTGGGGTTTGAGTATCCCGATGACCAGAGCGTACAGATCCTCGAAGATCAGGCCCTGAAGTCTCAGGTCGATGCAATTAAGGGCGTGTTCCCTGAGGCGTCGGTGACGGCAGAGTCCTGGTCTGATGACCGGACCCTGACTGTCCTGAAGGTAGAGTTTCCGGGCAAACCTGTCGATTTCTATCTGTTTGAAGCTGCCACCGGGGCCCTGTCGCCGGTCGGGAATGTCGCCCCCCATCTGGCAGACCGCACGCTGGGCTCGGTTACACCGATATCCTACATGGCCAGGGATGGACTGACGATCCCGGGTTATCTCACCCTCCCGCCAGGCAAGACACAAGCTGACGGGCCGTTTCCTCTGATCCTGATGCCACATGGTGGTCCGGAAAGCCGTGACACGCTGACCTTCGACTGGTGGGCGCAGGCCTATGCCGCGGCTGGATATGCCGTGTTGCAACCGAACTTCCGGGGGTCGGCAGGCTTCGGTCTGGAGTTCCGCAATGCCGGCTATGGAGAGTTCGGCGACAAGATGGTGCTGGATGTGGCTGATGGGGCTGCGTGGGCCGTAGAGCAGGGTATATCGCGTCCGGGAGAGGCCTGTATCGCAGGGGCGAGCTATGGCGGTTATTCTGCCCTTATGGTGCCCTTGCAGGCACCGGGCGTTGTCAAATGCGCGATTGCCGTGAACGCGGTTACCAACCCGTTCGGCATGACAGGGCAGGAAGACCCGAACAGCTTTTACTCCAACTATTTCGAGCGCTATCTTGGTGCTGACCGCTACGCTTCAGGTGCGGCGAAGGCCCGGATTACGCCAACCATGCGGGCGGATGAATACACAATCCCCCTTCTTGTCATTGCCAGTGAGCAGGACAGCAATGTGCCGTTCGAGCAAAGTGACAATTTCCGCAAGGATGTTGGCAAACGAACGGAGCTTGAGTTCGTCAGATTGGAAGGCGAAGATCATTATCTGCGCAGCTCGATAGCCCGCTATCAGGTACTGCAAAACAGCCTGAAATTCCTGGAGCAGAACCTGCCCGCGAACTGACCGGTCCCTCTCAGGGTGAAGGCGGGTTGGAAGGCAGGGAGACGCTGAGCAGGGTGCCTGCACCCTGTTCGGTGCGGATCGTGTCGATCGCGTCCCGGGCAGCCTCGAACTCGGCCAGCATCTCCGGCGTCTCCGCAAGCTTGCGTCCTGTCGGCAGTTTCAGCTTCATCGCATTCACCGGCGTGCCATTGATGTACACCTCATAATGCAGGTGTGGTCCGGTGGAGGCGCCTGTTGATCCGACATAGCCAATGATCTCACCTTGGCGCACACGCCGGCCCTTGCGCAGGCCTTTTGCGTAGCGGGACAGGTGCGCATAGGCCGTCTTGTAGCCATTCGAGTGCTTCACGATGATGTAGTTGCCGTAACCGCCGCGGCGCGCGGCCCATTCGACCGTGCCATTGCCTGCTGCGTAGACGGGCGTGCCGGTGGGGGCGGCAAAGTCCGTGCCCTTGTGCAGACGGGTATAGCCGGAAATCGGGTGCTTGCGGTTGCCGAAGGAAGACGAAAGCCGCGCACCGTTGATCGGCGTTTTCATCAGGAATTTGGTGGCGCTTTCACCATTGAAATCGAAGTAATCGGTTTCGCCGTCGTCAGAGGGGGTGAAGCGATAGAAGCTGCGGTTCAGGGCCTGACCGTTGAGCGAGGCATAGATGAGGTTACCGGTCTTTACCGGGCGGCCGGCCTCATCGGTGTACGTTTCGTACACCATTTCAAATGAGTCTCCGGGATGGATTTCACGTTGAAAGTCAACGTCGTAGGCGAATACGGTGGCAAAATCGACAACTTGCTGGTCGCCAGCACCAAGCCTGAGTGCGGCATCGTAGATCGAGGTGTCGATGGGGGCGCTGACGCGGTGATACTGCGGGGTCAGCCGGGCATTCAGGGCCGCGGCTGTCCATTTACCGTCGGCGCCATGCGTGATGAACAGGTTCCGGCCAGCTTCGGCCTTGATATTGAGGGCGCTGAGATGGCCGTCATCAAGGAAGATCTCCGCTTCGAGGCCCGGCAGCAGGCGCCGGGGATCAAGCAGTTCTTCATCATAGAGGGTCTGCAGGGCGCTGGCGGCTTCACCAGCGGGGGCGCCGAGGCGCTGGACGAGGCCCGTCAGGGTCTCGCGGCGGGCAAGAGTGCCGGAAGCCGTCTGAAGCGGGGCGGCGGGAGGCTGAATATCCGTCGCGGTCAGCAGGGTTGCGGCCAAGGGCGGCGGTGCGGGGGCCGCTTCGGCAGCACCAGGGCCGTTTTGCCCGCTGGGGCCGGCAATCAGCAGGCCCGCGAGGGCCGATCCGGTGCCGAGCACGCAGAGCGCAATCAGGCTTTTAACGCCATGCGACAAGGTTTTGCGCGCCGGCGCTTGGGGTTCGATCGTATTCTGGGCGTCTTGCATGGTGCAAGCCCCTCCATCTTGTTCGCCACCCTGACATCCTGCGTGCAATTCTCATGCAGGCGGACGTTTCTTCGCCAAATTGTTATCGCCTTTGCCTATTAAGGCTTTTGTAATGCGGTCGGAAAGGAATTCCCCTTTCAGGCAAGACTCTAATTTCCACAGCGAGCCGGATGCAAGCCGGATGACTCAGTGATGCCAAGAGATGACGGAGATTTTAGCAAGGCTGCGCGCTCGGCGCCCAAACGGCGCATGCGTTGGGCAAGCTGGCCGTTGCTGGGGGGGGTGCTGCTCATCCTGATCGGCGTGCTTGCGGGTTGGGTGATGCGCAAACCGCTTGCCGCGCAGGTACTGGCTGGCTGGTGTCGTGAACGGGATCTGACCTGTGCCGGCCAGTTCGAGAAACTGGATCTGGCCGGGGCAACAATTGGTGGTCTCACGGTGAGCGGGCAGGGCAACCCGGCGTTTGAGGCAAGGCGCGCGCACGTACAGCTTGCCTGGCCGGGTCTGTTTACGCCGCGTGTGACGCGCGTGGAGGTCGATGCTCCGGTCGTTTATGGCGCGCTTTCGGAAGGGCGGCTCGGGTTCCATGGACTGGAGCGGTTGGCCACGACAAGTGGTGGCGGAGGCGGCGGCACTTTGCCGGCAATGGCCATACGGGATGGCCGCATCGTGATTGCGACAAGCGCGGGTGATGTTGTCGCGCGTATCGAGGCGGAGGGCCTTTTCCCTGAGGACGCGACGGCAACAGTCACACTTGAGCCGGCCAGCCTGGATGAAGCACAGGGCTATTTGCGGTGGTCTGGTGGTGCAGCCCACATCGAGGCCAAGGACGGCCAGTTGGAAGGTCATATTGATCTTTCGCTTGAGGAGGTCCGCACAGACCAGGTGCAGGTATCCGGCGGCCAGTTCGTTGCCGATATGAAAGCGGACACCGGCAATACGGCGTCCGTCCGTCTGGTCTGGGAAGGGCACGTCTCGGTAGCTTCCGGTGTCGATTTCGAGCTTGCTGATCTTCAGACCAGCGGCCGGGTCCTGCTGGACAAGCTGTCTGATGGGTCCGTGGACGGGGTGCTGGAAGCCCTGAGAGAGGCGGACATCCAGCTGGACACTGGTAAGGCGCGCTGGACGGATTATGCCTCTGAGGGCGCATATTTCGAGACCTCGCTTCGCAAGACGGATGATGTATTTGCCGGTCCGTCAGAGCTTATCCTGAAAGAGGCTTCGCTGCCTCAGGGCAGGGCCGCGCAACTGAACGCAGCAGGAGAGCTGGCCTGGGCGCGCGAAGACGGTGGCAGCTTTGATGGGCAGGTCTCTGCATCGAATGGTACGTTGGCAGAAGACTTCTCGGAGAGCCTGCTGGGGCGGGTGACTTTACCCGCGCCACTCACCGCACATGGGGCGAGCCTGAAAGCCGTGCTCCACAAGGCCTTCGCTGACTTCGGTGTGCAAGGGCGCGTCAAGGCCAGGCTCGACAAGGGCGGTTACCATGTGGAGGCCTGGGATGAGGCATCCCTGACAGCGGCGAGCGGTCTGGCCGCAAAAATGATCGCGATGGAGAACGTCCCTTGGTTGAGGCTGGGCGATGGGGCCATCGGCCTTCGCGGTGATTTCTCTCTGCGGGGCGGCGGAGCGCCCCGTATCTCGGCACGTGTTGAGTCTCTCGCTTTTGGGGCTTCAGGCTTGCAACTGTCCGGAGAGGATTTGCATCTCACTCCCTGGTTGGTCGCGGGCACAGCTTTCGGGGCGGATGTTTCTTCACTATCTGTCAATTTGCAAACGGACGACCTGACCCTGCGGGCCAATGGAGCTTTCACCCTGACCGGCCCGGCTTTTGGGGTAACCCTCGCCGAATCCCGGTTGAGCGGAGCGGTTCAGGTGACACGGCAGGGAGACGACTTTCAGGTTCAACCTGTTGACCAACCATGTCTTCGGTTCGATACGCAGGGCGTGACCCTGGGGGGTGTTGTATTTCAGCCCAACAAGCTGAAGCTTTGCGCGCGGAACGGGGACTTCATGGCGCCCGCGAATGACCAGGTGTCTGGCACTGCGGCTTTGGGCGATGTGTCCTGGCCGTTCGCGTCTCCGTCAGTCAGTGGTGTGCTGAAGCTCAGCGACACATCGATCAACTGGTCTGCCAGTAAAGGGTTTTCCATGACCCTATCAGCTCCAGACATCAGCCTTCCGATGGAAGTCGGTGACCGTGTGCTGACAATAGATGCAGCCAACCCCCGCGTGCGTCTTGTCACCGCGAAGGGAAAAGTACCCGGCCTTGTGGCGACGTTGGGTGATACGGTTTTCGGGGGTACATTGATCCCCGCGAAAGTGTCCGCAAACCAGATCAGCTTCAATGGCGGAATCGGGGGTGGCGGTCTGTCTGGCGATTTGGCGGGACGTGCCGTCCTGATCCGCGATTTTCGGGATGACCCCGTCTATCAACCTCTACTCTCAGACCTGACGGCGCACATGCATGAATGGCAGATGGCGCTGACTGGACCGCTTCGCCTGCAGGCGAACAATGTTCCGGTCGGGGATATTCAGGCGGACATCAATGTGTTGACCCTAGATGGCACTGCCCGGGTAGCGACCCGTATGCTGGAATTCCGGAAAGGTGGCTTGCAGCCTGTCATGCTGTCGGAACTGCTCCGCGGTGTGTACACGGATGCCGTCGGACAGATGGAGGCCGTTTCCGATGTTACCATTGATGGCGGCCGGCTCGCGGGGACGGCAGATGTGTCAGTGTCTGATTTCGGTTTCCAGACGACCCGCCTCGGCCGGGTCCAGAACGTCAATGGGCAGGTCCACTTTTCAGACCTGTTCACCTTGTCGACAGACCCGACGCAGGTGTTAACCGTTGGGGCCATGAATCCTGGCGTGCCCCTGAATGATGGGCGCCTTGTTTTCGGCCTGTCTGGCGGCAAAGTCCTCGTGGTGGAGTCTGCGGCCTTTCCGTTTTCCGGCGGCACGCTGGCGCTGGACCCATTCAACTGGACGCTCGGTGCGGAGACCCAGCATGTGGAAGTCACGGCAGATGAGATTGATCTGACAGAGCTGGTCAGTACTCTGAACCTTCCGAAAATCGAGGCGGAAGGCACGGTTTCCGGACGCTTCCCGATCGATATTGAGCGATCCAAAGTACTGATACGCAATGCGCGCCTGTTCGCCGATGATGGGGGCGGGCGGCTGGCCTATCTGGGCGATGCGGCGGATTCTGCAGCCCGGTCGGATGCGAATGTGCGTCTCGCCTTCGAGGCGTTGAAGGATTTCGATTTCACCGTGCTGGAAGTCGGGCTTGATGGGGATGTCGCAGACCGGGTGACGATCACCCTGAAACTGGCCGGCAAAAGCCGCAATGACATCACCTATGGATCGAATGCGCAGATCGTGCGCGGCCAGCCCTTTGAATTCAATATCGCTGTCGACTCCGCGCTCGCGGAGCTCTTCCGGTCCAGCCAGTTCTACACCAACCAGCAGAAGCTGACGGACTTCGTGGTCGAGGAGGTTCTGACTGACCGGGGGCTCAAGATCGCAGAAGATGAATAGGGAGCAACCATGTCCTTGATTGACGTTAAGCTGAGCCATGGCATGGTGGCCGCAGTTTCAAGGAGGCCGCGACGTCCATGACCCTTCGCACCAAACTGTTGGCTGGCGCCGGATTTGCCATCTTGGCAGCCTGCACGCATACGATAAAGATCGAGCCCTCAGACAAGCCGATCAAGATCGACCTCAACATCACTCAGGAAGTGCGCATCGTGCTCGACAAGGAAGTCGAAGACCTGATCGCGGACAACCCGGACCTGTTCTAGCGGAGAGAGGAGACATCAGATGACATCCCTTCGCACTATCGCAGCCGCTTCATTTTTTGCTCTGGCATCCTTTGCCGTGGCCCCCGTTGCCTTTGCCGGCGACCCGGTCATTGATGCCGCCATCGAGGCTGGCCAGGTGGGTGAAACCATTGATGGCCTGCTGGGCGTTGTCGGCTCGGCCGATCCGGCAGTCATTCGCAAGGTCAACGAGATCAACAATCGCCGCGCGGCAAAGTATGCCGAAGTGGCCGCGCAGACCGGCACGACGCCTGCCCAGGTTGCGCGCCTGACAGGTGAGAAGCAAATCGCTAAGCTCGATCCCGGTGAATACTACATGGATGAATCCGGCGTCTGGAAGCGTAAGTGAAATAGTCACTTGCCCGGCCGGGTGCCGGCCCTAGGGTAGCGGCATGTCACGCAAAGCCATCGCCATCATATTCGCCTGTGTCGCTGTTCTGGCGATCGTTCTGTCCGTGACGCCACGTTTCTGGATGGGTGGATCGGACGGGATCAGCGGGCATGGTTGGGCGGCTTATATTATCGGCGCGGTGCTGACGGTCGGTTTGTCCGGCGGCTTGTTTTTCCTGACTTTCTACTCGGCCCGTTCCGGCCATGACGACATCGACCGGCCGGATGATCCGGCCGCTTGAGCCCTGAGGCTGTGACGGGAACTTCACGCAGCTTTGATTGACATGGACGGCGGAGCACTCAATCCTGCCGCAACTGCTATCATTTTCAACAGGGCTGACCATGTCATCGATCGATCCTGCGCGCCTGTCGGCGTACATTGCGTCGCGTATCTGCCACGACCTTGTCTCGCCGGTTTCCTCGGTGACCAATGCGCTCGATCTCCTGGATGAGCCGGGCGACCATGAGATGAAGACCCAGGCCGAGGCTCTGCTGCGCGAAGGTGCCGAGAAGGCTGCGGCGCGCATTCAGTTTCTCCGCTATGCCTTCGGGTCCATCGGCCTCAATTCGGGGGCGGCAGACATCCACGAAGCCCGCAAGATTACCGAGGCCTTTGTCAAAAGCCACAAGCCCAGCATCGACTGGGATATTCAGGCGGACCATCTCAGCTTTTCGCATGTCCGCTTGATGATGAATCTGGTCATCATGGCCACGGAATCTTTGCCGAGGGGCGGGGTCGTGAATGTCCGCATCCGCAGCGAAGCCGGCGGGATGACGATAACGCTGACTGCCAAGGGAAATCGGGCGCGTCTGAAGGAGGAAGTGTCGGCTGCCGTGGCTGGTACAGATCCGGCAGAAGGCTGGCGGGCTGAGAACATACAGCCCCTGTTCGCAAGGATGATCTGTGATGGCCTGGATGGTGAGCTGACGGCCAAGCAGAGTGAAGATCAGGTGATTTTCATGGCCACGGGTGTACGCGCCGAAGGGTGACCTCGCGGACCTTTAGTCATTGAAAGATTTTGTTAACAGACTTCGGCGAGCGTCCGGAGGTATCCTTCCAATGGGGAAGTTGTTCATGAAAACGTGCCTGATTGTCGACGACTCGCGCGTTGTGCGTAAGGTTGCCGCCCGCATCATCAAGGATCTGCGCTTTGAGGTGGCCGAAGCTGGTGATGGCGCTGAGGCGCTGGCCTGGTGCCGCAAGCAGATGCCGGATGCTGTGCTTCTGGACTGGAACATGCCGGTCATGAACGGGCTCGATTTCCTGCGCGCCCTGCGCCGGGAAGAGGGCGGTAAAAAGCCGGTTGTCATGTTCTGCTCTATCGAGAATGATGCGGAACATGTCGGCGAGGCGCTTCGCTCCGGCGCTGACGAGTTTATTATGAAGCCGTTTGACGCTGAGATACTGGAAAGCAAGTTCGCCGAAGTCGGGCTGATCTAAGCATTTCTTAATATTCCTTGCTGTACCGGTAACTTTTGCAGGCGCATTAGTCCGGGACCGGAGCCAATTATGCAGGACGGGGTTTTCAACGAATTGGCAGATCTGGCCCTGAAGGGCTCAGGTCAGGCAATTCCGCGGTCCAAATCCTACCTGATCGAAGCCCGTCTGGCGCCGATTGCGCGCCGTGAAGGGTTCGGTTCGCTCGATGATCTGGTTCATTGCCTGAAGTCGCGTGCCAATCCGGTGTTCGCCGCAGAATGCGCCGCCGCGCTCGTGTCCAAGGACACATGGTTCTTCCGTGAACGCGACGTGTTGCAGCGTCTCGTGAACGACATCCTGCCGATGCGCCTGAAGGCCGGGAACACGGGCCGTGTGAAAATCTGGATCGCAGGCGGCTCGACCGGGCAAGAAGCATACTCCCTTGCCATGCTTCTGGAAGATGAGCTTCCGGCAGCCCTGCGCGGGGCGAAGATCGAAATTCTCTCTACCGATCTCTGCAAGGCGGCCATCGAGCGCGCCCGCTCTGGCCGGTATGGCCATTATGAGGTCCAGAAGGGCCTTTCCATCCACCGCCTGATGAAACACTTCACCCGTACGGACAGCGGCCAGTGGGAGATCTCCGAGGCCCTGCGCAGCAAGGTCAGCTTCCGGCAGCACAATTTGCTCGAAAGCGCCGGCGGGCTCGGCAAGTTCGACGTTATCCTGTGCCGGAATGTCCTGTCTGGCATGGACCGGACGGCGCGCAGCCGTGTTGCAGAATCCTTGGCTGCGCAGCTGATGCCTGGCGGCCTGGTGATCCTGGGGCAGGGGGAAAGCCTGATCGGGCTCACAAACCAGCTGGAACCCTCCCGCGACTTCCGCGGCACCTGGATCGCTTCCAGCGGCGCACCGAAATCCGCAACCACGGCGGCCTGAGCAGGCCAGCCTCTTTCCCTTTTGGCCACACGTCGCTATATGCGCGCCTCAACCTTGGCTGCTCCGGGCCTTGAACCCGGTGGGAGTGAGAGATGACTGATACGAATACGGCTGCCTGGACAGGCGGCGTCAATTCCCTTGGATTCGCAAAGGCGCCAGCTGATACGCGCGTCGTCGCTGCCATGTCAGGCGGGGTCGACTCATCCGTTGTCGCCGCCATGCTGAAAGCCGAAGGCTATGATGTCATCGGCATCACCCTGCAGCTATATGATCATGGTGCCGCCATCGAGAAGAAGGGCGCCTGCTGTGCCGGGCAGGATATCCATGATGCGCGGAACGTGGCCGATATGATCGGCATTCCGCACTACGTGCTGGATTACGAGTCGAAATTCCGCGAGCAGGTGATGGAGGACTTTGCCGACACCTATCTCGCCGGTTCTACGCCCATTCCGTGCATTCGCTGCAACCAGACGGTCAAGTTTTCGGATCTCCTGAAAACCGCGAAAGATCTCGGGGCCGATTGCCTGGCAACCGGACACTATATTCGCCGTGTTCAAGGGGCAGATGGGCCGGAGCTGCACCGCGCTGCCGATGCCTCGCGTGACCAGTCCTATTTCCTGTTCGCCACGACACGCGAGCAGCTGGATTTCCTGCGCTTCCCATTGGGGGATCTTCCGAAGACGGAAGTCCGGGAACTGGCGGACCGGTTCAATCTGCCGGTCGCTTCAAAGCCGGATAGCCAGGACATCTGTTTCGTGCCAGAAGGCTCTTACGCCAAGGTCGTGGAGAAGCTGCGCCCGGGCGCCGGGCGCGGTGGCGATATCGTGCATCTCGACGGACGTGTGCTCGGCCAGCATGATGGCGTGATCCATTACACGATCGGCCAGCGTCGGGGCCTTGGCGTTGCGACCGGCGATCCTCTATTCGTGGTCAAGATCGATGCGCCGAACCGGCGGGTCATCGTCGGTCCGCGTCAGGCTTTGATGACATCCGGTCTGCTTCTGGAAGAGCTTAACTGGATCGGTCCGGGCAGTCTTGAGGCTGCGGCGGATGCCGGGGCTCCGGTACTTGTCCGTGTGCGGTCAACTCGCCCACCTGTTTTGGGCCGGATCGGCTGGCAAGGTGCTACGCCCGTGATCTGGTTTGATGAACCGGAAGAAGGCGTTGCGCGTGGCCAGGCGGCTGTGCTGTACGATCCGGATGGCGGGACGCGCATTCTTGGCGGTGGCTTCATCCTGAAGGCCATACCGGCGGATGAACGCGTTTCGGCAGCCTGAAAAGCGTCAGTCTACCATGCCGAGGGCAATCCCGCGCAAGGCGGCGGAGACCCGGTCGTTCACTTCGAGTTTCTCGAAACAGCGGCGGATATAGGTTTCCACCGTGTTGCGCGAGAGGTGCAGCACTTCGGCGATTTGCGTGTTCGTCCGTCCACGGGCAACCCAGCGCAGGATTTCACGCTCCCTTGCGGACAGGCTGATGCCAGCCGGTAAATCGCGTAATAGCAGGCGGCAATAGCCAAGATGCCCCATCTGGGCGGCTGCCTGCAATTCCAGGACTTCATCCCCCGGTGGGCGCTCATTCGTTCCGAAGCCCAGTGCGGCATATCCGTTGCGTCCGGCCGGTCCGAAGAGGGGGATGCCCAGGCCTTCCCCCATTTTCTGCGCAGCGACCCGCTCAATATAATTCCGCTCTTCTGGGGTCAGATTGGGCAGGTTGACTGTTTCGCTCCAGAAGTAGGGGCGTGTGAAGTTAACGGCCCGGCGTGCCAATGGATCGCAAAGGTGCAGGCTTTCGGTCAAATAGGTTTCCCGCCACGCTTCCGGATAGCCGTATTCGCCAACGCGGATTTGTCCGTCAAAGTCATGTGCACCCACGGGTGGGTAGTGCATGTAGCTGGCCATTACGACATGCGTTGTGTCGTAATAGGCTCTGGCAGCAACACGTAAATCTTCCCAGGAAACGGCATCGCGGCAGTCCCGGAAGTATTTCCTCAGTGGCTCGATATCACGTGCCATTCTGGTCCCCATCAGGAGAACATATGGCCAGACACTATCTTAAAACGCAAGCCGCTTCATTTTCCTGGCGTTAGCTCAGCCAGTCCGGAGCGACGACCATGTCGGATTGCCCCATATCGGGTTGCGGGTATCGCTCCAGAAGCTTCTCCACGATGGCGTCCGCCACCCGGTCCGCTTCACGCAAGGGGGCGTAGGCCCAGGTTTCCAGCGTGCCGCCAAACCACCGCGCCGCACCATGCTCGATCAGGCTTTCATGCAGCTTGTCGAATTTGTCGGACCGGCCTTCCAGTTTGGCGATGTGAACCGGTAAGCCGTGCCATGCGGCATCGGACAGCATGTTGGCGCTGTCTTCTGTTACAATGGCAACATCAGAGAAGGTCAGCCAGGCAATATAGGGGTTCTGGCCATCTTCCGTACCGGACCAGAACTTGGCACCGATTTCATCGGCCATGCGGCGGAACCGTGCACGGACAGGATCGGGCGTGCGACGTGATGCCGTGATCCTCAGGCGCCATCCCTGACCCGCAAGCGCTCGCAACTGGCCCTCCAGGCGTTCCGCTGCAGCATCGGTGAACGTATGCGCCTTGCTGTCACCGCCCAGAATGACGATCGCGCTCTTGCCGCGCTCATCGGCAAGATCTGCAAAGGCCTGCGCGGCCTCTTCAATCATGTATGGTGAAAAATAGGAGGGCGAGCCGACCGTGCGGATCACATTCGGGCCGGTGACGCCATCATGCAGGGGTGTGACCAGAAGGTCGAAATTGTCAGCAGGAATACGCGGGTCCAGGATCTGGACTGTGAATGTGCGGCCACCAGACCATTCCCGCACAGCGCGGGTATAGGCAGCCGAACGGCGACCCGCTGCGATCCAGACGGTCGGCCAGGGCTCTTGCAGGAGCGCGCGCTGAGCAGCAGGCAGGGCAGACAACGGAGAGGGCCAGTTGTCTGCCGGCAGCAGCGTCCACGGCAGGCGCGGGGTCAGCACAATCGGGTCAGACCGATGTGCTTCGCCAGCGATATGGCCGATCTTCATCCAGCGGCGTGTTTCGCCCAATGCCTGAACGACCGCGCGCACTTGTGCGGCGTTGCCTGCGCGGCCATCTGAAACCGCCCAGACTGAGGGTCCGAGCGGTCCCGGCCCCGACATTTACCGGTACTCGACTTTTGTGACTTCGTAGGCGCGCGCGCCCGCTGGCGCAGCCACCTCGGCTTCGTCACCTTCTTCCTTGCCAATCAGGGCGCGTGCGATAGGGGAGGAGATCGAGATCTTGCCTTCCTTCACGTTCGCTTCGTCGTCGCCAACGATCTTGTAGGTGACCTCTTCCTCGGAATCGACATCGATCAGAGAGACCGTCGCGCCGAAACGGATTTTCCCGCCCCCCAGTTTGGAGACGTCGATCACGTCAGCGCGGGCAAGCTTGTCATCCAGCTCGCTGATACGGCCCTCAATGAAGCTCTGCTTCTCTTTGGCGGCATGATACTCGGCATTTTCCGACAGGTCGCCGTGTGAGCGCGCCTCGGCAATCGCCGCGATAATATTCGGGCGTTCCACCGATTTGAGGTTTTTGAGCTCAGCTTGAAGCGCAGCATGGCCTTCGGCGGTCATGGGAATGCGTTCCATTGGTGTCACCTCTGTAATTGGGCGAAAATCGTTGTCGCAAATATGAACGTCGTCAAGTGGGGGGCTGTCACGCCGATTGCAAGGCGCGGACAGAGATTTCCCGTGACTTCATGCTGGTGATTGCGCGTACGGATGCAATCGAGGCTGCCAGCGTGGTGTAGTAAGGGATTTTCCGTGCCACTGCAGTCCGGCGGATAGAAGCGCTATCTGCAAGAGATGTTGCGCCTTCCGTCGTATTGAAGACCAGCTGGATATCCCCATTGATCATGGCATCCACGATATGGGGCTGGCCCTCATTGACTTTGTTGATCGAGCGTACGGGCAGCCCCTGGCTTTCCAGATAGGCTGCTGTGCCGGAGGTCGCCACAAGGGTGAAGCCCAAGTCAACCAACTCGCGAGCGGCTTCGACGGCGCCTTTCTTGTCCGAATCTTTCACGGAGATGAACACGGTTCCTTCGGACGGCAGGACGACGCCGCAGCCCATCTGGCTTTTCAGGAAGGCTGTGCCGAAATCATCGTCCCAGCCCATGACTTCCCCGGTTGAGCGCATTTCCGGGCCAAGCTGGGGATCGACGCCCGGGAAACGGGCAAATGGGAATACGGCTTCCTTCACCGCCACCCGGCGCGGGTTGGCATGTGTCAGGTCAAATTCAGTCAGCTTTTCTCCGGCCATGACCTTGGCGGCGATGCCAGCGATTGGTGCGCCGACGGCCTTGGCCACGAAGGGGACGGTCCGGCTGGCACGCGGGTTCGCTTCCAGGACGTAGATCTCGTCACCCTTCACGGCGAACTGGATGTTGATCAGGCCACGCACTTTCAGCGCGCGGGCAAGAGCGATTGTCTGTTCGGCAAGACGGCCCTGCAGTGCCGGAGACAGCGTGAACGGGGGCAGGACGCAGGCGGAGTCGCCAGAGTGCACGCCGGCCTCTTCGATATGCTCCATGATCCCCGCGACATGGACATTCTCTCCGTCGCAAAGGGCATCGACATCCACTTCCGTTGCATCCGACAGATAGCGGTCGATGAACAGGGAGGCATCGCCGGAGACCTTCAGCGCCTCGGCAGCGAACTTGCGCAGGTCTTCGTCATCGCGCGCGATTTCCATGGCGCGGCCACCCAGAACGAAGCTGGGGCGCAGCATGACCGGGTAACCGATCTCGTTGGCTTTGACCTGCGCTTCTTCCACGCTGCGAGCCGTGCGTGATGGGGCCTGCTGGATGTTCAGCTCGTCGAGCAGGGCGGCAAATTGCTCACGGTCTTCGGCAAGGTCGATCGAGACCGGGCTGGTGCCGAGGATAGGGATGTTCTGCCGGTGAAGCGGGGTTGCCAGTTTCAGCGGGGTCTGCCCGCCGAACTGCACGATCACGCCGCGCAAATGGCCGGTGCCGCTTTCCTTGCGGATGATCTCGAGTACATGCTCGTCTGTCAGGGGCTCGAAATAGAGCCGGTCGGACGTATCATAGTCCGTGGACACCGTTTCCGGGTTGCAGTTCACCATGATCGACTCGATGCCGAGATCTTCCATGGCAAAGGCCGCATGGCAGCAACAGTAATCGAACTCGATACCCTGGCCGATCCGGTTCGGGCCGCCGCCCAGAATGACGACTTTTTCGCGTGCCGTCGGGAGGGCCTCGCAATCCGGCTTGTCCTGTCCGAACAGCGGATGCTCATAGGTCGAGTAGAGATAAGGCGTCTTGGCCGCGAATTCGGCCGCGCAGGTGTCGATCCGCTTGTAGACAGGGTGCACATCCAGCGCGTGGCGCTGGTCGCGCACGGCCTGTTCCGTCTTGCCGGTCAGCTGAGCGAGGCGCTTGTCGGAGAAGCCCATCGCCTTGATGTCGGTCATCGCGAAGGCGTCGTCCGGCAGGCCCTGTTCGCGCAGGGTCTTCTCGGCCGCGACGATTTCCTCGATCTGGCGCAGGAACCATTTGTCGATTGACGTGATCGCATAGACCTCGTCGACGCTGATCCCCATGCGGAACGCTTCCGCCACCACGCGCAGGCGATCCGGTGATTGTACGGCCAGGGCTGCACGCAGCTTGGTCTCGTCCTCGAAGGGAAGCTCGTCCAGGCCGCTCAGGCCTGTTTCCAGGGAGTTCAGCGCTTTCTGGAGGCTTTCCTTGAAGTTCCGGCCGATTGCCATGGCTTCGCCGACAGACTTCATGGCGGTCGTCAGGACAGGCTCGGTGCCCTTGTATTTCTCGAAAGCGAAGCGCGGGATCTTGGTGACGACATAATCGATCGTCGGCTCGAACGAGGCCGGGGTAACGCCGGTAATGTCGTTATCCAGTTCATCCAGCGTGTAGCCGACGGCCAGCTTTGCAGCGATCTTGGCGATCGGGAAGCCCGTGGCCTTGGAGGCCAATGCCGAGGAGCGCGACACGCGCGGGTTCATCTCGATGACCACGAGGCGGCCATCCTTCGGGTTCACGGCGAACTGGACGTTCGAGCCGCCCGTCTCCACGCCAATCTCGCGCAGCACGGCGATCGAGGCGTTCCGCATCACCTGGTATTCCTTGTCGGTGAGCGTCAGGGCAGGGGCGACGGTGATGGAGTCGCCGGTATGGACACCCATCGGGTCGATGTTCTCGATGGAGCAGATGATGATGGCATTGTCCGCCGTGTCGCGGACGACCTCCATCTCATATTCTTTCCAGCCGAGCAGGCTTTCATCGACGAGGATCTGCGCATTCGGCGAGGCTGCGAGGCCGGACCGGCAGATCTCTTCATACTCTTCGATATTGTAGGCAACGCCGCCGCCGGTGCCGCCGAGCGTGAAAGCCGGGCGGATGATCGCTGGCAGGCCGACTTCTTCCAGCACGTCCATTGCGTGCTTCAGGCCGGTGATGCGGTCATACTTGCCATTGGCATCGCGCGGGGAGGAGATGATTGCGGCGCGCGGGTTTTCGAGGCCGATCCGGTCCATGGCCTCGCGGAAGAGCGCGCGGTCTTCGGCCATCTCGATGGCTTCAGCCTTGGCGCCGATCAGTTCCACACCATGCTTCTTGAGGATGCCGGCATAGTGCAGGTCCAGCGCGCAGTTCAGCGCGGTCTGTCCGCCCATGGTCGGCAGCAGGGCATCCGGCTTCTCGGCTTCGATGATCTTCTCGACGACTTCCGGCGTGATCGGCTCGATATAGGTCGCGTCGGCCAGCTCCGGATCGGTCATGATCGTTGCCGGGTTCGAGTTCACCAGGATCACCCGGTAGCCTTCAGCTTTCAGGGCCTTCACAGCCTGAACGCCGGAATAGTCGAACTCGCAGGCCTGACCGATGATGATCGGGCCGGCGCCTATAACGAGAATGGAGCTGATATCTGTGCGCTTCGGCATGGGCTCCAACTCCTCGTAGTCAAACGGCTGCCTCATAGCAGAGTCGGAGGGTTGAGCAAGGTGAACTCTGGCAGAAAGTCAGCATGTGCTGCAGTAAGGCAGCCTGTGGCGCACTTTCAGGGAGTGTCAGAGAAACCCGCCTTGCGGGTCGACCGTCATCTGCTCGTGCGCCAGATGCCAGGTGCCACTGGTGTTTTCCCAGATTTGAAGCATGTGCTGACGTTGGTCCCGTCGCCGGCCTTCATGTGTCGTGCCTTGCAGACGGGTGTGGAAGCTGGCCGATGCCTTGCTGTTGCCAACAGTCACCTCAATCGGCGAGTCGAGCAGGAGGAGCCATTCTGACAAGGTGCGGGTCAGGACAGGGGCCCAAAAGGCGGCATAGGCATCGAACGTGACGCTGACAGCCATATCGTGACCAAAGTCTGCCGCCATTCTCATGGGGCCATCCGTGGCGATCTCCCGCAGGTGATCTGCCTGGAATTGACCTTTCACACTGCTCCAGGTCGAACACCACGCCAGGATCCGGATTTTCACTTCCGTTTCGAAAGCTGAAGAGCGCTGGTCAGGAATAATCGAATGCGCAGAAGAAATATCGTGTGGTGTCATGCCCAACTTCCTGACGGGGCTCCTTGGCTACTGAAGTCAAGAATAAACGCTCGAAAGTAGATGTCGTTCCCCTGGTTTTCACTTTTTTGAGGAAAGAGTAAATGAAGCGGCCCTGCTTCTTAAGAAAACAGGGCCACCGGGAAGTGAAATGCAAAACAATACTACCAGCGTGAGCGGTCGTACGGGTAGCGGTCATAGGCGTTTGCGACACCGTCACCGTCGGAATCCCGCTCGGTCTCCTGATCCTTGACACCGGGCATGTTGCAGTCTTCGGCTTCTGTACAGCCTTTGGCCGCTCCGGCTGCGCCGCCCAGGGCTCCGCCGATGATCGCGCCGCGTTCTGCGTTCCCATCGCCGACATTGTTGCCTATGACGGCACCTGCGACAGCCCCGGCAGCCGCGCCATAGGCGGCATTGCGTTCCGTTGTGCCGGTAGCGGTGCAGGCCGCGAGGACTGCGGCGCTGGCGCCGATGGCCATCAGTTTTACAGAGAGGGTCATTTGCTTTCCTTTCGGGTGGCTATGACCATCTTAACGGGCGGCGGGCAGGCCGGTTCCCCGTCATCGCATTACAATGAATTCAGGGTTCTGGGCGCCGGCGGCTCAGCTCCAGCGCTTGGAAAGCTTCTGGCTGATCTCGTCCGGTGCCTGTTTCTCGGCTCCCTGATAGCCCGTCACTGCATCGCCGACGAACGGGTTGTCCTGCCGTTCCTGTCCGAAGGTGGAGAGGGGGCCGTGGCCTGGCACAAACCGCATTTGCGGGCCAAGCGGCCAGAGTTTGGTGGTGATGGAGTCGACCAGTTGGGCATGGTTCCCGCGTGGAAAATCCGTCCGGCCGATTGAGCCGCGGAAAAGGACGTCGCCCACAAAGGCGAGGGCGCCTTCCTGCGAATAGATGACCACATGTCCCGGCGTATGTCCCGGCGTGTGAACGACGGAAAACTTGTTGCCAGCCAGATCAAGAACATCGCCGTCATGCAGGTAGCGATCCGGCTTCACATTCTTCCCGTCCGTGATGCCGTATTTGGCACCTTGTGCTTCGACATCATCCAGAAGCCACTGGTCTTCCTCGTGAGGGCCGATGATCTGGCAGCCCGTGCGCTCGGCAACGGCCATGGCGGCGCCGACATGATCGAGGTGGCCGTGCGTCAGCCAGACGCCAACGATCTTGACGCCGAATTGCTCTGCCGCGGTCATCAGCTTGTCGACTTCGCCGCCCGGATCGATGAACACGCCTTCCTTGGTCTCGGTCGACCAGATCATGGATGTGTTCTGTTGAAGGGGCGTCACCGGAACGATCCGGATTTCGAGTTTGGGCTGGTTGGCAGGTGCATCAGTCATGATCGACTACATAGTCGCTCCCATGCCGAACGCAAAGCGTGAGACGAGTGCTTTTCCTTGGCATGTGCCTCGGTTAACACTGGCCCAGAGCTAAGGATTTAGTGCTCAGGATCAGGCACTCAGGACGGTGAAGGGACACGTCGTATGCGTATGCCGACGCAACAGGGCGGGATGTATCGTGGTGGGGGCGGGATCGCGCGCCTGTTGCGGAGCCGTTTCGGTATCCTGCTGATCGCGGCAGTCGGCTTGTTCCTCTACTGGCAGATGAATCAGAAGTCGGTGCCTTTTTCCGGCCGTTCCCAGCTCAATACGGTGTCGATCGAACAGGAAGTGAAGCTCGGCCAGCAATCCTATTTGCAGATCCTGAACCAGGAGCAGAGTCAGGGAAACGCTGTGCTCTGCGCCGGTGAAACCTGTTCGGGCGAGGATGCGGAACTGACGGAAGATGTGAGGGAGATCGGCGCGCGCCTGCAAGCGGCGGCGGTCGAGCTTGAGCAGGAGCTGCTGAAGAAGGGCTATGCCTTCACGCCGGTCGCAGACAAGTTCGACTGGACCTACTACGTCGTCCATTCCGAGACGCCGAATGCCTTTTGCCTGCCCGGCGGATATGTTGCGGTCTATACCGGCATCCTGGACATCACAGGCAATTATGATGGCCGTCTGGGCATGGATGACCTGGCCGATCCGGACAAGCTTGCCGTGGTGATGGGGCATGAAATCGGCCATGCGCTGGCCCATCATGGCGCCGAACGGATGAGCCAGCAGCAGGTCATGCAGATGGGGCAGATGGCTGTGGGCGTTTCCATGGGAGACATGGATCCTTCGCAGCAGCGGGCCATCATGCAGGCATTCGGGATTGCGGCGCAGGGCAGCATGCTGAAATTTTCCCGGGAGCATGAAACCGAAGCCGATAAGATCGGTCTCGATCTGCTTGTTCGCGCCTGTTACGACCCGCGTGAGGCGCCGGAGCTCTGGGAACGGATGGGCCAGATCGGTGGCGGTCAGCGCCCACCAGAATGGATGAGCACGCACCCGGCGAGTGAAACCCGCGCTGAAAATTTCAGAAAATGGATGCCGGGCGCGATCGCTGAATATGAAAGCCGCTGCGGGCCATTGCAGTGAAAGCGTAAAATAAAACTGCGCCCGGACTGGGTACAGCCGGGCGCAGTTCATTGGCGTCCCGCGCCAGCCTGAGGCCGGTCCCACCCAGCACAAATTGCACGCGGATCCCAAACAGTCCTTCAGGCAAGAAATGCCTCAGAAGTGCTTTGAGATATTACGTACCACTGGTATGGTGGGTCAGCAACGAAAAATAGTCCCATGCCAAGGCGAACTGCAGCACAGGCAGAAGCCACACGCGCCGCGATCCTTGAGGCGGCCCGGAAGCGTTTTGCCGATGAGGGGTTCACTGCCAGCCTGGCCTCTATCGTGGCTGATGCAGGCGTCACGAAGGGCGCCCTGTTCCATCACTTCTCCAGCAAGCTGGATCTGTTCCGCGAAGTGTGGACAGACCTGCAGACCCGTATGGGGGAAGAGGCGAACGCCGAAGCGCGGAAAATGAGCGGGGAGGATGATCCCTATATCCAGTTCCTCACCGGGGCCCGGGTCTATCTGAATTGGGCGGCTCGCCCGGAATACTTCAAGATCGTCCTTTATGAAGGCCCCGTCGTCCTGGGACTGCAGGGGTGGTACGAATCCAACCGGGACTTGGGGCAGGGCAGCGTGCGCCGCGCCATGGAGACTCTTGCCGCGCGCGGCCGGATCGATCCGGACCGGATCAATGCCTACTCGATGCTGATCCAGTCTGCGTTGAATGGGGCGGGATTTGCACTCGCTGAAGGGGTCGATGGCCTCACGCCAGAGCAGGTCTATGAAGCGTTTGAAATCATGATCCGCAATTTGCGTTAGGCGAGCGGGTCGATCTGTCCCTGGATGGATGGGTTCACGCGCCACCATGCGGCAATTCCGACGCGTGTGGCGTGTGTCATCTCAACAGCATGCGGAACAGTCTCTGACAGCATGAAGACCACGCCCGCGCGTTCCGGCAGAATATGTGCGGCTGGTTCTGCTGTTTCATCTGAACCTTCTGGCCAGACGATCAGGGCGCCGCCATTCTCCGCAGGCCAGTCTTCATTCAGGTAGACGACCAGTGAGACGACACGGTTGCGTGCGCCTTCGAAACTGTCGAGGTGGCGGTCATAGAACTCGCCGGGCCGGTAGACCGCGAAACAGGCCTCAAACTCGAACAGGCCAATCATGAGCCTGCGATTGATGGTTTCGCGTAATTGCTCTGCCCACTGCAGGAAGTCTGCCTGCGCGGGGGTCGATCCGTCCATCCAGGAGATACGGGACTTGCGGATCGTGCGGTCCAGCTGAAAATTGGATTCGCGGCCGATCCCGGCCGGGGCCAGATCGTCTTCCGCATTGATCGCCAACACCTCGGCCCGCAGGGCATGATAGAGCGCTTCAGGCAAAAGACCGGGCTGCCAGCTCCAGCCTTTTGCGGAAAGGTCAGCAAGAATGCTGCCGAGGCGGTTGTCGCCGGGCAGGGGCACCACAGGGGCAATGGCCGTCATGGCCGTCAACTTTCAAAAGGGGACGGACTACTTTCCGGCCCGGTGCTTTTCCATCAGGTCCGCGAAGCGCCGGAACAGGTAGAAGCTGTCCTGCGGGCCGGGGCTCGCTTCGGGGTGGTGCTGAACCGAGATGATCGGCCGGTCTTTCACGGCCAAGCCGGAGTTCGTGCCGTCAAAGAGGGAGCGGTGGCTTTCTTCCACGCCTTCCGGCAGCGAGGCCGGGTCAACCGTGAAGCCATGGTTCATGGACACGATTTCGACCTTGCCGGTGGCCAGATCCTTCACCGGGTGGTTCGCGCCATGGTGGCCCTGCGCCATTTTTATCGTCTTTGCGCCAAGGGCGAGGGCGAGCAGCTGGTGCCCAAGGCAGATGCCCAGGATCGGCAGGCCGCTGTCGATGACGGCGCGGATCATGTCGCCGGAGCGCTCGATCGTCGCTGCCGGGTCGCCGGGGCCGTTGGAGAACACTACGCCATCGGGCTTCAGTGCGGCGATTTCATCGAACGAGGCATCGCCGTTCACGACCGTCGCCTGCACGCCAACGCTGGCCAGATTGCGCAGGATGTTTTTCTTCACGCCGAAGTCGACCACCACGACATGGAAGGCCGGGGTATCCAGGTGTCCGTATCCGGTTTCGGGCTGCCAGAGGCTTTCGAAATTTTCGAACCGGGTGTCGGTGTCGACATCAGCGGCAAGGTCTGCCGCTTCCAGGCCATTCCAGGCGCGTGCCGCTTCGATAAGGGCATCGAGATCGATATTGCCGTCTGGCTGGTGGCAGATCGCTGCTTTTTGCATGCCTTTTTCGCGGATCAGGCGCGTGATCGCTCGCGTGTCGACGCCGGAGAGGCCGACGATGCCGCGTTTCTGCAGCCATGAATCGAATGTGTCGGTGGCGCGCCAGTTCGACGGGGCCGTGATCGGCTCGCGGAAGATGGCGCCTCGGGCGGCGTGGGAACCGGCTTCGGAGGACTCTTCATGGTCCTCCTCATTGGTGCCCACATTGCCGATGTGGGGGAAAGTGAACAGAACGATCTGGGAGGCGTAGGAAGGGTCCGTGAGGATCTCCTGATAGCCGGTGATCGCTGTATTGAAACACAATTCTCCGGTGCGGACGCCTTCGGCGCCTGCGCCGTATCCGAGGAACACGGTTCCATCTGCGAGCGCGATGGCTCCCGTGGCTGATGTAGCCGCTTGAGTTTTGGCCAAGTAGGACATATTTGTCACACCTCCCGGGCGCCGCGTAGGGTCTCGTTAACCCATCCGCATGAAGTTCGACCGGTGTATTGGGGCGGAGTCTCTGCTGCGTCAAGCGAGTGATGCGGCAGGACGGTGAGAGGCGAAACACGGCATGGGCCGAGAAGATATGAGTGGAGTGATGTCGCTTAAGGCGCGCATTGCGAATGCCCTCAAATCAGAGACTGAAAAGGGCAAGCCCGGCGTACGCCTGGCGACGCTGCGCCTGATCGATTGCGCTGTGCGCGACCGGGATGTGTGCGCCCGCGGACGCGGTGTCGGCGAAGGCTGCCCGGACGATGATATTCGCTGTGTTCTGGAGACCATGGTCGCCCAGCGCGAAGTGGCTGCGCGTGAGCATGAAGATGTCGGCCGCCTCGAAGAAGCCATCCGCGAGCGCGAGGAAATCGAGATCATCCAGCAATTCCTGCCGGTTCCCCTGCAGGGCAAGGCTCTGGAGACGGCAGTGGACGAGATTGTCTCGGATCTTGGCGCTTCCAAGCTGAAGGATCTTGGCCGCTGCATGAGCGCCCTGAAAGAGCGTTATCCGGGCATGATCGAGACCGGCGCGGCCGGCAAGGCTGTCCGCAAGGCACTCTCCCGCGCCAGCTGACCCTGTCCGTGAAACCTTCTTAACCTTCGGAACAGACCGGAGGCGGCGTCCGTTCCTTGTGCACCCCAGCCAAGGAAAGGACGACCAGATGAAACCTCTTCTTATTACCGCAAGTGCCGTAGCCCTGATGATGGGCGCGGCGGCCTGTACTGAAGCCAGCAGCCATGCCGAAACCGTTCCGCCGGCAGCGGAAACCGCGGCGGCAACGCCGGACCAGACCCAGGATCAGCAAGCGGCTGATCTTCAGGACATGACCCGGGCTGAAATCCAGCCTGTGAAGCACGAAGCCTTCACGATGGCGCCGGACGAAATCCTGGTCTCCAACCTGATCGGATCCGATGTGCTGAACCCGGTTGGCGACGTGATCGCGACCGTGGCGGATGTCTGGATCGGTGAGGCGGGTGATACGCCGAAACTGATCCTGCGTGACGGGGGTGTGGCCGGTGTCGGCGGCACGCTGCACGCGATCGGCTTTGAAGGGGCGATCATCGAGCCCGTTGCCGATAGCGAAGAGCCGGATGTGCGCGTCACCTATTCGCAGGCTTCGCTGGAAGGCCTGCCCGTCTTCGAGCAGGATGGGCTGGACGATTTCCGCCTTGCGTCCGAAGCCATGGGCACCACCGCTTCCCTGACCTCCGGTGACAATCTCGCCCGCGTGAACGACTTCATCATGAAGACGGATGGTACGCCGGAATATGTCGTGCTCTCCGATGGGTTGGCCGGAATGACGAAATACGTCGTCGATGCGGATGCCCTGACAATTGAGCAGGGCGATGGTGACGGCACTCTGGTGATCGACCTTGATGCCGATGCGCTTGCGCATGCCAAAGTCCTGCCGGATCAGCCGTGACAGGATTCAGGTCATGACTGAGCAGGGGCCCTGTCTGCGGATGGGGCCCTCTTTTCGTGGTCAGGCGTGAAATGCTTGATTCCCCCGAAGACGGGAACGCGGTATTCTAAAAAAATGTCACCACCTTCCATCCGCATCCCTGACGGCTTCGTAGAGGAGCTGAAGGCACGTATCCGGCCTTCGGACGTGATCGGCCGCAAGGTGAAACTGACCAAGAAGGGCAAGGAATGGGTCGGGCTTTCGCCCTTCACCAATGAGAAATCGCCCAGTTTCTACGTCAACGACCAGAAGCGCATCTTCAAGGATTTCTCCTCCGGCATCGGCGGGGATGTGATCAGCTTCATCATGGAGACGGAGCGGCTGACCTTCATGGAGGCCGTGGAGAAGCTGGCCGAAGAGGCTGGCATGCAGCTGCCCAAGGCGAGCCCGCAGGCCGCCGAGGAATATGATCACCGCAAGCGGCTTCAGGCGGTTTGCGAAGCCGCGGCGGCCTATTTCGAAGACCGGCTGCATGCAGCAGAAGGGGCGGCGGCGCGCGCCTATCTCGAAGGCCGGGGGCTCCGGCCTGCGGCGTGGAAACGTCATCGCCTCGGCTACTCGCCGGATGACTGGCGCAAGACGATCGACCATCTCAAGTCCGAAGGCTTCACCACGCGGGAAATCCTGGAGGCGGGGCTGGCCAAGGAAAGCGATCGCGGCGGGGAGCCGTACGATGCGTTCCGTGGTCGCCTGATGTTCCCGATTGCCGATGTGCGCGGCGGCATCATCGCCTTCGGGGGCAGGGCGCTACAGCCGGATGCAAAGCCGAAATACCTGAACTCCGGCGATACGCCGCTCTTTCACAAGTCCCGCGTACTCTACCGCTACAAGGTCGCGCGCGAAGCGCTGGGTGGCGGCGAAGGCGGCGGCCTGATCGTCTGCGAAGGCTATATGGACGCCATCGCACTGGCGGAGGCGGGCTTTGCCATGTCTGTCGCGCCGCTGGGCACGGCCCTGACCGAGGACCAGCTCAGCCTGATCTGGAAAGCCGGGCCGGAGCCTGTCCTGTGCTTTGACGGTGACCGTGCCGGACTAGGAGCTGCTTACCGCGCGATTGACCGTGCCTTGCCGCATGTCGAGCCGGGGCGTTCGCTGTTCTTCGTGCTGCTGCCGGATGGCATGGACCCTGACGACCTGATTCGGGCGCGCGGGCCGGGCGCCATGGCAGATGCATTGGAGGGCCGGATTGCCATGTCCGAACTGCTCTGGATGCGTGAGCGGGATGCCGAGGCGCTCGACACGCCGGAACGTCAGGCCGGTCTCGAAGCCCGCCTGATGGCTGCTGCTGCCCAGATCCAGCATCCGGGTGTCCGCGCAGCCTATGAGCGGGATCTCAAATCACGCATGCGGGATCATTTCTGGCAGTTGCGCCAGGCTGCGCGCGGCAAGCCGAAAGGCAGCGGCGACTACAGGAAGCGGCCCGGATCGGCACAATTTCCCGCGACAGGCGAACAAGGGCAGGTGGAGCTGAAGGGCGGTGCCCCGGCCAAACTGCGCGGGCTTGGCCAGGTTGTGCGCGCCGTCGACACGCCCGAATTGCTGGACCTTGGTGCCGAAACGCTGGCTGCAGCTGCTTTTGTCGATCCGGATGTCAGCCTTTTGCGGGATGCTGTGCTGGATTTTGCACATGCAGGAAAACCTATTGACCGCGGGGCTTTGTGCGCCCATTTAGCGGAGGCAGGGAACATGCGCGCTGCCAGTCTGCTCAAAGAATATCCCCAGACGCCTCCGATAGCGGTCGATGGACCCGAGGCACGGGAATGGCTTATTGCCCTCGAGCAATACATGGTTGTTGGACGTTCCGCAGAGCAGGATACCGACGCTGGCATGGATGATGCTGGCGCGGATGCTACGTCGTCGCCATCAGCCTGGCGGCGCAAGCACCAGCTCGTCGCGGAACGCAGGGCTTTGAGAGCCCGCATGAACGAGGCAGCAGGAAAAGTCGGCGAAAGCTGAAAAGGCACGGAACTTTGAGACGTATGGCGGGATGAGCGCGCCATACCTCACAGGAGAGAGAGTGAATGGCATCTGCCAAGCAGAAGAATACGCAGGGTGACGGCGATACCGATGACGAGAAGGACAACGACTCCGGTCTTGTCGATTTCAACGCCACGGACGTCAAAAAGGTTCTGAAGCGCGCCCAGAAGCGCGGCTTCATCACCCATGACGAGATCAACGCCCTTCTGCCCAACGACGAGATGACCTCCGACCAGATCGAGGACGTGATGTCCCAGATCTCGGAAATGGGCATCGCCGTCGTCGAGACAGAGGAAGAGGCGGAAGAGCAGGGCAAGGCCCTGACCAAGATCGAGGACCGCAAGGTCGTCGCCAAGAAGGGCAATGCCCGCGGGTCTGATCGGACGGACGACCCGGTGCGCATGTATCTGCGCGAGATGGGCGCGGTGGAGCTGCTCTCCCGCGAGGGCGAGATCGCTATCGCCAAGCGCATCGAAGCCGGCCGCGATGCGATGATCCGCGGCCTTTGCGAAAGCCCGCTGACCTTCGAAGCCATGATGGTGTGGCGCGACGAGCTCATCAACGAGCGCATCCTCCTGCGCGACCTGATCGACTTGGAAGCGACCTATGGCGCGGAAAACCCGCCGCCGGAGCCGAAGCCCGTCGAGAAGGAAGACGAGCCCGAGCCCGCCAAGGCCAAGGCCCGCCGCGGCGATGTCGACGAGGTTGAGGCTGAGCGCGAGCGTCAGGCCCAGGCCCAGGAAGAGGAAGAGGACGAAGATGATGCTGCCGCCATGTCCATGTCGGCCATGGAAGCGGAGCTTCGTGACGGTGTCCTCGCCAAGCTGGACGAGATTGCCGACGGTTTCGGCCGTTACCGCAAGCTGCAGGACAAGCTCGTGTCCCGCCGCATGGAAGGCAAGGAACTGACGCCGAAGGCACAGTCCGAATACGACGAACTGTCAAACAACATCGTCGAAAGCCTGAAGACGATCCACATCAACAACGCCCGTATCGAGGCGCTGGTGGAGCAGCTCTACGCCATCAACAAGAAGCTTATGGGCCTTGAGGGCAAGCTGATGCGTCTGGCCGATGCCTATGGCGTGCCGCGCAAGGAGTTCCTCGAGAACTATTTCGGGCGCGAACTTGAGCCGGACTGGACCGAAAAGGTCAAAGGCATTTCGGCGAAATGGAAGAAGTTCGTCGAAGCCAAGGAATCCGACATCGAAGACGTGCGCGCGGAGATTTCCGAGATCGCACAGGAAATCGGTATTCCGATCGATGACTACCGCCGCATCGTGCAGACGGTGCAGAAAGGCGAACGCGAGGCCCGCATCGCGAAGAAGGAGATGGTGGAAGCCAACCTCCGCCTCGTGATCTCGATCGCGAAGAAATACACGAACCGCGGCCTTCAGTTCCTGGACCTCATCCAGGAAGGCAATATTGGCCTGATGAAGGCGGTGGACAAATTCGAGTATCGCCGCGGCTACAAATTCTCGACCTATGCCACCTGGTGGATTCGCCAGGCCATCACCCGCTCCATCGCGGACCAGGCCCGGACGATCCGTATCCCGGTGCACATGATCGAGACGATCAACAAGATCATCCGTACCCAGCGTCAGATGCTGCACGAGATCGGCCGCGAGCCGACCCCGGAAGAGCTGGCCGAAAAGCTGGGCCTGCCGCTGGAGAAGATCCGCAAGGTCCTGAAGATCGCGAAAGAGCCGATCTCGCTGGAAACCCCGATTGGCGACGACGAGGATTCAAACCTCGGCGATTTCATCGAGGACAAGGCCGCGCTTCTTCCTGTCGATGCCGCAATCCAGTCGAACCTGCGCGAAACGACGACCCGTGTGCTCGCTTCGCTCACTCCGCGTGAGGAGCGCGTGCTGCGCATGCGCTTCGGTATCGGCATGAACACCGATCACACGCTGGAAGAAGTTGGCCAGCAGTTCTCGGTGACCCGCGAACGTATCCGCCAGATCGAAGCCAAGGCGCTTCGCAAGCTGAAGCATCCGAGCCGCAGCCGCAAACTGCGCAGCTTCCTGGATACCTGATGCGGAAGTAAACTGTATACGGAAGGGCGGCTCTCGGGCCGCCCTTTTTGATTCAGGCATGGCTCAGCTGATGTGGAGTCCTGTCAGCACGACAAAGCTTGCGCCGATAAGGATGGCGAGCGAGAGCACGCCTGCCGTCAGAACACGCCCGCCGCTGGCAATGACTGAGCGGAGATCCACCATCAGGCCGAGCGCCGCCATTGAGATGAGGGTCAGCAGGGTGGAAGCTGTTGAAAGCGGGGGCAGGGCAGCCTGTGGGATAAGATCGGCGCTGCGAAGGGCCATCATGGCGAGGAAGCCGATGATAAACCAGGGAAACAGACGGCTGAGGCCGGGGCGGCTTGTTCCGGCCGCTTTGCCGCTCGCAAGGCCAAGCATGAGAATGACAGGGCCGAGCAGCAGGACACGGACGAGTTTCACCAGCGTCCCGACTTGCGTGCTGAGCAGGCCCATTGGCGCTGTCGCGGCCAGGACTTGCGGCACGGCATAGACTGTCAGCCCCGCCAGAACACCATACTGCCGCTCGCTCATGCCCAGCTGCATGCCCAGGAAGGGCAGGAACAGGACAACGAGAATGCCAAGCGCAGCCGTAAAGGCGATGGAGGCTGTCACATGCTCGGACTCTGCGTCGATCACGGGGGCGGCGGCCACGATGGCGGAGTTGCCGCAAATCGAGTTGCCGCACGCGACCAGCAGGGACAGCTTGTGCGGCAGGCCGAGCAGGCGGCTGATGCCGTAGCTGAACACGATTGCCGTGAACACCACGCCGGCAATGGCTGCTACGAGGGGCAGTCCGGCCTGGCCAATGGCGCCGGCGCTGATGGAGGCGCCGAGCAGCACAATGGCTGCTTCCAGCAGGAATTTCGACGCGAAATGTACGCCCGGCCGCAGTTTGTCATGCAGGCCGAAGATTGTGTGGAACAGCACACCCAGCAGGATGGCCAGCACCAGCGCCTCGAACCAGGCACGTCCGAAGACCTGCACTTCGGCCATCTGAACACCGGCGGCCAGCAAGGCGACAAGCCCCGCCAGGAGAAGGCCGGGCAGGAGGGAGCGGCTTTGTTGAAGCTTCATGACTTTCGCCTTTCCGAGGTCAGGCAAGGCATGCCAGCTTCAATCATACTGTTCTATCGAATAATCTTTGATATATTGTTCGTCAAAACAGGATGATTGGTGTGACCCTCGAACAATTGCGTATCTTTGTGGCCGTTGCCGAGCGGGAGCATCTGACGCGCGCCGCAGCCGACATTGGCCTGACGGCCTCGGCGGTCAGTGCCTCCATCCGCGCACTGGAGGCCTATTACAATGTTGCCCTGTTCGACCGGGTTGGCCGGGGCATTTTGCTGACCGAGGCCGGGCGGGTGTTCCTGGGAGAGGCGAAGGCGACGCTGGCGCGGGCCGAGGCAGCGGGCCTCGTGCTGAGCGAACTCGGCGGCCTGCGCCGGGGCAGGCTGCATGTGCAGGCCAGCCAGACAATTGCCAATTACTGGCTGCCCCCGCGCCTCATGCGCTTCCACGAAGACTACCCCGGGGTCGAGGTTCAGCTGGATGTCGGCAACACGCAATCCGTAACCCGCGCTGTCCTCGAGGGGCAGGCAGAGCTTGGTTTTATTGAGGGGCAAGTGGATGCGCCGGCCCTGCAGATGCGTCTGGTGGCTGAGGATGCCATGCTGGTTGTTGTGGACCGGAACCATCCGTTTGCGGATGGGCGTTGCCTGTCGCCAGATGATCTGCGCTGGGCGAAATGGGTCATGCGGGAAACCGGCTCTGGTACACGGGCGGCATTGATGGATGCGCTTGCCGCGAGAGGTGTTTCTTCTGAGAGTATGACAATTGCACTTGAGCTTCCGTCAAACGAAGCTGTCGTTTCGGCCATTCGCGGGACTTCTGGGGTTGCCGCACTGTCCAGTGCCGTGGTGGCTCCCCTGATCGCGCGGGGAGATCTCGCAGCAGCGAATATCATCCTGCCGGTCAGGCATTTCCACGCGCTGCACCACAAGGAGCGTCATCTGAGCAAAGCTGCGCAGGTGCTGCTTGGCATGAAGGATCAGGCGGAGATGCCCGCTTCGATGTGATGGAGCTCAGTACTCGGGGGGCGGTTCGGGGGAAGACGTGGCGCAGGACTTCATCTTCTCCGGGCGGAAAAGGCTGGCCTGATACGCCTTCAGGGTTTTCAGGCCGGTGTCTATTTCCTGGGTGTCTGCAGAAATCAAGGCACGGGTTTCCGGGGGAATGTCGGGATACTGGCAGGCAAGCTCGGCAGCCGCTGCATTGATCCGTACCGCAAGCATGGCATTGCGCGCGGCGCTCAGATCGTTGACGCATTTGGCTCCCACGAAAACGCACAGGCCGGCAAGGGCGGCCCAGCGCAACCGGCCCTGCCAGCGCAGCGAAAGGGAAAGGGCCAGCAGGATCAGCCCGAGCCAGGCATAGTTGGCAAATGTGATGTAGCGGTTTGCAAAGGCCTGTTCCGCGCCAAAGGCGGGCCATCTACCAAGTGCCGTCAGGAAGTCTGCGCCGATGGCGAACGCGATCAGGGCAAAGAGGCCGCGCATGGCAAGCAGGGAGGACCAGCCTCGCCGCACCAGGGCTATGAAGACCCCCATCAGGCACAGCATGCCCGCAGCCGCGACCCATGGGGCCACGGGCCGGGAAATGCGTGCAACCGCGCTGCCCATGAAATTGGCCATATAGTGGACAATGCCGAAGACTGTTTCAGCCAGCGGACGGCTGCTCAGCATGCTTTCCGCATATCCGGTCCGGGTGAGCATGTAGTGCCAGAGCAGCGCCGCCGAGAGCGCGCCCCATACTGACAGGGCCACGGCCTTCATGCGCCAGCTGACTTGCGGGTGCAGGCAGATGAGCACGAAACCGATGGGCAGCAAGGTCCAGGCGGTTGCAAACCCGTATATCGCGACGGCTGTCGCAGCTGCGGCAACAAGGATCTGGGACAGGGTCAGTGTGGGCCGGGACAGCAGGTCAACCGTCCACAGGACACCGGTCGTGCAGATGAACACTGCCACCTGCCAGCCCCACAGCCAGTTCGCTGACTGGTCGAGCGAGAAGTGAACGAATGCCGCAATACCGAGCGCAAGCACAAGGTATCGATTGGCATCGACATCATTGAGGGCACGGCGGATGATATTCGCAAGCGCAATGAAGCCGACACCCGCAAGGGCAACGCTGATCAGCGGGTCGATCCAGTGGCTCATACGGCTCATGTCCGCCGTAGCCAGCATGACGAGATAGCCAGAGGCGTGCCAGTGTGAGCCATGCGGACGGAAGAGGTCGCCAGGCGTCAGAGTGCCGGATTGCGCGGCGGCATAAAGGGGTACGATGTCCCAATGATCGAAGTAAGGCAGCTGATAGTGGAAGATCGCGGTGTAGAGGCCGGTCACTGCAAACATGGCGGCAGGTATGATCCAGGGCTTCCAGTCCCGGGGCTGGCTGGTTGCAGGCTGGTCAGGTGCAAAGGCGAGACTTCGCGACAGGATATAGACCACGGGCGGCACCATCACGACGGTTACGGCGAAGGCATACCAGTAGGGGGCAGAGAAAACATCCGTCATGACACTGAAGATCAGTGCGTTCAGGGTGGCCCCGGTGCCGGCCGCAAAGGCGAACGCCGGCAAGGCCCTGGCGTGGGGTTCGCTGGACCGGAAGGTGAAATGATAATGGCCGAGATAGGAGACGCAGAACGCCGTAAAGAAGCCGAGGAGCGTTGCGAAGGTCGGCCGTATTTCGCCGAACTCTACCGCCAGCCAGAGCACAAGGGCGTGCGTCAGCGTTGCGGCAACGCCCACAATTCCGAAACGCATGATGCGGGCTGCCGTCTGGAACCGGTCATGCGTCAGCATCAGGCGGTCCCTGCTGAATGTCCTCGATAATGTAGATCGGCCGCCGCTTGGTCTCCGCAAAGATGCGGGCGATGTATTCTCCCAGTATGCCGATGCTCAGCAATTGTAGCCCGCCAAGAAAGAAAATGGCGGTTGCGAGCGTGGCATAACCGGGTGTGTCGCGCCCGAGAACGAGCGTTTTCGCCACGATCCAGACCGCATAGATGAGCGCCAGCACAGCGGTGAAGCCGCCGAAGAAAGACCAGACACGCAAGGGAACTGTGCTGAAGGACACGATGCCATGCCAGGCATAGGCGAACAGGTGGCCGAGCGACCATTTGCTGGCACCGGTTCTGCGCTGCTCGACTTCGTAAGGGATCGCTTGCTGCGAAAACCCGATCCACGCGTACAGCCCCTTCATGAAGCGGTTTTGTTCCGGCAGGGATTTCAGTGCATCGACTGCCCGGCGAGAGAGCAGGCGGAAATCTCCAGCACCTGCCGGAATGGCAACTTCCGATGTCTGGGCGAAGATCCGGTAGAACATGTTTGAAAGAGGGCCGCGGACAGCTCCATCCGTCTTGCGCGACTTCCTCAGGCCATAGACCACATCGATCCCCCGGTTGAGGGCTTCCATCATCGGGATCAGGACTTCCGGCGGGTGCTGAAGGTCCCCGTCCATGATGAGGACGGCCTTGCCCCTGGCGATGTCCAGTCCGGACGTGATGGCAGCTTCCTTGCCGAAATTGCGGGACAGCTTCACGACGCGGATCATCGGTGCCTGCTTGCGGGCCGCTATCAGGCGTTCGTGGGTGTCATCCTTGCTGCCATCGTCAATGCAGATGATTTCCGCTGTCACGCCCAGACTGTCGAGCACGGGCAGAAGGCGTTGAAACAGGGGGTCTATGTTGCCCGTTTCATTGAAAAAGGGAACGACGACGGAAAGCTCCGGGGAAGTTTCAACCACAATTCATGTCCCGGATTGGTATCAGACAGGGGCCCAGCATTCGCATGGTGCCCCGTCTTTGACAATCCGAAGTTAAGCAACTGTCAGGGCTGGTGGTGCGCGGGCACTTGCCATCCGTGAGAGAGCCGGGTCCGGCGAAGGGAGGGGGGGGCCTCCACCGGACCGGCTGGATTACATGGCGGCGTTCAGGGCCTGGTCGAGGTCTGCAATCAGGTCTGCTGCATCCTCGATGCCGATGGAGAGGCGGACCGTGTCCGGGGCGGCGCCAGCGGCGATCTGCTGGGCTTCGGTCAGCTGCCGGTGCGTGGTTGAGGCCGGGTGGATGACCAGCGAGCGGGCGTCGCCAAGGTTCGCGACATGGCTGAACAGGTTCAGGCCAGCGACGAATTTGGTGCAGGCCTCATAGCCGCCCTTCAGCTGTACGGTGAACAGGGCACCGGCGCCTTTCGGGCAGATTTTCGGGATGCGCTCCTTGTAGGGGGAGCTATCCAGCCCGGCATAGGTGACGCCTGCAACGGCCTCATGGCCTTCCAGCCAGGCAGCGATCTTCTTCGCGTTGGCGATGTGTTTCTCCATGCGCAGCGACAGGGTCTCGATGCCCATCAGCGTGTAGTGCGCGCCCTGCGGGTTCATCGTCATGCCAAGGTCGCGCAGACCGATGGCGATGCCATGGAAGGTGAAGGCGGCAGGGCCGAACGTCTCGTGGAAGACGAGGCCGTGATAGGCCGGTTCCGGCTGCGAGAGGGACGGGAACTTGTCGCTGGCCGACCAGTCGAACTTGCCGGAGTCGACAACCGCGCCGCCGGTCACCGTGCCGTTGCCGGTCATGTATTTGGTCAGCGAGTGAACCACCAGCGTCGCGCCATGGTCGATCGGGCGGCAGAGGTAGGGCGTCGCCGTGGTGTTGTCGACGATCAGCGGGATGCCGGCATCATTGGCAATCGCGGCGATGGCGTCGAGGTCGGTGATATAGCCGCCAGGGTTGGCGATGGTCTCGCAGAAGATGGCGCGTGTGTCGTCGTCGATGGCAGCCTTCACGGCATCCAGATCGTCGAAGTCGACAAAGGTGCAGGACCAGCCGAAGCGTTTGAACGTCTGGCTGAACTGGGTGATCGTGCCGCCATAAAGGCGCGTCGAGGCAACGATGTTGCGGCCCGGCGCCATCAGCGGGAAGAGGGCCATGATCTGCGCCGCGTGGCCGGACGAACAGCAGACCGCACCCGCGCCGCCTTCCAGTGCCGCGATCCGGTTTTGCAGGGCGCCGATGGTCGGGTTGGTCAGGCGGGAATAGATGTAGCCGACTTCCTGCAGGCCGAAGAGGGCGGCGGCATGGTCTGCGTCGCGGAACACATAGGCCGTCGTCTGATAGATCGGCACCTGGCGTGCGCCGGTTGCCGGGTCCGCTTCCGCCCCTGCGTGAATGGCCAGCGTGTCAAAGCCCTGCGGTGTGTCGGTCATGGCGAACCCTCCAATATGCATTTGTTCTTCTCCCGGCCGTCATAGGTCAGCGGCCGGGAGAAAGGCAATGCAGGAAATCTGAGGGTTGGCCCGGCCCGGGCTAATGTTTCCCCGGCGTCCGGTTTACTGGCTGAACGTGTCGCAGGCCTTCGGATCGCCGGTATTGAAGCCGCGCTGAAGCCATTTCACGCGCTGCTCGGCCGTGCCATGGGTGAAGGCTTCCGGGCTGACCTTGCCGGTCATGCGCTTCTGGATCATGTCGTCGCCGATGGCGTTCGCCGTCTTCAGGCCTTCCTCAAGGTCGCCAGCTTCGAGCGCGACGGCCCCGCCGGAAACCTCAGCAGCATGGGACGCCCACACGCCGGCATAGCAGTCGGCCTGGAGTTCCAGCGCTATGGACCAGCTGTTGGCTTCTTCCTGGCTGCGGGCCGCCTGCTGGGCCTGGCGCACCTTGTCGCTGGTCCCGGTCAGCTTCTGCACATGGTGGCCGAACTCGTGCGCGATGACATAGGCCTTGGCGAAGTCCGCCCCGGAGGCGCCGAGCTGCGTCTGCATGTCCTGCCAGAAACCGAGGTCGAGATAGACCGTCTGGTCCGCCGGGCAATAGAAGGGGCCCATCGCGGCCTGGCCATAGCCACAGCCAGTGCCGGTGCCCTGCTCATACAGCACGACATTCGGCGGGGTGTAGCCGCGCAGCGTCTGGCTCCACACATCGTTGATATTGGTGCCGATCACATCGACGAACTGGCCGGCCTCGTCTGCCGGTGTGCCGTGGATGCCTTCCTGCGTGGTGGAGGTTCCGGCCGGCTGTTCGCTCACGATCTGGGCGATTTCGTCCGGCTCCATGCCGAGGACAAAATAGCCGATCAGGGCGATGATGATGACACCGATGCCGCCGCCGGCCATCGTGCCTGCGCCCATGCCTCGGCGGTCTTCGATATTGCCGCCCTTGCGTCCACCTTGCCAGCGCATCCGCCATCTCCTGATACTGTGCCGGGCCCCACGCCCGGCCATTGCCGCCATCCTAGCATCCATGCAAGGACGGGCCAGCCTGTTCGACCAGTCCGGGACCATTTGAGAAGAGGGCAATCACATGCAGGAGACCATCACGCTCAGGACATCCGGGCAGGGCCTCTATGAGTTTACCTCCATGGTGCAGCGTTTCCTGTCTGGCACAGGCATACGCGATGGCCTGCTGACCCTGTTCTGCCAGCACACATCCTGTTCCCTTGTGGTGCAGGAGAATGCCGACCCCGACGTGCAGGCAGACCTGCAGGCCTTCTTCCGCCGCCTTGTGCCGCCAGCTAACGACCCGTCCATGCACTATCTGGAACACCGCACCGAAGGGCCGGACGACATGCCCGCCCACATCAAGGCGGCCCTCACGCAGACATCGCTCTCCATTCCGGTCAGTGGCGGACGCATGGCGCTCGGCACCTGGCAGGGCATCTACCTGTTCGAACACCGCGACGCCCCCCACACCCGCCGCGTCGTGGCGCATCTGTTGGGGACGTAAAGACCTTCGCTGCAGAACGCAGAGGTGGAAGCTTGTCCCCTCCAGAGGTTACCGTTAGCGTTTTTGCTACAGCAGGGGGAGGGTATCTGCATGCGCGGTGTGATCGCATTCCTGGTCTTGTTCGTGACAGGTGCGGCATTGCTCCCCGCGCGGGCTGACGTGCCCCACCCGCCACTGGAGGCCTATGGTGAGCTGCCGGGGTATCGCCTCTTTGCCCTCTCGCCCGATGGCGAGCATGCCGCCTTCGTCACTCGCCGCGACGGCCGTGATCTTGCCGTGCTGTACACGCGCGAGACCGACAGGGCCTCTGCGCTGCTGAACATCGACAAGCTTTCCGTTCGGGACCTCTTCTTCGCCGACAACGACCATGTGATCGTCGTCGCCTCCGACACGGCGCGCGCATATGGCTTTCGCGGCAAGTGGGAAGATTCGGGCGCCTTCTCGGTCAATATAAAGAGCGGCAAGAACAAGGTGCTGCTGCGCAGGACAGACGGTATCTATCCCGCCCAGACAGGCCTTGGGGATGTCGTCGGGCGTTACGAAAAGAAGTCCGGGGTCTTCATGCCGGCCTATTACGGCCGTGCTGGCGATGAAGCACGGTTCCACCTCTTTGCCGTGGATCTCGATTCAGGGCTTGGCCGCATCCACAAGAAGGGGCTGGCCAGCACGCGCGACTGGTTCGTGGACAAGGACGGCACTGTGATCGCGCGGGAGGACTATTCCAACGAACGCGATTTGTACCGGATCTGGACCTATAAGGATGACGAGCCGCAGCGTGTCTACGAAACGCATTCAGACCGGCCGCCCTTTTCCCTGATCGGTGTGAAGCCGGACAAGTCGGCGCTGATTCTGGTGACGTATTCCGACGATACGGATGAGGGGTATTCTGCCGTCTTTGAAATGGGCTTTGACGGCAGTGTTTCAGCGCCGGTATTCAGCCGCCCGGATGCGGATATCGACCGCATCTTCATGGACAGTAACCGTTTCGTGCTGGGGGTGGGCTATTCCGGGAACCTGCCTTCCTACAGTTTCTATGATCCGGAGGTCGACGCGGCCGTTCAGCAGGTGATCGATGGCTTGCCGGGCGCGGAAGTCGAGCCAGTCGCCTGGAGCGAGGACTGGCAGCAGATTGTGTATTCCGTGTTCGGAATGGGATCTGCCGGCACCTTTCTGTTACAGGACCGCACGGACGGCTCCTTCATGACGCTCGCCACCTCCTATCCGGACATTCCGCCCGAAGCGATCGGCGACGTTTCGGCCATTACCTATCCGGCGACGGATGGCCTGACCATTCCGGCCATTCTCACCTGGCCTGCGGGCAGCACGGAGGAGGCGCGGAAAAACCTGCCGCTGGTGGTGATGCCCCATGGCGGTCCGGCGAGGTCTGACAGCCTCGGTTTCGACTGGATGGCGCAATACTATGCTAATCGCGGCTATCTGGTGCTGCAGCCGAACTTCCGCGGGTCGACCGGCTTTGGCGGCGCTTTCCGCAATGCGGGCGACGGGGAGTGGGGCGGCAAGATGCAGGATGACATCACCGATGGCGTCAATGCGCTGGTGTCCTCCGGCATGGTGGATCCGGACCGGGTCTGCATCGTCGGCGCAAGCTATGGCGGCTATGCGGCACTGGCTGGGGGCGCCTTCACGCCGGACCTCTACAAATGCGTCGTCGCCATCGCGCCGGTGACGGACCTGCCGGCAATGCTGCGCTATGTGCGGAGCGAATATGGCGGGCGGCACTGGCTGCTCGACTACTGGAAAAGTATCATGCACGGCGAGGAAGAGGACAAGGACAAGCTGGACCGTATCTCTCCCATTGGGTCCGCTGCGGCCTTCTCTGCGCCTGTCCTGCTGATCCATGGCCGCGACGACACGATCGTGCCCATCGGGCAGAGCCGGTCAATGGAGGCAGCGCTGAAGCGGGCCGGGAAGGACGTCAAGCTGGTGGAGCTGAAAGCCGAGGATCACTGGCTGTCCGATGGCGACACGCGGATCATGACGCTGCAGGCCATGGGCGACTTTGTCGACCGCCATATCGGGTTGAAGGACTAGTCAGAAGCCTGCAGGATCCGGCAGGCCCGCAGAGGAGAGGCAGATCGCCTTGAAGCGTTCGCCCATGTCCTTCGGGTCGATCAGGCGCTGGGCGGCATTGAAGATGGCGTCGGCCTCGTCCGGGTTCGCCTTGACCAGCTGATTGAGCCGCGCCTGCGCGCCAAGGCCCAGCAGGAACATGCCCTGCGGGGAGGGGCCTGCCACATCCAGCCCGGCCTTGCGGGACAGGCGTGCGAGGCGCCCGAAATCGACATCCACGGTCAAGTCGGACTCGCCGGGCAGGGCGAGGGGGCTGACCTGTTCTCCATCCTTGTACGAACGAAGGCTGTCGCCCGGCGCGGCATCGGCCGGGCCATAGTCCACGAACAGGGCGCGGAAAGGCTCTGCGCGTGTGACGAGGTCTGCGATCAGCAGGTCCAGCCCGGTCTGGACCTCGATCACGGCGCTCGTCTCCGCGGCGCCTTCGGGGGCGGCCTGTTCGTCGGCGGCGAGGCCGAAGGCCAGCGCGCCCTCTGCATCAAGGCCGATCACGCATTCGCGCCAGGTGGTGCCATCCCTGCGGAACTGGCGGGCAGGCAGGCAGTCGAGATATTCGTTCGCGACCAGCAGCATCGGCCCGGCGGGCACGTCAGCGAGCGTGGCGGCAAAGTCCGGCTGGGCCGCGGCAAGTGCTTCGCCCTGAACCTTGCGCATGGCCGGGGCCGGTTCCACGAGGGTCAGGCGCATGGCCTGCGCGAAGTCCGGCCCGCCCGCCATCACGGCGAGGCGCAGCGCATCCTGCATCAGCACGCCGCGGCCGGGGCCGATCTCCACGATGCGGATTTCTTCCGGCGCGCCCATCGCCTTCCATTCATGCACCAGCCACAGGCCGATCAGCTCCCCGAAGATCTGGCTGATCTCCGGCGCGGTGATGAAGTCTTTCCCGATGCCGGGGCGGGTGGCGTAATAACCCTGCCGGGTGTCGTGCAGGCACAGCTGCATATAGGTCGACACCGGGATGGGGCCGTCCATTCCGATCAGGCGGACAAGGCGCTCCTTGAGGGTCACGCGCCGGCTTTCGGTTTCGATGTCAGCGCATTCCACACAAGCCATGCCCCGCCCAGCCACATCGGGATGGAGAGCAGCTGGCCCATGGTCAGCCATTCCGGCATGCCGTGGACGAAGCTGTCCGGCATGCGGAAGTTTTCGACCACCGTGCGGCCGAAGGCGTACATCAGCAGGAACAGGCCGGCGACGAGGCCTGGCCGTTTCAACGCACCGAAGCGCCAGATCAGGATGGACAGCACGAGGAGCGGCAGCCAGCCTTCCAGCGCCGATTCATAAAGCTGGCTCGGATAACGGGCGGTCTCGAAGCCGTTATAGACCCATTGCCCGGTGTCCCAGTTATAGGCTGGCGGTGTGGAGCCCGGCACGATGCCTTCCGGGAAGACCATGCCCCAGGACGAGTCCGTGTGGCGGCCATAGAGTTCGGCATTGATGAAGTTCGCAATCCGCACGAGGCCGATGCCGATCGGGGCGACGACGCCGGCAATGTCACCGATGGAGAACAGGCTCACCTTGCGCTTCCAGGCGAAATAGAAGAGCGCGATGGCAACGCCGGAGATCCCTCCGTGGAAGGACATGCCGCCATCCCAGATGCGCAGGATGGCCATCGGGTCCGCTGCCAGGGCGTCAAACTGGTAGGGCACCATATAGAAGAGGATATAGCCGAACCGCCCGCCCAGGATGATGCCCAGGATGATCCAGAACATGATGTCGTCCAGCTGGTCCTTGGTCAGCGGGCTGGTGCCGCCGAACAGGGCCGGACGTTTCAGCATGGCGCTGGCATACCACCAGGCGAGGCCGATCCCGGCCATGTAACCCAGCGCGTACCAGCGCAGATGGAACTTGCCGAGGCCCAGAAAACCGAAATCTATGCTGAACAGGGCCGGGCTCATCTCGGGGAAAGAGAGGGCACCAGCGGCCAGGTGCGCCCCCAGCAGCGTCATCGTGTCGAACATGCGGCCTCTTTTCCCTGTCTTGCCCCGGTCCTATCTGTTACGGAAAGCGGCAGACAAGGCCAGCCACCCGCGCGCGAAGGAGTAGCCTCATGGCGACGACAAATCCACTGCTCGATGACATTGCCGGGCTGATGACAGGGGCCCTCGGGGCTGCCCGTTCTGCAGGCGAAGAGGCCAAAACGGCGGCGCAGGCCCGCGTGCGTGCGCTGATCGCCGATATGGACCTCGCCGGACGGGATGAAGTGGAGGCGCTGAAGGCGCTCGCCGTTTCCGCGCTTGAAAAGGTCGAAGCGCTTGAAAAGCGTGTGGCAGAGCTTGAAGCTGCCGCCAAACCGGATGCGGACTGACTTCCGGGCTCCGTTAACTGTCGAAGCAGATGGACCTCACCGCTGAGGGCCTTATGCATGGGCCATGCGTGGGGATAGCGCAGAGGGGCGAATCCTGCCTCGATAACCAAGTCTGCGAGGGGAGCGTCAATGAGCCTAGGTCTGACCCGCAACGAATTTGACATGGTCGATCCGCTGGAGCGGGTCGAACAGGCACTCGAAGAGGGCGGCTGGCAGGCCGAACGCGACGAGGAGAACACACTTCAGGCCGTCGCCGAGACGCGCTGGGGCGACCTTGGCGCCCTGTTCGCCTACCGCCCGGATCCGGCCGCGATCCATTTTTCGATGACGCTGGATGTGAAGCCGCAGGCGGCGAAGCGCGCCCAGATCGCTGAGCTGATCATGATGGCGAACGAACGCCTCTGGCTCGGTCACTTCGATTACTGGGGCGATGAAGGCGTGATCATTTTCCGCTACACTTTCCCGATGATGGACCGGGACGAGCCGACGCTGGGCGAAGTGCGCAGCGCCATGGCTGCCGCCGTCAGCGCCGTGGAGCGTTTCGTGCCTGCCTTCAACTTCCTGATTTGGGCTGGAAAATCCCCGCGCGATGCGATCGACGCGGTGATGTTCGAAACCCACGGCGAAGCCTGAGCCGGTGGCCGGGCCGTCGATTGCCCTGATCGGGGCAGGCCGCATGGGCGCGGCGCTCGCCAGCGGCTGGCTGTCGGGCAGGGGCAAGCCGGATATCCGCGTCCAGGATCCGCAGCCCTCCGGAACGGTCACCGCCTGGGCCGAGGCTGGCAAGGTGGTGCTGAACCCGGCCCCGGAACCGGTCGACGTGCTGATCGTCGCGGTGAAGCCGCAGGTCTTCCCGAAGATGGCCGAAAGCCTGAAGCCCTGGATCGGGCCGGAGACGCTGGTCATCTCGATCATGGCCGGAACGCGCATCAAGCAGCTGGCTGAACGCCTCGGCACGGACCGTGTCATCCGGGTCATGCCAAATACGCCCGGAGCCATCGGTAAGGGCGTCTCAGTCATGGCGAAGTCCGATATAATCATGGCGAAGCAGCTTGAAGTCGCGGAAAAACTGCTGAAACCGCTGGGCGAAGTCATCGGTCCGGTCGACGAAAAACACATGTCGGTCGTCACCGGTCTCTCCGGCAGCGGCCCGGCCTATATCTTCCTTCTGGCCGAAGCCATGGCCGATGCTGCCGTGGCTGAAGGCCTGCCGGCGGATCTTGCCGCACAGCTCGCCGCGCTTACCATCGAAGGTGCGGCTGCCCTGATGGTGCAGTCGAACGAGGCGCCCAGCGCCCTCAGAAAAGCGGTCACCTCACCCGGCGGCACCACCCAGGCCGCTCTTGACATCCTCATGGATGAGGGTGGGATGCCCATACTGATGCGAAAGGCTATCCGCGCCGCTGCGAACCGCGACCGGGAGCTGTCTCGCGATACGGATTAGGAGGCAGGCAGCACCATGGAGGAGACAGGCGACATCGTCGAACTGGGCCTTCTCGCCGCCTTGCACCTTGCGGAAGACACGCCCTGGGGCGACATCACGCTCTCTGCCATCGCCGAAGAAGCCGGCCTGCCGCTGAGCGAATTCTACGGCGTCACGCGCGATGACCTCGCCAATGCCTTCGATGCGTATTTCGACCGCGCCATGTCTGCCGAAGGTCCGCCGGGCGGAGACTCCCCGCGTGAGCGTCTGTTCGATGTGATCATGCTGCGCTTCGAGGCGATGGAGGACTATCGCGACGGCGCCGTCGCCCTGATGCGGGACCGTGAGCGTACGCCGCGCCTGTTGCTGCGCCTGCCAGCGCACCGGGCGGCCAGCGCGCATTGGGCGCTCGCCTCTACCGGCCTGGACGATGACAGCGGCGCCCCGCTCGGCCTGAAGGTGGCGGCCATCGCAATCGTCATCGCGCAGACCGAACGGGCTTGGCGCAAGGACAAGAATGGCGACTTCGCCCTCACCATGGCTGCGCTGGACAAGGCCCTGCGCGCGGCTGAGGCGAGGATGCTGCGCCTGCAGAAATACATACCCAAAAAATCAAAGAGCGGGCCGCAAGAGCCCGACGATGCGGAGGAAACCCATGAGCCGACCCGGCCTCGACACCAATCCCCTTGAACTGACGCCGGACTGGTTCAACCAGCTTTTCGAAGAAATAGGCATTGATGCGGAGGTCTCCGGCCTCTCGGCAAAGTCTATCGGCACAGGGCAGATCGGCGAGAATGTCCGTTTTGTCTTCGATTATGCCCGCAAGGGAGACGGCGCGCCTGCCACGCTGGTCGGCAAGTTCCCGTCTGGCAGCGATGCCAGCCTGATGACCGCCAAGATGCTCGGCCATTACGAGCGTGAGGTGAGCTTCTACCGGACCTTCCCGAAAGTGGCGGGGCGTATCACGCCAGCGGCGCTCTATACCGACTACGATCCGGAAACGAACCGCTTCGCCCTGATCATGGAAGACATGGCACCGGCGGAGCAGGGTGACCAGCTGACCGGGTGCGATGTGGCGGAAGCCGAACGGGCGCTGGATGCCGCGGCGATCCTGCATGCGGCCTACTGGAACGACGAGACCCTCGATACCTATCCTTGGCTGCAGGGCACCAGCGTGGCGCCGCCCCCGGCGATGAGCCCGGAACAGGTCGCCATGCTGTGGACCGGCTTCAAGGATCGCTATGGCGCGCATCTCACGCCGGATGTCATCGAAGTGGGCGACGCCTATGCCGATGCCCTGCCGCGCATGCAGCAGGAGTCGCGGGAAGGGCCGTTTGCCCTTACGCATAATGACTACCGCCTGGACAATATGCTGTTCGGCAAGCCGGGCTCGCCGAAGCCTCTGGCTGTGGTGGACTGGCAGACGGCGGGCAAGGGCGCCCCGGCCAGCGATGTGGCCTATTTCATCGGGGCTGGCCTGACACGGGAAGACCGGCCCAAGCATGAGCAGGCCCTGCTGCGCTACTATCATGCCCGGCTGCAGGAGGAGGGCGTGTCCGATTACAGTTTCGACGCGCTTTATGACGATTACCGCTACACATGTTTCTACGGCATGTCGGTGGCGTTCGGGGCGGCGATGCTGGTCAAGCAGACGGAGCGCGGCGACCAGATGTTCCTGACCATGCTGCGCCGTCACGCGGCGCAGGCGCGGGACAACAATGCGCTTATTCTGTTGCCCTGACGCCGTAATTTTTTCTCATTCGTGTAATGTTTGCTGCAGAGTCTCACCCAGTGTGCCGGGCCGGAACAGGTTTCCAAACATCCTCCTAATGGAGGGTGTCAAACTCTCGTAACGCGTTACGCGTGGGCTTAAGAGGAAGTGCGTAGTGTCCATATTCCGGGCTCTCCAGAAGGAGTGCTCGCCCTCTATTGGAAGATGGTGTGGATATGGAACAGCAGAACGCAAAACCGACGAGCGTGAAAGGCCCGGACGGCCAGAAGCTCACAATGGCGGATCTCCCGTCGCCGAATATTTCCCGTTGGGTCACCCGCCGCAAGGCGGAAGTAGTTGCCGCCGTTTCCGGTGGCCTGCTGAGCCGCAAGGCCGCCTGCGACCGTTACAATCTGACGGACGAGGAATTCGAGGCCTGGGAACGCCTTTACCTGCGCCACGGCGCCAAGGGTCTTCGTACGACCCGCCTGCAACAGTATCGCCGCTAGGCTGCTGTTAAACCCAAATTTACGGGCGCCCCGTTAACTCTGGCGAAATCATCCGGAATCCTCCGGGTGACGGGAGTCCAGTATGGCGTACGGCAGACCCGGTATCACGCGCAGCGCGACGCCTTCCACACGGGCGCTCGCGCTGGCGGCGTGCGTCGTGGCCCTGGGCCTGCTCGTCTGGCGTGGCAGCGAAGTGATGACGCGCACACCGGCCTCGCCGGGGCCGCTCTCCCAATCCGAAGCGTCTCTTCTCTCTGTCGCCGAAGCGGTGGCCGGGCAGGGGCATGTGCGCGTGTCGATCGCGCGCCAGCCGGGCGGTGTCCGTCAGGTTCTGCTGCTGCTGGATGACAAGACCGTCGTGGACGATGCCGCGCTGTCGAACATGGTTTCGCTGGCCGCCGGGCTCGACACGGGCAAGGGCGAGCGGGTGGAGCTTCAGCGTGCGGCCTTCGCGCCGGGTATCAGTGGCGCGCCGCTGCCGCGCGACTGGGCTGAACTTTCGCTGCTGGCCCTGCTGGCCGGGCTCGCTGGCTGGATCGGTTTCAAGTCGGATCGTCATGAATCCACAGCCCCGGTCGAGCTGGTGCAGGAAACCCTGCCTGCGCGTATGGCGCCCCAATCTGTTGAGCCGTCTGTCAGGCCGTTGCCTGTGCAGGGCGACGAAGCAGCGGATCTGGCCCGCCGTGATCCCGGCCGTGCGGCAGATGTTGTCCGCGCCTGGATGAGTGGAAATGGAGGCAATGCATGAGCGCGCTGACGATTGCCCGGCATGACACGCCTGCCGATGGCCTTATGCGCTCTGCGCGGCTGATGCGGGCACTTGGCCCGGATGCGGCCCCGATCTGGGCGGAACTTTCCAAATCCGAAGTGCAGGCCCTGACGGCTGCGATGGATGCCCTCGGCCCTTCGGCAGACGGCGAGTCCGAGGCCGTGTCCCGGTTCATGGACGCTCACCGGCGCCTGCGCAGCCCTGTGGAGGCCGGCACTTCGGTCTGGCGCCGCCTCTCCGATGTCGGCACGGAGACGCTCGCTGGCCTGTTTGCGGGTGAGCATGCGCAGACTGTGGCCTTGGTTCTGTCGCGCCTGCCGGGGGAAACATCTGCTCGTCTGTTGCGGGCCCTGCCACCGAGACTGGCGATCGACGCGATGCAGCGCCTCCTCAACCTTGGGCCCGTTCACCCGGCCGCGCTGGCCGCATTCGAGACCCGGCTGGGGGCCATGCTGGCTGCGAAAGCTGGCAGCGGGCAGGGCAGTGGCCATGAACGTGTCGCCCGTATCTTCGACCGGCTCGATAGCCGCTCCGAAAAGACCTTCCTCGCCGCGCTGGACCATGCCGAGCCCGGGGCAGGTGAGAAAGTGCGCGCGCTCATGTTCACTTTCGATGACCTGACTGGCCTCGATGCGGCGGGTCTGCAGACGCTCCTGTCTGCTGTCGATCGCGCGGCTCTGGTCGTGGCGCTGAAAGGCGCCCGGCCGGATACGGCAGCGGTCTTCTTTGCCAACATGACCCAGCGCGCAGGCGACCTGTTGCGTGAGGAAATCGCCTCGCTTGGCCCCGTTCGCCGCAGCGAGATCGAAGCGGCGCGGCAGGAACTGGTCGCGCTGGCCCGCACGCTGATGCAGCGCGGCGATATCCGCGCCGATGGGCAGGTCGAAGACGACGAGCTGGTAGACTGATGCAGCGCGCCGTCAAATTCCTGCAGCCCTTCGATTTCCGTAGCGATTTTACCGCGCCGCCGGAACCAGAGCCTCCGGCCCTGCCGGTAGAGGAAAAGATCGTGCTTTCGGCGCCGGACCTGGCCATGCTGCTGACAGAAGCGCGGGCTGAGGCCCATGCCGCTGCCATGTCTCTTAGGCATGTCGAACAGAACGCCCGCCTGCAGCAGGTGACCGAAAACCTGACGGAAGCCCTGGCGAATCTGGTATCACTGGCCGGTCATCTGGAGGCGAGCGCCTATTCGGACGGGTTCCGGGAGACAGCGCTGCGTCTGGTCACGGCCACAGCTCAGCGGATCGTGGATGGACAGGGAGACCTGTTTGCACAAACTCCAGAATTCGGTCAGAACACCAGCCCGACAGAGAAGGATGGATCATGAACAAGCCTGCCAATCCTGCCCTGCAGAAATCCCTGATGGACGTGCCTGTGCGCGTCGATGTGGTGCTCGGCGAGCTGCGCATGTCCATGGAAGAACTGGTCGCCATGTCGGCCAATGACATCGTCGCGCTGGAGCGGCGTACGGATGAGCCAGTAGAGATCTATGTGTCTGACCGGCTGATGGCGCGGGGGCGCCTGGTTGTTGCCGATGGGCAACTCGGCGTGACTCTTTCCGAGATCGTGGACTCGCGCGAAGCCGCGTAACTGCGGGAAAACCCATGGTTAACAAAGGGTTGTGGTGCGAGGCAGATCGCACTGCAGGAATGGGCTGTTTGGGCCCTTCGAATTCGGCAATCCCTAACGCCGAAGAGGAATTTGTTAACCTTTAGACGACACTAATGAGAGCGGGAGAGTCTGACCCGTTCGCGTTGGGACCGCGGCTGGATGGGTCTGTTCGAGAGTAAGGACGCTACCGTATGCGTATGAAAATGTTCGCCGCCGAGACGTTCGAGGCTGCCAAGGCGATGATTTTTGCCGAGATGGGCGCCGATGCGGTGATCCTGTCCGAGCGCGAGATTGATGGTGGCGTTGAAGTCCGTGCGGCGGTGGACAAGATGGGTGGCGTCGGCATGGTGCCGAACGAGCCGCTGTTCCTGCGCGAAGCGCGCGGCGGCCATGGCCGCGGCACCGAAAACCCGTTGTTCAGCCGCGTGCGCGATGCGCTCCTCTGGCATGGCTCGCCGCAGCGTTTTGCAGACCGGGTGGCCGCCGAAGGCGCTGGCCGCATTCAAAATCTGAAGGATCCGGAAGAGGCGATTGCCGAAGGGCTCGCCCGCATCGTGACCTGCGATCCTCTGCCGGCCCGTCTGGACCGCGATATCCTGCTGGTCGGCCCGCCCGGACATGGGCGCACGGCGACCGCTGCAAAGTTGACCCGCCGGGCTGCCATGGTCCGTGCCGAGGTGCTGCCCGTGGCGGCAGATCTCGACGGCACCGCAGGTGGTGACCAGCTGGCGGCGTACCTTGAACTGGAGAAAGGGCAGATCCGCTCCTGCCACTCCCCGGACGAGCTGTTCGCGACGCTGAAGACGCTGAAAGCCCAGAACCGCCGTTGCGTGATCGACATTCCCGCGATCAATCCGTTCGATGAAGATGACATGGCCAGCCTGCAGGACCTGATTTCGGTCATCCGGGCTGAACCAGTGCTGGTCGTTTCGGCCGAAGGCCACCCGGACGACCAGCTTGAAGCCGCCCGCAGCTTTGCCCGGGCAGGCATCAAGCGGGCCATTCTGACAAAACTCGATGTCGTTCGAAGGAGGGGCGGGGCCATCTCCGCACTGTCTTCGGCCGGTATCGCCTTCTCACATCTTGCCGTTACGCCGTTCATCGGTGGCGGCCTGGTGCCGGCGGCGCCCATACGCCTCGCCGCCCTGTTGATGGAAGACGCCCCAGGCGACGTGATCGCCCTGAAAGGAGCTGCGTAATCCAATGAGCTTCATGATGCGCAAATCGCAGGAACGTCCGGCACCGCGGCCCACGCCGCGCCGGGTTGAGCCTGCCTCGATCATCGCGGTTGCAAGCGGGAAGGGCGGCGTCGGCAAAACGTTCATGGCCATCACGCTGGCTTCAGCTTTCGCTCAGGCTGGTAAACGCACACTGCTGGTGGACGGGGACCTTGGCCTCGCCAACGTGGACGTTCAGCTCGGCATCGCGCCCGAGACGGACCTCGCTGCTGTGATCGCTGGCTGGGTCGAGCTCGATGACGCGGTGACGCCGGTCGATGGCGGGGCTGCCGGAGGCGGTTTCGACGTACTGCCGGGCCGCTCAGGTTCTGGCGCGCTGGCCGAACTGCCGCCGGAAGAAGTTGCCCGTTTGGCTGCCGGTCTCTCGGCGCTGGCCCTGCAATACGATCAGGTCGTCCTCGACCTTGGCGCCGGTATCGAAGCGAACTGCATGCGTCTTGCCCGTGCTGCCGACAAGGCGCTGATGGTGATCACCGACGAGCCGACCTCGATGACCGACGCCTATGCCTTCATCAAGGTGCTGCGCGGCTATGCGCCGAATGTCGAGCCGGTGGTGTGCATCAACCAGGCTGACAGCCGCGCCGCAGGGCAGCGGACCTATGAGGCGATTGCCCGGGCCTGCCAGACATTCCTCGGCTTCCGTCCGCATCTTGCCGGCGTGGTGATCCGCGACCCGAAGGTCCGCGATGCGATCCGCTGCCAGAAAACACTGATTTCCACAGATCCTCAGGCCCAGCCTATCCAGGATGCCATTGCGATCAGCCAGATGCTGATCGGCAATGCTCCAGCGGCAGAGCTTGGCAATTAATCTGTGTGAAGATTTGGGGGATGTTCGAGGGGAATCTAAGGACGCTGTTAACTTTGGTTAAAGAAACAGTCTCTAAGGATTCTCAGAGTTAATAAAAACGACTAGCTTGTCGTTAGGCTGATTCGGGAGACGACACATGCGCGTCCTGCTTATTGAAGACGATAGCGCCGTCGCGCGTTCCATCGAGCTGATGCTGAAGTCTGCTGGCTTCAACATCTACACGACGGATCTGGGGGAAGAGGGCGTCGACCTGGGCAAGGTCTACGAGTACGACATGATCATCCTCGATCTGTCGCTGCCCGACATCTCCGGCTACGAAGTTCTCAAGCAGCTGCGCATGGGCCGCGTGAATACGCCGGTCATGATCCTCTCCGGTAACCCGGACATTGAAGCGAAAGTCCGCACGCTGGGCTACGGCGCCGATGACTACCTCACCAAGCCGTTCAACAAGGACGAGCTGATCGCCCGCATCACCGCCATTGTGCGCCGCTCCAAAGGCCATGCCGAGAGCGTGATCCGCACCGGTGAGATCCTGGTGAACCTCGATGCCAAGACGGTGGAAGTGGAAGGCGAACGCGTCCACCTCACCGGCAAGGAATACCAGATGTTCGAGCTGCTTTCCCTCCGGAAGGGCACGACGCTGACCAAGGAAATGTTCCTGAATCACCTCTATGGCGGCATGGACGAGCCGGAACTGAAGATCATCGACGTCTTCATCTGTAAGCTGCGCAAGAAACTGCAGCAGGCCACCGGCGGCAACCACTACATCGAAACGGTCTGGGGCCGCGGCTATGTGCTGCGCGATCCGCGCCCGAGCTCGAAATCGAACGAGGTCGAAGAGGCCGCATAAGCCTCTCCCTGTCGACAGAACAAACGCCCCGGCTTTCACGCCGGGGCGTTTTCGTTTGGGGAGTGGATTCCGTGTGCTCCGGACTTGCACCCAGGCGCAAATGCCTGACATTGGGGGCATGTCACAGCGTTCTGCCGGCCCCGAGATTCTTCGTCTGATCGAGCTGATGTCCCGTTTGCCGGGCTTTGGGCCGCGTTCGGCGCGCCGGGCGGCGCTGTTCCTGCTGAAGCGCCGCGACACGCTTCTCCTGCCGCTGGCCGAGGCTATGTCCGATGCAGGTCACCGGATCGAGAAGTGTGAGGTGTGCGGCAACTATGACACGCTTCAGCCTTGTGCCGTCTGTCAGGCAGGCGGGCGAGATGAGGGCCTGATCTGCGTTGTGGAAGATGTGCCGGACTTATGGGCCCTTGAGCGCGGCGGCTCCTATCGCGGGCGGTATCATGTGCTGGGCGGGGTCATGTCGGCCGTGGATGGCGTGACGCCCGATGACCTCAACATCCCCTCGCTGATTTCTCGCGTGGACGCTGGCGGTGTTCGCGAGGTCATCCTTGCGCTCAACGCGACGTTCGAGGGCCAGAACACGGCCCACTATGTGGCGGATCAGCTGGCCGGGAAGGGCGTGCAAATCACTTACCTCGCCCACGGCGTGCCGGTGGGCGGAGAGCTGGATCACCTGGATGATGGCACGCTCGCCGCCGCGCTGCGGGCCCGGCGGACGAGCGAATAGGGGGCGCTATTCCGCGACGTCGACGCGGAAGATGCCGTCCATATCCTTGGTTGCGATATAGAGGTGTCCGTCAGGTGACTGGGCCACGTCGCGGATCGGATACTCATCCTTGAACAGGTTCTCACGTTCGGCCACAGCGCCGTCTGCCATCCGGATGCGGACAAGCACCATGCCGGCAGGGCCATTCATGCCACCGACGAAGAAGTCTCCCTTCCATCCGGGATAGACATCGCTGGTCAGCCGGGTCAGGCCAGACGGTGCGATCGAAGGCACCCAATAGGTGAGGGGCTGTTCCATGCCTTCCTTCTCGGTTTCCTCGGTGATGATGGTCCCATCATAGTTCACACCATAGGTGATGACCGGCCAGCCATAGTTCGCGCCTGGCTTGATGATATTGAACTCATCGCCGCCCTTCGGGCCATGCTCTGTTTCATACAGAGTGCCGCTGGGCTTGTCGTAATAAAGGCCCTGAATGTTGCGGTGGCCATAGGAATAGACTGCCGGTTTCCCGTCCACACCATCGGCAAACGGATTATCCGCCGGGATTGTTCCATCGGAATTGATCCGGATGAGCGAGCCATGTGTGATGTGCGGGTCCTGGGCATCCTTCATGTATTTGAAGCCCTCGCCGAGCGATATGAACAGCGTACCATCATTCGCAAACTGCAGGCGCCCGCCAAAGTGATAGGCCGTATCGCGGGAGTCGGCACGGAAGATTTCCGTCACGTCTTCCAGAGTGGTGTGGTCGTCGCTGAGACGGGCCCGGACGACGGTCGTGCCATTGTCTGTCGGTGTGCCTTGCGCGTAGGCGGCATAGATCAGGCGGTTGTTCTCAAAGTCCGGATCCAGCACGAGACCGAAATAGCCGCCCTGTCCCTCGGTCATGGCGGGGGGCATGCCGGCGACGGGCGTGGCAGTGCCCTGGCCGCCGGTGACGTATTTCAGGCCGTTTTCCTTCTCGCTGAACAGAAGGTCGCCATTCGGCAGGAAGGCGAGCCCCCAGGGGAATTCGGCGTCGACTACCGGCGTCAGAGTGACTTCGAAATCGCTCGAGGCTTCAGGCGAGGCTGCAGGCGCGGTGGATTCAGCGCTGCAAGCGGCAAGGGCGAAGGCGGATACAATGCCGGCAAGGATCAGGCGCATGGGGCGTCTCCGGATCTGGTGGGTGTGAATATGGGGCGCAACATAGGGCAGGCCGGGCGGGAGACCAAACAAAAAGGGCGGCCCATGCCGGGCCGCCCCAATCTGTTGTGTTACCTGAAGCGCCTTACCAGGACTTCTTGAGCGTGACGCCATAGAGCGCCGGCTCGGTCAGGAAGACGTTGGTGTAGAGGCCGGAGGAGTCATCGGTCAGGTAGTTACCGGTGATGACTTCTTCGTCCGTCAGGTTCTTGGCGAAGATTTCCACGCCCCAGCCGGTCTCTTCATTGTCAAAGAGGATCGACAGGTTCACGTTGGACCAGGAGTCCAGCTGGTCGCGCTGGGTGTTCCAGATCCGGCTGAAGCTGTCGGCCTGCCAGTAGTAGTCACCGCGAATTGTCATGCTCCAGTTGGAGTTCCCGAGGGACGGGAAAGTGTATTCCGCTGCGAGGTTCAGCGTCGTGTCCGGCGCACCCGGCAGGGAATTGCCATCGACGTTTTTCGCGTCGCCTTCGAACGGTTCCAGCAGGCTGGCCGTCTGCGTTTGGCCATTCGAGTCGACATAGGTCACCGTCTGGCCGGTCAGGCCGAGGAAGCCTTCTGCGACGGCCCGGTCGGTCGCTGCATCGCCGCTGCCACCGTCAGTGGAGTAGACCAGGTCATAGATGCCAGCTGCGAAGGCCCCATTGCACAGGCCACGAGTGGAGCCTGCCAGGGCAGGGTTCGCCTGAATGGCGCCGAGCAGGGTCGCGTAACCCTGAGCCGAAACGACACAGTTGGAATAGGACGAGGCATTCTTCAGCACGACAAGGTCGGACCGGCCATTGGCGCGGTCGAGCACGTCGATGCCATAAGTATCCACGACATTCGCATCCAGAATGCCGAGGTTGGCCGTCAGCAACCAGTTCTCTGCTGGTGTCCAGAGGGCTTCGATTTCGAGGCCCTGGATTTCAGCATCCACGTTGATGTTCACCGACGAGCGGTTGATGATCTGCGTGATCTGGTAGCCTTCATAGTCATACATGAAGCCTGTGACGTTCAGTTGGGCTGTGCCCCCCAGAATGGTGTTCTTCGTACCGATCTCGTAGGAGTTCACGAATTCCGGGTCGAAGGTCTGCGGGAATGCATTTGCGTTGTCCGCCGGTTGCGGTGGGTTGATGCCGCCGCCCTTGTAGCCTTTCGAGTAGAAGGCGTAGATCAGAGTGTCTTCAGTGAAGCTGAAATCAGGTTTCCAGTCGACACCAAAACGGCCCGTCACTTCCTTGTCTTGCGTGTTCAACGTGCCGTCGCCGCCATTATCCGGCGAAGCGCCGACAATCGGTTGCGGTTGCAGAGGGTCGAAGCCCGGGGCACGCGGAACGAACAGGAACGACGGAACGACATCCTGTTCTTTCTTGTCGTCCGTATAGCGAAGGCCAAGGGTGAACTTCAGGGAGTCGGATGCTTCGAAATAACCTTCACCGAAGACGGCGGTGGAGTTCAGGCGGTAAGGGGAGAGCGACCGGAATTGCTCGCCGCCATCACCATTCATCGAACCATTGAACAGGCCGAGGTTTCCGGCACTGCCGGAATCCAGCGGGATGTTGCCGCCGAAGATAGATCCGCCAAGTGCGTTGTTGAGCTGGACCAGGGCCGTCAACGAGTTCGACATCACATAATAGCCGGCGCGGTTGTCGTAAGGATCAATCGCGTCGAAGTCGACCTTGATGGCACCGAGGTTGAAGTTGAACGGACCGTCGAAATCCGACTGCAGACGGATTTCATGCGTATCCTGCTCGCTCGCCCCGCCGGATTCATCGAAGGTCCGGAACAGGTTGGACACGCCAAGCTGCGGATCGCTCACCACGCCACCCGGGAACAGAAGATCGTAAACCGCTTCATAACCGGGGGCCAGGAAGAACGGACCGGCCGTTTCATTGAACGCGATGGTCGGCGCAACCTTGTTGTAGTCCTCAATCGAGGAAGAGGAGGTTTCCGAGTGGCTGCCCAGATAGGTGAGGAGCAGGCTGTCGGTGATGTTCCACTCGCCTTTCCAGGTGATCAGGTCCTGGTCGGCTTCATACATCGGGTCGAAGGCTGACTCGATGGTGCGCAGGTCCGGATTGACCGGATCGGTGAAGGCGTCGCCGTTCAGAAGGCCTGCGATGATGGCCAGGCCGCCACCGAGGGTGCCTTGTGAATTCACACGATCCTTCGACTGGCTGAGCGGTGCATCCTGACAGCCAAGCGACGTGGCGAGCTGGTCAAGCGGCGAGACGGCAATGCCGGCGTAGCTCGAGAAGCCCGGATCTTTCTTACACAGCTGCTTGCCGGAGCGCAGGCGGCTGTCATCTTCTTCGAAGTGCTCAAACGAGACCCAGCCGCGCAGATTGTCGAATGGCTCGATGGCGAACGTGGCACGGTAGCTCGACAGGTCACGATCATCGACATCGTTGCCGGTCACAGAGTTATTCACATAACCATCACGCTGCAGGACCGAGCCGGCCAGACGCAGGGCTGCTTTTTCGCCGAGCGGCAGGTTGACCATGCCCTTGGCTTTGAAGGTGTTGTGGTTGCCATAGGTGAGTTCGGCATCAGCCTGGAATTCGCCCAGCACCGGCTTGGCGGTGATCAGGTTGAACACGCCGCCCGTGGCGTTCCGTCCGTACAGGGTCCCTTGGGGGCCCCGCAGCACCTCGACCCGTTCAACATCATAGAATTCAGCTTCGAAGAGACGGTTTGCCGTCAGCGGCACATCGTTCTGGTGGATGCCGACCCCCGCATCGCCCGACTGGGCGACCACGTCAGCACCGATGCCGCGGATCTTGAAGTTGAAGCCTGTGAAGTTGCCCTTGGTGAAGGACACGTTCGGGATGGATTTGACGAGGTCCGGACCACCGGTCAGCTGCAGGCGCTCAAGCGCACTCTCGTCAAAGGCGGAAACGGCGATTGGAACATCCTGGATGGATTCCTCGACCTTCTGGGTCGTCACCGTCACGGTCGAAAGTGTTCTGGTGCCCTCGTCTTCCTGAGCCACTGCGGCAGGTGCCAGCAGGCCCATTGCAAGCACTGACGCGCCAGCAAGCCAGATACATTTCGAGTCTCTGTTTTTGATCATTTAATTTTTCCTCCCCTCGGGCCAGCGGAATTGCAGGCGTCGAGCAATTGTCTGAGCTGTCTCTTTTCGGACATGCTTCAGAATCCATCGAATGGCAGCCGCGAGGGAAAGTCAATATTTTCAATTGGAACGTTTGGCCTGGTGGACGCTACGTAAAGGCAAAAAATGAGCGATGTCCGGGCCTCCCAAGCGGCCAATTGCAAATTTCTGCCTTCTGATCGGCTCAAATCGTGTCTTCAGGGCCACACCTGAAATCGCAGGCAACGAAGACGATTCACCTGTAGGGAGAGAGACTTGCGCCGGAATCGGCGGAAATACTTGCCTGGCGCCCCCTTTCCGGCGGGCTTCCCCTTGTGAAACAGCGGCGGAGATCGCACGGTTTTCGCGGCTTGGCCGGGGTGGCCGGGACTGGTAGAGGCGCGCCATGAGCACGAAGATTTCCTCCTCCGCAAACCCGGCTGAAAGCCGGGCCCTGGTCCTGTTTTCGGGCGGACAGGATTCCGCGACCTGCCTCGCCTGGGCGCTGGAGCGGTTTGAGACGGTCGAGACGATCGGCTTCGACTATGGCCAGCGCCATGCGGTGGAGCTGACCTGCCGTGAAAAGGTCCGGATCGGCATGGCGAGCCTGAAGGAGAGCTGGGCCGCTCGGCTGGGGGAGGACCATCAGGTCGACGCCACCGTTCTGAAGAGCCTTGGCGAAACGGCGATGACCCATGATGTGGCCATTGAGACGACCGAGGCAGGCCTGCCGTCCACCTTCGTGCCCGGCCGCAACCTCCTGTTCCTGACGCTGGCAGGCGCGCTCGCCGTGCGCCGCGGCACGGGCGTTCTGGTCGGCGGCATGTGCGAGACGGACTATTCCGGCTACCCGGATTGCCGGAACGACACGATCCAGACGCAGGCAGAGACTCTGCGGCTTGGCCTCGACAAGCCGATGTCGATCGAGACGCCGCTCATGTACATCGACAAGGCGGGCACCTGGGCGCTGGCGTATGAGCTGGGCGGACAGGCGCTGGTCGACCTGGTCGTGGAAGACACCCACACTTGTTATCTCGGCGATCGCAGCCACCGGCATGACTGGGGCTATGGCTGCGGCACCTGTCCGGCCTGCGAGCTGCGTTCGGCCGGGTGGGAGCGCTGGCAGGCGTCGCGATGACCTATTCGGTCAAGGAAGCCTTCTACACCCTGCAAGGGGAGGGCGCGCAGACCGGGCGCGCCGCCGTCTTCCTGCGCTTTGCCGGCTGCAATCTGTGGAGCGGCCTCGAACGCGACCGGCCCAAGGCGGTCTGCCAGTTCTGCGACACCGATTTTGTCGGCACCGATGGCGAGAATGGCGGCAAGTACAGGACACCCGAAGAGGTCGCCGCGCTGGTCTCCGGAATCTGGAGCGCCCACGCCGAAACGGCGGGCCGGCCCTATGTCGTCTGCACCGGCGGGGAGCCGCTGCTTCAGCTCGACCCGCCGCTGATCGCGGCGCTTCATGCCGCTGGCTTCGAGATCGCGGTGGAGACCAATGGTACGGTCGAACCCCCTGAGGGGCTGGACTGGATCTGCGTCAGCCCCAAGGCCAATGCGGCGCTGGTGCTGAAAAAGGGCAATGAACTCAAGCTGGTCTACCCGCAGGATGAGGCCGAAGCGCAGCCCGAACGGTTCACGGAACTGGACTTTCAGCACTTTTTCCTGCAACCGAAGGACAATTCCGAGGCGGCCAGCAATGTGCAGGCTGCCGCTGCTTACTGTCTGAAGAATCCGCAATGGCGACTGAGCTTGCAAACGCACAAACTGACCGGGCTGCCCTGAGCCCTGAGGGCCGCGTGTTCGAGATCTCCAAGGCGGTGCATTTCGAGGCGGCGCACTATATGGGCGGCAAGCCGGAAGGGCATCCTTACCGGAACATGCACGGCCATTCCTTCCGCCTGGAAGCGACCGTGGCCGGTGTCGTGAAAGCCGGCGAGCAATGGGTTGAGGACTTCGCCCATCTGACGGCCTGCCTGAACGCGACGGCCGAAAAGCTGGACCACAAACTGCTCAACGAGATCGACGGCCTTGAAGTGCCGACGCTGGAGCGGATCTGCCTCTGGGTCGCTGCCGACCTGGCAGAGGCGCTGCCGGGGCTGAAGCGCGTTGCGATCGCGCGCCCCAGCCTCAACGAGCGGTGCGAACTCGTCCTTTAATCAGGACGGGTCCTGGTTCGCCAGCTCACCTTCCTTCAGATCTTCCACGAAGTTCCGGGCGAACCGGTTCGATGCGCGGTTGGCATCGTACCAGGTGGTGAAGCCGGTCTGGCGCAGATCATGCTCATACCAGGAATACTCATATTCCTTGGTTTTCTCATCCCCGGCGTCATAGGCCACGGCGGACAGTTTCATGCCACCAAGGCTGCGCGAGGCGCCAAAGTCGAGGCCGGGCTTGTCGCCGAGCTGCTTGAAGGTCGGCTTGGATGGCTTCGCATCGAGAATGGTCACATCAATCCGGGCGACATCCACGCCGGCCTTTTCCAGTTCGCGCGTCAGGTCTTCCTTCACTTCCTTGGACAGGTACTCACCTTCGCGGGTGCCATAATCATCCTGCAGCTTGGTCTGGAAATCCTCCGAGATGGAGACGTTGATTTCCGCTGCCATGGCGGCCGGGGCCAGCAGGAGGGCGAGGGCGGTGATGGGAACAAGTTTCATGGGTCAGAACCTCCATTCAGGTCTCCGATCAACTTACCATCACCTCCCTGCATCCCGAAGTCACGCTGATGTGAAGTGTCGTTAAATCGTGTCCACAAACACGATTTCGGCGTCTTCGATGCCTTTCAGCGTCAGGGCCTCCGCGCCGGTGATGGCGGCCCCGTCGCGGGCTTTCAGGACCTGGCCGTTCAGGCTGACCGAGCCGGTGGCCAGTACGAGATAGCCATGGCGGCCGGGGGCGACTTCATAGTCCAGCGTATCGCCAGCGCGCAGTGTGGCGCCCATGACCTTGGCGTCCTGCTTGATCGGCAGGGCATCGCCTTCGCCATCCTTCGCGGCGAAAACGGTCCACTTGCCGGAGCGGTCGCCTTTCGGGAACTGGCGCGTGCCCCAGCCCGGCTGGCCGCCCTGTTCGCGCGGCAGGATCCAGATCTGGAACAGCTGGCAGGTCTCGTCGTCGGCATTCCATTCGGAATGCTGCACGCCGGCCCCGGCGCTCATCACCTGCACGTCACCGGCTTCGGTGCGGCCGGTATTGCCCATCGAGTCCTTGTGGGTGATAGCGCCCTTGCGGACATAGGTGATGATTTCCATGGACTGGTGGCCATGCGGCGGGAAGCCGGTGTGCGGCTGGATCGTGTCATCGTTCCACACGCGCAGGGCGCCTTCCCCCATGCGGCGCGGGTCGTGATAGCCCGAGAACGAGAAATGGTAATTGGCGTCCAGCCATTCATTGCGGAAACGGCCGAGACGGTCGAACGGACGAAGTTCAATCATGACAGGCTCCTTTGGGTACCGTGGTGTTTGCGTTGAGCCGAATATGACGCCTGGCGCGCTGCACGAAAGGGCAGGGCCGGAGAGAAGACTTATGCCGGGGCAGCATAAGTGAGCCGCATGGCTGCTTGTGCCAGCACATTTGCCCGGCGCGGCGGGTGCCGTCCGGTGCAGGAAGCTGAGTTCGGATTGAGCCGTGCCTAGGGCGGACCACGCACGTTTAGCGCATGATCAATCCGGACTATGTCATGACTATGGATGACTAGACCGGACTTCAGCGGATCATAACGGACTAGCGCGGACATCACACGCACGGCGTCGAGAACGTCACTGCAGACAGCAGGACGTTCCCATCGCGGCACACGCGGCGCTTCATAAGTGTAGAGATCATCGGGCGGCGGCGGGTCTGACATCCGGACGAAACGGATGTTCCCGAACCGGTCGACCGCCATCAGCGCATCACGCCCCGTCTCCGTGTGCCACCGGGCGACACGGAGCAGGTTCCAGACCAGCCATGGCCAGAAGATCGGCCAGACAAAGTCGAAATAGATGCGGAGCTGCGGATGCATGCCGCAAAGGATGAGGGCGAACGCTTCAGGGGAGGATAGAGGCCCGCCCGTATGTGTCATCCCGGAAAGCGCGAAGCGCTTATCCGGGCCCCAGTGCTGCAGCGGCGACACCACATCCCGTCCCGGATATTTGCTCCGCAAATTCCGGGATGACACGCGGCGGCCGTGGAACAGGGCCCAATTTTTCCGCACGCGTCATCCCCGACGGCGCAGCCGTCTGGGGATCCATCTCGGAACGCCTCAGCAGAGTACATCATGCGCTGCGGCGCACGATGGACCGCAACCGCACATGGCGCACCCGGTCGCCTCATTCAGAGCTGGGCCCCCAGACCGCTCCGCGGCCGGGGGTGACGCATGTGGGGAGTTTGGCTGCGGGAGGGTGAAACCCGTAAGGTGGGTTAGCCAAAGGCGTAACCCACCAAGCAGAACGTGCCGCAGATCCGAACGGTGGGTATCACTCCGCTCAACCCACCCGTCGCATCTGCCGGAAGGCGGGGGAGAAGACCTTCTCTCTCCCCATGCCGGAATGTTTACAGGGGAGGGGAATATGGGCATCTGGCAGGAGGCAGACCGTGACGGCGGGGGCGGACGGAGCGAACGGAAAATGCAGCTGATCATTCATGTGGGGCTTCCAAAGTGCGGGTCGACCACGCTGCAACAGTGCTTTGGCGGCATGCGGGAAAGCCTGTCTGCACAGGGAATATTCTATCCCCCTTCCTTCCGTCACAATCACGAGGCGGCAAACACGAAGATCAACAATGAGTGGATCGACGGGCGGATCGGCGTCGATGCCGTGGTGCAGGCGGCGCGGGCGGTGGGGGCCACGCAATGCCTGCTCAGCAGTGAGTTCATTGCCATCGGGATTGGCCGCTATTCTCCGAAGGTGCTGCGGCAGGCCGCAGGCTGGTTGGAGGGAGAAGGCGTTCAGCTCACCCTGATCCAGGTGTCGCGTGCGCTGGATCCCTTCCTGGCGTCGCTGTACCGGCAGACGATTTCAAACGCCAAGGGCATTTCCCAGCTTTATGCAGAGATCGACTGGACCCCGCACAGCAATGCCTATGCGCATGGGCTGGAAGGACTGGTCCAGCATCTGCGTCCGGCAGAAGTGCGCCGTTACCGGCTGGAGGAGGCCGGGTGGCTGGAGGCCGTGTTTGGCGATCTGGGGCTTGCGCCCCCAGTGGAGGTGCCGCGCGCGAACCGCTCTGCGCCGGATGTCACGATCGAGATGCTGCGCCAGTTCAGCGCCATGGGAGAGACAGCACCACACCGCGTTTATATCACGCGTCTTTTCAGTCTGGCGGTCGGACCTGCGAACAGTATCCTGTTCCGTCAGGCATCCCGGCGTCCGCCGGAAGAGGCTGTGCCGATGACCCGAGAAAGCATCGAAAGCCTGCGCTACATACCGAACCCGCCGCTTCGCTATGACGAGGACGCGTTCAATGCCTTCCGGCAGGAGCTATTGTCTGTGTACGATCTTCACGCCGAGGCGTTCGGCGTGGAACAACGCCCCTTCCTGCGGGCATTCCGCAGGCTGTATCGCGCAGGCTAAGCGGCGTCAGACATCCACCTCCGCGTCGAGCGCATTCTCCTCGATGAACTCGCGGCGGGGTTCGACCACGTCGCCCATCAGTTTGGAGAACATTTCGTCGGCTTCTTCCATATGGTCGACGCGGACCTGCAGCAGTGTGCGGGCGTTGGAGTCCAGCGTGGTTTCCCATAGCTGGTCGGCGTTCATCTCGCCGAGACCCTTGTAGCGCTGGATCTTCAGGCCCTTGCGGCCGCTGTCGAGCACGGCCTTCAGCAGACTGCTCGGTCCGTGTACGGTCACTTCGCCGCCTTTTTCCTGACGCAGGATGGCGGGGCGGTCATAGATTTCGGCAAGGCCGGCGGCGCGTTCTGCCAGGCGCTGGGCGTCCTGGCTGGCGATCAGGGCCGGGGGCAGGGTGATGGTCTCGTCCACACTACGCACCGAGCGTTGCAGGACAAGGGCGCCTTCGACGAAACGGCCGGCCCAGGTGTCTTCGCCTTCCTCGGCGAAGCGGTTCAGGCGCTCGGCCGTTTTCTCGGCTTCGGCGGCACCGGCGCCTGCGGCCAGCGCCCCGGAAAGGGCGGCATGTTCGATCAGGTCGCCCGAGGCGCGCAGGGCCAGGCGGCGCAGGTTCGCCTGGAAGTTCGATGCCTGGCGCACGCGGTCGCGCAGGTCTTCCCCGGCAATCGTGGTGCCGTCGGCCAGGATGAGGGATTCCCCGTCCGTGCCTTCGCCGATGAGATAGGATTCCAGTTCCGCATCGTCCTTCACATAGCGTTCGGAGCGTCCGCGCGTCACCTTGTAGAGCGGCGGCTGGGCGATGTAGAGATAGCCGCGCTCGATAATCTCCGGCATCTGACGATAGAAGAAGGTCAGCAGCAGGGTCCGGATGTGCGCGCCGTCGACGTCAGCATCGGTCATGATGATGATCTTGTGATAGCGCAGCTTGTTGATGTCGAACTCGTCGCGGCCGATACCGGCGCCGAGCGCCATGATCAGTGTGCCGACCTGATCGGATGACAGCATCTTGTCGAAGCGTGCGCGTTCCACGTTCAGGATCTTGCCGCGCAGGGGCAGGATGGCCTGGTTGTCGCGCGAACGGCCCTGCTTGGCCGAGCCGCCAGCGGAGTCACCCTCGACGATGAAGAGTTCGGATTTTGCCGGATCCTTCTCCTGGCAGTCAGCCAGCTTGCCGGGCAGGGAGGTGATGTCGAGCGCGGACTTGCGGCGCGTCAGTTCGCGGGCCTTGCGGGCGGCCTCGCGCGCGGCGGCGGCCTCCACGATCTTGCCCATGATTTCCTGGGCTTCCTTCGGATGCTCCTCGAACCATTCGGACAGTTTTTCGCCCATCATGCTCTCGACCACCGGGCGGACCTCGGAGGAGACGAGCTTGTCTTTCGTCTGGGAGCTGAATTTCGGATCAGGCACTTTCACGCTGAGCACGCAGGTCAGGCCCTCGCGGGCATCGTCGCCGGAGATCTCGACCTTCGATTTCTTGGCGATGCCGGTCTCGTTGGCATATTTGTTGATGATGCGCGTCAGGGCCCCGCGGAAGCCGGCCAGGTGGGTGCCGCCGTCACGCTGGGGGATGTTGTTGGTGAAGCACAGCACGTTCTCGTGATAGCTGTCGGTCCACTCCAGCGCGGCTTCGACCGTGATGCCGTCCTTCTCGCCAATGGCATAGATCGGTTCCGGGATCAGCTTGTTCTTGGCTTTGTCGAGGTGTTCGACGAATGCCTTCACACCGCCTTCGTACATCAGGTCGACTTCGTAGGGATCGGCCTCGCGCTCGTCGCGGAAGATGATGTGCACGCCGGAGTTCAGGAAGGCGAGTTCCCGCAGCCGGTGTTCCAGCGTCTTGCGGTCGTAATCGGTCATCGTGAAGGTGGAGGAGGCCGCCAGGAAGCGCACCGCCGTGCCGGTGAAGGGCTTGCCCTTGTCCGTGATCGGAGAGTCACCGCGGGTGACCAGCGGCGCTTCGACATGGCCGCCATCAATGAAGCGGACGAAGTGTTCCTTGCCTTCGCGGTGGATGGTCAGCTCCAGCCAGTCGGACAGGGCGTTCACAACCGAGACGCCCACCCCGTGCAGGCCGCCGGACACCTTGTAGGAGTTCTGGTCGAACTTACCGCCCGCGTGCAGCTGGGTCATGATGACTTCTGCTGCAGAGACGCCCTCGGTCGGGTGCATGCCGACCGGGATGCCGCGGCCATTGTCGGTGATCTCGGCCGAGCCGTCCGGGTAGAGCGTGACGGTCACACGGTCTGCGTGGCCGGCCAGCGCCTCGTCGATGGCGTTGTCCACCACCTCATAGATCATGTGGTGCAGGCCGGAGCCGTCATCGGTGTCGCCGATATACATGCCGGGGCGTTTACGCACCGCCTCAAGGCCCTTGAGGACCTTGATGGACCCGGCGCCGTATTCGGTATTTTCGCCCTGCGTTTCTTCGGCCATTAGGTTACCCCGTCGATTCTTCAGATTCGCCCGTAAATATAGGGGATTAACGGGCCTGAGGGAACCTGAACGGGGGTTATTTTACAGCTTATTGCGGGTGCGAATTATCTTTGTAAAAACAGGGGGTTGTGGCGCCCGGAAATGGCTTCCGGAGCGCCCCTCGCCGGATCAGCCCCTGGGGGCTGGTTTCCGGGCCTTTTTCGGGGGTTTTCCACCCTTCTGGAAGGCAGGTTTACCGCCTTTAGCCGGGCCTTTTGCGCCAGGTTTTCCGGCTGGCTTGCCCTTGCCGCGCATCGGGGGCTTCCAGCCGTCCTTGGCATGCACTTTCGAGAACTTCTTCTCCGGTCTGGCGGGCTTTTCCCGGTCGTCCTGGATATAGTCCGTCTGTGGGGAGGCCTTGCGCTCGGCCGGGGCCTCGTCGGGCGTGAATTTCTTCTTGAAGGGCTTCTTGCCCGACAGGTTGCGCGGGGCATCCGGATCGTAGGGTTTCTTGCGCAGGCGCGGGGCCGGACGCTCGTCGCGGTCGCTCCGGTCGAAACGGTCTTCCCGGTCGAACCGGGCAGGCGGAGGCGGTGCTCCGTCCAGCGGAGAGGCGCGCAGGCCTTTCTCGATCGTGCCGCCATCGCCAATCGTGTCGAAGAAGCGCTGAGCGGCTTCACGGGTCAGCTCGACATGGGTGTCGGAGGGATTGATGCGGATGGCGCCGATATCGTCGCGGGAGAGGCCTCCGGCCTTGCACAGGACCGGCAGGATCCAGCGCGCCTCGGCGTTCTTCTTGCGGCCGACATTCAGCTGCACCCAGACGGCATCATCGAAGCCCTTGCGTTCGGATTTGCCACGCTTTTCGCGGGGTTCGCGGTCGGCCCAGTCGCCCCGGTCGCCGCGTTCTGTGCGTTCGCGGCGCTTCGGCGGGGTGAGGTCCACTTCGCGCAGGTCTTCCGGGGCGGAGCGGCCTTCACGCTGCTTGCGCAGGAAGGCGGCGGCGACCTGTTCGGCGCCGTGCTGCTCAAGCAGGGCGTCGATCATGGCGCGTTCGCTCTCATGGATCGGACGGGTGAGGGACGGGTCTGCCAGCAGGCGGGCATCGTCGAGGGCGTTGATCTCATCGGCCGACGGCGGCGTGCCCCAGGTTGCTTCGATCTTCGCATCGCCCAGCAGGCGCTCGACCCGGCGGCGGGCCTTCGGTGCCACGATCAGCGCGCTGACGCCCTTGCGGCCGGCCCGGCCCGTCCGGCCGGAGCGGTGCAGCAGCGTCGCGGGATCGCGCGGCAGGTCAGCATGGATGACGAGGCCCAGATTGTCGAGGTCAAGGCCGCGGGCGGCCACATCGGTGGCGATACAGACGCGGGCGCGGCCATCGCGCAGGGCCTGAAGCGCATTGGTGCGCTCCTTCTGGCTGAGCTCGCCGGAAAGGGCGACAACCGGGAAACCGCGATTGCCCATGCGGCTCATCAGCTTGTTCACGGCGGCGCGTGTGGTGCAGAAGACCAGCGCGCTCTCACTGTCGGAATGGCGCACGATATTGACGATGGCATTTTCTTCATCGCCCGGCGCAACCAGAAGGGCGCGGTATTCGATGTCGCCATGCTGACGCTGTTCGGATTCGGTGCGCACGCGCTCGGCGTCCTTCTGGTAGCGCGCGGCGAGGTTGGCGATGCCTTTCGGCACAGTCGCGGAGAACATCAGGGTGCGGCGCGTTTCCGGCGTGCCTTCCAGGATATGTTCCAGCTCTTCGCGGAAGCCCATGTCCAGCATCTCGTCGGCTTCATCCAGCACGACGACGCGGATGCCGGCGGTGTCGAGCGAACCGCGCTTGATATGGTCCGACAGGCGGCCCGGCGTGCCGACGACGATATGCGCGCCGCGGGCGAGGGCCTTGCGCTCGTCGCGCATGTCCATGCCGCCAACACAGGTGGCAAGGCGCGCGCCGGCCGGGCCGTACAGCCAGGTCAGCTCGCGGGCGACCTGCATGGCCAGTTCACGGGTCGGAGCAACGATGAGGGCAAGCGGCGTCTCGGCGCGGCTGAGGCGGTCTTCCTCGCCCAGCAGGTCGCCGGCCATGGCAAGACCAAAGGCGACGGTCTTGCCGGAGCCGGTCTGGGCGGCGTCATCGAGGCACGATCGACCTGTCAGAGGGGTTTGAGGCGCCTATGACACGTTTTTGCGCGCTGCACCATGGGCGCGCGCAGGCCGTTCGTTAACGGCTTGTCTGTGGCGCACCGGGACCCGGAGCGTGCCTCACACCGCAACATCCAGTTTTTCGATGCCGCGGAAGAAGGGGAGGGCGCGCCAGGCGATGTCCTGTTCCGGCAGCTTCATGTCCGGATAGCGTTCGAAGAGTTTCTGGTAGACGCGCCTTGCCTCCATGCGGGCAAGGGGGGCGCCGATGCAGATATGAGGCCCGCCCCCGAAGGCGACATGGCTGGCGCGTTTCTTCGTGATGTCGAATGCGTCGGGGGCCTCGAACGTTTCCGTGTCGCGATTGGCGGAGGCGAGGGAGCAGAAGACAACCTGGTGTTCCTTGACCGGGCAGCCGGCGACCTGCTTGTCGGCCTCGGCAATGCGCGAGGTGGCGGAAACGGGCGCCTCATAGCGCAGCACTTCCTCAACCGCCTGGCTGGCGAGGCCGGGATCGGCCTTCAGCGCGGCGAGCTGGTCCGGATGGGTCAGGAACAGCCAGACGCCATTGCCGATCAGGTCTGTCGTGGTGAGGTTCCCGCCAACCAGAAGGGCCTGAAGATTGATGCGGACTTCATCATCCGACAGCGGAGCTTCGCCAGATGCCTGAAGCTGGACCATGTCCGTGATGAGATCGTCTTCAGGCACTTTACGGCGGCGTTCCATCAATTCGGTAAAATAGGCATCGAGCGCGGCGCCGCCCGCGATCATGCGTTCGGTCTCTTCCGGTGTGCGCACCGGGTTCAGGCCGAGGATCACCGCTTCGGACCATTCCCGGAATTCGGCGAGGCGCTCTTCATCAACACCGAGAATTCGCGCGATCACGGTCACCGGGATCGGCACGGCGATCTCGGCCATCAGGTCGAACACGCCGCTGGCCGGGGCAGCGTCGATCGTGTCGTCGACGATGGCTTCGATCTGGTCCTTCATCTTGTTGATGCGGGCATAGAAAGCCTTGGCGAGCGGCGGGCGCACGCGGGCATGATCAGGATCGTCCATGAAGAGGATCGAGATGCGGCGCGGGCTTTCCTCGTCGATGAGCTGGCGCGAGATGGAACCTTCCTCGGCATTCAGCGGATGGCGGACGAAGCTGCGGTCGTTGACGGTGGTGCGCACGTCTTCATAGCGGGTCAGAAACCAGGTTTTCGCCATCTCGTCGCGCATGACAGGGCATTGCTCACGCAGGGCCTTCAGGGGCGGGTGCGGGTCGCGCCGCGCCTCCGGCATGAAGGCCGTCACTTCGATGATGGATTGCGGCACCTTGGGGCTTGAGCCCAGATCGTCAGCCATTGTTTCCTCCGGTATTTTTCTTTTTCCGGGAGGATAACACAGGCCAGACGGGTTGGCGCGGGTGTCGCGGCGTCAGCCTACTTCCACTCAAGGACGCGGGGAATGCAGCTGGCCGTGGCCTGGGCGAGCAGCTTGCCGTCTTCGTCGCGCAGGAAGCCCTGCGTGAAGATGCCCGCCTTGCCGCGCCGCACCACTTCGCCTCGCCCGATCAGGCGCTGGCCGACGGGTACAGGGCGGATGAAGCTGACCGTCATCTGCAGTGTCGGCGCCATGGCGGGGCCATCCTGCACAATGGAGCCGGCAATGCTCATCACTTCGTCCAGCATGGCGGTGACGAAGCCGCCCTGCGCATTGCCGCCGGGATTGGTGGCTTCCCTCGGCAGGCAGAAGGCGCCCTCGGTCCAGCCTTCGGCCTCATCGAAGCCCAGCAGCTCGAACGACGTGAAATCCATCGACGGCGTGCGCGTGTCCGGATTGGTCAGGATGTCCTGCCAGTAGGCGCGCTTGTCGAAACTCATTTGTCGAGGCGTTTGAACGGCATCGGGATGGCGGTTGCGGAGGCCTTGGCGACCGTCTTTCCGTCCGGGTCAAAACATTCCGCTTCCATGAAGGCCGCGGATTTGCCGAGCCGCAGGATGCGGGCATCGACATAGGCTTTGCCGGGCATCAGGCGGGAAAGATAGCTCGTCTTCATTTCCAGCGTCGGGGCCGTCATGGTGACGTTGGAGGCGATGATGACACAAGTGCTCATCGCTTCGTCCAGCATGGCGGAGATGAAGCCCCCCTGTACCGCACCGGTCGGGTTGGCGAAGGAGGGGCTGACGTCGAATTCCATCCGTATGCGCATGGCATCCTGTTCGACTTCGATGAGCTTCATGCCCAGCGTGTCGGAACAGGGGGGACGCTTCTTCGAGCCCTGGAAGCGGGCCAGCATGTCAGCGTCGCTGATGCGGGGCTTTTCAGTCTCTGACAATCGTCCGGCCTATTTGCGGCGGAAGGCGTCGAGGTTCACCACCGTTCCGGCATCGCTGGCCGGGGCGGCGTCTTCGCCGGCTTCGTCATTCGTTTCAGCCAGGGCCGTGGCGGGCGCGATGACGGCCGCGTCCTTGTCCTGCGATTCGAAGGTCAGGCCGAAATTCACGGACGGATCGACGAAGCGCGTGATCGCGGCATAGGGCACGAACAGGTGCTGCGGCACGCCGGAGAATTTCAGGATGATTTCAAAATGGCCGTCATGGACTTCGAGGTCCCAGAACTGGTGCTGAACCACGATGGTCATGTCGACGGGGAAGCGTTCGACCAGGTAATCGGCCATCCGCACGCCGGGGGCCTTGGTGCGGAAGGTGATGTAGAAGTGATGGTCGCCGGGCAGGCCGCCATTCGTTTTCGCGCGCTTCAGCGCCTCGCGGACGACGCCGCGCATGGCTGCCTGTGTGAGCGCTTCGTAACCGATATAATCCGTCATGGCCCGGTGCTGATCCCCATCAAATTTCTTGCTTGTTGTAGGCGTCACAATATTCCCATGCCCGCCCCCCGGCAACGGCCTTCGCACAATGCGCGAGCAAAAAGCTGCACTTCGCGCAGGTGTGCATGTGGGGCGGCGGAGTGGCCTTATGTGCAGCCCTGACAGTAGCCTTGCGGCCTAGTCGTGGGGCTTGTCGTAATTGGCAGGCGGGTCGCTGGCCGGAAACGATTCGTCGCCTTCCTCGTCAACCTCGTCCCAGTCTTCCGGTGGATGTTCCATGTTTTCAGGGCCTGCCGGGCGGATGTTGCCGGTTGCAGGAGGGGGCTGGCCGTTGTCCTCGTCTTTTTTGCCTTCGTCAGCAGTGTTCGACATGATGCGTCCTCTCTGGCTAAGCTTTTGTACGGGCGATACGCATGCGCCTCGTATGAATACCAATATAAGCAATGGGCGAGGGAGAATAAGTGATGCAGATGCCGGAAAAGGGCCGTGACTGGGCCGATGTGCGCCAGGAAATGATCAGCCGCGGCGGCGGAGATGCCCAATGGCGCGACGGGCGCACGGCGGTCTACGTCTTCAATGCGGGCCATGATGTGGAACAGGTCCAGCAGGAAGCCTACACCCTGTACATGGCCGAAAACGGTCTCGGCCCGCTTGCCTTTCCCAGCCTTGCGCAGATGGAGAAGGAAGTGATCGGCATGGGCCTCGGCCTGCTGCACGGACCGGAAGGGTCAACCGGCGCGATGACCTCCGGCGGCACCGATTCGATCACCATGGCGATGAAGACCGCGCGGGATTATGCGCGCGCAAAAGGCCGCCCGCGCGAGGGGCAGAATGTCGTGCTGCCGCAATCGGCGCATCTCGCCTTCGACAAGGCCGCCCACTTGATGGATATCGAAATCCGCCGCGTGCCGCTGAAGACAGATGGCAGCTATCAGGCCGATCCGCCTGCGATGGGAGAGGCAGTGGATGAGGCGACCGTGATGATGGTCGGCTCGGCGCCGAACTTCCCGCATGGCATCATCGACCCGATTGCAGAGCTGGGCGAGGTCGCTGCGAAGAAGGGCGTCTGGTTGCATGTCGATGCCTGCGTCGGCGGATACTTTGCGCCGTTCGCGCGGATGAACGGTGTGCCGGTGCCGGCCTTCGATTTTGAAGTGCCGGCGGTCCATTCGATGAGTGCGGACCTGCACAAGTATGGCTATTGCGCCAAGGGCGCCTCGACTGTGCTGTTCCGCTCTGAAGAACTCTATTCTTTCATGCCGTTCGATCTGGCGGGGTGGAGCGGCGCGCCGATGAAGACGCCGACGCTGGCGGGCACCCGGCCGGGCGGCGCGATCTCTGCCGCCTGGGGCGTAATGAACACGCTGGGCGTAGAAGGCTACAAGCGCCTGCAAGGGCAGGTATGCGCGACGCGCGAGAAGATCGAGGAGGGCGTGAAGCGGCTCGGCTTCGGGATTGTCGGCAATCCGATGCTGGGCCTCGTCGCCTTTTACCATCCGCAAGCCCATGCCTTCGCGGTCTATGGCGAGATCTACCGGCGCGGCTGGTTCACTTCGGTGACGAAAGAGCCGCCCAGCCTGCACCTGATGCTGAGCCCGAAGCATGCCGACGTGGCCGATGCCTATCTCGCCGACCTGGAAGCCAGCCTGAAGGCGGTGACCAGCGGCCAGGACGGCCCGAAGGTGGAAGCGCGCTACAGCTAGTGACCGTTACAGGATTGGGCTGGCGAGGCGCAGGATGTTCTCCAGGAACTGGTGCCATTCGGGGCGCTTCGCCCAGCTCTCCGCATCCAGCGGAACACTGTCCGGCAGGTAACTGCCCGAATGCTCCCACAGCGTGGCGCTGGTGGCCGCATCATAGATCACCATGGTCAGTTCGAGGTTCAGGAAGAAGCTGCGCATGTCGATGTTCACCGTTCCGAAGAGGGAAAGCTCATCATCGACCAGGACAAGCTTGGTGTGCAGCAGGCCGCCGCGATAGCGGATGAGGCGCACACCGGCGCGCAGCAACTCCCTGTAGGAGGACTGGCTGGCGAACTGGGCGAGCCGCGAATCCAGCCGTTCCGGCACGATAATCTCGACCTCCACCCCGCGCTTGGCCGCCGAGACGAGCGCGAGCTGCACGGCGGGGTCCGGAATGAAATAGGGGGAGACGATGCGCAGGCGTTTCTGGGCGCTGAAGATCGTCGAGACGAGCACTTCATAGATCGTGGAATTGCGCATTTCGGGTCCGGAGGGCAGCACCTGCATGCTGACCGGTATGCCTTCGCCCGCCTCGGCACATCGCGCGATCGGCAGGGCATTAAGGTCCGCCCGGCTGATCTGGTAGCCGACATTGTCCAGTAAATAGTCCGACAGGCAGACCGAGGTGAGGGCGTCCACGACAGGGCCTTCCACGCGCATCATCATGTCGACCCACTGGCCGACGCCGCGATTGGCCTTGAACAGTTTCGGGTCCGCCAGATTGTAGCTGCCGACATAGCCGACGCGCTGGTCGCACACGAGAATCTTCCGGTGATTGCGCAGGTCAGACCGGCGGAAGAAGGAGGAGAACAGGTTCACCCGCAGGGAACGGACGATCTGGACGCCAGCCTTCCTCAGCCGCTTTGGCCAGTGCGACCGGAAGAAGGGTTTTGAGCCGAAATCATCCGCCAGGATCTTGCAGTCCACCCCGCGCTGCGCCGCGCGCTCCACGGCGGCCAGCACGTTGGCGACCTGTCCTGCCGGGTCGAGAATGTAGAATTCGAGGCAGATGCTTTCCTGTGCGGCGTCGATGTCGGCCTGCATCACGGCATACAGCTCGCCTGCATCGGTGAAGAATTGCGGGGACAGGCCTGCCAGCACGGGAAAGCCGCTATCCGCCAGGATCGACCGGGACAGGGCCTCATACCGGGGCGTGCCCGCCACATTCGGCGGCAGGCTGGCTTCCTGGACATTGAAGACCTGCATGAAGAAGCTGCGCAGCCGTTCGCCCATCTTCATGCGCCGCTGGCCAAGCCGGTGGTCGCCGAACAGGACATAGAGCACAACACCCACAACAGGCAGGCCGAACAGCAGGAACAGCCAGGCCAGGGTCGTGTTCACCTCCAGTTTGCGGTAAAGCAGGCGGACTGCTGCCAGGACCGAGAGGGAGAAGTGCACGATAAAAGGGATGGAACTGAGAAGAGGAATCATGTGTCCAGCCTGACAAGTCGTGACGTCTTGCCCTTACCCTGACCTGCCTGAACCACCAAAGGAAGCCCGTGCCTCTCAAACTGCTGACCTGGAACATACAGGCTGCCATCGGAACGGCCCGCTACACTGACTATGTGATGCGGGTGCACCGGCAGGTTCTGCATACCGCCGCAAAGACCAGCACGCTGGAAACCATTGCCGAGACGATCCGTCCGGCTGATCTGGTCTGCCTGCAGGAAGTGGACCTGGGCGGGCGCCGTGCGGGGTTCCGCTGTCAGGCAAATGCGATTGCCGAACAGTCCGGCCATGCGCATCTGGTTATCCAGGAGAACCGGGTGATCCGGGGTATCTCACGCCATGGCAATGCGATCCTCAGCCGGTATCCCTTGTCGAATGTCCGCGACCTGAAACTACCGGGCCGGGTGCCGGGGCGCGGCTGCCTGATCGCCACGGTGGAGGCGGAGACGCACTTCGATGTGGCCTGTGTCCATCTCAGCCTGGGCAGGCGGGATCAGGCGCTGCAGCTGGACTTCCTGGCAAGCCACCTGCCACATCATGGGCGCTGGGTGGTGATGGGCGATTTCAATTGCGGCCTGCATGCCAGTGCCGTGGAGGATTTCCTTCAGCACATGCGGGCGGAGTTCGGCCATCAGGCCCCGCCGACCTATCCTTCCTGGCGCCCGCAGAAAGCCTATGACCATATCCTTGCCGGGCGCGGACTGGCGCTCAACCAGTATTTGCCGGGCGAGGAAATCTGTTCCGACCATCTGAACGTGACGGCCGAGCTTGACCTTGACTGAGTGTCCGGACAGCTTTCCGCGCGCCACATTCTTGTCGTGATCGGCGGCTTATGCTCCGCTCCGGAATCTTGAAACAGGGGACAAAAATGAAACTGGGATTCATGACCGCCGCGGGCCTCGCCGCAACGCTGATGCTGGCAGGCTGCGGAAACAAGGACGGCATCGAAGGCAAGACCGGCGCGGACATCACGGCCAAATCCTCGGCCAATGACATCGGTGAAGCCTATATCAACGAGATGACACGCATTGCCGACGCGCTGGAGACCGTCAATGACGAGGCGAGCGCCAAGGCCGCTGCGAAGAAGCTGAGCGTTGCAATCGAGGGCCTGAACAAGATGCAGGACGAGCTGGACGGCGAAATCTCCGGCATCAAGGGCATGCAGATCTTCGGCAACCGCTTTGCCGAACTGGCCGAAGTGCAGGGGCGCGTAGCTGCATCCATTGTCCGCATTCAGTCCGAACATCCGGAGCTGATGGACACACTTGGCGAAGAGCTGGACAAGCTGGACAACTAGCCAGAGCTCGCCTGCGCTGCTGGCAAGGCCGCATCACCGCAAGAAAGGGGAAAGTGGAGGCTTCTGTTGCCAGGCGCCTCCGGGCCCCGCCTAGGGGTCTGAAACCCTAGGAGTTAAGTTCGGTAATCATCCGACTGCTTACGCAGCCATCAGTTCACCTTCAGCAAAGTTGTCGTTTGCAACTATGTTGATTTGGGCTTCTGAGGGGGCCCAATCCGGCGAAGGCCTCGTCTTTACACGTCCGTCGATCCTATTTCGGCCCCGTCAGGAGCAGGCCCGTGAGAACCTGCTTTTGGTGGAGCCGCCGGGTACCGCCCCCGGGTCCGAGCCGCTTATTACACGCGCGTTTATCGCCATAGTCCGAAGACACCCTCAATATAGGGGCAGGGGCCGGGCGATGAAAGGGGCAATGGCCGTGGCGGACATTAACCACCGGCAAACCCTGTGGAGGGGCGTGCAGGCGGCTTTCCTGAGTGCAGCTCCCATCAATTGTCTGAAGTGCGCGTGATCGCTCCAGACGTGGATGAGACCGTTCTGGCGGTTGCTTTCCTCGTCGTCCACCGAAACCGGCTGGACAGTGTCTATTTTTCCGGTGGCGGTGATTTGGCGTCGCTGATTGGCAGCTGGGGGATAACCAGTTCCGGCTGGTCGCCGGTCAGCGAGCCGAGGAAGGCCGTGATCTGGTCCACTTCTTCCGGCGTCAATGTCTGACCCAGCTGGACTTCGGCCATCACCGCGACGGCGCGTTTCAGGTCGGGCTCGGAACCGGAGTGAAAATAGGGCGCTGTCTCGACGATGTTGCGCAGGGTCGGCACCTTGAAGAAATAATCTTCCGCTGCGTTCCCGGTCACCCCGCCGCGTCCCTTGTCCTCTGGCGGGAGATAGACAGGGCCCGGATCAGAGAAGACTCCGAACTTCTGATACATTGTTCCCCCCAGATTCACGCCGGAGTGACAGGTAAGGCAACCTGTATCGATGAATAGGGTGAGGCCTGCCTTCTGGTCCGCTGTCAGGGCGTTGGTATCGCCGCGCAGGAACTGGTCGAACGGTGCGTTCGGCGTGATCAGGGTCGCTTCAAAGCCGGCGATGGCCTTTTGCGCATTTTCGAGACTGACGGGATCCGTCTCCCCGGGAAATGCCTTTGCAAACATTGGGGAATATCCCGGCAAGGCGAGAATCTGCTCTGTCACGTGCGCCTGTGGCGATGCCATCTCCACGGGATTGACCAGAGGGCCGCCAGCCTGCTCGACCAGATCCTTTGCCCGGCCGTCCCAGAACTGCACGAAGTTGAAAACGGCATTGTAAACGGTCGGGGCATTCCGGCCACCACGTTCGCCATGGAAACCGGCGGAGAACGGCGAGTTGTCCGCACCGCCGAGACCAGGATAGTGGCACGATGCGCAGCTGATCGAATGGGTGGCAGAAAGTCTCGGATCGAAGAACAGCGCTTGCCCGAGTTTGACCAGTTCAGGGGTCGATGTGACGCCTTCGATTGCCGGAGCGTCCATCGGGATGGGCTCCATGAAGTCCCGCGCCTGAAGTATCAGCTCGTCGCTGGTTTCGGCCATTGTTGGCGCTGGCGTCTGCGCTTCCTCGCTTGGGCGCGCGCCACCATCCGGGCTTGCGGTCTTGCCACCTGGCGAGCACGCCACAACCGCCATCATGGCGGATAGAGAAACCGCGCGCAAAAGGTTCTTCGTGTTGAGGTTAGCCATAGTCCAGACTCCGTGCCGCATTGCCGGAAATGCTACACCTTAGGTGCTATGGCCCCAACGATCATGTCATAAGCAGGTGCTTACGGCGTGAAATACCGCATGATACAAGCCTTCAGACGGTGGCTCATACGCGTAATGACTTAAGCCCATGTCTTGTCTGCGCGGATGGTCAACACCGAAAGCCTCATGACCCGGACCTGCCAAATGTGGCGCAAGGGGGGGCGCTTGTCTTGCGGGGGACTGTGATGGACGCGAGGAAGGCGAGGATCATGTCTAGGCGAAGAAGGGGAGATTCCCGCTCCGGCACACACCTGCTGGCCGTGATAACCTCGATCGTCGTCGTTCAGGCGGCTGCGACAGCATTCTTCCTTGGCGATGCATTGCTGGACATCGCGCTTGGCGTTCAGGTGACGGGCGCCTTCTACCATGGACTCGAGTTGCTGGTGGCGATCGCGCTGAGTGCGGGCGTGGTGATGGGAGTGCTGGTCTTGCGGCGCCTAATCACCGAGGCAAAGCAGAGGGACCGGACTGTCGCCCTGGCCCGCGGCGCCATGGCCGAAATCGTCGAGCAGCGCTTTGCCGAGTGGGGGCTGACTGAAGCAGAGAGTGAGGTGGCGCTCTTCGCCGTCAAAGGTTACGGCGTGGCAGAAATCGCGCGTTTGCGCGAATCCGCCATGGGAACCGTGCGCGCGCAACTTAGCAGAATCTACGTCAAGGCTGGCGTGACCAGCCAGGCCATGCTGATCGGCGGCTTCATCGACGAATTTCTCGATGTCATTCCGGTACGGGAAGCCGAGAGCGACCCCGCTCAGACGGCGGATGCAAGCGCCTCGATCAGCCCACAGGCCGATGGCGAATAGGTCGATTGCGCTACAGGCAGATCAATCTCGGCATTCTCATACAATCTAATACAGAACGTCGCTTTCGCCGCGTTCGCCGAAACCGTCGGCGATGAGGCTGGCGATGGCGGTGACGGCCTCGGCCGCGTCTGGGCCATTGGCGGCGAGTTCGACTTCGCAGCCCTGCGCGGCGACCAGCATCAGCAGGTCCATGATCGACCGGGCATCGGCTTCCTGGCCTTCATGGCTGACCACCACGGTCGACTGATATTCGCTGGCCAGTTTCGACAGCTTTGCCGAAGCGCGCGCGTGCAGGCCCTTGCGGTTCACGATGGTTACGCTTTGGCGGGCTTCGGTCACGGCGTTCTGCACAGGCACTCTGGATCAGTTGGATTTTGCGAGGAGTTCGGAGGCGATGTTGATGTAACGCCGCCCTGCCTCTGCAGCGGTGCGGGCAGCTTCGCCGAGCGGGAGTTCGTCGCGGACTTCGGCCAGCTTGATCAGCATGGGCAGGTTCACGCCAGAGATTACCTCGATATTCCCCGAATTCATGATCGACATGGCGAGGTTCGACGGTGTGCCGCCAAACATGTCTGTCAGGATGATGACGCCAAGGCCGACATCGCAGGCCTTGGCTGTGTCGCGGATCTGTTCGCGGCGGGCTTCGATATCGTCTTCGGCCTCGATGGAAATCGACTTGAATCGTGCCTGTTCCCCGACGACGTGTTCCGTCGCGGAGACCAGTTCCTTCGAGAGCTTGCCGTGGCTAACGACGACGATGCCGATCATGCGGCCCCTTTCAGGTAAGATGACGAACTTGTCATGCTGCCATGGGGAGGATGGCCGTCAACCCGGATTCAGCTGTGCGGTGTGCGGCTTTGTCAGGCGCCGTTGCCTGAAAGCCCCAGCACGTCATCCATGCTGTAAAGGCCCGGCTTCCGGGCAAGGGCCCAGATCGCGGCCTTGAGTGCGCCTTCAGCAAACATCGCCCGGTCCAGCGAGGTGTGGCTGAGTGTGACGATCTCCGTATCGGAGCCGAAGCTGACCGAATGTTCGCCGATCACGCCGCCCATGCGGCGGACGGAAAAGCCGATCTTGCCCGGCTCGCGGGCTGCATCCGGGCCATCATAAGGCCCGGTGCGCAGCGTATTGAGCGTGCAGCCACGGCCTTCGGCGGCGGCTTCGCCCAGCATCAGCGCGGTGCCGGATGGCGCGTCCACCTTCTTGTTGTGGTGGGTCTCCAGTACTTCGATGTCCCAGTCGGGGCCGAGGCTGGCAGCGGCGCGGCGGACCAGCGTTTCCAGCAGCTTGATGCCGAGGGCGAAGCTGCCGGACTTGACGATAACGAGATCGCGCGCGGCGGTTTGCAGCGCTTTTTCCTCTGCCGGGGAGAAGCCTGTTGTGCCAATGATCGCAACACGTACAGGCGTGTGTTTCAACGCTTCCAGCGCCGCGAGCGTGGCAGCGGGGCGGGTGAAGTCGAACCAGACATCGGCCTTGGCCGCGGCAACGACCGGGTCGGAGGAGGGCTTGACGCCGAGGTTCGGGATGCCTGCCAGATCGCCGATGTCGGTGTCGAGATGCGGCGAGCCGGCGACTTCCGTACCGCCCGCAACGGTCAGCCCGTGGCGGTGGGACACAGCGGCCAGCTGGCGGCCCATGCGGCCGGCAACGCCAGCAATGGCAACGGAGAAGGAATCGGGCATCGGCTCAGTCATGGCGCTCTTATAGGCGTAAAATCACAAGACGCGAGCCCTGTGCGTTCGTGGCAGATCGTCAGATCTGCAAATGGTGCGGGAGGGGCGCGGTAAAGGCCGGTTGCAGCTGGGCGCGGATACGCTCGATGAGGAGACTGACTTTGGGCTGCAGGTGCCTCGCTTGCGGATAAACGGCCCAGATCGGCTCCGGTTCCGGGCGATGGTCCTCGAACAATTCGATGAGCGTGCCATTTTGCAGATAGGGCAGAACGTAGAAAAGCGGCAGTTGGCCGATCCCGATTCCGGCGAGGAGGCCGTCCAGCACGGAGGCGGCTGAGTTGCAGCGCCAATTGCCTCGTGGACGGAGTGTTTCGTGCCGCCCATTCTGCGTGAACGCCCAGTTGGCGGAAGAGCCGATCAGGCAATTGTGGGCTTTCAGCTCCTCCAGCTTCCCGGGATGGCCGTGTGCTGTGAGATAAGCGGGAGAGGCGCAGACCACGAACTGGCGTGTGGCAACGCGGGTGCCGACCAGCCGGGAATCCTCAAGCTGGCCCGTGCGGATGGCAAGGTCGAAGCCCTCGGAAATCAGGTCCACCAGCCGGTTGGAAAGATCCATCGTCACCTCGACCCTGGGAAACTCCTGGCAGAAGCCCCGGACGATGGGGGAGATATATCGTTCGCCCAGCAGGGTGGAGCAGGTGATCTTGATTTCCCCCTGAGGGGCTGTTTCGCCGCTGACATTGGCGAACAATTCGTCGCGTGACTGGATGAGCTGCCGGCATTGGGCGAGCACCGTCCGGCCAGTATCCGTGAGCGAGACTTTCCGGGTCGTCCGGTAGAAGAGCGGAGCGCCGATGGCATTCTCCAGCCGGGTGACGGCGCGGCTGACATGGGAGGTGGAAACATCAAGCGCCTGTGCCGCCGGTTTGAATCCCATGGAGGTCGCCACAGCGACAAACTCTTCAATCCCGTCCCAATCGCTTCGCATTATCCCTGTCCTGCAACAATGAATTGCGGATTACCTACTTTAACGCCGTAAGCGCAAGAGTAGTATGGCACCCAGACATTATGGAGTTCCCCGATGAAAACCCGCGCCGCTGTTGCCTTCGAAGCCAAGAAACCGCTCGAAATCGTCGAGCTTGACCTGGAAGGCCCGAAGGCCGGCGAAGTTCTGGTCGAGATCATGGCGACGGGCATCTGCCACACGGACGCCTACACGCTGGACGGGCTGGACAGCGAAGGCATCTTCCCGAGCGTGCTGGGCCATGAAGGCGCGGGCATTGTGCGGGAAGTCGGCGCGGGCGTGACCAGTGTGAAGCCGGGCGACCATGTCATCCCGCTCTACACGCCGGAATGCCGCCAGTGCAAAAGCTGTCTCTCGGGCAAGACCAACCTCTGCACTGCGATCCGCGCCACGCAGGGCAAGGGCCTGATGCCGGACGGCACCAGCCGCTTCTCCTACAAGGGCCAGACGATCTATCATTACATGGGCTGCTCGACCTTCTCGAACTTCACCGTGCTGCCGGAGATCGCCGTTGCGAAAATCCGCGAGGACGCACCGTTCGACAAGGCCTGCTATGTCGGCTGCGGCGTGACGACCGGCGTCGGCGCCGTTGTGAACACGGCGAAGGTTCAGGTGGGCGACAATGTCGTCGTGTTCGGCCTGGGCGGGATCGGCCTCAACGTGATCCAGGGCGCGAAGATGGCGGGCGCGGACAAGATCGTCGGCGTCGACATCAACAATTCCAAGAAGGAGTGGGGCGAGAAATTCGGCATGACCCATTTCGTGAACCCGCGTGAGACGAAAGACGTGGTCGCCCACCTTGTGGAGCTGACCGATGGCGGCGCGGATTATTCCTTCGACTGCACGGGCAACACGGATGTGATGCGCCAGGCGCTGGAATGCTGCCATCGCGGCTGGGGCACGTCTGTCATCATCGGCGTTGCGGAAGCCGGTAAGGAAATCAGCACACGTCCGTTCCAGCTGGTGACGGGCCGCAACTGGCGCGGCACGGCTTTTGGCGGCGCCAAGGGCCGCACCGATGTGCCGAAGATTGTCGACTGGTACATGAACGGCAAGATCCAGATCGACCCGATGATTACCCATGTCATGCCGCTGGAAAAAATCAACGATGCCTTCGACCTGATGCACGCAGGTGAGAGTATCCGTAGCGTCGTGGTCTACTAAGGCCGGAGTGCCGAGGTATGCTCTTCCGGGATACCTGCGAAGGCAGGTATCCCTATGGGCTCGTTTTTTCTTTGCACGGGGCGCGGCATAATTTTATGGGAATGCGGCGCTTGCGGTTCTCGAGTGTGGACCACATTTGATGTGAGGCACCGCTGAGACCGGACTGAAGGGAAGAAACACATGAGCATCATCAAGCGCACTCTCAACATTTACCGTACACGTCTGGTAACGCTCCAGGGCATTCTCGGGAAGGCTGAGGCGGAGTTGTTTCCGGATGATCCGGAGAAGGGGGCGCTTCTGACGGCGCGTCTGGCGCCGGACATGCACGCCTTTCCCTATCAGGTCTGGTTTACCTGCCGTCAGGCAGAGCTCCTGCTGGGCAAGCTGAACGGCACGCCCGTGAAGGAGTTCGAGGCCGACAAGGCAAGCTTTGCCGACCTGAAGGCCCTGGTCGCTGAGACCATCGCGCGGGTCGAGGCGCAGGCCGGCACGTCGGATGATTTCGTGACCGGGCAGACCACGCTGGAAATCCCGGGTTTCCCGACGCTCAAGATTTCCGGGCAGGACTATATCGACGAGTGGCTGACGCCGAACCTCTATTTCCACCTTGTGACCGCCTACGACATCCTGCGGGCCGAAGGGCTGGCCATCGGCAAGGCGGACTATATGAGCCATCTCCTGCCTTTGCTGGCGGGCGCTGCTTCCAGCTGATCACAAAACAGGGACCTGACGCAGCGGGAGGCTGGAAACCCTCTGGCATTGGCGTGATGGCTGGGGCACTAATTCCCCATCCATCAGGAGGAAACACACATGTTCAGTCACGTCATGGTCGGCACCAACGACCTTGCGAAATCCAAGGCATTCTACGATGCCCTGTTTACGGCCATTGGCGGCCGCGAGGCGATCACGGACCCGAAAGGCCGTCTGATCTATCTGCACAATGGCGGCACTTTCCTGGTGACCCCGCCGATTGACGGCGAGCCGGCGACGCACGCAAATGGCGGTACGATTGGTTTTGCGGCTGAAAACCCGGAACAGGCCGACGCCTGGCACGCAGCGGGCGTCGCGGCTGGTGGCCAGCCGATTGAGGACCCGCCCGGCTGGCGTGAAGGTGGCGGCATGCGCCTCTACCTCGCTTACCTGCGCGACCCTGACGGCAACAAGATCTGCGCCATGTGCCGCGGCTAAACTGACCTGAAAGGCGCCGGAATGGGATGTAGGGAAGACCTCTACGATGCATTCCGGCGCCGCTTCGGCCGCTGGTGGATCGTTGACCCGCTGAGCGAGCCCGAGCCCTCCGACACTTGGGACCCGCCCTCCGAAGCAGGGCTCGCCGCGCTGAAGCCGGGCGACTTCGTGAGCCTCGCCTTCAAGGGCTGGCCGCGCGGACGTATCTATTATTGGGAAATTCTGCGCGTTGAGGTGACCGGCATTGACGGCGAGCGGTTGACCGGCTGTGTGAAGCAGGACCCGGATGACATGCCGCAGCTGAAATGGGGGGCAGAGGTGACCTTCCGCCGGGCTGACATCATGGACATCGATCCGCCGGACTGGTGAACGGTTTCGCGCGGGCGCAACTGCGTGTAGTCTGCACGCAAGCTGATGCCGGAAAGGGCGCCAGGCCCATGACAGGTTTTACCCACTTCACATTGCTCGCCGATGGAGAGGTCTTCGAGCCGAACCTTGAGTTCGAGACCGAACGCGGCCGCTATATCATGGCCATGAAGGCCTGGGCCAAGGATGCCGAAGAGGCCGCCGACATGATCGTCGAGATCGGGCAGAGCCTCGGCTTCCGCCCGGATGGCGAACTGCAGGTCTTCGTCACCAGCCCGGAAGAGCCGGAGGAAGACGAACCTTACGGTTACGATGTTCAGTTTACGTCCTATTTAGAGGGCGAGGAAGAAGTGGACGGGGAAGACCGTCCGAAATGGATTCACTGACAATAGGAAAGACTTGTATGAAACGCATGTTCAGAATGGGCGGGTTTGCCGCCGTGGCAGTCGCGGCAACGGTTCTCAGCGGCTGTGTGGTGGCCGATGTGAAGGATGTGACCGTCGCGCCCTCGACAGAGATCGAGCATTATGTCGGCGTCGCCAAGGCGGGCATGAGCCTGCCATTCTCCAAGGCGGTGAAGGTTGGCAACACGATCTATCTGTCCGGCGAGCTGGGCATCGACCCGGCGACCAATGAGCTGGCGCCTGGTGGTGTCGGCCCGGAGACGACGCAGATCTTCGAGAACATCGAACGCACGCTGGGCGAGTTCGATGCGGACCTTGGCGACATCGTGAAATGTTCGGTCTTTCTGGGCGACATGAGCGATTTCGGCGAGATGAACGCGGCTTACACTGCAGCGCTGCCGGAGCCGAAACCGGCTCGTTCCACCTTCGGTGCGAACGGCCTTGCCCTCGGCGCCGCGCTTGAGATCGAGTGCCTGGCCGTCAAGCCGTAAGGGGCCGTAATGGAATGGCATGACCCGGAGGCCCCGGTGGACTTGTCGCCCGTCGGATCGGAAACGATCCGGTGGGTGATTTGCAGAGCCATCGAAGCGGGCAACCGGGTCACGTCGCTTGCCGAATGGTCGAAAGCGCTGGTGGCGCACATGGAAGGTGGGCTGACGGCAGAGCTGAAAGCTGAAATCCGCGCGCGCTATCCTGCACTCGACTATTACGAAGAGGCTGGCTCGCCGCATAACCAGCCCGATGAGGGCTTTATCGAGAATGGCTTTGCGGTGTCGTTCCCGCGGCCCCGGCCCGGCTGATTACCTGCGGTATTGTTTCACCGGCAGGTTCGCGGACGTCCATGCCATCATGCCGCCGCGCACATTGCTGACATCGGTAAATCCGGCTGCCGCAAGCAGCTTCGCTGCCCGGCCAGACCGCATGCCGGACCGGCAGATTACGGCTACTGGCTTTGATGCGTCTTCCTTCATCAGGCCATAGACCGTGTCGACCAGGCGCGGGTCGCCCAGCGTGATCGTGTGGGCGCCCTTGGGAACGCCACCTTGCTGCCACTCGCTCTCGGTGCGCACATCGACCAGGATCAGGTCCTTCTTGCGCACGCGGTCATTCGCCGTGGCCGGGTCGATCTGGGAAATGGCGATTTTGTTGCCGCCTCCGCCGAGAAACCAGTCGAATAGTCCCATGGATATGCCTCACAGCTGTCAGTGTCCGATGTCTACCATTGCGGGAGGGGCGGCCATAGGTGCGGCGCCTGCGACAGATGAAGCGGCGCTGTCAGGCGAGTGCGAGGCGGTAATTCCCGCGGGTGAGCCGGGCGGGCAGCTGGAGTGTTGAGAGGGCTTCGCCGCCTGTGGCCGAAAGCAATTTGTCGGCGCGGGCCTTCGTCTCACCCTCCAGCGCGGCATAGGCATCCAGCGCGCCCTGCAGGCGGTAGAGCTGGAATGCGCGGGCGGCGGCTTCTGCGGTGCGGCCCTCGATCGTGATCGGGATCATGCCGAAGCCGCGGGGCAGGTCCGCGCCAGGCGTGGCCGTTTTCAGCCAGCCCTCGAACAGGCCCGCCGTGGCCTGCAGGGCGGGCAGCTGTTCGCGCATCTGGCGCTGCAGGATGGGGACCAGCGTTTCGGGCACGCTGTCATCTGCCGGAAGGGGGGAGATGTCTTTCGCACCAGCGTGGGTGCTGGCCACCCAGTCCGCCACGCGCGGGGCGATGCGGCGCATCAGTTCACCCGGCACGGGATCGCGCAGGAGGTGGGCATAGAGCGGTCCGATAAAGGCAAAGTCCGCCAGGCAGGGCCGTCCGCCCAGCAGGAAAGGGTGGGCTTTCAGATGGCGTGTGAAATCCGCCAGGAAAGCTTCATAGGAAGCCTCGATGCCGGGAATGGTTTCCGGTGTCACGCCCAGCATTGGCGTCATCCCCCGGAACATCTGGCCCATGTTGCGGCCGATTTCGAACTGTTCCTCGGGGCTCGCCTCCGGCGCGGACAGCGCGCCAAACTCGGCATAGGCCCACTCTTCGCAATAGGACCAGCGATAGTGCATGGCGGGGATCACCAGCCACTCATCGGCATAAAGGTGCAGGAGTTCGTTGACAAAGCGCTGCAGCGGGCCTTCCGGCTGGACAGGGGGCTTCAGCTGCTCGCGTGCCTCGACATGGGCGATGATGTCGGCCGTGTCCTGCACGATCTCGCCATCCGGCATGGCGGCGACCGGGATCACCGGCCAGCCCACCTTGGGCAGGATGACGGAGGCGAAGACGTCCCGGCTGGAGAGGACTTCCTCGAAGTCCACACCGCGCCAGCGGAGGTAGGCGCGCGCCTTGCCGGTGAAATAGCTGACTTCGGCGCCGTAGAGCGTATAGGTGGCCATATGCGTTTCCCTGTCCCTTTTATGGCAGGGGTTGTGCCGCAAACTGCGCGGGTGCTTCAAGCCCCCTCCATGGGGAAAGGCCGCGCAGGCCGCGGCGCTTGACGGGAGGGCCTCAATCGTGTTGCCCACTCAGCCAGTGTTCCACTCCCAGCCGCAGGATCCCGTAAATTCCCATGACCCAGCTTGCTTCTGTCTCTTCCTGGAAATCCTTCGGCGGAAACCTTTCCGTGTACGATCATGAGTCTGCCGTGCTCGGCTGCACGATGCGGTTTGCCGTCTACACGCCGCCACAGGCCGCAGACGGCCCGGTGCCGGTGGTCTGGTATCTCTCTGGCCTGACCTGCACCTGGGCGAATGTGATGGAAAAGTCCGGCCTGCAGCGCGCGGCGGCTGAACATGGCATCATGGTGATCGCGCCGGATACCAGCCCGCGCGGTGAAGGCGTGCCGGATGATGACGGCTATGACCTCGGGCAGGGGGCAGGCTTCTACCTTACCGCCACTCAGGCGCCGTGGGCGAAGCACTTCAAGATGGACCAGTACATCACGGATGAGCTGCCAAAGCTGGTCGCGGCGGAGTTTCCGAAAGCCGACATGGAGCGGCAGGGGATTTTCGGCCACTCCATGGGCGGGCATGGGGCGATCATGCTCCACCTGAAAAACCCGGATACCTACAAGACCTGTTCGGCCTTCAGCCCGATCACCAGCCCGGCCCGTGTGCCATGGGGGCAGAAGGCGTTCGAAGCCTATCTCGGCCCGGTCTCTGTGGCGTGGGAGCAGTACGACTCGACCGAACTGGTGAAGGAACGCCAGAGCCGCACCCGCATCCTGGTCGACACCGGCACGGCAGACCCGTTCCTCGAAAAAGAACTGAAGCCGGAAATTTTCATCGACGCCTGTACGGCGAACGGCCAGGCGCTCGATTACCGGATGCGTGAAGGCTATGGCCACGACTATTACTTCATCGCTACCTTCATGGACGATCATATCGCCCATCATGCAAAGGGCCTGAAGGGCTAGGGCAGGAAAAGCAGATATCGCAGGCCCCGTCCGGGTAACGGGGTCCATGCCTGACCAATTCCCCGGTGCCCTGCATGCACCTGACCTTGCATGAATGCCTGCGTAGGACTCAGGCACCTGCGAAACTCTTTCCAGCGCGCTACACTGCTTTGGCGTGGCGCGCTTCGGCCGGCTTGTAGCGGCCATCGAAACATTGTGCGACTGTGCGCAGGAGAAGGCGAGCCTCCTTCGGCACGCTGACGATGTTGCCGTCGATCCGGCAGAGGCCGGCCGACTGAAGGAAACGGGCGGTTTCCAGCGCATCGTCCAGCGCGCCGGGAGCTGCGCCCATCTCCTTGCACGTCGCGTCCGCATCCACCCAGAGCTGACACATGAGCTTTTCAATCGCGCGGGCGCGCAAGCGGTCGTCATCCGTCAGCGCGATGCCGCGTTCGGACGGCAGGTGCTTGCCTTCGACCGCCGCCCGCCAGAGGGGGCGCGCCTTGAGGTTCTGGACATAGCCTTGCCGGAACTGCGAGATCGAGGTCGCACCGATGCCAACCAGCGTGTCGCAAGGATCGTCCGTATAGCCCTGAAAGTTCCGATGGAGCGTGCCATTGCGTGCCGCGCGGGTCAGCGAGTCGCCGGGGGCCGCGAAATGGTCCAGTCCGATGGCATGGAAACCGGCATTCACAAGGGTCGCGGCGCCAGCCTCGGCCTGCTGGAAGCGGGACTCAAGACCGGGCAGGGCAGCCTCGTCGATGGCGGACTGGTGTTTTGCGAACCATGGCACATGCGCATAACCGAACAGAGAGACCCGGGCGGTACCCATGTCTGCAGCAAAATGCGCCGCCTCGACCACGTCTTCCACCGTCTGGTACGGTAGGCCGTACATCAGGTCCATGTTGATGGCGGTGATGCCGGTGGCGCGCAGGCGCTCGATCCCGTCCACCAGCAATTCCCGCGGCTGGATACGACCTACGGCTTCCTGGACTTTCGAGGACAGGGTCTGCACACCGAAACTGACGCGAGTAACTCCGGCGGCGGCCATCGCGTCGATGAAGTCCGGCGTCAGAGTGCGCGGGTCGATCTCGACGGCGACCTGAAGGTCTGCCCGGCGGCCGAATGCGATGCGGGCATGTTCGACGAGTTGTCCGAAATCCTCGGGCGCAAGTGCATTGGGTGTGCCGCCGCCAAAGTGAAGCTGGGACATGCCGGCATGTGTGCCGAGCGCGTCTGACCAGAGGTCGATCTCTTCGTGCAGGGTTTCCAGATAGGCAGCGATCCTGCCGTAACCGTTCGGCACACTGGTAGCGCAACCGCAATAAAAGCAGAGCTTCTCGCAGAAGGGCACATGGATATAGACCGAGATGGGCTCGTCCACCGCCACGGAGGCAGCCCATTCACGGGCCTGTGCCTCTGCCACATCGGGCGCAAAGTCTGCCGCAGTCGGGTAGCTCGTATAGCGCGGTACGGGGCGCGCCGCGAAGGTCGTCCATGCCTGTTTCATGGATCGGGTCTTAGCAGCCGAGCCGAACGCCCGGAGTACGCAGAATCCCTTACGCACAGCGTGCCTCGACGTCGCAGCCCGGCAGGCGTAGGTTCCCACAATCAAGAGGAGAGACTTCCATGATCCGTCGTACCGCTGCCTGCGCTGCTGCCTTGCTTGTTTTCGCCATGCCTGCCCTTGCGGGGATGGATGATTTTCAGGCTGGCACAGTCGTTCCCGATTTCGGCAAGTTCGTTCCGGTCGAAGGCGTGACCCTTCCGGCCGACACGGAATTCAAGGTGATCTTCGATGTTGCTGACGGCGGGCCAGATGATGGCATCAATCGCGGCATCGACAGCGCGGCGCGGTTCCTGAACATGAATGCCGATGCCGGTGTTGCGCCTGAGAACATGAAGATCGTTCTCGTCCTGCATGGCGGGGCCTGGAAGGACCTACTGACTGATGAGGCACGCAGCAGCGCCAACCCGAATGCGCAGCTGATTGCCGAACTGCAGGCGGCAGGCGCGACGTTCGATCTGTGCGGGCAGACCGCTGCGGCGCATGACGTCACGAAGGATATGTTGTTGCCAGGCGTCAATATCGTGCTTTCCGCCATGACGGCGCGCGCCCTGCTTCAGCAGGAAGGCTACACGCTCAACTAAGCGCGACCGGGGCTATTCCATCGCCTCGGCGAGGAGCCAGATGCCTTCGCGTTCCGCCTGCCGGCGTTCGACCAGCAGGCGGGCGACCTAGTGGTCGTCGTCGAAGACATTGCCTGTGAGGCTATCGAGCAGGGCCTTTGCCAGATTGTCGAGGTCCATCCAGGGCGGGTCACCGGTATATTCCATCATGATGTGTACGGAATATTCGCCATAGCCGGGGCGAAGGGGCGGAAAGTCCTTGCGGAAGAACTCCTTCAGCAGGGTCTTGTAGTATTTCGTCTGCGTGGTGAGCCCCGTGCAGCGTACTTCGAGCGCACCATCTTCCGTGATGCGCGCCTGAACCTTTCCGGAGCGGACCCAGCCGTCGTTCAATGCAGGCCCATCCCGCGCTGGCGGATGCGGGCTTCGATGGCATTCTTGGCATCCTTCAGGCCAAGCCCCGAAGCCTCGCGCAGCAGCTTGATCGCCTTGATCTTCTTGCGGCCAGCCAGTTCGGCGTCGATCTCAAGCCACTTTGAGAGGGTGACCCTTTTGATCGCGGCGTCGATCTCGGCCTGCGTAGGCGGGGCAGGGGAGAGGCTGTTTTCCTTCTTCTTTCCACCGGTCGTGGCGCGGGCGAACACGAAGACGGCAAACAGGGTCGCCAGCACTTCCGGCTGCAGGATCTTGTCGAGATAGGCTTCCATTCCGGCCTCCCCGCCAGTTTGCCCCGAAACCCTCCATAACCGAAGCCGCCGCCGGGGGCGACCCTGCTTGTCCGCCCGAAATACCTGCTGCGGCGGCGGGGACAGTTGATTGCGGCCCAGCTTGGGGCTAGTCCGCTGCCAGCAGATCAAGGAGCTGAGCCCCATGGCCAATACCCGCACCGAAACCGATACGATGGGACCGATCGAGGTCTCCGATGATGCCTATTGGGGCGCCCAGGCCCAGCGCAGCCTCGGAAACTTCAAGATCGGCTGGGAAAAACAGCCTGAACCGGTGATCCGCGCCCTCGGTATCGTCAAGAAGGCGGCGGCCCTGTCCAATATGGAACTCGGCAAGCTGGACCCGGAACTCGGCAAGGTGATCGTCGAGGTCGCTGGCGAAGTCATCGACGGCAAGCTGAACGCGCACTTTCCGCTGGTCGTGTGGCAGACGGGATCCGGCACCCAGTCCAACATGAACACGAACGAGGTGATCTCGAACCGTGCGATCGAGATCATGGGCGGCGAAAAGGGCTCGAAAAAGCCGGTCCACCCGAACGACCATGTGAACATGTCCCAGTCGTCGAACGACTGCTTCCCGACAGCCATGCACATTGCCGCCGCTGAAGAGACGGTGCACCGCCTGATCCCGGCGCTGAAGCACCTTCACGCGGCGCTGGATGCCAAGGCGAAGGCCTGGGCTGACATCATCAAGATTGGCCGCACGCACACGCAGGATGCTACGCCGGTGACGCTCGGCCAGGAATTCTCCGGCTATGCCAAGCAGATCGAGAACGGCATCAAGCGTATCGAGATGACGCTGCCGATGCTGATGGAACTGGCGCAGGGCGGCACGGCCGTCGGCACGGGCCTCGCTTCGCCGGAAGGCTTTGCGGATCTCGTCGCTTCGAAAATCGCCGACATCACTGGCCTGCCGTTCACCTCGGCCCCGAACAAGTTCGAGGCGCTGGCGGCACATGATGCCCTCGTGATGACGCATGGTGCGATCAACACCGTCGCCATGTCCTGCTTCAAGATCGCCAACGATATCCGCTTCCTCGGCTCCGGCCCGCGGTCTGGCCTCGGCGAGCTGGCCCTGCCGGAGAACGAACCGGGCAGCTCCATCATGCCGGGCAAGGTGAACCCGACCCAGTGTGAAGCCATGACCCAGGTCTGCGCCCACATCCACGGCAACAATGCCGCCATCGGCTTTGCCGGCAGCCAGGGTCATTTCGAGCTGAACGTGTTCAACCCGATGATGTCCTACAACTTCCTGCAGTCCGTGCGCCTGCTGGCGGATGCCGCCATCAGCTTCACCGACAATTGCGTCGTCGGCATCGAGCCGCGCCTCGACAATATCAAGCGCGGCCTTGAAAACTCGCTGATGCTGGTGACACCGCTGAAAGAGAAGTTCGGCTACGACCGCGCCGCAAAGATCGCCAAGACCGCTCACAAGAACGGCACCACGCTGCGCGAGGAAGCCATCAAGGACGGTATCCCGGCCGAAGACTTCGACGCCATCGTGCGCCCGGAGAAAATGATCGGGCCGGATCCGCGCTAAGGCTGCAACCGGTTCGCCGGACACAATTTTTTCTTGCCCATGACCGGCCCCTCCTGCACGAGGGGCCGGTTGTTTTTAGGAGGAGAGTCCCATGAGCATTGATTTCAGCAATCTCTATTCGGTCAAAGGCAAGACGGTCGTCATTACGGGCGGTTCGCGCGGGATTGGCGAAATGCTGGCGGCAGGGTTCCTGGCCAATGGCGCGAAGGTGATCATTTCCTCGCGCAAGGAAAAGGCCTGCGAAGAGACGGTCGAGCGCCTGAAGGGCGAGTATGGCGGCGAGATCTATGCGATCCCGTCGGATGTTGGCCAGATGGTGGGCATTGAGCACCTCGCCGGTGAAATCGCGAAGCGCGAAGAGAAAGTCGACGTGCTGATCAACAATGCCGGTGTCGCCTGGGGTGCGTCGCTGGATGAATTTCCGGAGCATGGCTGGGACAAGGTGATGGACGTCAACGTCAAGGGCGTCTTCTTCCTGACGCAGAAGCTGATGCCGCTGCTGCGCAAGTCGGCCAGCGCTGACAGCCCGGCCCGGGTGATCAACATCGCCTCCATCGACGGCATGCACACATCGCCGATGAGCGGGTATTGCTATGGCACGTCGAAGGCCGCCGTGATCCACCTGACGCGCTTCATGGGCTCGCAGCTGGCCAAGGAGAATATCCTCGTCAACGGCATCGCGCCGGGCCCGTTCCCGACCTACATGCTGTCCACCGGTGTCGGCTATAAAGGCGAAACCGAGGGCGTGGACTGGGATGCCATCGGTTCGCGCAGCCCGTCGGGCCGCGTCGGCAAGCCGGAAGACATTGCCGGCCTCGCCATGTTCCTGTCGTCCCAGGCATCGGCCTATATCAATGGCCACACCATCCCGTGCGACGGCGGGATCGTCTCTGCCAGCTGATCCGGCAGGGGCATAAAGTCAGCCAATTTGGCCGCGTTTGTGTTGCCCTGCACCATGAACGCGGCCATAGGGGCGCCTGAAGCCAGCTCCCTCAAACAGAACTGACGATATTCCCGTGGTTAAATCGACATTTGCAGCGTTCGCCGACCGGCTCGGCGCGCAGGGCCTCTCGCAGCCCGATTTCAAGGCCTATACGCCCGCCCAGATCAAGACCGACCTTCTGGCCGGGCTGACCGTGGCGCTGGCCCTGGTGCCGGAGGCGGTGGCCTTTGCCTTTGTTGCGCATGTGCACCCGCTGGTTGGCCTCTATGCGGCCTTTATCGTGGGGCTGGTCACGGCGCTGATCGGTGGACGGCCGGGCATGATCTCAGGCGCGACAGGCGCGCTCGCGGTGGTCATGGTCTCCCTCGTCAGCACGCATGGCGTGGAATACCTGTTCGCGACCGTTGTCGTGATGGGCATTCTCCAACTGCTGGCGGGCATCTTCCGGATGGGCAAGTTCATCCGCCTCGTGCCCCATCCGGTGATGCTGGGCTTCGTCAACGGCCTCGCCATCGTGATCTTCCTGGCGCAGCTCACGCAGTTCCAGGTGCCAGGCAGTGCGGAAGAAGCCGCCGGACATGGCATGGCGAGCGGCGAATGGCTGAGCGGCATGCCGCTCGTCCTGATGCTGGCGCTGGTGGCGCTGACCATGGCGATCATCTGGGGCCTGCCGAAACTGACGAAAGCCATTCCGGCGCCGCTGGCAGGGATCGGTATCGTGGCGGCGGTGGTCATCGGTTTCGGGCTCGACGTGCCGCGCGTGGGCGACATGGCCTCTATCGAGGGCGGCCTGCCGCAATTCCATATTCCGGCCGTGCCGCTGACCCTGGAAACGCTGAAGATTATCCTGCCTTACGCTTTCATCCTCGCAGCCATCGGCCTGATCGAGAGCCTGCTGACGCTGAACCTCGTCGGCGAGATGACCGGCAAGCGGGGCGGGGCGAGCCAGGAATGCGTCGCGCAGGGCACGGCGAACCTGATCACCGGCTTCTTTGGCGGCATGGGCGGCTGCGCCATGATTGGTCAGTCGATGATCAATGTGAAATCGGGCGGGCGCACGCGCCTCTCCGGCATTTCTGCGGCCCTGTTCCTGCTGGCCTTTATCCTGGTCGGTTCCAGCCTGATCGAACAGATCCCGCTCGCGGCGCTCGTGGGCGTCATGTTCATGGTCGTGATCGGCACATTCGCCTGGAACAGTTTGCGCATCATGACCCGTATCCCGCTGACCGATGCCGTGGTGATCGTGCTGGTGACCGGGGTGACGGTCGCTTACGATCTCGCCACGGCGGTGATCGTGGGCGTCATTGTCTCGGCGCTGGCCTATGCTTGGAACAATGCCCGCCGCATCCATGTGATCGAGCGCGACAGTGTCCGCACGCCGGGCGCACACGTGTACGAGATCGAAGGTCCGCTCTTTTTCGGCTCGACCGACAAGTTCGCCGAACTGTTCCACCCGGAAAGCGATCCGGATGTGGTGATCGTGGACTTCATGCGCTCGCGCGTGGTCGACCAGTCGGCGCTGCAGGCGATCGAGGATCTTGCGGCGAAGTATGAGGCACTCGGCAAGACGCTGCGTCTGCGCCACCTTTCCCGTGATTGCCACAAGCTGCTCTCGAAAGCTGGCCAGCTGATGGTCGATTCCGACGATGATCCGGACTACGAACTGGCGGTGGACTATTCCGTCCGCACTGGCGTCTTCAGCGGCGGGCACTGACGCTCCACAAGTGTCTCAGTTCGGGGACTCACGCGGATCACCGTAAGGCTGTATTCTCGCGTCAGAGAATCACTCCCGCCAAGAAAGGCCTGATCATCATGGCAAATCCTCCCGTCGGCTCGAAGGCCAACCCGTCCCAGTTCGACGTGCTCGACAAGCTGGGGGCAGATGAGCCGTATTTCGTGATCCGCGCGCATGACCCGCTGTCTTCGGCACTGGTGGAACTGCACGCTTATATCGGCGCGGGTCAGTCCGGCGCGGCGCACAACAAGCTGGCCGAGATCATGGCGCTGACGGCCGCCAAGCCGCCGCGTCCGGCCTCCAGCCCGAAATACCGCGAGACCTTCGCCATCTCGCTCGCCATGGAACAATGGCGCGACGCACACAAGGAATAGGGCATGGACCTGCGGGTCGATGAATTGTCGGACCGGCACGTCACGCTCGTGCCGTTCGATGTTGCCCGCGACGGGGCGGACCTGCGCGCCATGGCTGAGGGACTTGGCCAGCGCATCGAAACCTGGCCCTATTATAATCCGCCCTCGGACTGGATTGGTGCATGGCTGGCCAATATTGATGCGCGCACGGCTGACGGGCTTCTGATCCCGTTCCGCATCTCCCGTCCGGATGGGCGGTTTGCCGGCATTTCCACCTATCTCGGCCCGGATACGATTTCTCGGAATGTCGAGATCGGCATGACGATGTACACCGCAGATGCTCAGGGCACGGAAGTGAACCCTGCCGCCAAGCGGTTGCTGCTGGGCCATGCGTTTGAGCGGGGCGCGCTACGCGTCCAGTTCAATATCGACGAGCGCAACATGCGGTCCCAGGCGGCTGTGAAAAAGCTGGGCGCCACGCAGGAAGGGATTTTGCGCAACAATCGCATCCTGCCGAATGGCTACCTGCGCTCCACTGTCGTTTTCTCGATTATCGCCAGCGAGTGGCCTGCGGTGAAAGCGGGGCTGGATGCACGCCTCGCCGCTTTTGAGTAGGGCCACCGATGAGCGAGCCTATCAATTTCAACAAGTTCCGCAAAGCCAAGGCCAAGGCCGAGAAGGAACAAAAGGCCAAGGAAAATCGTGCCAAATTTGGCCGTACGAAGGTCGAGAAACAACTGGACAGGGCCCGCGCTGACAAGCTGGCAAACCTGACCGAAGGCCATCGCTTGAAAAACAAGGCGGAAGATGACCCCGGCACGGAGACGTGAGGGCGTAGCTCACCCGGCGTGCGAATTGCAGGTTCCACGGAAACGCTGTTCCAATCCGGGAGGACCCAAATGGCTGGGATCGCTAAGAAACTCGTCTTCTGCGCCGCATCATTCGGTGCCGGTATCGCATGGGGCCTGATCGCGGAAGCCGCGGAATATCAGGGGTCCCTGTCCTACCTGCTACTCGGCCAGTAAGCCTCAGCTACAAGGTTCAGCTGCCGGGGGCGTCCGGGCCTGGCGTCGGCCAGTCCGGCTCGTGGGTGATATTGTCCAGGAAGGTATCGTCCATCCGGCGGCCTGACACACGTTCCAGTGCCTCGAAGATCGGGCGGGCCTTCTTGTCCTTCAGCAGAGGAATGCGGCTGGCAATTTCGGCAGCACGGGCATAGCGCAACTGTGCGGTTTCCATGTCGCCGCGTGCTTCGGCGCAGGCACCCAGATTGTGCAGCACGGCCGGGGCATCCGGCCATTCCCGTCCCAACTCGTCCCATTGCGCGCAGGCGCCCAGCATTTCACCGCGTTTGGTCGCCTGTACGGCGGCAGCAAAACGGGGGTCGTTCTGTTCTTCCGGAATCAGGCCCTCGGTCATGATCTCTGCACGGATGGTTGCGTCATAGGGGGCGATGTCGGTGCGGAAGCGGCGCACGGCTTCCACAACGGCATCCGCAATCATGCCGTAGGGAGCATCGCGCGGATCGTAGCTTGAATGGACCGGGTCACGCCATGTGCCAAGCTCGCGCCCGTCATCCTCGTATTCGCGGATATCTGCACAGGATTCCTGGTTGGCGCCACCGCCTTGTGTCTGGGTGAAGACCATCCGTCCCGTGCCGGTGTCGATCAACCGCGTGGTGACGGCGACTTCCACGGTCTGCTCCGTGCACTCGGTTTCGACAATCGCACGATGTTCGCAATCGAACAGGCCATCATACTCCACACACTGGCGCTTGCGCTCGAACCGGGTTTCGCCTTCCCAATTGTCGATCTCGATCCGGCCTTCATAGATGCCCTGTGGCTGGCCTGGCCCGGCAACGCCGAACCAGTAGGCCCCATCCAGAACGACATCTTCCAGCATGCGGGCGAACTCCTCCTCGGCGACTTCGCCGCCGGGTCCGCGGAACTGGCCGACACGGACATCGCGATAATTGGCTGCTTCCGGGAAGGTCGGCACCATGCGGGCGCGGTAGTCATATCCGGGGGTGGTGCAGGCAGCCATCAAGGGCAGGGCAAGCAACAGGCTGGCAGAGAAGAAGCGGCGCATATGTGTTCGATCCTTGAGGCATCTGCCCTTGAATTATCCGGCCTATTCCTGCCGTCCGGGGCTGAACCTCAGATTAACATCCAGGCAAGGTAGGGGAAATTCTATTCCGGCGTGGATTTTTGCTGGTGGACACTAGGCTGCACGCCAATATGAGAGGCTAGGTAGAGGAGATCCTCATGACACGTCATCTCGCAGAACTGAACATCGGCCGCCTGCTGGCGCCCACGGACGATCCGCGTGTGGCGGACTTCATGAATGCGCTGGACCTGATCAATGGCATGGGCAGGCGGATGCCGGGCTTTGTCTGGATGATGGAGGGTTCCGGGGAGCCGGGCACGGGGAATACGGAAACCAAGATCGGCGGCGATCCGCAATTCGTTTCCAACCTGACGGTGTGGAAATCGGTCGAAACGCTGGAAAACTTCGTCTGGAATACGGTGCATCGGCAGTTCTATGAGCGCCGCCAGGAATGGTTCGAAGTGCTGGACCGGATGCACTTCGTCATGTGGTGGATCGAGCCGGGGCACAAGCCGACGCTGGACGAGGCGCTGGAGCGGCTGGATCTGTTGAGCCGGATCGGCGATTCCGAAGAAGCCTTTGGCTGGTCCTACCTTAGGGAGGCGCGGCTCTGGCGCTCCCGTGGTTGCCGGGGCGATGCCGCCTGACGACTCTTCACGCCAGCTGAAGCTACGCTTTACCTTGTCATCCATTTGCACTTCTTGACGCAGGCGTTCTCTGCCTCCAACTGTCCCGCAGTCCTGCTGAGGAGGCTTTAGCCCAATGACAAGTCCGCTGTTCACCCCGTTCAAACTGAAAAACATGGAGCTGCCCAACCGGATCGTGATGGCGCCGATGACGCGCTCGCGGTCGCCGGGTGGTGTCCCGGGGGAGGATGTCGCGGATTATTATGCACGCCGGGCAGCGTCAGATGTCGGCCTGATCGTGACCGAGGGCACCACGGTGCGCCGGGGCGGGGCCTCGAACGATCCGAATGTGCCGAACATCTACAAGGCAGATGCATTGGCCGGGTGGCAGAATGTCGTGAACAAGGTGCACGCCAATCACGGCAAGATTGCCCCGCAGATCTGGCACCAGGGCATGACCCGTAAGGTCGGTACCGGGCCGGAGCCGGACGCTCCGACCGATAGCCCCTCGGGCATGACCCACACCGGCAAAGAAGTGCTGCCGGAGCCGACGACTGCGGAAGTGGACGATATGGTCATGGCTTTTGCCGAGGCCGCTGCGGATGCCAAGAAGGTCGGGTTTGACTGTGTCGAGCTACACGGCGCGCATGGCTACCTGATCGACGAATTCTTCTGGGAGGCGATGAACAAGCGGTCTGACCGTTACGGCGGCAGCCTGCCGGAGCGGGCGACCTTCGCGGCCGACATCATCCGCGAAGTTCGCAAGAAGGTCGGCCCGGATATGGCAATCATCCTGCGCTATTCGCAATGGAAACAGCAGGAATACACCGCGCGCCTCGCGACCACGCCGCAGGCGCTGGAAGAGTTCCTGAAAGTCTTCGTCGATGCAGGCGTGGATTGCCTGCACGTTTCGCAGCGCCGCTATTGGGAACCGGAATTCCCGGAAGTCGACGGTGAGAATGGCCTGAACGGTGCTGGCTGGGCCAAGAAACTGACGGGCCTGCCGGTCATCACTGTCGGATCCGTGGGCCTGTCGGGCGACTTCATTGGTGCGTTCCAGGGGCAGGGCTCCGGCCAACGCTCGCTGGAAGACCTGGAGGAGCGCCTGTCGCGTGGCGAGTTTGACCTCGTCGCCGTGGGCCGTGCCTTGCTGCAGGATCCGCACTGGGCCACCAAGGTGAAGGAAGGCCGCGTCAGCGAGATCCGTGATTACGACGCAGCAGCGTTGGCGACCCTCTACTAAAGGGAGAAAAAATAGTTGCCCTAGGAGGGAAAGTATGGCTTGATCGCCATACGCAGCGCCCGGATGCTCTGGCCTTCGATTTGGCCACCTCCTCCGTGCGTGGCAGACAAGGGCTGGGTGGGGCGTTCAATGGCCGTTGAACGAACTTGGCCAGACCGGCCACGTCGCGAGGGGTGATACCTGATTGAGGGGAGTGTCCGGCTCCTCCCTTGGGATGCCCGTCACACCAGCGTCCCGATCATAGCCCCGCCACAGGCGCGCTTCTCACTCTCGCGCGCTGATGGTGGGGCTTTTTTGATTTTGTTGTTAATCTGGCGTCGTTAATTCTGACAGGGGCTGCTGTGGGCTAGTCGGCAGAGGTTTCCCCGTCCCAATAGTCCACTTCGCTTTCCTGGCGCCCGACATAGCGGAACATGCGTGCGCGTTTGCCTGGCAGGCGGGTGGTGGCGAGAAACTTGCCGCTGTCAGGATATTCGCAGATCTCGGTGTCGGATTTGCTGGAGATGGCCACGTATTTCAGGGGCACCCTGCCTGTATTGGTCAGCTTGTGCGCATAGGCGGCCCCGCCACGCGGCGCGCCCAGCACGTCGCCTGCCTGCACGGCATGGCTGTCCGGCCCGAAACGATAGGTGCCTTCGCCTTCAAGGATGACGAACATCTCGTCTTCGGCATGGTGGTTATGGAACGGGCAGGCGGACTTGCCGGGTGGCACGATGCAGAGCGCCGCGCCGATCTGCGTGAGGCCCAAGCGGTCCGAAATATCGGCATCGAGCGAGCGATAATGCTCGCCCTGTTCGAAAGGCTCAAGCGGCAGCTCGTCCAGCCGTGCGATGGGGTTCAGTTTCTCTGTCATTGCTTTGCTATGCCTTCATGAGAGGCGGCAGATCAATGGGGCAGGGGTTTGATCGTGACGATCTTGTCCGGGCCGGACAGGTAGGCCTCGTAATCCTGCAGAAGGGCTTCATCTTCTGCGCTGGGGGCGGGTTTGGCTCGTAGGTTCGCGGCGCGCTCTTCCATCCAGGCTCTGGCTTTGTCCGCAACTTCAGGATCTCCGCCTGCGCAAGCAAGGGCAGAGCCGTCATCGATGACCACGCAGGTATTTTCCGCCGGATGCCCGGCTTGTTTGTCCGTATCTTTGGGGGCTGCCGCCCATGCAAGCTGCGGCATGAGGGCAAGGGCGAGTACGGCTATGCCTGGAGTGCTGAAAAGTTTCACGTGGAAAGCCTCCGTCCATTTTCGGTAGTAAAGAGGGTTTTGGACGAGAACGCAATTATTTGTGCCTGGCGCGCTATGCAGGGACGTCTGTCTCCGACCCTGCCCATATGGCCAATCCCTGCTATATGTTCCTGATGAGTTCCAATCCGAATCGCCCCTCGATCAGCCAGATGGCTGCCCCGCGCCCGCCCGTGCCGCAGGGGGATGCATCGTACCTGAAGGGCCTGAACCCCGAACAGCGAGAAGCCGTGATGACTACGGAGGGCCCTCTGCTGGTTCTGGCTGGGGCGGGTACGGGCAAGACCCGCGTGCTGACGGCGCGACTGGCCCATATCATCGGCTCGCGCCTCGCCTGGCCGTCGCAGACGCTGACCGTGACCTTCACCAACAAGGCCGCGCGCGAGATGCGCGAGCGGGCCCTGCGCCTGATCGGCGATGCGGGGGAGGGGCTACGCTGGCTGGGCACGTTCCACTCCATCAGCGCGCAGATCCTGCGCCAGCATGCCGAGCTTGTCGGGCTGAAATCCAGCTTCACCATTCTTGATACGGATGACCAGGTTCGCCTGTGCAAGCAGATCATCGTGGCCGAGGATATCGATCCAAAGCGCTGGACCCCGCGCTTTCTGGCAGGGCTGATCGATGGCTGGAAGAACCGTGCCCTGACGCCGGACCGTGTGCCGCCAGATGAGGCGTTCCAGTTTGCGGATGGCAAGGGCATCAAGTGCTACGAGATCTATCAGGCGCGGCTGAAAGTGCTGAATGCCTGCGATTTCGGTGACCTGCTGATTCACAACATCACGATCTTCCAGCAGAACCCGGACCTGCTGAAGGACTTCCAGTCCAAGTTCCGCTACATCCTGGTGGACGAGTATCAGGACACGAACGTCGCGGCCGCCTCGGAAAGACGCTCTATGTCGGCGACGACAATGCGATCGAGAATATTGACGCCGCCAAGGTGAAGGTGCGCGGCCTGTGGGATGGCGAGGCGGAAAGCCGCCTGATCGCGGACGATATTGAAAGCTGGGTGCGGGGTGGCGGCAAGCATGAGGATTGCGCCGTTCTGGTGCGCGCGTCCTGGCAGATGCGCGCCTTTGAAGAACGGTTCATCCTGCTGGGCATTCCGTACCGCGTGATTGGCGGCCCGCGTTTCTTCGAGCGGGCAGAGATCCGCGACGCGATGGCGTATCTGCGCCTCATCCGCTCGCCGGATGATGATCTTGCTTTCGAGCGCGTGGTGAACGAGCCGAAGCGCGGCGTGGGCAACACGACGCTGGCGAAGCTGCAGGCCTACGCGCGGGCAGACGGGCGCAGCCTGTTCGTGCTGACGCCCATGGTGTTGCAGACCGATGAGGTGAAAGGTGCGGCTAAGCGCGGCCTTACTCAGTTCATCGACCAGATCAATATGTGGCGGGATCGTCTGAACAATGGCCTGCCGCATACGGAGCTTGCCGAGGTGATCCTGGAGGAGTCCGGCTATACGGACATGCTGCAGAAGGATCGCAGCCCGCAGGCGCAGACGCGCCTGGACAACCTCAAGGAACTTGTCCGCGCCATGGGTGAGTTCGACTCGCTGGCGGGCTTCCTGGAGCATGTGGAACTGGTCATGGATGCTTCAACCGGCGGGGCGGATGAGGACCAGGTGCAGATCCTGACACTGCACGCCGCCAAGGGCCTTGAATGGCCGGTCGTCTTCCTGCCGGGCTGGGAAGAGGAAGTGTTTCCCTCCCGCCGCAGCCTGGATGAAAGCGGCCTGAAAGGCCTCGAAGAAGAACGCCGCCTTGCCTATGTCGGCATCACACGCGCACGCGAGCGGGCCTATATTTCCTTCGTCGCCAACCGGCAGATCTATGGCCGCTGGCAGAGCGTGATGCCATCCCGGTTCGTGGACGAGCTGCCGCATGAGAATGTCGAAGTGGTGTCGGAGACCGGCTATTCCGGCATGCCGGGCGGCGATACCGGGTTCACCGGTACGGTCGAAGACCTTGGCGAG